>CAYUMU010000013.1:0-93549 GCA_964445985.1 uncultured Pirellulales bacterium | reverse complement strand
TAGGTTTGATGGGTTACGTCGACCGACAAACAGAGAATCGTTACGAAGAGGGTTCCGCACGGGGAGGGGGAAATCCTCGTGGAGTGTGAGAACCGGATGCGAAGTCGGGAGGATGGCTGTCGATGTTTCGAGAATAAACGGCCGCCTCGCAACGACGCAACCTTTTCATGCCAGCGATCCGTCCGCCGCGCGGGCCTGCCACCAAGCGAGCGTGTCTGCCAAAGTTTGGGTGATTGGGATTCTGGGATACCAGTCGATCACACTCTGCAGCTTGCGTAGCTCGGCAATCGGGCCGCGTCGTAGGCCGGGGTGGCTTTCGACGATGGCCTTGGGCCGGAGAGCCATGGCCGCCATGCTCGCCAACATGTCACCCGTGCGCTGTTGGGCGCCGGAACCCAGGTTGTAGGTTTCGCCGGAAACTCCCCGCAGGGCCAGTAGCCGGTAGCCGCGGCAGGCATCGCGCACATCGGAAACATCGACCAGCACGTCGCAGCTATGCACCAGCACCTTCTGGCATGCAGGGTCGGCGAACTGCCGTGCCCATTCGGCCATCATGAGCTCGCCGCTTTGCCGGGGGCCAGCATGTTGAAACGAACGGACGATCACGGCATCAACCTCGCCTGCCACCACGGCCGCGCGCACCGCTTGTTCGGCCGCGATCTTGGTGGCGGCGTAGGCATTGTGGGCTTGCAAGGCAGCCGTTTCTGCCAGCAGGAAACTGGTTTGCGGACGAGCATACACAACGCCGCTGCTGGCAAAGATCAATCGCTTAGGCTGCGACAATCGCCGCATCAACGCCAACACTCGCTCGGTTCCGCGCACATTGGTATTCCAAGACGCGGCGTTGGGCTGGGCACTCGTTCCGCAATGGCGTGGCACGCTGATCGCGGCCAGGTGAAACACAACCTCGGGCGCGAACTCGCAAATTCTCCGTTCCGCGGCCGCGCTCGGTCGGTCGTCGACCGCGAGATTCCAAGCCACGGTTTCAACACGCTGAGCATTTACGTGAGCGGGATTTCTGGTTCCTTCAGCCCGCGCGACGCCCAACACCTCGTCACCGCAGGCCAGCAGATGCTCGCACAGGTGGCTGCCAAGAAAGCCGGAGATACCGGTGACCAACGCTTTCAAGTTTCATCCTTTCCGGGGCTGTTCAATCCGCGGGGAAATCGTCGGACTTTCGATCGTGACGCAGCACGGCCTGCAACTGGGCCGCGGCATCGTCATCGAAGGCCAAACGTTGTTGAACGCGGCGTTTGCCTGGTTCCTTTCGCTCGCGTCGGTAGTCCAGGTCGAGCGTGCTGCCGTGCCCCGCGGTGGGGCATGACCAGAGCCAATACTCGGCGGATGCTTTCAGCGGGGGTTCTTGTTGCACAATTTTGCAGGCGCGGCGCGCGGCGGTCGCGGAAAGCCAGCCTTCGCCCACGGGCCGAAACCATTGATGGCAGCGGTGGCAGTACGGCCGGTGGAAGGCCAGCCATACGATGCCGCCCGCGGTGAGCGTGGCGATCAGCCAATCGGCAACCCAGGTCATCCAAGCCCAGCCGCCTTCGGCAACAATTCCCCCCGGCAACGGCCGGCCCTGCTCGGCCTGTCGCGCCAGATATTCGCCAAAGCTGGCCGGCTTTTGCAATTCGGAAAGACCCAGCAACTCTGCCTTACTGGGAACGCGCTGGTCGAAATTCCGATTAAAGCGCCAATAACTCCCCACAAACAGGGCGGCAAACAGGGAACCGGTGGCAAGGACCACACCGGTCAAGGCGAGCCAGCGCTTTCCCATTTGGCACGCGCGAAGCGCCGCCACCAGCAGACCGCCGAGCAGCAAACCTTGCAGGACAGGAAACACTCCGAGCGGGGCAAAATACTCTTGCACGAGAACGCTGAGGGCACCGATGGCGACGCCGGCCACCAGCGCGGCAACCAACCAAGGCAACTGAGATGTAAAAAGGCGATACATCATGGTCAGGTTCTGTTGTGGGATCCGGCGGGCAGTTCCACCACCGTGCCCGCTCGGGCGGCCTGATCGAGCGCCGCGCATACCGCTTGGGTAGCCACGGCGTCCGCGGCCCAATCTTCGCGAATTTTGTTGGCCGCCAGGGTCCGGCAAAAATTCTCGATCATGCAGACTTCTTGCGAAGCTACCGGCGAAGTGTGCGTGGAAAGCTTACCGTTGGGGCCATGAATCCAAAACCGGGCCTGTTCTTCATCCCAAGGGCGAGTGAAATCGTCGCAAACCAGCGATGCCTGATCGCCCGCGATCTCGAACCACTTTCGCCGCACGGTGCGAAAGCCGCAATCGAACGAGGCCACGCGATCCCCGGCGAACCACATCCAACCCGAGAAATCGACATCGACCTCGTTTTGCCAAGCAGCTTGAGCCGTAACGCGGAGCGGCAGCCCGCCGAAAGCCCACAACGAAGCTCTTACGCAGTACCACCCCAGGTCGAGCAGAGAACCGCCGCCGAATTCCCGCCGCCAGCGAAAGTCGTTCTCCGGCAGCATTTCCGCGCCGTTAAACGTGAAGGTGGACGTAACGCGGCGGAGATTGCCCAGGCTGCCGTCTTGCAGAAAAAGCCGCATTTCGGCCGAGCGGGGATGATGTACCCACATGGTGCCGTCGAGCAGTTGCACGCCGGCCTCGCGGCAAACGGCGGCCATTTCTTCGGCTTCGGCCAGCGTGGCGGCGAGCGGTTTTTCGCAGAGCACGTGCTTGCCAGCCGCCGCCGCGGCGCGGGTCCAGGGCAAATGCAGCGAAGGCGGCAGGGGAATGTACACCGCATCGATCGATTCGTCGGCCAGCAGGGCTTCGTAGCTTCCGTAGCTGGTCTCGGCGCCCCATTCCTGGGCTTTGGCCGCGGCTTTCTCCTTGCTGCGGCTGGCTACCGCAACCAGCTCGGCGCCCGCCGCCTGGCGGATGGCTGGAGCCAGCTTGTCGGCAATTCGGGCTGCCCCCAGGATGCCAAACCGGATGGGGCTTTGTGAACGATTCTCCGCGGCAGCCACTCGTACCCTCCCAAAAAACGCTTGAACGACCGTGCTTGCTAGCAGCAACAACCGGCCGCCGGCGAAAGCTTAGCCGCTTACGCCATCCCCTGGTTCTCTGCTAATTTAACGGGGTGAGCCCCGCTTGCCGCGGGGGGCTCAACCTGCTTTCCTCGCTTACTGCTGAACTTCCGCCAGTTGCACATGTACGACACCATTATTATCGGGGCTGGAATGTCGGGCCTGGCCGCGGGCATCCGGCTGGCTTACTACGATCAAAAAGTATGTATCCTCGAGCGGCACACCACCATCGGCGGCCTGAACTCCTTCTACCGCCAAGATGGCCGCAATTACGATGTTGGCCTGCACGCCGTGACCAACTTCACCCCTAAAGGGAGCCGTCGCGGGCCGCTGGCGCGGTTGCTGCGGCAACTGCGGTTCTCGTGGGACGATTTGCAACTGAAACCCCAATTGGGCTCCACCATTGCCTTTCCTGGCGTGCGGCTCAATTTTACCAACGATTCGGACCTGTTGTGCGACGAAGTGGCCCGCAAGTTTCCCGCCGAGCGCGACGGCTTTCGCCACCTGCTCAAATCGCTCACCGATTACGACGACCTGAGGCCCGAGCATGCGACCATATCGGCCCGCGAATTCGTCGGCCGGCGCCTTCGCGACCCCCTGCTGATCGAAATGCTGTTTTGCCCGCTCATGTTCTACGGCAACGCTCGCGAGCACGATATGGACTGGGGCCAGTTCTGCATCATGTTTCGCAGTATTTTCTTGGAAGGCTTGGCGCGGCCCTGGGCAGGCGTGCGGCCGATTCTCAAATTGCTTACCCGGCGGTTCAAAGCCCTGGGGGGCGAACTACGGTTGCGAGCCGGCGTACAACGGTTGGCCGTGCACGAGGGCCAAGTGCAGGCGGTCATTCTCGACGACGGCACCGAGCTAAAAGCCCGGCGAATCCTCTCCAGCGCCGGCTGGCTCGAAACCATGCGAATGTGCGAAGACGTCAGCCAGGAGACCCAGGGACCTCCAGGGCAGTTGAGTTTTGTGGAAGCCATTTCGGCCCTGGATGTTGAACCCCGCCGGATCGGCAACGACCGCACGATTGTGTTCTTCAATGACAGCCCTCAATTCCACTGGGAAAAGTGTCAGGACTTAGTGGACACACGTTGCGGCGTGATCTGCTCGCCCAATAATTTTGCGTATGACGAACCGCTGGCCGAAGGCTTGATCCGCGTCACGGCGATCGCCAACTTCGACCGTTGGAACGCGCTGCCTGAGCCCGACTACCGCGCGGCCAAACAGTTATGGTACGACCGCGTGAACGAAGCGGCGGTGAAGTTCGTGCCTGACTATCGCCACCATATCGTGGGCACCGATATGTTCACGCCCACCACCATCCGCAAATTCACCGGCCACCAAAACGGCGCCGTCTACGGCTCTCCACAAAAACACTTCCACGGCACCACGCACCTGCCGAATTTGTTTATTTGCGGAACCGACCAAGGCTTTGTGGGCATCGTGGGGGCCATTGTGAGCGGAATCTCGATTGCGAACCAGCACTGCTTGCGGGCTTGAGCATTTTGCTTCGATTGCCGATCCCGAAGGCAACGTGATTATGCTGACTCAGTATGTCGGGCATGAATAACCTCGGTCCACGACAGCACTTCAGCGCAACCACCCGGTCAGACACCTCGTTGTTGTCGCATTTGCCCTCTTGGGTGGTCATTTGCTTTGGGTTGAACCAATCTGGGGGTTCCATCATGACGATTCGCTGGGGATCTTCGCCTGGCTTCTTCTCGGTGGCGAGGACGGATTCACGATCATGCCCAATGTGTTAGGCTTTCCGTTAACCGTAGTCTCATTCATTGCGTATATTGTAACGTTGCGTGCCATCGTCGCGTCGCCAAAAGGCACATAACAGAAGGTAGAGTGGTTGCTCGCCAACCACCCCCAAGGTCGAATGCCATACCCATCGGCTACCAAGAACGAGCCCTCGAAGTCCAGCCCAATACCGCCAGCGTCGGAATCGATCCGCAATTGCTGGACGGTTCGGCGATCAACCCCGAAGGTGGTTGATGAACAACCACCCTTGACTACTTGACTGCTTGCGGTCGTGGCGAACGTGCTCTGCAAGGGAAACCGCATTCGACCGCAAGCAGTGCCACACGTGTCTGCTTACTCGGCCGGCCCTACCTTAGCTACGCAAACGGAAGTCCAAGGTGGCCAGACTCCACTCCGCGAACGACCATCAACGGCTCTTATTACCGCAGCAGAACTTGTACTTTCGACCGCTATTACAGGGACATGGCGCGTAGCGATCGGTTCCGGGGTACACTTCGCCAGACGCCGCCGTTCTCCCGCGGCCCCCCAATGCAGGGCCGCTTAGCGGAGTGTTCTTCGAACGGCGCTGATGCAGCTGTGGGAACATCTCTTGGTGTCGTCGGATCATGGGAAGGACGATGGAACGCCTAAAGTCATCGAATTCCGCGTCGTCCATCTGAAGACTTGGTCTCATCTCGTCCAGAGTCTGATCCCGGTGCTCTTCCGGCATCAGGGCGAGGTTATAGCATAGCTGGCTAATCGTGAATGCCTTGTTCAACTGCCCTTCAGATCCATCCGTCTGATCGAGCAGCGGCTGTGCATAGGCCACGAATGCCTCTGCAATGGCGCCCATTTCTAGTTCCCTCCGTATGGTTACGCTGAATGAATGCGGAGCCACGGCCAAGCGACGGCGAGCTCGCTACGTGGTAGAACCTTCGCGACAAGCATGGCAGGTACAATGATACCGCGGCGATCACGCAAGGTGAACCGCTACTGGCTCGATTGCCCCAAGTAATCCTAAGACCGGCTCTTGACATGGCGAACCTCACCAATCCAAAGGCAATTTGGCTCAAGGGATTTCTGTTTCTAACGCTGGGGCTGCTGGCGTCAGCAATTCTTATCGTTCGAAATCCGGAGATTCTTACCGGTCTGTTGCTCGCGCTGGCAATCTGGGCCTTTTGTCGATCCTACTACTTCGCCTTCTACGTGATTGAACGATACGTCGACCCCACGTTTCGCTTTTCCGGCTTGATCGATTTCGCCCGTTACGCACTACTGGGCAAGGCGGCGGATCGTCGAGAGGAGTGACGACTCTCATCCGGCAGGAATCCAATCCATGACTTGATCGATGTCAATATGGACAGTCATGCCTTCACTCAGCTATTACCGCTCGATCCGCCCTCGCGCATCGACTCAGCTGCGAAAATTGGCGTGGCAATCGCTGCAAGTTTTGCGCAGCAGCTTGATTTCCTGCCCTAATGTGGCGGCGTCTTGGTTGCCGGCTGCCGCGGCGGCGATTGCCTTGGCCTGCTGCTCCAGCGTCTTCGCGTAGTCCGCGTATTCCTGTTCGTCGGCGTACTCATAGCTGTTGGCTTGAATCGCTCGGGCCAGCACGGCAATGATTTCTGCCTGGTGCTGAAGGTCCTCGCGGGCAGCAACCGGGTCCTTCTCCTGGCCGGTGTAGATTGCCAGATGTTCCTTCAAGGCAGGCTCGATCCGCCGCATGAGTTCTGCACGCGGCGCCATTTGCTGCCAGGTGATTTGGGCCGGAGCAGCCGCGGCGCGTGGCCACTTGTCGTTCGTCAAAAGTTTTTGCAGGTCATCATGCAGGGCCACCGCTTGTTGCCTTTGGCGGTCGCTCCAGGCGGAGCGGGGTGGCAGGTTGCTGCCCAAGTCTTTCCAAACCCCCCCGGCCTCGCTCTTCCAGCGCACTTTGGCATCGTATTCGTCAATCACGCGGAACAACACGGCGAGTTGCACCACGGCCGCGTGCGTTGCTTGCTCGGGCGCGGCGGCGGTTAGGGCTTTGCCTAAAGCCCTGATTTGCTGGCCCACTTCGCTTTCAACGGTGGTCGCTCGAATGTCAGAGGACCACGGACCAGCATCCTTGACAATTTCTGGCATCTTCTCGGGCAGCGCCAGCGTGAACTCCGGAAACAACGCCTCGCCGCGGTTCGCGGCGCCTTTGCGGGAGACGATGTGAACCGTAGCGATCCCTTGGCGATCCGTCCGCGCGACATACGCCAACTTATCGTCAGGATTGCACTTCAGCAGATACTTTCGAATGAGTTCGTCCACGGTCAAAGTCGAGTCATCGAAGCCGAATGCCTGATTTTGGGTTATACCCTCCAGCATCAGATCGTGACGCTCAATTTCGATGGGTACGCCAATCTTAGCGGAGATCAACTCCAACGCATTTTTCAACGAGTCGCGCGCAAACGAAATACGCAGCTTGTAAGTGCGCGAGGTGGGCTGTTTCGCCGCGGACACGGCCTCGGCGCGTTCGCCATTTTGGGGTGACTGAGCCACTAAGCCGCTGTACGTCAGAATCAAGAGCACCGTTGCGCAAGTTAGAATACGAGACACGGCAGATCTCCTGGTACGGGGCGATCGATCGTTTCCGGCAGCCTGGAGTCGGAAACCAATCCCAGCTCTTGCGACTGTCCGGTTTCATACCGGGGGGGGACACGCTCTCAGCATATCCTGTCCGAGTGAGTCGCGCCGACTTTGCTCCAATTATTGAGCGCTGCGCTCCCAACGTCCTCCGCCGCGAGCTAATAGCCTACGAATCCAGGCTCCCGGTGGTCGCCTTCGGGTCATTGGCGGCGCAACCGTCAATAGTAGACCGCATGAATCTGGTGCGTGCGCCCCCGGTGCTAGCGGCGCTTGGCCTGTTGGGGTGGGCAATCGGGCGGTTTCGCAAGAAGTGTGGCGCGTGGCCAGGGCAGATCGTCAAGCAAGAGGAGAGTGTTTCTCCTCGCCCTGGGGGCACTGGCGCCTGACGGGCCAAGCAAGCTGTTGGCAAGGCTGCCATCGGCGAACCCCTCAGCTTCATATCGGGCACGGCACGCCTACGAACTGGGCTTGACGACCCACAAGTGCCTTCCTATTCTCCCGCCCGCTTGTCTACCTTTCTTGCATTAGATTCGCAAAGGTTTGCTTGCCTCAGTGGCGGGCACGGAGATGTTCCGTGCCGGTGGTTCCATCGAACCGCGCCATGAGAGGGCGTGCAACTTGTGGGAGCCACGTCGGCATGAATGCCATTTTCCCTTGGGCCATTTGTGGGTTGCTGCTGCTATCGGGCTGCAGTCCGCTGTTAAAGAATGGCCGAGCGCAGAGCCCCGAAGGCGATGACGACGAGTTTTCGAACTCCACCACCCTGGTGGGCGACGTCGCCGTGGCCTATGGTCCCGGCGCCATACCCGTGGAAGGCGTGGGGCTGGTGGTGGGGTTGCCGGGCACGGGCGAAGACCCCGCGCCGACGATCTTCCGCTCGATGATGGAAGAGGACATGCGCAAGCGGAATATCAAAGACGTCAAGCAAATGCTGGCCCGGCCCGATACCGCGCTGGTGCTGGTTCGAGGCAACATCAAGGCCGGCGCCCTCAAGGGCGATCCCTTTGACTTGGAAATTCGCGTGCCCAATGGCAGCGAAACCAAGAGCCTGCGCGGTGGTTACCTGATGCAGGTGCGTCTCACCGAAAAACGCGTGATCAACGGCGATATTAAAGAAGGCACCTTGCTCGCGATCGGCGAAGGCCCCATTCTGGTGGATCCCGAGGCCGAGGGGCAGGAAGACCGCTCCAGCGCCACGCGCGGCCGAGTGCTGGGTGGTGGCAAAACCGCCCACGATCACCAGTTGGGATTGTTGATGCGCCCGAACTATCAGGCGGTGCGTTATAGCTACCAGGTGGGCATGGCGGTAAATCGCCGGTTTCACACTTACCAGGGCGGATCGAAAGAGAACGTCGCCACGCCCAAGAACGATGAGTTCGTCGAACTGCGGGTTCATCCGCAGTATCGCCACAACATTCCCCGTTACCTGCGCGTGATTCGATCGGCGCCCTTGAATGAATCGGCCACGGATCGAATCACCCGGCTGGAAATGTTGGAGCGGCAGTTGCTCGATCCATTGGCGGCCTCGAGGGCCGCGCTGCGGCTAGAAGCCGTGGGCGCCGAGGCCGCGCCAGTGCTGCTCAAAGGCTTGGAGTCCCGCGATCTCGAGGTGCAATTCTATTCGGCCGAAGCGCTGGCCTATCTAGCGCACGAGGATTCGGATAAGGCCGCCAAGCCGCTGGGGCTGGCAGCCCGCAACGAGCCGGCGTTCCGAGTGTTTGCCCTAACGGCCTTGTCGGCAATGACGGATTTCGAAGCCCGAGACCAGTTGCAGCAGTTGCTGCATGTGCCCAGCGCGGAAACGCGTTACGGTGCGTTCCGAGCCCTGTGGGCCATGAACAAGAACGATCCGCTGGTTCGCGGCGAAATGCTGGGAAGAGATAACGAATTCAGCTATCACATCATGCATACGACCGGTCCGGCGATGATTCACCTGACCGCCAACTTCCGCCCCGAGATCGTGCTGTTCGGCCACGACCACATGCTGCAAACGCCCCTGTTGCTGGAAGCCGGCAAGCAGATCCTGGTTAAAGCGCCCGCCGGTGGGCCGGTCACCGTGAGTCGATTTGCCGTGGGTCAGCCCGACCAAAAACGCCAGGTGCCGCCGCGTGTCGACGACGTGATTCGCGCCTGCGTGGAACTGGGAGCCACCTACCCCGACGTGGCTCAAATGCTGCAACAAGCCAATCGCAACAAGGCGCTCGGCATCTGCCGACTGGAAATTGACGCCCTGCCCCAGGCTGGCCGCAGTATCCGCCGCGGAAGCTCCGACGACGAGGAATCGACGACCGAAGATGACGCCGATATCGTGGTGAGCAACCCGCTGCCCGATTTGTTCCCTTCGCTTAAAAAGAAGAACGGCGATTCCGAATCGCGGTCCTACAAAGACGACTCGCCTGAGCTCAAGAAAAAGCGGGGCTTCCTCGGCTCAATCTTTGGTAAAATGAGTGACGACGAATAAGCGGAGATGGAAGCAACGGCCAGCGCTCCCGCGGGCGGCTCGTTCATCGCGAACCAACCGATGAGACGGCTCGCCGCGAACGGGGGGCGAGACTTGCCACCGGCGAGCGATGTCCCCCTGTTTTGTCGCCTGCTCGCGCGAGCAGGCGGTGGGCGAGCTTTCTCTCCTCCCTGGATTCGTGCCGTGGCTCACTTTTTTCGCGGCTGCCCCGCCGCCTTTGCACCCCGAACGAAACAGTCTGACCGCCCCCAATGCTCAAGTCGCTGGAACTCGCCGGCTTCAAAAGCTTTGCCGACAAGACGCGGTTTGAGTTTGACGGCGGTGTCACCGTGGTGGTGGGACCAAATGGCTCGGGCAAGTCCAATGTGGTCGACGGCGTAAAGTGGGTGCTGGGCGATCAAAGCCCTCGCAGCATGCGCGGCAAGGAAATGACCGATGTCATTTTCAACGGCGCCGCCGGACGCAGTGGGCAAAATGCCGCCGAAGTCACGCTGACGCTCGACAACCGCCAGCGGTTCTTCGACATTCAGGCCGACGAGGTTCATATCACGCGCCGCGTTTATCGCAGCGGCGAGGGCGAATACCTCATCAACCGCCAGGCCTGCCGCCTCCGCGACATTCGCGATCTGCTGGCCGGCACCGGCATCGGAGGCGGGGCCTACAGCATCATCGAGCAAGGCAAAGTCGATAGCCTGCTCCAGGCTTCGCCGCGTGATCGGCGGCTCATCTTCGAAGAAGCGGCCGGCATCGCCCGCTTTCGCGCCAAAAAGGTGGAAACGCAGCGCCGCCTGGAGCGCGTCGACCAGAATCTGGTTCGCTTGAAAGACATTGTGGACGAGGTGGAAAACCGCCTCAAAGCCGTGCGCAACCAGGCCGGCAAAGCCCGCAAGTACCGCGAATACAACGAGCGGTTGCAATCGCTGCGCACGCAAGCCGGGTTCACCGATTGGCGGAAGCTGACCGAGCAACTGCTCGCATTGGAAACCGAATTGGAGCAACTGGGCGCCCGGCGTCAGGCATTGCAACAATCGATCTCCGATTTAGAAACGCAGCATTCCGAACACGAACAGCGACTGGTTTCCGCCGAAAGCGCCACCCGCGAGCGCGAGATCCAGGCGTCGCAAGACCGCGAGCGCATTGCCGCCCACGAAAGCGCGATCGAGCATGAACGCGCCCGGGTAAAAGAGTTGGAGGAGCAGATCTCGCGGCAGCGGCGGCAATTGGCCGCCTCCAGCACGCGCGCCGGCGACGTGCACGCCCAGTGGCGAGAAACGCGGGAAGCGGCCGAATTGATCGAGCAAGAACGCCGTTCCCTGATGGATCAACTGGCGGCGGGCGAGGCGGCGCTGGCGGAGATCAATGTCCGCTTGACCTCCCTGCGCGAAGCCAACGAAGAACGCCGCGCCACCTATGTGGAACGGATGCGGGCCTGCTCCACGCTCGGCAAAGAAATCAGCGCCTGCGAGGGCCAACTGGGCGCGGTGGTTTCCAGCCGACAGCGAGCCGAAAACCGCATCGCTGAAGCCGAGCAACGCCAGGCCCAGCTCGAAGATGAACTGGCCGCCGAAAAGGCCATCGGACTGCGAATTCGAGAGCAAGCAGAAAACTGCCGCGACTCGCTGGCCGTGGCGCAAGGCCGGTTATCGGAGCGCCGCCGCGAGCTTGCCACCGTGCAAGAACAGTTGGCCGAACTACGTCAGCAGCGCACAGGCTATCGCGAGCGAGCCAGTTTGTTGCGCGAATTGGAACAACGCCTCGAAGGTCTCGACGCCGCCACCCAAGAAATTTTGCGCGAAAGCCGCAGCCGCAAGCCCGGTCCGCTGAAGTACGTGCTAGGCGTCGTCGCCGAGTTGTTCCAGGTGCATGTGCAAACCGCCTCGCTCATTGAAATTGCCCTGGGCGACACCGTGGGCTGGTTGGTCATGGACCCCAAGCCGGCTCTGCTGGCGCACTTGCAACAGTCGGCCGCGGAGCTGACGGGCCGCGTAGGGCTGCTCCCCGTTCCCAAGTCGTCGCCCGCGGTGTTTTCCAATCTGGATGGCCAGAGGGGCGTGATTGGCAGGGCCGATCGATTTGTGGAAACGGAGCCTCGTTTCCGTCCGCTGGCCGAGCAATTACTTGGTGGAACGTGGGTGGTGGAAACACTCGAACACGCCTTGAAGCTGTCGCCGTATTACGGCGGCGCCGCCCAACCCACGCCGGTTTCGTTCATCACGCTTTCCGGGGAGCACCTGGCTGCCGACGGCGCCCTATCGCTGGGCGCCGCGCACCGGCAAACGGGACTCATCTCGCGGCGCAGTGAGTTGGTGCAGCTCGATCATTTGCTGCGCAGCCTGGAACGAGATATTTCCAGGGCCGAAATCTTGGCCGCGCAAACGGCGGCGGGCATCAATGAAGAAGAGGGACGCGCGACCGGCCTGTCCGAGGACTACAGCGCCGCGGCCGAACAGTTGGGCCAGCACCGCCAAAAAGCTCAAGAAATGGAGCAGCGGTTGGCCCAATTGTCGCAGCAACGCGAACTGTTCGATGCCGAACTGGCCGCGGCGGAAGAACGCTTTCAGGCCATGGAAACGCAATTGCAGGCAGCCCGAGACCGGCTCGGCTCGGCGGAAACCGCGCTCGATCGCATGGAAGCCACCATTGGCCAAAGCGCTCGCGAAATCATCGATCTGGATCAGCATCGCCAGGAAGCCTTGCAGCGCGTCACCACGTTCAAGGTGGATCTCGCCAAGTGCGAAGAGCGGCTGGGATCGCTGGAACGCCGGCTCGCGCAATTCGCTCAAGAACAACAAGATCGCCAACGGGCCTTGAGCGACTTGCAGGCGGAGCTCTCCGCGGCCGCGGCCCGGTCGTTGCAGTCCGAACGGGCAATTTTGCGCGCCGAGAGCCTACTGGCCCTGCTCTACCTCGACAAGGAACGCCTGCATCGCGAAGTGCAAAGTCTGGCCAGCCAGCGCGACGCCCTGCGCCGTGAGCGCTCGGCCGCCAACGAGCAACTCGCGCGATTGAATCAAGAGCTGCGCAAAGCCGAAAGCGGTTTTCACGCGCGAGACATGGAAGCGGGCGAGATCCGATTGAACCGTGAAACGCTGGCCGAAAGGCTGCGCGAGGATTATGGCATTGAGATCGAGCAACTTGAGCAGCCGACCAGCGAGGACGAGGTTCATGAACGCGACTCGGTCGATCGCGAAATTGCCGATCTTCGCCATCGCCTGGCAACGCTGGGCAGCGTGAACATGGAAGCCCTCTCCGAGTTGGACGACCTCGAAACCCGCTTTGCCCGGCTCTCGGAACAGTGGACCGACCTCACCGACGCCAAGGCTTCGCTCGAACAAATCATTCAACGGATCAACACCGACAGCCGACGGCTATTTGTCGAAACCTTCGATATCGTGCGAGGCCATTTTCAGACGCTGTACCGCAAACTGTTCGGCGGCGGGCAGGCCGACCTCGTGCTCGACGCGGGCGTGGACATCTTGGACGCGGGCGTGGACATCAACGCTCGCCCGCCCGGCAAAGAACTACGCAGCATTTCGCTGCTGAGCGGCGGCGAAAAAACCATGACCTGCGTGGCGCTGCTGTTGGCGTTGTTCCGTAGCCGACCGAGCCCATTTTGCATGTTGGACGAAGTCGATGCCGCGCTCGACGAAGCCAACGTCGGCCGCTTTATTGAAGTGGTAAAAGAATTCGCGATCGATACCCAATTCATCGTCATCACGCACTCGAAGAAAACGATGACCTGCGCCACCACCTTGTATGGGGTCACCATGCAAGAGTCGGGCGTCAGCAAACGGGTATCGGTGCGGTTCGAAGACGTCAGCGACGACGGCGAGATTCACGTTCGCGATGACGGCGCCGATCACGAGGCGGCCTAAGCATCGGGGCGGCCTAAGCATCGGGGCGGCCTAAGATCGACCGCCCATTCAAGTTCGACGATTACGTTATCCAAGCCGAAGTGAGCGGGCCTATTTCGCAACTTTCACATGAAACCCGGCCGCGTTCAGCGACTTGACCAGCTCGGCAGGGATGAAGTTGCCTTCGACAACGCAGCTCGTATCCTTCGACTTGATCACCACGGCCTGCACGCCGTTGACGGCTTCGCAAGCATCGACAATGGCCACCTTGCAGCCGCCGCAGCAATTGTGCGTTCCACTCAGCACAATGCGTTTCACGGCTTCGGCCCCAGCGTTGCTGTCGTCGGCCAGGGCGTAATCGGCCTGGTCGGTCACGCCATGGTATCCGGCGTCGGCCATGCTCTTGGCGGCGGCCTTCACGGTCTTGGCGTCGGCGGCGCTGATGGTGACGCTGCCAGCGTTGCGATCGACGCTCACCTTGGCCCCGGCCACTTCGCCCACGGCTTTCTCAACATCTCGCTGGCAGGCGCCGCAGCATAGGTGAACGTCGGAATACGTGACCGATACCTCAGCCTGCGCGGCGGTCGCCAAAGTGGCCAGCGCGGCGAAAGCCATTGCGAAATTACGAGCGCGAAACATGGGGTGAGTCTCCAGTGGATTGAATCGGACTGCCTTGGATAAGCAGCCAACATTAGCGGGAAGAAAGCGGTGCAATACCGCCGCCCGTGGCGACAGTCCCTTCAAAATAGCCGCCAAACCTGTCCATTGCATCAAAACTTTGCGCAAAACGACTGCCCCACTGCCCTCCCCCCGCAGCGGCTAGATTTGCCGGCAAGAAGTGCCCCCGGCCAAGGGGGGATCTCCGTGCCAACGCACTCCAGGCGGCGGAGCAGATCACCGAGGGGCGCGGGTTGCCCGATGCAGGTCGGCAAAGAAGTGCGGATAGGTCTTGCCGACACAACCCGGATCGCGAATCACCACGCCGGGGCATTGCAGGCCGACCAGGGCCATGCTCATCGCCATGCGATGATCGAGATAGGTGTCGATCGCCGCCGGCCGAAGTTCGCGCGGCGTGATGTTCAAACCCTCGGAAAGTTCTTCGACTTCGGCCCCCAGTTTTCGCAGTTCGATCGCCAGCGCGGCGAGGCGATCCGTTTCTTTGTGACGCATGTGCGGCACGCCGCGCACGCGCGTGGTTCCCTTGGCAAACAAGGCCACGGCGGCCAAGGTTTGCACCGTATCGCTGATGGCATTCATATCCACATCCACGGCGCGAAGCTCGCCGCCGGTAACTTCGATGCCATCTTTCGCGTACACAACCTGGCAGCCCATTTGCGCCAACACATCGACAAAGGCCACGTCGCCTTGCAGACTTTGCCGCGATAGCCCAAGCACCTTCATCCGGCCGCCGGTAATCGCAGCCGCTCCAAAAAAATAGCTGGCAGCCGAGGCATCGGGCTCGATGGCGTACACCGTGCTCTGGTATCGCGTGGGCCGAACCTCGTACCTGGCTCCCTCCCGCTGGGCGGTCACCCCAAACGATTTCATCACCTTGAGCGTCATGTCGACGTAAGGCCGCGAGACCAGTTCGCCTTCAATCTGCAACTGCACCGGCGATTGGGCATTCGGGGCCGCCATGAGCAGACCGCTCAGGAACTGGCTGGAAACATCGCCCCGAATGCGAGCCTGGCCGCCAGGGAGGCCGTGGGCCGTGACCACCACCGGCGGAAAGCCCTCGGCGTTTTCGCAATCCACCGTGGCCCCCAATTGCCGCAACCCCGCCAGCAGGTCGCCAATAGGTCGTTCCCGCATGCGGGGTGTGCCATCGAGACGAAAAACTCCGTACCCAGTGGCCACCATGGCAGTGAGAAAGCGAATACTTGTGCCGCTGTTGGCGATGAACAGGGGCGTGGGCTTGGCAACTTGAATTTGTCCGGCCGAACCACGCACACGCAAGGTTGCATCGCCTTCGCCCGGAGCAACCTGAATTCCTAGCGCGGCCAGCGAGGTCACCATTACTTCGGTGTCTTCGCTGGTGAGTACGCCTGTCAGCGTGGACTCCCCTTCAGCCAATGCCGCGCAGATTAACGCGCGATTGGTAATGCTCTTGGAGCCGGGCGGACGCATCACGGCATCGCATCGACCTACAGGCGTAATAGCAATTTCGTCGGTCATTCGATTTCAAGCCAGCGGTTTTCGCGCAATTCGTTATCAACGACCAACCAGCAGTCATCCGTCATCGAGGGGGGCGGCTATTTCGTCTCGGCGATCTTCCACAAATGCCCGGCCGTTTGCACATAGAGGGCGTTATCGGCGATGGCGGGCGTTCCCAGAATGGTTTCGCCCAGGTCGTTCTCGGCGACGACTTCACCCTTTTCTCCGCGGACATCGACCACTTGCACCACGCCGGAGTCGTTGGCGACGTACAGATGACCGCCCGCCAGCACGGGCGTGGCCCAAAAGCGCTGGCCCTTCACGCGGATTTCCCACAGGGTATCGCCGGTCTGGGAGTTGCCGCAGGCCAGCACCGTGCGCTTGAGCACGTACACTTTGCCGTCATCGACCACGGGGCTGGGCGACGAGGGAATCAGCTTGTTCGACTTCCACGACACGGGGTCGGCCGAGCCTTGGCGGGCATCGAGGGCAATGAGCCCCTCTTGGGCCGGCACAAACACTTTGCCTTCGGCGGCCATGGCCGACGCGATGCCGGCACACTCCGCTTCAAACTGCCACTCCGTCGCCCCCGTGCGAGGTTTCAGGGCCATGATGCTCTTGCTGTCTTGCACCACGACCAAATCGCCGCGGGTGTTGTCGCCTTTGACAACGGCCGGCGAGGCCCAATTGGCGGCGTGCTGCCGAGGGATGCTCCACAGCGTTTCACCCGAGGCCACATCGATCCCGGCCACAAACGATTCGCCCTGGTTCTCCACCTGCACCACCACCGCGTCGTCGGCAACCACGGGGCTCGAGGCCATGCCAATATCGTTGGCCGCCGTGGGATGATCGACGGTTAGTCCACGAAACCATTTTAAATTGCCGTCCAGATCGAGGCAGGCCAGGTCATTGGAGGAAAAGAAGGCAAAAATGTGCTTGCCATCGCTCGCCGGCGAGGGCGCCGCCACGGAACTCGAGGGATGGCACATCGTGCGGCCTGTCGCCCAAAACTGGCGTTCCCAAAGCTGTTTGCCGCTGTCCGCATCGAAACACAGCACGTGCAATCGATCGCGGTTATAGCCGCTGGCATTGGTCACAATCACGCGGCCATCAACCACAATCGGGCTGCTGGCCGAAGTCCCCGGCAGGGGCGCCTTCCAGGCGATGTTCTTGTCTTGATTCCACTCGATGGGCAGCTGCTCGCCGGCGCCTACGCCACGATTGTCGCTGCCGCGAAACTGCAACCAATCCGCGCCCGTAAAGCAGCAAACCGCCAGCACTCCGCACACGGCCGGAATCATTCGCAAAGTCATTCGCATGGCCAAACCTAACCTTCAAAGAAGCAAATCAAAACGCTGCGAGCCACCACCAGCAACCTACCCCTCCAACTACCAGCCCCCATTCCCTAGCCCCTACTCCCTATCTTCCGACAAAATGGCCGTTCCAGCCGAATCGCAAACCCGCAGCTTGAACTGCCAATCCTGAGCCCAGTTTTCGGTCTGCTCGTTCTGGGCGCACTTCACCAGGATGATGTTTTTACCCGCTTTGAGCTTACCCCGCGCTATGTATTGATCCATCTGCGTTCCGGCGTGGTAAATCTCGTGCGACATTAGCAACTCGCCGTTCAGCCAAACTTTGGCCGCGCAGATCGAGCCCACGCGAATATCCACCTCTTGGGCCTTGTCGCTGATAAACTCCGTTGCCGCATAACCGATGGCGCCCATGTGCTTGGCGATGGCCGTGTTCAAATCCACCATGCCGTACGGATCGGCGGTCACATGCTCGGCCCATTTCACCTCGCCCACCTTGCCGGGGTAGGTCTTGCTGTAATCCATCTCGCTCTCCGGAGGGTAGGCCACGGCGAAGCCCTTCTTGTCTGTATTGTCGAACGGCCCGATCAACCGCCATTTTTGCACCATGCCAAAATGGGCGGCCAGATCGACCTCCACACCCAGGTCTTTGAGCTTCTTTTGCAGCTCTTCCACCTGGTCCAAGTCGCGGGCGCCCGAAAACGCCTTTTGATAAATCGCCGTCAGGGCCGGTTGATCGTCGGCCGGAATCTCCTGGGCCTCTTTTAGCAGTCGGACCACGGCGTCGCGGCGAAACTCAACGCTCGGGTCGTGCAACAACTTGGGAATCAGGCGGTCGGCCGCCTGGTCGTCCACCCGCGTCAGCAGCTCAAACGCCAGCCGCCGCGCTCGCGGATCACGCTTCGTATCGAGAATAAATTTCTCGAGCTCAGCGCTGGGAAGGCTTCCATCTCGTGCGATCGACCTCGCGGCCACGGTCTCAATAGCCGCTCTCAAATAATTGGCCGCCAGCGGATTCGCGTCATCGAGCGCAGTAAGCAGGGCGGGAAGTTCCGCGGCATGGGCTTGAGAAAGCTGTTTCCACGCAGCCGCCGCGGCCTGATTCCCCTCCCCCCGGGGACCAACGGCCAGCACCTGCTCAATGGCTGCCGAAACCTGGCCCGAATCCTTCTCGCCCGCCTCGACCGGCGTCACCACGAAACAGGCGCCCAAGGCGCTCAGCAACATTAAGGCCAGGCAAGTCTTGATGGGCATCGCTGCAATCTCCACGTGGGAGGAAACATGTCGGATCGGCGGATCGAGTCCAAGCCGGGGGGCGGTCGACCCGCTCGGCAACGGCTCCTGGGCGTGGGTAGAATTGTAAACGAATGCCCTCTCGGTTTGAACGGGGGCGCAACTTTCGCTTTTCCTCCCGCGTGACGACAGCACATCCTCAGGAAAATAACAAGACCGTGAGCGAGCCCGGCGAAAACCCCTACCGATCTCCCGCCTCCACCACCGAAGCTGGCGACTTGCTGCTCGACCGGCCGATTTTTCTGTCGGGCCGCCTGCAAATTGCCGACGC
Organism: uncultured Pirellulales bacterium; assembly: GCA_964445985.1. Taxonomy (GTDB): domain Bacteria; phylum Planctomycetota; class Planctomycetia; order Pirellulales; family S012-138; genus CAYUMU01. Next base: position 74,784 of record CAYUMU010000013.1, on the reverse strand, counting down.
CCTTTCGGCCTCGCGGCTGGCGACCCGATTCTACTGGCTGAAGTTGGCATTCTGGAGTATCGCCGCCGGGGCATTCCCGGGGATGCTGGGATATATGGGCTGGCGGTCCCTGCAGCTCGCCCCTCGAGCCGCGCTCACCATGCTGATTGTCGCCGGCCTGCTGATCGGCTGGTTCGTGATTTCCGTCTTGGTGGCCGTGGTGCGCGTGCGGCGATACGCCGCCCGGCAGCAAGGCTGGTTCGCCCCCAGCGATTCCGTGTTTGTCGACGAAGGCATTTCCATCTCGCGGCCCGAGGGCGTGGAGACTTTGACCTGGGCCAACTTCCAAGGCTATCGCGTCAATCATCGCGTAGCCCTGTTGTTCACCGTCAAAACCAAAGGCTACCTGGTCGTGGCCCGTTCCAAGCTCCGCGACCCAAGCACATGGGAACCACTGCTGGCCCTGATCGCGGCGAAGCTACCCCCGTAGGGCAAATCTTGCCAAGATTGCCCTCAAACCGGAAATTGCACTACGCCGACAGTCACTTTCGCGAACAGACATCGCAGCGAAATCTTTCAATCCGCGACGGGTTTCGCTTCCACGTCCAACGGCCCATGATGGCGCGGGATTGACTCGATCTGCCCGCTCATCAGGTCGCGGTTAGCAACCGCCGACCTACTGCCCGCCGATATTATTCTGCGTTACCCGGCTATCTCCCGCGGAGTTCGCTTCTGGCAGCACGGCGGGCAATTCCAAAAAGAACGTGCTGCCGCGGCCCAGTTCGCTTTCCACGCGGATGATGCCGCCGTGTTCTTTGAGGATTTTCTGGCTGACCGACAACCCCAGGCCGGTGCCGCGGCTGTGCTTGGTGGAGACAAATAGCGAGAAGATATTGTCGATTTCGTCGGGATCGATGCCGGTGCCGTTATCGGTAACCACCACGCGAACCAGCTTCTGGTCGGGCAAAAACTCGGTCGATACCCGCACCAGCCCATGCGGCTGGCTCTCTTCGCAGGCATCAATGGCGTTGGTTACCACGTTGAGCACCGAGCGGTGAATACCATCGGAGTCAAACGTGAGCGTGGGCATGGCCAGATCGGGCAGCCAGCCCAGCTGCACCTTCTTCTCCGCGGCCCTCGATTGCATCAACTCGACCACGTCGCCCACAACTTCGTTCATTTCGGCCGGCGCCATTTCCGGCTCGCGTTCCTTGCTGAAAGTGAGCATGTCCATCACCATTTCGGAAATGAGCTGCTGCTTGCGCTCCATCATTTCCCAACCTTGGCGAATCTCCGCTTCGTCGTGGCGCTGCAAACCGTCTTGAATGAGGAAGCTCGCTCCGCGGATGCCTTGCAGCACATTCTTGATATGGTGCGATAGCGACGCGATGGTTTGCCCAATGGCCGCCAACCGTTCGGCCTGAACCATGGCGGAATAGTATCGTGTATCTTCCACCGCCAAGGCTGCCTGGTGCGCCACGGCGATCAGCAGTTTCAGATGCTCGTCGGTGAATTTGTTGCCCCCGCCCCCGGTTGGCTTTTGCACCAGCCGCTGCGGAGGCACCGCCGTATCGATATAAATCACGCCCACCACGTCGTAGCGGGCTTGCATCGGCACGCACAGGGCTTCGCGAATTCCCAACTGCAGAATACTGGCCGCCGGGTTCCAGCGTTCGTCTTCCTGGGCGTTGCTGGTCAGCACCCCTTCATTGTGCTGCATCACATAATCGAGAATCGTCTGGCTGATGATCAGCTTATCGCCGCTGGGTTTGCCGCGGCGATTGAAATGCACCTTGGGTTGAAGCTTGCCGGTATCCGGATGGACCAGCATGATGCAACCGCGGTCGGCCTCCACCCAATCAAAAATGAGCTGCAAAATGCGTTGCAGCAGCTGATCGATATCGAGAGTGTGGCTCACCGCCAGGGCCGTGCGGTACATCACCTGCAAGTTGCTGCGGGCCCGCGCCAGCCACGAGGTTTCGGAACCTTGAGTCTCGCCGCCCAAGCCCAGCAACTGGCTCCCTTCCGCCTGACTCATCGATCGCAGGATCCGCGAGTTCTCGCCGGGTTGATCGCGACTGACAATGTCGATGCTATCCAGCATGCGGGTACTGGAATGATCGCTGGCGGCCGTAAACAGCACCAACGTTTTGCCCATCTGCACCTGGTCGCCGCTGCTCAACTCGTGCCGGGTAATCCTCGTTCCATTCACGAACGTGCCGTTGGAACTGCCCAGGTCGCGGAGGAAATACCGCTGACCTTCGCGGATCAGCTCGGCGTGCGATCGCGAAACTTCAGAATCGTGAAACTGGATTTCATTGCCAGCTTCACGCCCGACCTCCAGGTGGTCCGACTTGATCTCGAACTTGGTGCCCTGGTCGTTGCCGCGGATAACGAAGAAAGATGCCAAGGTTCTGCCTTTCGCACATGCTGGGCAGAAAGGAACGACAAGTCCCGCGCGAACCACGATCCGGTGATTCGCTCAACTCTTCGCGGCGCCTTGGGTAGCCATCGCGGCGGCTTTCAATGTCCACCACGGCGTTCCCCAGCGCCCACGGCTGCTAGCGGGAATCTTCCAGCAACTCTTCGATTCTACGAATCAAAGCGCCGTAGTGGTAGGGCTTAGACACGAACTCCGCCCCGGTCAGTTTGGCCGCCTGACGACGAGCCGTTCCCAGCAGGATCACCGGCCGAGCCGCACCTGCGGTCGATCTTCGCAATTCGGGCGAAAGTCCTTCCCCGGACGTGGTTTCCACCTCCAGGTCCATCACAATCAGGTCGGGCTGGTGCTGCCGGGCCAGGTCCAAGCCATCGCTGGCCTGGCGGGCTTCCAGAATATTCATTCCCCGCCGCTGCAATACCGATCGCAGCACTTCGCGGGTTTCGTCGGAGTGATCGACAACAAGGACACTTCGAGAGACGGCCATCGTGCATCCGTGAACTGAGCGGCCAGTCGGGGGGGTAGGGCAATCTTTGCCCTGCATCCCGCAGGGGCGAAAAGATCGTGTCGGAATCCTTTCCGACGGGAGGTTATCGGCGGAATCTGTTCTGGCGGAGATTCGTCGTGAATTCTTCGGCAGCCGGCGAGCGAGGGAGGGGCAGCAGGCCCAACCGCTTGCAGGGCGGGAAGAATAGCCACCGCTGCCTTGCGTGTCAAAAGAGATTTCTGGGCTTACAGTTACAGCGAAGCTGGCGGTGACGTCACCGCGCGCAACCTAGCCCAGAATGCGTCGCCCCCCGGCGCATGGCGAAACCTTTGACGCGTGCACGGTCAGACCAGGAACACAAGAGCCGTGCAAACGTGGTGGGCGTCGTCATCCGGGGGAAGAGGGAGGGAATTCGTAGCGACGCTTGTCAAACGGGATTTGACGGAAAGGTGATTTGATTCTGGGCGGAAGGCAGCGGTTCAGGATATCCGCTGCCTTCCGCCCGAGAAATCAAACCGGGAGGGTTGCATGCTGACAGGCGTATCTTTCAGGATAGGGCGGATACGCCTGTCATTCGTCTCTAGTTCGGACCAGGCAAATAAGTCTGCGGCATGGTTGGCACGCCGCCGTAGCCACCACCCTGAGAGCATGAATCGCACGGGGCGGCCATGCACTGGGAAGGGCAGTATGAGGACTCGCAGGGAACGCCGCAGGCGTCGCCCTGATTCCACCACCGGCATCGCCGGCAACCGATGCTGGTCGTCGTCAGGATCACGACGACCGCCAGAATCATCAGCCTCTTCATCTTCGAACTCCGGAAAAAGCGGGAGGGCCGGGAGGGACGTGGCCCATATTCAGGCGGGGTATCTTGCAACTCGCGAAAAGCCGGCAAATCCCGTCTCCACGGGATCGGCGCCGGCCGTTGGCAGGCCGCATTTGGCTGGCTCGTTTCGGAGCCATGAAACCATACAGCGCGTCTTGCGATGTGCAAATGAATCCGTGGTTTTTTTTCAACATGGTGCGAGGTTTTTTTCCGTCACGCGCACAGAACAAAGGGTACAGTTGGGAGTCTTTAACAACAGGCGTTGGATTGTGTCCGCTCTATCCTCCGTGGCCGAACTCGTCGGCGCCAGGCAGGGTTGACAGCCACGCCTACCGTTACCCCGCCGTCCCCTCCCGACTCGCATTCCTGGGAGGGGGGAGTTGTCACTCCCCGAGCTTTAGAATCCGTCATGCCTGACCATCCATCCAATCACCAATTGCGCCGCGATTGCAACCGTTCCCGGGTGGCTCGGATTGCCGTTCCCATGGGCTTGGGCTGCCTGATTTGGTTGAGCGGCTTTTGCGACCATTCCGCGGCGCGCGCTCATGGTACGCAAAGCTCCAAGGCAGCCATCCAGGTTGGGCAATTCGTGCCCGTCGCCGGCGAAGAATTGCCGGCGCTTCCCCTTCTCCCCCACGTTTCCCCAGGCTGGGAACCGGGATCCGCTGGCGATGAGGCCGGGCCGGAGCAATCGTATTTCGAACATTCTCCGTCCGCGCCTGCCGCGGCATGCGACGACATCTGGCTCATCGACACCCGGCATCCCACGCCGCAAAATCCGCAACCGCAGTTCAGCCGGTTGCAGTGCGGCCAATGGAACTCGGGCGACGAAGCCGGCTTTGTCTCCGCCAATCAAGATGGCGTGCCGCTTTGCGTGTGGATTCACGGATACCAGATCTCTGCCGCCGTAGCCCAGCGAATGGGTCTCGAGATCTACCGCGAGTTGCGGCGAACCAGTCCACCTTGCACAAAATTTCGCTTCGTCATTTGGTCCTGGCCCAGCGTCAAGACGGGTCCCTGCCGGATCGACGCTCGCCGCAAGGCTCGGCGCAGCGATGTCGAAGGCTTTAAATTGGCACGGGTCATTGAAAAGCTGCCGACCGAGGTGCCGGTGGGATTGCTCGGCTTCAGCTACGGTTCGCGGCTCACGGGATCCACGCTGCACTTTTTGGGCGGCGGCACGCTGGCCGGCCTGCCCCCGGTGGCAAGCTCGGCGGGCGCCAATGGCCGCTCCATTCGCGCGGTGCTGCTGGCCGGCGCACTCGACTGCGACTCGTTTACGCCGCAAGGCCTGAACAGCAGCGCCCTCTCTGCGGCCGACTGCATCCTGGTGCTCCGCAACCAGCACGATCCGGTCTTGTTGGCCTATCGGCACTTGGAAGAATTTGCCGGCAACCCGGCCATGGGCAAAGTTGGCCCCGCGCCTGCTTCGAACACCGAGCCCTTGGTGGTCTGGAATGTCAGTTCCGATATTCGGGTCAGCCACGACTGGCGGGATTATGTGGGCAACCCGCGGATCTTCGCGCCCATCGCCTCCCTGGTGCTCTTCGCCGACCGCGGCCACACCGCGGGGCGTGCCTGCCAAACCGCCGCGGCCACTCCCCCCGCCCCTAGTGCGACAAGTGCTCCGCAGCCACAGGCCGTAACCCACTAACTGCTACCTGGCATTGGCGTTACCCGCTCCCCATGGCGTAAGCAGACCAGCCGTCCACTGCCGGCGGCTGAGCATGCCCAAGCGGCCTCCTCCCCCGCCGTTTCGCCGAGCTCATTCGCCGCGAAACCTTCGCCGGTGCCTCCCACTCGAACCTTTCTCGATGGGCGGCGCCACTTCTTGGCGGGATTGCACCCCAGGCGAATTTTCCCGGTCTTCACGCCTGGTGGGGCGAACCGCGAATCTGCCAGGCGTGTCTGGTAGCTTGAATCTCCCCCTTCCAATTCCGATCGTTGGATTGGAAGTTGCCCCCGTTTGCTCACCCAGTTTGCGCCGTCTTGGATTAAAGATGACAAACCCTTCACACTGCCGAAGTTATGAATAACCGCCACAGATCGCGCTTGAATGGCGGTTCACCATCCCTTACATTGACGAAGCTTGGCAAGGTGGCCAGCCCCCTCTCTTGTAAGGAGACCGCCATGTCACAAGTGACTTACTTTGTGCAGGAATGCCCGACCTGCGGTCGTCGGCTCGAGATTCGCGTGGAATATCTGGGACGCCGCGTGGCGTGCCAACACTGCCGAGGACAGTTTCTGGCCAACGACCGCCCTGAATTAGAAGTTGAAGCAGCATCGTCGAGCAGCATCCTCAGAAGAGCGAATACGCTGATCGACATGCTGGCGGAGCATCCCCCGGCCTCATAACCGGCAGCGCTCCTTTGTTATGCGTGCAGTTCTGCATGCAATTCCAAATACCACCCAAGCACAACAACTGGTTAACGGTGCGCTTGCCCGCCCAAACCAGTTTTTGAACCACTGCGCGCTTCCGGGGCCTGCGCAGGCAGGCGTTACAACATCCGGTTCTTTCCGAGCGCGGCCTCCCCCCCCCTGGGCAGGCCGGCGGATGGCACTTTGCCCGGTGAGTTCGAGGCCAGGTCGTGTTCCCTTCGCCAGGCTTGCTATAATAGCTGCCAAGCCATTCCCATGTGGACGGAACCCGAAAGCGATGACCCGCGAACCCATCCTGCAAAACGATCCCGCTCCTGAAGAGGACTTCGAAGGCCTGCGGCCCCGCCGTATGAGCGAAATGGTAGGGCAAAAAGAAGTCGCCGCCCGGGTCGCCATTGCCGTCAATGCCTCCCGAATCAGGCAAGAGCCCCTGGGGCACATCCTGTTCGACGGTCCACCCGGCTTGGGTAAAACCACCTTTGCCACCGTGATTCCGGCCGACCTGGGCGTGAGCCTGCAAATCGCCAGCGGCGCTGCTCTCGACGCGCCCCGCGACCTCATGCCCTACCTCACCAACGCGGCCGCCGGATCGGTGATATTCATTGATGAAATCCATCGACTATCCAAGTCGGTCGAAGAGTTTCTCTACCCGGCCATGGAAGACTTCCGGATCGATATCGTGCTGGGCGACGGCATCAACGCCCGCACCCTCAACATGCAATTGCAGCCCTTCACGCTGATCGGCGCCACCACCCGGGCAGGCATGCTCTCGGCCCCGCTCCGCGATCGCTTCGTCATCCGCGAGCATCTCGATTTTTACACCGACGCCGAGTTGCAGGAGATCGTCCGCCGCAACGCCATCAAACTGCGAACGGAGCTGGCCCCCGAAGCGGCCCGCGAAATCGCCATCCGCAGCCGCGGCACCCCGCGCGTGGCCAACAACCACCTGCGATGGGTGCGAGACTACGCCACCAGCGAAACCAAAGATGGCCATATCACCTTGGACGTCGCCACTGCCGCGCTCGCCATGCGCAAGATCGACCCCTCAGGGCTCGACGAACAAGATCGCAACTACCTGATGACCATCGTCCGCAGGTTTCACGGCGGCCCCGTGGGCGTTGAAGCCGTCGCCCATACCATGAATGCCTCCACCGACACCCTGGTAGACGATGTTGAACCCTTCCTGCTCCGCCGCGGCTACGTGATTCGCACGCCGCGAGGGCGGAAAGTCACCGTCGAAGGCTACGAACACCTGGGCCTTAGCCCGACGGGCCAAAAGCTCAAACCCGATAATCAGGATCGGCTATTCCAATAGCCGCCGCCGTTGCGTCATTCCCGAGAAGTCGGGAATCCAGGGGAGGTGGATCGTTCGCTTCCACAAGAAGCGGCCCCGAATCAAATTCTGAACCGGAGGATGTCGTTCGTCGGACGGCTCAGGTCATGCTTTCCCGTTCTTCCATTTGCGGTTCCGAAGCCTCGCTCGTGGTGGGCTCCTCCACTTTCTTATGCGTGGCCCGACGGTGCAGCCAGAAGTAGGCCAGCCCGGCCAGAACCAAGAGGGCAACCACAATGGTCAACGCTACTTGCGACTCGTGGATCCACTTCATAATGGCTTCCACATGCTTGCCGTAATGCCACGACAAGCCAAACACCAGCCCCACCACAATCGTGGCGCTGATGCCGTCCATAAACAAAAATCGGGCGAGCGGGACCCGCAGAATTCCGGCGGTAACGTACATGGGCGCCCGCACGCCCACCAAGAACCGCGCCGCCAGAAACACCTTCAGCCCGTGCTTGCGAATCATTTGCTCGGCGCGGAGCTCGGTTTCTGGCGTAAGCAACCGGCTAAACCAGGCGCCGCGACGCAACAGGCCGCGGCCGAAGTATCGGCCGATGCCATACATGCACAAATCTCCGATCAGCGCCCCAATCATACAGCAGGCAAAGGCCAAGAGCGGATTGAGCTCGCCGCGCGAAGTTTGCACGCCGGCGAATATGATCGCCACCTCCTCCGGTAACGGCAGCCCGCAACCGGTGAGAATGAGAAATACGATCACACCCAGGTAGGTGTAGGCCTCCAAAAATCCGTCCATGAGCCTCAATCTGAGGTACGTATCGGGGTTAAGCTTGGAAGTATCTTAGCGGCACTTTCTGGTTGCGCCGAACCGAGCACGGCGGTTTTCCCCCAGAAAATTGGCATCCAGGGGAATTCTTCGCCCGCTTCATCGTTATCTCGCGGTCCTGGCTCACATCTGCCGAGTTGCCCACCGACAAGAGCCACCCACAGCCGCCAAGAAGGAACACGCCAGCGTCCCGGTAGACTCTTGCGTTCATGCGACTAGGCGCCGCTTTCACCGCCTGGGCTCGCTTCGGCGGCCAGCAACACATCTTCGCTCAACCCAGCGGTAATCAATCGTGCCGGAGCGCGATCCGTGCTGCTGCACACCATCACCATGCCAACCTCGGCACGAGCGGCGCAAAAATCTACCGCTTTTTCTGGGCCGAGCACATACAACGCGGTTCCGAGCGCATCGGCCTCGGCCGCGGTTGGAGCAACCACCGTAACCGAATCGATCCCCTGAACTGGCCACCCCGAACGTGGATCGAAAATATGCCCATACCGCTGCCCGCCGTGGCGAAAGTACTGATAGGCCGAACCCGAGGTGCCCACGGCGCAATCCTTTAACCGCAACCGCGCCAACCGACGTCCTGGCCTGAGGGGATCGCCAATCCCGATTTCCCAGCCGGAAGAACTTCCGCCACGATGTCCGGCCGCGAGCAAACTACTTTGGCCCGCATGCCACAAGAAGTCTTCCATGCCCGCTGCGCGTAATTGCGCACCGCAACGATCGAGCGCGAATCCCTTGCCAATGCTGCCCAAGTTTAATTCCAGCTTGGGATGTCGAAACTGAACGGTCCCCTGTTCGGAGTTAAGCTCCAGGTGCTGCGAACCCACACACTCCAGCGCTTCGGCAATCTCCGGCTCGCCGGGCAGGCTGCCTTGCCGGCGGTGAAATCCCCACACCTTGCTGAGTGGCCCGGAGGTGATATCAAATCCGCCGGCCGTTTCTTCCCAAAGTTGCTTGCACCGCTGAAGTAACCCAAACAGCCGCGGCTCAACGGCCACCGGTCCCGCCGCCGCCCTGCGGTTGATCTCCATCACTTGGCTGTGTTCCCGATAGATCGTGAGCTGAGCTTCGACCGCATCCACCAGGTCGAGCGCGGCCAAGGCTTCGCGGTTGGCGTGAGCGTACTGCCCCGCGTTCAAACAGAGCTCAAACTCGCAGGCCATCGCCCTCCGGCCAAAGTGCAACAGGTAGGTCTCACCCACCCCCGGCCCGCTGAGCCCCCCCTCTTCTTCGGGCAGCGCAGCCGAAATCGCATCAATGGCCGACCGGCCCTTGAGAAAATGACGGCGATTGGAACGAGGTTGGTTCATGGCAGTTAAGTATAGCCTGCCGTCCCCCAGGAACACCGCCCCTTGCAACCCGACGCGTCAGCAAGGTCTTGCCCAAAATTCACATCGCGCTCACGCGCAAAATGATAATTCGCAATCCTTTACCTATCCTCCGCCCTATTCCGTAACCTCAGCCCCCAAACGCTCAATTACCTGGGTGACAATCTATTGCGAACCACCAAACCAGTCCGCTAAACTAATCGAAATTCATTGATTAATCCCGCCCAGCCAAGCTAGCACGCCTGAACCTCGCGAGCCCAACGGAAAACCTGCCTGGGCCAACATTTAGTGCTTTTGAGCTGCCCCCGCACGATGCCGCGCCCGCCTTGTGCTGCCGCCTGCATCCCCACCGCCTGCCAAATACGGAGACTGCACCCATGTTGGAAATCACCCGGGGCCGTGGAAGTCGCAATTGCCAAGGGCATTCCCGCCGCACCGCCCTCAAGGCCGGCTTCCTGGGCTGCCTGGGCCTTTCGCTGCCCGACCTGCTAAGGATGAGGGCCGAAGGCAAAGCGGCACGCAGCAGCAAATCGGTCATTCTGATGTGGCTGGACGGCGGCCCCAGCCAGCTCGAAACCTACGATCCCAAGCCCTACGCTCCGGCCGAATATCGCGGACCCTTCGGGGCCATTTCGACCAACGTGCCCGGCATGCAAATCTGCGAAACCTTGCCGCTGCACGCCAAGCACGCCGACAAGATGGCGTTCATTCGCTCCATCCACCACGATAACGGCGACCACTTCGCCGCCGCCCACTGGATGCTGACCGGCCGTTACGGTTCCAACTCCGTCGACAAAGGCCAAAAGTTCCCCTCGGTGGGCTCTTACGTGGCCCGCGTGCATGGCGCCAACGCTCCCGGCATGCCGCCCTACGTAGGCTTGCCTGCCGCCGAAAGCGTTTACATTTATCCTGGCTACCAGGGCGCCGCTTACCTGGGCAACGCGTACAACCCGTTCCAGGTCAACATGTCGCAAAAGTACCTGGCGGCCAATTACACCCGCGAGATCCAGGCTCCCGAGTTCCTCAAGAGCATGCAAGGGGCCGACGAAAACCGACTCGACAACCGCCTCTCGCTGCTTGGCCGGCTCGACGGCATTCGCCGCGACATCGACAACTCCGGCATGATGGATTCCATGGACCGCTACCATCAGCAAGCGGTCGATATGCTCTCGGCCGGCAAAGCTCGCGAAGCGCTCGATATTGAAAAAGAAGACCCTCGCCTCCGCGACCGCTACGGTCGCGGACCTTGGGGACATTACACCCTCATGGCCCGTCGCCTCGTCGAGGCCGGCGTAGGCTTTGTGACGGTGGACATGCCCCACTGGGACAACCACTCCAAAATCGAAGAAGGCCACGGCTCCAAGCTGGTCCATGTGGATCAAGCGGTGGACGGCCTCCTCTCCGACCTTTCCGAGCGCGGCATGCTCGACGACGTGCTGCTGGTGGTGATGGGCGAGTTCGGACGTACTCCGCGACTCAACACCGGCCAACCCGGTATTCCCGTGCCCGGCCGCGACCACTGGGGCAACGCCATTTCGGCCATGGTCGCCGGCGGCGGCCTCAAGGGGGGCGTGGTGGTCGGCGCCACCAACGACAAAGCCGAGCACCCGGTCGATCGGGCCATGAAACCTTCCTCGCTGCTGGCCACGATCTACCGCGTGATGGGCATCGACCCGGCGCTCAATTTCAACGACCACGCCGGCCGCCCCATCCCCATCCTTTCGGAAGGCGAAGCCATTTCGGAATTGTTCTGAAGTCGGGCGGTGTGGCACGCCATGAGCCTAAGCGAAGGGCGTGGCGCAGCGGCAACATTCCAGCGATACTCGCAGGCAAGGTCGGCGCCTACTTGCCAGACAGGCCGTCGCGTTCGCCGCGGATTCTGGCAGCCAGGGGGCGGCCACGACTGGAACGTCACCGAAGAAAGCACGCGGCTCGCGTTGTAAGCGGAATGGCAGTAGCTGGCCGCTCTAGCGAGTTAACCACGCCCTTCGCTGGGGCTCAGGTGCCACCCGATCCGAACAGCGTAACTTGGGCTAGAACATGCATGAGAAATCGATCGTCCCTCGGCAGATTGCTCATGAGAGGGATGCATCAAAGGGCACAATTGTCTTCGGCTGCATCGCGATAGTGTTTTTGTGGATACTCTTGCTTGCTGAAACCATCGCGGATGGTCCGAATCGAATTAATATATTGATCGGATTGGTGGTATCAGCCGGATTCGGATTAATGATACTATCGGGCATTTCGGCCTGCACGCAGAAGCGTGGGCTCTGGATTGACGAAAAGGGGCTCACCTGGACCGAGGGCATTGTACGTGTGCAGCGTTACCATCTGCCGTGGCGTTGTATTTCAAAAATCGAAACTTTCCGGCCAAGTTTTCCCTGGCAATATCTTGAAGAATGTGGAATTCTTATTCACCTCAGTATGGATCAATGCAGCTCCAACGACGATTTGCAACTTCGCAAAATCATTTCCAAATCTGTTCCATCAGAAGGCAACCGACGTACGGTTTGTCTTGACGGCAATGAATGGACCTGGGATCCCAACAATGCATTATTCGTGCTATGCGAAGCCCTCGATCATTATCATTATCAATAGCCCGTCCTGTGCAAAAAGTAGATCGCGGGTCGGTCGCGCCGCAAGCCCTTACGAACAAAACAACCGATAAGTCTTATACCCGCCCCCAACATTCTTCGCCTCAAAGCCGTGCTGCCGCAGAATGCGCGTTGCCAGGTATCCGCGTTGCCCCACCTGGCAATATGCGACAATCTCTCGCTCGCGAGGAAGTTCCCCCAACCGCTCGCGTAGCTCATCAACCGGAATATTGACTGAGCCTGGGATATTCCCTTTCGCAAACTCCTGCGCCGTGCGCACATCCAGCACCAGTGGTCGCTGCTCATCAGGCAAGGCCAGCACCGCTTCCACGTCCACCTGCGGATGGTCGCCTCGCAGCAGTCCGGCGGCGACAAAGCCTGCCATGTTCACCGGGTCTTTGGCCGATCCGTATTGCGGCGCGTAGGCCAGTTCCATTTCTTCCAGGTCGAACACGGTCATGCCGGCCTGAATGGCCACGGCCAGCACGTCGATGCGTTTATCCACGCCAGCCCCGCCCACGGCCTCGGCGCCCAGCAGTTTGCCTGTTTCTGGGTGGAAGAGAATCTTGAGTGTCATCGGCTCGGCGCCAGGGTAGTAACCGGCGTGATGCGCTGGGTGGACATACACCTTGCGAAAAGCACGCTCGGCTCGGCGCAGCGCCTTTTCCGAGGCCCCCGTCATGGCGGCGGTAACGCCAAACAGGCCCACGATGGCCGTTCCCTGCGTGCCGCGATACTTCGATTGGCGGCCAAAGATATTGTCGGCGGCAATGCGGCCCTGTCGATTCGCTGGCCCCGCCAATGGCACCTGCGTCGGGTCGCCCGATACAAAATCTTTGATCTCCACGGCGTCGCCAACCGCATAAATATTCGGGTCGCTGGTTTGCAGGAATTCATTCACGCGAATGCCACCCCGCGGCCCCACGTCCAGCCCGGCATCCACCGCGAGCTTATTTTCAGGCCGCACGCCAATCCCCAAAATCACCATCCGGGCCGGCAACTGCTCGCCCGACTTGAGCCGGACAGTGAGCCCGCCCGCGGTGGGTTCAAAGCCTTCGGCCGAGTTCCCCAACAGCACGCGGACACCCTTTGCCATGATGGCCTGGAGGATCGGCGTGGTCATCTCCTTATCGAAGGGCGGCATCACCTGGTCTTGCAACTCCACCAGCGTGGTCTTGAGACCACGACTCACAAAGTTCTCCACCAGTTCCAATCCGATAAAGCCTGCTCCCACCACGACCACTTCCCCGGCGCCTTGGTCTACCCGCTCTTTGATCCGGTCGACATCCTGTAGATTCCTTAGCGTGAAAACTCCTGGCAAATCGATGCCAGGAATCGGCGGCCGCAGCGGCGCGGCGCCCGGCGCCAAAATCAACCGATCATACGACTCGGCGTACTCGCGGCCCGTGGCGAGATCCCGAACGCGAATACTCCGAGCGGCACGATCGATGGCTTCCACCGACGATCGCGTTCGCACATCGAGCCGGAAGCGGGTTTGCAGCAGTTGGGGTGTGGTGACCAGCAGCTTTTCACGGTTCGCGATTTCGCCCCCCACGTAGTAGGGCAGCCCACAGTTGGCAAACGAGACGTCCGGCCCCCGCTCGAACAGAATAATTTCGGCCTCTTCAGACAGACGCCGAGCCCGAGCGGCCGCCGAAGCACCGCCAGCCACGCCACCGACGATCAACAGTTTCATGACGCCCATCCCTTGGGGCTGGAAAGATAATCACGGCTTGTCACTCCGACGCCCATCGCGACGGATACTCTTTGCCCCCGATGGTACTCACGCAGCCCGAAGAGGTGTCAGTGCCGCTTTACTTGAAAACGCAGACGGCCTCGAACCGCGCTGCCCACTCAACTCATTTCTCAACCTGTTTCCAGGCGATCCCATACCGATCCCTAGCTCCTTCGAAATATGCGGCCAGGTCGGCGACATTGTCCACGTTGTTCGAACCGAATTCAAACCGCTTCCCATCCTTGCGAACCACGCCGAAGCTGCGATCGATCCGCTTGAGTCTTGCCCCAGGGAGTTCCAGTAATTTCAACTGTTCTTCCGTAAACACTTCTTGAAACTCGGCAACTTCGGTCCAAGGACAGAGTTCAGTTTTTCCCCGATCGATGTACGCGAAGCCATTGCGATACATCTTCACGCGATGGGCGGCCAGGTGTTTCACAAACCGGAGGAAGAAGATTCCCAGCAGAGGCATTCCCAGCCCCAGAAAGGCCAAGACCAAGAACTTGCCAACCTGGTCTTCAAAATTACCGCCCGCTGCGATCGGCATGCGATACACATACACGGCCCCCGCGATACCGCCCCCGATCATGCCCACCCCGAGGATGGCGCCGGCCACCATGTTCGACATCGTAGGCCGAAAGGTGCGGAGCTCATCGCCGAGCGCGGCGAAGCCATCGGTCATGCTCTGCTCCGGTCGCATTGTCGACAAACGCCACCAAGGTATCGGCCGACGCGTTCGCCGCCACCGAGTTACCGCATCTCCATTCCCGTCATCGTGCCGGTGCTCGATGCGAACCGGTCGACTTCCAGTCCCAGCCGCTGCGCCATCGAAACGTACAGATTGCACAGTGGATAATTGTTCTGCGCGTCGAACGCCAGGTGCTGTCCGTGGCGAAAGCCGCCGCCGGCCAGCAGCATGGGCATATTCTTCGTGTCGTGGCTGTTGGCGTTGCCCAGGTTGCTGCCGAAGAGCACCATCGTGTTTTCGAGCAGGTTGCCGCCGCTCTCCTGCGTGCCGCGCAGCTTGCCCAAGAAGTCGGCAAGCAGTTGCAAATGCGACTGCTCAACCAGCCGCAATTGCCGCAGTTTTTCTTTGTCTTTGCCGTGGTGCGAGAGGTTGTGATAACCAAGGTTCACGCCATCGATCGACGTCACTCCGCCCTGCACGCCATCCATGAGCAGCGTGATGATCCGCGTGGAATCGGTCTGCAGGGCCAGATGC
Organism: uncultured Pirellulales bacterium; assembly: GCA_964445985.1. GTDB lineage: Bacteria > Planctomycetota > Planctomycetia > Pirellulales > S012-138 > CAYUMU01. The sequence goes on along the minus strand of CAYUMU010000013.1, from coordinate 59,668 downwards.
GACATATCGAGCAACAGCCGCGCAGCGCCGATCAGGTTGCTCGTGCTCGCAATATCCACCGGCTGGCGGACGCCCGGTTTTGGCTTGGGGCGGCGCGTCCATTTCTCGGCGCTCAACAACCGGCCTTCCACGTCGCGGACGGCGGTCAAGTACTGGTCCAGCTTGTTGCGGTCAGGCGAACCCAAGTCGCGGTTCAATCGCCTGGTTTGTTCCAGGACCGAGTCGAGCACACTCCGACCCATCCGCAAGCGTTGCACTTGCCTGGCTACCTCGTGGGGGTCGCCTTCCACAAACAACTCCTGGAACAGTCGGGCCGGACTGTTTTCGCCGGGAACCTGCACGCCGGCATCGGTCCACGACAGCGTGCGTTGCTGGGTTGTCAACGTCAGCGCGGGGATCCGGGTATCGGGCTGCAATTGCTCGGCGAGGTACTGGTCAAACGAGATGGAATTTTTGAACGTGGAAGCCCTGGGGTGCGGCGCCGCCGTGAGGAACGATGTTTCCGAAGCGTGTCCGCCATCGACTTCCGGGTGCGAAACGCCCGAGAACACGGTGAAGTCTTGCCGGTACTCACGAAGATGGTCCAGGTAAGTCGTGGCCTGATAGTCGCGGCCCGCCTGGCGTGGGAAGAAGTCTTCGGCAAAGAAACCCAAATTCGCACAGATCGCCACCATGCGGCGGGGCGGAGCTGCTTCGCTCGCCCACGACTGACGCGGCAAGAACGCTTCCAGCATGGGCAGCGCCAACGCCACGCCCGAACCTCGCAAGAATGTACGTCGGGTTACCGGCTGGGGCTGCATGGGGGTTGGCTCACTTTCAGACGGCTACGAATAGTGGTGGGGGGCAGGTTTCCGCGAAGCTTTCAGCGGTCAGTCATTCGCGGGGGCCGATTCGGGCGAGGATCGCAGCACGAACATTTCGCTGGCCGCGAGTTCTTCGATCAGCGTGCGCACGCCATAGTTGTTGCGGTGGCTTTGCTCCACGATGGCAGCAATCGGGCGGCGATCGCCAAACTCCGGCGGTCGGCCCAAGGCGTAGGCGAATAGCTTCTTGGTGAAACTGGTGGCGATTGCGGCCTGGTTCTCGAGCAAGATCGACTTGAATTCACGAATGCCTGCGAACATTTGACCGGCCGGCGTCACTCCATCCGACTCCACGACAGGCCCATGCTGGTAGCTCACCCAGCGATTGTTGTCGCGCATCGGCTTGATGTCGGGAATCATGATCCGGTAGTGGTCGCGCCAGCCGCCGATCGCGTCGAAGTTTTCCAAGGCAAAGCCAACCGGATCGATCTTCCGGTGGCACGATGCGCAACTCGCGTCTTGTTTGTGCCTGGCAAGCTGCTCGCGAATGGTCGTGGCCCCGCGAATATCGGGCTCCACGGCTGGCACGTTGGGAGGCGGCGGCGGCACGGGGCTCCCCAAAATGCGATCGAGCAACCAGACCCCGCGAAGCACGGGCGAGGTCACCGTGCCATTGGCGGTGACCTTGAGCAAACTGGCCTGCGTGATCAGGCCTCCGCGCGGACTATCCGCGGGCAACGACACTTTGCGGATGTGAACGCCCTGCACTCCTTCCATTCGGTAGTGCTCCGCCAGGCGTTCGTTGAGCATGGCAAAGTCGGCGTCGATCAGGTGGCTTGCGCCCAGGTCGTTGGCCAACAGCTCATCGAAGAAGGACCGCGTTTCTTGCAACATGGCGCTTTGCAGCGGTTCATCGAACTCGGGATAGAGTTTGCGATCGGGCGTAGTGCAGGTGATTTGATTCAAATTGAGCCACGTATCGAGGAAGTGCCGGCGGAATGTGCCCGCCCGAGAATCGGCGAGCATTCGCCGCACTTGCTGCCGACGAACGGCCGGCTCCCGCAGCTTGCCCCGCGAAGCCAGACCAAGCAGTTCCTCGTCGGGCAACGAACTCCAAAGAAAGTAGGAGAGGCGACTAGCAATTTCGTGATCGGTCAAATGCGGGCCGCGCTCGATCAGGAACAGAAAATTGGGATCGCACAGCACGGCCAGCAAACCGGCCCGCAGCGACTCCTGAAAGCTCTGCCCGGCGCGAAACTGATCGTGCATCAACTCGCGATGCGATGCCAATTCATCGGGATGAACGGGCCGCCGAAATGCTCGTTGCGCGAATTGGAACAGGACCTCATCGGCCTCGGCGGCGCCGGCGCTAGCGAGATCGATGTCGCCAAGGAGCATTTGCCGACTGTCTTTTTCGGGCGGCAAAGGGCCTTCAATCTCGATCCATTGGATCGCCACGGCGGGGCCGCGGTACTTCGATAGCACGCGCGTGCCGGGATCTTTGCCGCCGTAGCACAGTTTGAAGTTGTCGCCCGGGCCAAGCACGTCGACAAACTCAACCTGCGTGGGCTGGTTCCAATTCAGATCGAAAAAGCCTACCAGGTGGCCATCGTAGGGAACGAGGAAATGGCCGCCATGCACCGCCAGTACCGCCGTTTGCTTGTCGGTGGTTTGCCCCTCCCCCAAGTGGCAGCCATAGCCGGAAATGCGAACTCGATACCGGCCACGAACCGGAGCGGCAAACGGCTCCACGCACAGCCACTTATCGTGCGGCAACCAGAGCACCACCGCGTCGTCGGTTTCGGCCCACCACTGGGCTTTTTCCAACACGCGCTTGCCCCGATCCGATTCGTGCAAACGATAGCGGCGAATGGCGCAGGGCTCCTTGGTGGGGCCCGCATAGGCTTCATCAATGGCCAACATGGCTGCCCGCAGGTAACGCTCCACCAGTTGCGGCGAAAGATCGAGCGCGTCTCCCACCTTGTCGGAACCATCTTGCAAACCATCCTCGGGCAACATGCCTGCCAGGGGGATCTCAATCCCCAGCAGATCTTGCAATGTGCGTTCATACTCCACTCGATTCAGCCGCCGCGGGCCGCGATAGAAAGCCGCCGCGGGCTGGCGGGCCTTGGCCACCTGGGCTTCGATCCGCTTGAGAGCTTCTGTCCGCTCCGCATCGGCGAGGCGAGGCCGATCGGGCGGCGGCATGTCGCCTTGCTCCAATCGCTCATGGATTGTCTGCCAGCGTTTAAGACCCGCCGCATCGGAGGCGGCTGCAATTGGCAAATCGAGTCGCAGTTCGGACTCCTGCCGCCGCGATCCGTGACACGGAACGCAATGTTTTCGAAACAGCGAAGTCAGTTGGGCATCGCCCTGCGCGCTGGCAATCGCCTTGTCTTCTGCCAGCAGGATCTCGGGCTGAATGACCAGCGGCTGAAACCAGGTCAGCAAGAATAGCAAGCCCAAGGCCTGACCGAGCTGAATGCGAAAGGTGAACATCGGCCGATCGGCAGCCTTTCTAGTTTCTTGTTCGTTAACATCTCTGCAAGCTGCAAAGAACTTGAATGCCTCAGCGTCTGTTTGCGGTTTACCCGCGTTAGGAGTGGCAAACAAACGCCGCGGCATGAAACGGGGCAGGTGAAGGAGTCGTGCTCCCCTCCCTCTATATCGCAGCCCCGCCGTAACGACAAGCAAAAACGCCCAGGGGAGATCACGATTGGCGCATCGCGGCGCGAATCACAGTTTATCACCTGGCGTTAGCGGCCGTATAAACACGGCCAGCTGATCGAACGGCTCAAAACCACATTGGTCGTAAGCGCGTAAGGCCGGCCTGTTGTTGGCATCCACCGCCAGCGCCAACTGTTTCACGCCGGCATTGCTAGCCTTGGCCAGGGCGTGCCGCGCCAACTCGGCGCCAAGCTGGCGACCGCGAAACTCCGGCGCCACCCCCATGTAGACCAGTTCCCACAATGCCGGCGAGTGCTCCGCCAAAATCAAACAGCCAGCCGGTTCTTTGCCAACTTTTGCCATCCACCACAGGTGCGGCGCATAGCCGGGCTGTCCGAGATAACTGTCCAAGGTGTGCCGAACGCTGAGATGCTGATGGATGGCGGGGCAATCGCGGCTCCCCTCGTAGGTTCGTTCAACCAGCCGCTCAAACTGCCGCAAGTCTTGGGGAGCGACGGCTAGAAATTCCAGGTGGCTGCTTCCCTTTTCAGGTGGCGTGTCGCACGCGGCGCTCAGATAGATCAACTCGGTCAACCGCTCGAACCCCGCCGCCAGAAAGGGCGCCGCATCGTCGCTCGGCGCCAGCATGGCCTGGGCCAGAATGACACCCCGGCTCGCTTGGGCTTGCACCACGGCCTGGATGAGCGCGACAACAATCGGTGCTGCTTCGACATCGTGAGCGGCCATGTTCGGCCGCAAGCGGGGCGGCCAAACCAGGCAGGTTTTGCCGGGCAAGGCCAACGCATAAACAGCGCCCACGGCGTTATCACCACGCCGGGCCAAGCAACAAAGGCCGGCCGCGGCGCTGGCTTCCATCTCCACCAAACGTTGCTGGGCCAGGTTCGCCGGCAGGTGAAGCGTCAGTAATTCGCAAGCTGCCCGCCGCTCGGCTTCGCTTTCAGCAAACACAATTTGGATGGGGTGGTCATTCGGCATGCAGTGGACTTCTTACGCGCTGGCATCGCCGCCAACTTGGGAGAAATTGGCGAAAACAACTCGGATGGGAAGTGCCCGCGCGGCGTGAGGCATCACCACCGAATGCGGGGTTGGCCGGCGCAGTCGGTCGGGTAGGGCAAACCAGCGTGCTTGAGCAAGCTCACGCCCACGTCGATCAACTCCAGGCCATCGACGCGGCCCGGTTGGTTGGCCAGGGGCGCGCGGCTGATGAAAATGCCTGACCAATCGTGGTTGGCCTCGTCCGGCCCGGTGTCGTTGTCTTCCACGTAAATTTCGCCCGACCCCACCGTGCCCACGCTCCGCCAACGCATGCGGCCCCAATAACAAAACAGGTCGGGGGGAAAGCCCGAGCAGACCTGAAACAGGTCTTCCGGCCGGCAAACGAGGGTGCCCAGGTCTTCGCCGCGTGGGCCGAGCAAGGCTTGGGTTTCTTCGATCAGCCGATCCCGCCAGGTTTCGTAGTCGGCCGGCTCGATCACGCCCTGGGGCTCGCGGCCTTTCACGTTGAGAAAAATCCTCGCATAGTAGCCCCCTTCGCTCCACGCCACGGTTTTCGACCAATCGATTCGCAGGCGATGCGGTGGCGTCGGCTCGCTGGGATACTCTTTGAGCACCAGGTAGCCCTGCTTCACCAGCCACTCGTTCACCGCGATTCCGCCCTGCATGGGCTGGGCGCCATGATCGCTGACCACCAGCAATAGCACGTCGGAGGGAATCTGCTCCAGTAGTTCGCCAATATGCCGGTCGAGCTCGCGGTAATAATCGCGGATTGCCCAGCGAAAGGGATTGTCTTCGCCCGGAAAACGGGCATGGCTCGGGTCGCAATAATGCCAGAAGCCGTGATGGAGCCGATCGACACCCATCTCCACCATGAAAAACAGATCCCAAGGCTTGGTCGCGATCAAATGTTTCGCGGCCTGGAAACGCCGGCGCGTCATGGTGTGAATATCGGCCAGCACGCGGGCCTTGTCGTGCGTGCGAAAGTCGCGAATGTCGATCAGGTAGTCGCCTTCGGCCACGCGATCGATTTCAGCCGCCAACTCGGGCGGATGCGTCCAAGGCATCGATTTGTCGGGCGTGAGAAAACTGGCGACTGTTATTCCTTTGGGAGGATTCACAATGGGAAAGGTCTGCGGCACGCCCAGGCAAATGGACGAACGCTTGGCCGCGGAGAAGTAGTCCCAAATCCGCGGGCGATTGACGCTGCTGGCGAACGAAACCGCCAATGGCTCATAATCCCAGCCACGGCGGTTGCGAAAGCCGTAGATTCCCAACTGGCCGGCGTCGTACCCGCTGGTCATGCAGGCCCAGGCCGGCACGGTGATCGGTGGATGGCAGCTTCGCAGCGGGCCGTAACTCCCCTGCTCCATCAACCGGGACAGATGTGGAAGCTCTCCGCGCAGCTCGTCGAACACGAGGCTCGCTTCGGCACAATCCAGGCCGATCACGGCGATGCGCGGCGAAAAACTCATGGGGGCAGCAGTCGTCCCTTCTCGCTCTCAATTCTCGGCATACATCAATTCTGGCTTACGCGAACGCGTGAAGACACTTCCCCCCACAGTCACATTCTACAACTTTTCTACCACGTTGATCCCCAACAGTTCCAAACCTTTCGCCAAGGTTCGGGCCGTGAGGTCCGCCAACAGCAAGCGGCTGTGGCGAACGGCCTCGTTTTCGGCCTTAATTACCGGGCATTTTTCATAAAACGTGCTATAGCTTTTCGCCAATTGGTCGAAGAGGTAGCTGGTGAGCAAGTTGGGCCGGTATTCCACCACCACCTCGGCCACCGCTTCCGGAAAACGGGCAATTTCCAGCGCCAAGGCGCGCTCTGCCGGATGGTCGAGCCAGATGTTGGCGCCACTAGCCCGCAAAGCCTCGATGTCAACCTTCCCCTTGCGAAAAATGCTCCGCACGCGGGCATAAGCATACTGCATGTACGTGGCCGTATTGCCCGTGGTGGCCATCATCTTTTCGTAACTGAACTTATAGTCGCTACTGCGATTGTGCGAGAGGTCGGCGTATTTGATGGCCCCCAAACCCACGATTTCGGCAATTTCGTCGCGCTGTTCCTCGCTGAACTGCTGGTCTTTGTCGTTCTCGGCCACCACCTGCCGGGCGTGGGCCACCGCTTCATCGAGCACTTCGCCCAACCCCACCGACCCGCCGGTGCGGGTTTTGAAGGGCCGTCCGTCATCGCCCAAGATGGTGCCAAACTCGACGTGTTTCATTTCGACGTGCGGGTATCCCCACCGCCGGGCCACGGCGAATAGCTGCTCGAAGTGCAAGCTCTGCCGGTGGTCGACCACGTAGAGCATGGCGCTGGGCTGCCACTCGTCCATGCGGTACTGAACGGTGGCCAGGTCGGTGGTGGCGTAGAGGAAGGCGCCGTCCCGTTTGCGAATGATCATCGGCGTATCGTAGCCTTCCAAAAAGACCACGATGGCTCCGTCGCTCTCGGTCGCCGTGCCTGCCTCGGTGAGACTGCGAACCACCGCGTCCAAGCGGTCATGATAGAAGCTCTCGCCCAGGGTGCAGTCGAACTTAATCCCCAGCCGCTGGTAGGTTTTTTCCAGCACCGCCAACGAAGGGGGCAAAATCTGCTCCCAAAGCTGGCGATTTTCTGGGTCGCCGGAATGCAATTTGGCCGTTTCGGCCAGCACCTCGGCAGCGATATGGGGATGCTGTTGGGCCAGCAACGCCAACTGGGGGTTGGATTCGACCGCGGCCTGCTTATTTTCCAGCGCCGCCAGTTCTTCTTGGGTTTCTTCCAACCGTCGAAGGGCTCGTTTCCGCTCGGATTGGGCCTTATTTATCTCTTTGGCGTTGTCACCTGCCGCCTGAATCGCTGCCTCGGCGCCAGCCAGTTCTTGCCGCAACTCTTCCACCGTGTGGCCCAGCGTGGGTAATTCCGCCGCGCCGCGGTGATACTCCACCAACTGATTTACCAGCCGGTAAAGCTGCCCATAGCGTCGGAAGACCTCGGGTTCGCCCGCCGCCTGATCGGGGAAATGCTTGACGCCATAAATGATCATGCCGAACTGGGTGCCCCAATCGCCAATATGATTGTCGCCAATCACCTGATGGCCCAGGAACCGCAGCACCCGGCATAAGCTATCGCCAATCACGGTGGAACGTATATGCCCAACGTGCATAGGCTTAGCGACATTCGGCCCCGAGTAGTCGATCACATAGGTACGCGGCGGCGATTGAGGAGCACAGCCCAACCGGGGGTCTTCGACGGCCTGCTCTAATAACGACGCCAGGAAATCATCGCGCAAACGAAGATTGATGAACCCTGGGCCGGCGATTTCCGGCTCTTCGCAGAGATCGTCGATCTTGAGCCGCGAAACGATTTCTTCGGCGATTTCCTTGGGAGGGCGATTGAGGATGCCCTTGAGGGGCATCGCGCAGTTGGCCTGGTAGTCACCAAAGCGGGCGTCGCTGCTGCGACGGATCATTTCCAGCAGCGAACCCGGATCTTCGACCATGCCGCTCAAGGCGGCCTTAAAACGGTTTTGGATTTCAACGAGCAGATTCATCGGCGATGGAGCAGAGGTATAGCGTGCTGGCAGCTTCCCCGTTTTCCCGGCCAGTTGAGCCCCCCAGAGACAAGGGGAGTTTACCCCCGTTATTTTCCAGGGAAGCTCGAACCGGGATGTCGGGCGAAAACGGTAGAGGCCAACTAGACCGCAAAGCCCCCCCAGGTGCAAGACCGGGCCGACTTCGGTTCGGTCTCGCACATCTTGGGTGAGATCTTTGTTTGCCGGCCGTCTTAAAGAATACCCGGCGCGGCCACGTTGATGCCCTTGAGGAGCATCTTCAAGGCGTCCACGTTCGGGGCCACTTCAAAGGCCGTTTGGCGATCGATCAGTTCCTGGTCGATGAGGCTTTTGAGACTCATGGTGAAATCTTGCATGCCTTCGCCGGCGCCAATCCGAATGGCGTCGCCCAGCTTTTCATCCTGCTCGGTGAGAATCAATTTCTTCACCGTGCCGTTGAACGTCATCACCTCCACCGTCGGCACCCGGCTCACGCCGGGCTTGATGGATGGCAACAGCTTTTGGGCCACGATGCCCCGCATATTGAAGGCGATGGCGCTCCGCAGGGCCGGGTGCATGTCTTGCGGGAACAAGTCGAGAATACGGCCAATGGTCGATGGCGCGCTGGCCGCGTGAATGGTTCCGTACACCAGGTGCCCCGTTTCGGCGGCATGAATGGCCGTCATAAAGGTCTCTTCATCACGCATTTCGCCCACGAGCATCACGTCCGGGTCTTCCCGCACCGCGTGCTTCATGCCGATGCCAAAGTCTTTCACGTCCAGGCCGATTTCCCGCTGGTTGATCAGGCACTTGTCCTCGGTGAACATGAACTCGATCGGGTCTTCCAGCGTGAGAATGTGCTTGCGGTAGGTCTTATTGATCCAGTTGAGCATCGAGGCGATGGTCGTGCTTTTGCCCGAACCGGTCACGCCGGCCAGCAGAATCAACCCTTGGTCGAACTCGCAGAGCTTTTGCATGATGGGGGGCAGGAACAGCCCCTCGAAGTTGGGCACGAAGTTGTTCACGCGGCGGGCGACCATGCCCATCTCGCCCATCTGCTGCAGCAGGTTCACGCGAAACCGCCAGCGAACGCCATCGACATCCACCGTATAGGCAAAGTCGGCCCCGCCGTCTTCGTCGAAGATTCTGCGGTTCCGCTCGTTCATCATCGAATACAGCATCTCCCGCATCTTGTCGCTGGGGATCGCGGGGATGTTCATGGGCCGCAGGCTGCCCTTCACTCGCACATAAGGTGGATGCCCCACCTTCAAGTGCAAATCGCTCCCTTCCAGCTTCACAATCGCCTTGAAGTAGCGGTCCACCTCGTTGGCGGCTTTCACCGTGATGGAAGGAACTTCGACGGAATCTACTGTGTCTGCGGTATCTGCTGTGGCCATGACGGTTCCGAAGAAATTGCAGCGAGCGGAAAAATCGGCGTTTTCCCAGGGAATGGCGGGGAGCCGTTCTCTCTACGGGTGCTGACACGCGGCGGCGCGGGTTCAAGCAACCACGCAGTAGCCTCCCGCGAACAGGAACGGCTCCGAGTATACTCTACTCTTCTACTCTAGCAGGATCGGCCGGGGTGTGAAGCGCGCCGGCGGGGCATTCCGGCCCTCCCCAGAAACGCCTCGGCCTCTTATAATTGCAGTTTGCCTGCCGAAACCGGTCGGGTTTTGATGCGGACAGGGGGGGGCTTAGCAAACGGGTTCGTTGCTCCCCGCCGTTTCGCATGATTGCCGGGGCCGTTTTTGCCTGGAGTTTGGAGGAGAATCCAATCAACTCCCCCAGGGGGGCAGGCAGGCCATTCCTCCCGCCGTTTGCTTAGAAGGTAGATCCAACCATGGTGACGTCGCCTCCGCGGACGATTTTCGAGAAAATCTGGGATTCTCACGTGGTTCACGCGGAGCCCGGGCAGCAGACCATTCTCTACATCGACCTGCACCTGGTTCACGAAGTTACCAGCCCCCAGGCTTTTGAGGGCCTCCGCCTGGCGGGGCGCCGGCTGCGTCGGCCCGAGCGCACCGTGGCCACGCCCGACCACAACGTGCCCACCACCGACCGCGGGCTGCCGATTGCCGACGAAATCTCCCGCAAACAGGTCGATACCCTGCGAAACAACTGCGCCGAGTTTGGCGTTCGCATCTATGATCTGAACGACCCTCGCCAGGGCATTGTGCACGTAATCGGCCCCGAGCAGGGACTCACCCAACCCGGCATGACCATCGTGTGCGGCGACAGCCACACCGCCACCCACGGCGCCTTCGGCGCGCTGGCCTTCGGCATTGGCACCAGCGAAGTCGAACACGTGCTGGCCACGCAAACGCTGCCGCAGTTCAAGCCCAAGACCTTTGAACTGCGGGTCGATGGCCGCCTGCCAGAAGGCGTGACCGCCAAGGACGTGATCCTCTACCTGATTGGCCAGATTGGCACCGATGGCGGCACCGGCTACTGCATTGAGTACACCGGCGAGGCCATGCGGTCGTTGTCGATGGAAGAGCGGATGACCGTTTGCAATATGAGCATCGAAGCCGGCGCTCGGGCGGGCATCATCGCCCCGGATGATAAAACGTACGACTATCTCCGCGGCAGGGACTTCGCGCCCCAAGATTTTGAATCGGCCGTTGCCCGCTGGCGACAGCTTCCCACCGATGCCGGCGCCAAGTACGACCGCTCCGAAACCTATCGAGCGTTGGACGTGGAGCCGCAAGTGACCTGGGGAACCAACCCGGCCCAGGTGGCGCCCATTTCGGGCAAGATTCCCGACCCCAAAAGCTACGAGAATTCCAGCGATCAGCGCTCGGTGGCGCGAGCCCTGGAGTACATGGCCCTGCAGCCCGGTACGCCGATCACCTCGGTTCCGCTCGATCGCGTGTTCATTGGCTCCTGCACCAACAGCCGGATCGAGGACCTGCGGGCCGCGGCCAAGGTCATTCGCGGCTATCACGTGAACGACACCGTACACGCGATGGTGGTGCCCGGCAGCGGCCCCGTGAAAATTCAGGCCGAAGCCGAAGGGCTCGACCGCATCTTTACCGAGGCCGGATTCGAATGGCGCGAAGCCGGGTGCAGTATGTGCCTGGGCATGAACCCCGACATCCTCACGCCCGGCCAACGCTGCGCCAGCACCAGCAACCGCAACTTTGAAGGTCGCCAAGGCAAAGGGGGACGAACCCACCTGGTTTCGCCCGCCATGGCCGCCGCTGCCGCCGTCGCCGGCCACTTTGTCGACATCCGCGAGTGGAAATTCAAGTAGGCCAGCCGGTCGCCGACCGCGGCCTGATCGGCGGGAAGCCGCAGCGAACCCGAGCCATCATGGGCCGTTTGACGGGGAAGCGAAACGCGTAGCGATACCGGTTGAGCCACTTAATTTCTTGCTCGTTAACATCTCTGCAAGCTGCAGAGAACTTTAATGCCTCAGCGTCCGTTTGCGGTTTACCCGCCTTAGGAAAGGGCTCGCTTCGTTGTCTGCCTGCGAAAGTGGCGGACGGTGTGATTCAACTTCCGGCTCGAGGGCGGTCTCGGCGAGACGCGCCCGACGTCGATGGCAACTTCTCGATTGAGCGAAGATGGCAGAACTGTCGAACAACGATGAACTGGCAGCCGAACTCGACGCCCTGCGGGCTCATTCTCAGCAGGTCTATTCGAGCAAAGACATCGATGCCTACAGAGAGTTATTCACAGCCGATCTTCAATATACGCAGCCAGACGGCAAGACGATCGACCGTTCGCAACTCATGAAAGACGTCGAGGAACAATTCGCTCGATTGCATTCCATGGGAACAACATTTATCCGACATTCGTTGAAACTTCACAGCGATGGCCGTGTGACCGAAACCATGGCACAATCATCTTGGATCAAGCTGAAAGTATTTCTGTTCTTCAAGAGACAGTGGAACGTCGAACGCTATGGCGAGTACACCTATCGGAAAATAGGCTCTAGCTGGCGCATCGAGAAGGTTGTCGTTTTGAATGAGAAAGTGCAATCGTTGAGTTGAGAAGGTACTTCGAGGGCTCCATCACTGAGCCTCCCCCGGAAGCGATAATGCCAAATGACGGGCTCGATTCATCGTGCGGCGAAAACGTAGCCGAGCCATCATCGACCGCTTGACGTGGAAGCGAAACGCGTAGCGGTCACTGCGCCGCAACGCGGATTCATGGCCGTCGCGGCCGTGCCACGTTGCGCGTGAGATCAACCAAGTTGCGAATCCGTTCGGCATCCAGCGGCCCGGCGCGGCCTTCTCTGCAGGCAGCGCCGCGGACGGCGAACAGGTAGGGACGCAGCGGCGAAAGTGCTTCGATATCTTCGGCGCGGAGCGAGCCGGCCAGGACCACGGGCATTTTTCTCTCGGCCGCTGTGCGCAGGAACGCCTCGATTTGCTCTACCGACCACCAATCGAGCAACCGGCCGGCCGCTTTGTCGAAGGTGTCGATCAGGATGGCGGCACAGCCCATTTCCACGGCAGCTTCCAGCACTTCGCTGGCTGGCGGAGCATCGCACAATTTGTGGTCGGCGTAAGCCACGGCCACGGGTGTTGGTCCGCCGGGCGCCTGGCTAAATAGTGCGTGCCAACGGGCGCACCAATCCGACCGAGAGGCGCAGCGGGATAGCCCCAGCTTGGCGAAGGTCAGGCCCGAGGGCAATTCCGCCACGCAACGGTCTTCTGCCTCATTCAATTCGCCTAGGGCAGCGCTCACGGGGCAGCGTCCATCCACGGTGGCGAGAATGGCCGCGATATTTTCGAGTGAAGCCGCGCCCAAGGAACCGGCGCTGGGTTCCTTGATGTCGATCACATCCACGCCGGCGGCGAGCGCCAGCCGGGCCTCGTCGGCGTTGCGAACACTCACCAGCAAGCCCGTCATGCCGATCCCTTGCAAGCGGGGTCGTCGCTGCAACAGGGCGAAGCGGACGACGTCCCCGAACTGGGCGACGTTTGCCGGGGCACCTCGTTTCCGCCGCCCACTCCATGCGGTTGGCGGGCCAGGCGGCGTTCGCGCTGAGCCCGATGGGCCTGGGTGAGATTGCGGTTGAGCTGCAGCACCAAGTCCACCGAAAGCGGCTCGCACCAGGTTCCTCGCAGCGTGATGTAGCCGTCGCACCAGCCGGCGATTTTGTGGTCAACGTCGCGGCGTTTCCAGTCCAAGGCGGTTTCGGCCAGGCGAATCACCAGGTTGGTCGATTCGGCCGTGCGGAACTTTTCACCCGGCAAATGGGCCGGCCCTTGCCCCAATAGAAAACACTCGACAATCTTCAGCGGCACCCCAATCGGTTGGCGGCCGGCATTAACCCATAAGTGGTCGGCATCGACCGACAGCCGCGGCTTCAGCATCTCCAAAATCTGCGCCACCGCGACCAACAAGCCAAGGCCGATGAGCACCCAGCCCAGAGGCGGCAGCCAACCAGCACCGGCGCCAAACAGGCCCGCGATGAGCAGCACGCCAGCGCAGGCGATCAGCCCCGGCAAAACAAGCCCCCAGGCGTAAACGCGGCGATTGGTGCGAAGCCAAACCTGTGCCATCGAGCGGCGCCGTGGAAAGAAGGAAAAGTCGTGAGTGAACCGGACTGCTATCATGGTAACGGTTGATGCTTGCAGCCGACTAGGGGCGATTGGTCGCCCACATGGCCGGCCCTCATTGGGTGTTCGATTCTTTGCCTGCTTCTCACGTGTGATCCGTCGTGCCATGGAAGAGTCCGCTAGTTCGCCCCTGGGTGTCGCCCGTATTCGCTGTCGGCTGGATGGTCCGCTGGTGATCGAAGGCCCGGTGGTCGTACTCGATCACCAAGGCAATCCCTTTCCACTTCCCACCAACAAGCCAGCGGTGGCGCTTTGCCGATGTGGGCAATCCGCCACGCGCCCCTTCTGCGACGGCAGCCACAAACGGGCTGGCTTCCGCGCCGCCGACCTGGCCCCCCCAGCCATCCCCCCCCAGCCCTCGGCCGAATCCTCTACCCCACCGTCATAACCGTTCCCAGGGCACTGAAAATCGCCTCGATGAGTGGAATTTTGAACAGGCAACCTGCACGAAGGCGGGAAGCAACGTCGAATTTCCCTCGCACGCGGATGGTTGAAACGTAAGCCATTAGAGCATAAGGAGAAGCGTGGTGAATACCTGACGCAAGGCACTCCCCATTGAGGAGCCGAGACGCGGGATCGCGAACACCTTTTCCCCAGCGGGCAGCATGCACGACGACCGAAGTATTTGTCGCAAGCCAATATCAGTCAATAAGTTAGAAGCAGAGCATTCCGCCCAACTCTAGCGGGTGCTAGCAGGCAGCTTGGCCGGGTGTTGGCGGACTTCTAGAATCGTCTCTTCGCCGCGGCAGACATCGCACATCCTTCTTGGGCGCGAGTCCGATCCGCGTGGGCTGTGACTTAATTTCGTAGACGAAAAGGACGGATGCTCGTGTCGTTACCCCACGTGCCTATCGAAGAAGAGACCTCGCAACCCTTCATTTCGCGGTGGAACCGGCTGATCAGCACCACCAATTGGGAAAAGGGCCGCATCATTTACGAATGGCGCGAGGCTTTGGTGGCCGCGGTCGCCCCGCCCTCGGAGTATTCCGACGAAGCCTGGCGGCGCCGGGTAGAAGGCGTCAGCGGCCAACACGTTGGCCGGCTGCGGCGAGTGTATGAGCGGTTTGGCGGCGTTTACGAAGAATACGAGGGCCTGTTCTGGAGCCACTTCCAGGCGGCCCTGGATTGGCCCGATGCCGAAATGTGGCTGGAAGGCGCCGTGCAAAGCCACTGGTCAATTTCCGAAATGCGTCGTCAGCGCTGGGAAGCTCACGGCGCTCCGGCCGACAAGAAGCCGCGCGACGAAGACATTATTTCGGTCGAGCTCGATGAAGACGCCGTCGCGCCGCGCGACGCCACGTTGGCCGAGCGGTTCGCGCCTTCGCTGGAACGCGTGACCGGCGGTCCGGACTATGGCGAAGGCCCCGACTTTGGCGACGACCAGAGTGACGGCTCCGCCCCCTGGCCAACCGAGACGGGCGTGGCCGACGATGTTGCTGGCGACTTTGCCTCCGACGACGAACCGGCCGCGGTGCGACCATTCGAGAGCCTGCCGGAGTTGCCGCCCGATTTGGACGAGGCCTATGAGCAGTTCAAACTGGTGATTCTGCGGCACAAGCTGGCCGACTGGGCCGAGGTCTCGGCCAAAGACGTGATCACGGTACTTAACGCCCTGAAGGTCTTGGTTTCTACACCGGCCGAATAACCTCTGCCGAAAGCGACGCCTGCCCGCCAGCGATTTTCGGCCGGGAGGGCGGGCGGATGGCGGCGGTTTCATTGCTAGCAGGCGTTTAACACTTGCTGGCCAAGCGTACTTGCGGGGGGTGGCGAAGGATCGCCCCCCTTGCAGGCTTCGCTTGCCATCGGCGAGGGCTTTGCTCCCTTTTGGGGGGTTTTGTTGCAAAAATGGTTCAAGTTCCTGCTCTGGTAGCAGCCGGTATTGACCGCGCTGGGGGTCCTACCTATAGTGCCGCCTCAATTCGTCCAGCAGGGGTGCTCCTTGCGCACGCCCTCTGGCCTGGTCTTGATTTGATGGCGCGTGGTTTATGGAGAAACCGATGCCTTCCAGCGAACACTCGGCGGTTAGTTCCCGCCTTCAGGGCAAATGGAAGCGAACCCTTTTGCTCGGCGCCGGTTCCGTGGCGGTCTTGGCCGGCTGTCTGCTGATCCGCTACTGCTGGCTCGACAGCCAGGTTCAAGCTCAGCAGCGGCCTCCCCGCTTCTTCTTTCAAAAACAAGAAGCCGAAGCGACGGCCACCGCCAAGAGCGACGTGCCCGTCGCCGCGCAGACCGGTATTCCCGACGTGGTGGCCGTGGTGAATGGCGAAAAGATCACTCGCGAACTGTTGGGCGCCGACTGCCTGAACCGCTATGGCCAAGGCGTGCTCGACAGCCTGATCAACAAGCGGCTGATCGTGGCCTACTGCCAACAGCAAGGCATCACGGTCACGCAGCAAGAAGTCGAGCAAGAAATCGGCCGCATTGCCGCGCGGTTCCGCCTGCCGGTCGACCAATGGCTGAAAATGCTTAAAGAAGAACGGCATATTGCCCCCGACCAATACGCCAACGAAATCATTTGGCCAATGATTGCCCTCCGCAAGGCGGCCGCCCAATCGTTGGAAGTCAGCCCTCAAGAAGTTCAAGCCGCCTACGAAACGCAATATGGCGAGGCCGTGGAAGCGCGGTTGATCGTTTGTTACGACGAAGCCAAGGCTCGCGAGGCGTTGGCCGAAGTGCGGGCGAACCCCAACGACTTTGGTCCGCTGGCCGCCAAGTACTCCGACGACCCCACCAGCGCTAGCGCCCATGGTCGGGTGCTTCCCATCCGCAAACATCTGGGCGATCCCAAAATTGAGGCGGCGGCGTTCAGCATGCAACCGGGGCAAATTTCCGACCTGATTCAGATCGACCGCCAATGGGTGATTCTCAAGTGCGAAGGCCGCGCCGAAAGCCGCGCCGAGCACTTCCCGATCGAACGCGTCAAAACCCAACTCGAAGCCGCGGTTCGCGAAAAGAAAGAAAACGCGCAGGCGGGTCAGCTATTTGAGCAACTCAAGCAGCAAACCCGGATCGTGCAGTGCTACGGCAACGAAGAAAACAGCCAGCACTATCCAGGCGTGGCCGCCGTGGTGGGCAACTTCACCGTGACGACCGCTGAACTGCAAACCGAAGCCATTCGCCGCCACGGTGTCGAAGTGCTCGAGGGCACCATCGGCCGCAGCATCCTGCATCAGCACATTCGCGACAAAGAAGTGCAAGTGAGCGACGAGGACCTGCAACGCGAGGTGGTGCGCGCCGCCGAAGCCATGGGCGCCATCGACCAACGAACCGGACAGGTGGACGTGAAAGGCTGGCTGGCGAGCGTTTCGGAAGAGCAGGGCCTGACCACCGAACGCTACTTGGACGAGATCGTGTGGCCCACCGCGGCCCTGAAGAACTACGTGTGGAAAACCGACGCCAACAGCATCGACGTTACCGAAGAAGACCTGCAGCGCGGCTTCGAGGCCAACTTTGGCCCGCGATGCATTTGCCGCGCCATCATGCTCAACAACCAGCGCGCCGCCCAGGAAGTTTGGGATCAGGCTCGCCAGAATCCCAACGCCATCTTCTTTGGGCAGTTGGCAGCCAAGTACTCCATCGATCCGCAAAGCCGGTCTCTCAGTGGCGAAGTTCCGCCCATCCAGCGACACGGCGGCCGCCCCACGCTGGAAGCAGAAGCCTTCAAGCTCAAGCAGGGAGAGATCTCGGGCATCATTCAGATCAACGAGTTCTATCTGATTCTCTTCTGCGAAGGTTACACGAAGCCCATCACCCGCGACTTTGAAGAGGTGAAGACCGAGATTCAGCGAGATCTGTTCGAAAAGAAGCTGCGCGTGGAAATGGCCAAGGCCTACAACGGCATGATCGAAAGCGCTCGAATCGAGAACTTCCTCGCTGGCACGCGGCAGGCTCCTGGCCAGGCCGGGGGCACGAAAGGTTTGAGCCAACCGCCGCGACTACAGCAGCAGCCCGGCGGCGCGTCACCCGTGGGCGCCGCCCCCGGATCGACCAATCGACCTGGCTGAGCGGCCGCGCGAGCGACAAGTTAACCCCAAAACGCGTTCCGCCGAGCTGGCCTCGGCGGTTTCGCATTCGGCTCACCTTGGGGGGGCAGACCCAGCGCGCGTTGCTGTCAGCATCCACTCGGCTGCCCCACCCCGTTTGAAAAACTGAATCGGTTGGAAGGATTGTGCCGATACTTCAAGAGTTGAGCGAACGCCTGGCGCGGCGAGATTTGCCGACGGCCCTGGGGAGGCGATTCGCAATCTACTCTTGAGCCGTGCCATGCAAGCACCCAAGTCGGCAAACCGCTGGTCCTTTCGGAAGCTCTTGGTTTGCGGCCTGCTGCTGATTCTGGCCGGCATGGCTTTGCTGGCATTGGCAACGGTTGCAACAGGGCAAGTCGCCGAAGGAACTTCGCCCTCGCCCAGCGGCGCCCTCACGCCGCTCGCGCAATTCTGCTTGATCGCGGTCTGGACCGCCTACGTGCTGGCGGTCTTCTTTCGCCGGCCTCGCACGAACGATTCCGCCGAAGCTTAGGCTTCCGCCGCGGCCACGCCAAGCAGGCTGTCAGAGTTACTGGGGAGGATTAATCTTGGTGGTCGTCGAGTTTTCCAGGGGTTGGGTCAACTGGTCCCCGGAAACGCGCACGCTCAGCTTCACCTCACCCGGCCGATCGGCCCTGGCCATGACCCGGTACGTTATGGATTGGCCGGGCTGCAATTCTGGGAATGGCGAATAGCGAATAGCGCGCCCGTCGATATCAAAATTGCGAGACGGCCCGCTCGTGCCCACGCGCTTCGGTGTCATTTCTGGCGGCACGAACGCTTCGACCGAGATGTGCGTGGCGGAAGTCGCGCCGCTGTTGGTAATGTGGATTTCGAAGGGCACATCTTGCCCCACATCGACTGGATTGTGGAGATTGATCACCGACACGGTGAGCATGCTGGTGGGGGCTCGCACGGCCAGGCAGCTTTCTTCGGCGGACTGCACCCCTTCGCGGGTGGCAACTTCGGCGCGTCCGCAGGCTCGGCTGGAAGCCGACTCGCAGCGACACACAATCCGCAACTGAATCGCTTCGCCCACCGGCAGGCGGTCCACGTTCCAGGTGAGCGTGTAGCCGTTTTGGATTTGCAGCTTGTAATTCTCGGTGGCAAACACTGGCCGCAATTCGGGACCGTACCGGTCGGTGATTACCAGGCCGGTCAAGGGGGCGTCGCCCGTATTGCGAACCTCCACGGCAAACTCGGCGTCCTGGCCCACCTCTTTGGTGGCCGGCCCGGTCTTGCGGAGGCTGATCTGTGGGCGCATCGGCGTTGCCCGCGTGACTTCCACGCAGCGGGTCGCCTCTTGGCGAAGGTTGCCAGCGCCCGTCAACACCACGCGGTTGCATTGCCGGCCAGCCTGGGTTGCGGTGAAGGTCACCTTGACCGAACGCGTTTGCCCCGGCGCGAGGGTATCCAGGTCGCGCTCAATGGGACTTTCGGCAACGGCGTGCTTGAGTCCGGCATCAAACGCATCGGTGATCAAGAGCCCCGTGGCCGGCGTGTTGCCGAGATTGGTAAACACCAGGTTAAAATCAACCGTTTTTCCCAATTCCACGGTAGCCGGAGCTTCGATGGCAACGTTCACTCGCGGCGCCGTTGGCAAAGTTGTATTGGGCGGCGTTGTATTGGACGGCGTGGTATTGGGACCGCCAGGCGGATTGGTGGCCGGCGGAGTGTTGGGACCAGGGCCCGGCGTGCCAGGCCCAGTGATCCCTGGCACCGTGGTTGTTACGCATTGCTGGAACTGCACATCGCCCGAGGCCACCAACGTGGCACACACCTGGTGCGTGCCTGGCCGCTCCAGTGCAAACCGCACGGCGAGGGAACGTCGGTCGCCTGCCGCCAGTTGGGCGTACTGCCACTGCAATTGATTGCCCACCTGCTCGGCGGGCGGGTCGCTGGAAACGAAGCGAAAACCCGGAGGAATAGGCATGGCCACGGCGACATTGGTTGCCCCCTGGTTGGCCGGATTATTGACTTCCAGCACATACTCGGCGGTTCGCCCCAAATCGACGCGCGGCGGTCCTTGAATGGTGAGGGCCAGGCTGCTGGTCCAGGTATGCTGCACCGAACCGCGGCCCACCACCAACCGTTTGCCGGCTTGCGGGTAAAGGACTTCGATTCGAATCTCATTCGTGCCTGGCGTCGGATCGAGTTCCGTCAAGTCGACCATGGCCTGCCCTAATTCGTTGGTGGACACTTCGATCGCGCGTTCGCGCTGCGGGCCAAAGCCGGCATCTGGGCCAGAAACCACCTCATAGCGCACAATCCAGCCTGCGATGGGTGAGCCATTGGTGGCCCGAGCGACGGTGGTGGCAAGCGTTTGACTGGCGCCGAGCGGTTGAATGGAGGGGGGCGGAAAGGTCCATTGTCCATCGATCCAGTAGATGGCGGCTGTTTGCTGGCGGGCTGACCCGCCGGGCAAATCGGGACAACAGGCCGACACGTAACTAACACCCTCTTGCGGCGAGGTAACGCTCAACCAGGCTTGGCCCCGGCGCACGCACACGCCACTGGCACAACCCGGTCCGGCTGGCACGGAATAATCTTCGGCTGTCGTGGCCGTGACCGCCTGGCGGGCGCTAATTTGCCTCGGCAGGGAAAAGGGGCTGATCAGCCAACCGAAGGATCCGGTGTTGCCCACATTCAGGAAATGCCCCACGCTTTCTGGCGTGAGCGCCCAACTGACTTGCTGATTGGCCATCAGGTAGCCCTCGTCGCAAACGCTGGCTACCAATACCACTTCGGAGCAAACCGGGGCAACCAACTCGGCTGGCGTGATGGTCACTCGACCCGTGGGCGCCACGGGTCCACCGAGTGCCGTGCCCAAGGGGGCTGGTGGCACCGTGTACGTGGGCACCGTGGGGCAGGCGTCGTACCGGGTCCAACTTCGGCAACCCAACGACACCGCGCAGAGCATGGTCGCCAGGACCCAGTGGCGCAGTGGTGTGGTTGGAGAAGTCATAAGAAACCGATTCTTCGCCCTGGTCTGGGCGCGCGGTGCTCCGCAATGGAGAGAGACAATAGAAAAACGTACCACGGGATTCTTCGCCACCGTGGCCGTTTTGCAACTTTGCCCGTGGCGAAATCTCAACGCCGACGGCACAGGTTGCGGATTCGTTACCTTCGCCCCACTTTTGCGGCACAAATCCAGGCAAATCGACTTGCTCTTCTCACGGGCTGGCCCTCGCCTGGCGCTGGCGTTGGAAGCAGACACCTAGTATGCCCCCCCGTGGTTTTGGCGGTGCTGCTTTCCGGCAATTTCTCAACAGATTGTACCCCGAACGGGGCCAAGATCGAAGCGGCCTGCCCGAGGCTGCCAAGTGCCGCCTTACGGCCAGCGATGAGCAGCGGTTTCGTTAAGCGGAGGACCGCAAAGCCCCTTTGCCGGCCCGCATATTTTGGACAACCGGCAAGGTCTAGCTGTTACTGCCAAACGAATTGCCTTATCCGACGGGCGAACTCAACTTGAGGGCCTGCCGTGACCGATGGTTGAGCTGCTAGTATTACCTCAAGGTGCTTAATTGGCGCCAGGCAATCTTGGCAGACCTACCCGCTTGGCTCTCGCCCCCCTCCCTATCCTCAGAAAATTCCATGACTTTCCCGCATGCGCCGGCTCCTTCCGCGCCCCTGGTAACTCGCGAACTTCAGACGGCCCTGGCAAACGCGAATTCGGAAACCGTTTCGATTCGGCTTCATCCGTCGGCAGACGAGCTCAGTGCCACGTTGGCCAGGCACCCCTACTTTCGGATGCGGCCCCTCTCGGTGGAAGCCACCGAAGGGCGCGTGGTGCTGCAAGGCGTGGTGGCGACGTATTATCACAAGCAGGTTGCCCAGGAAATGATCCGCAAGATCGACGGTGTGCACGCGGTAGAGAACCGACTGCATGTGGCCTGGTAGAGCCTGATTACGGCCAGCGCCTCCAAGGTTTCCGACGACTAATCCCCCTGGCCGATTGGCCAGACGCTAATGGACCCATGCGCGGCGACCAGACCCCGGCCCCTTTTCTTTCGGGGCAGAGCGAGTTAGAACCGGGAACTGTTTGGGGGATCGACGGCTAAGCTTCCCGGCCCTTGCGGGTTGCTCCCAGTAGCCCAAGATGTGTGCGGCTGCCGTGCGGTTTGCCCTCCCTCCCCGCCATGGTTCTTTCTGCCAGGAAAGCTTCGCGATGACTGCACTTCCTCCACCGTTGGCGCCCCCGGTTCGCGTGCTGATGGGTCCGGGCCCTAGCGATGTTCATCCCCGCGTGCTGCAGGCGCTCGGAGCTTCGACGGTCGGCCACCTCGATCCCTATTACCTGGAAGTGATGAACGGCCTGCAAGGCATGCTGCGAACGCTGTTTTGCACCGAGAACCAAATGACTTTCGCCGTCAGCGGCACGGGCTCCGCCGGCATGGAAGCCGCCGTGGTCAACCTGATTGAGCCGGGCGACAAGATGGTGGTCTGCGTGAACGGCGTGTTCGGCGGCCGCATGGCCGACGTGGCCGGCCGGAGCGGCGCCGAGGTAATTAAGGTGGAACGCCCCTGGGGCGAGGTCTTTCGCGTGGCCGATCTCGAAGCGGCCCTGGCCAAAAAGCCCAAGGTGGTGGGCGTGGTGATGGCCGAAACCTCCACGGGCGCCTGGCAACCGCTGGAAGAGATTTCCCAGGCGGTCCACGATGCTGGCGCCTTGCTGCTGGTCGATGCCGTGACCAGCTTGGGCGGCGTGCCGGTGGAAGTGGACCGCTGGAAGATCGACGCCATTTATAGCGGGTCGCAAAAGTGCTTGAGCTGCCCTCCGGGTCTGGCCCCGGTGTCGCTTAGCAGCCAAGCCATGGAGGTCATTCTCAACCGCAAGCAGAAAGTGCAAAGCTGGTATCTGGATAGCTCGATGTTGGCCAGCTACTGGGGCAGCGAACGGGTCTACCATCACACGGCCCCCATCAACATGACCTGGGGGCTGTACGAAGCCGTGCGGTTGCTGCTCGAAGAAGGACTGGATGCCGTGCATGCGCGGCACATGCTCAACCACCGCGCGCTCAAGGCCGGGCTCACGGCGATCGGCGTTCGCTATGCCGCCGAAGAAGGTCATCAACTCCCCATGCTCAACGCCGTGCTGATTCCCGATGGCGTGGATGACGTTGCCGTTCGCGGCGGACTGCTCAAGCGGTTTGGCGTGGAAATCGGCGGAGGGCTCGGCGCCTTCAAGGGGAAAGCGTGGCGAATTGGTTTGATGGGCCATGCCAGCCGCCGCAACAACGTGCTGTTGCTGCTGGGCGCCTTGGAACAATTGCTGGCCGAGCAGAACTACCAGTTCAGCCCCGGCGCATCGATCGCCGCGGCCAATGCCGTGTATCTGGGCTGAAGCAAGTGAATTGGCAGCTGGCTGATTACACGCAAACGCGCGCATAGAAAAGCCGCGGTCGCGGGGTTCAACCCAGGACCGCGGCAGTCGATTTGCATAGGGCGTTTCAGCGCTGACTGGAGCGCGGCAACGCTTACTCGCCAGCGGGCAGCTTGCCCGACTCGATCAACTCACCAAAGGTGGGCGAGTCGGCGCCCCCCGACTTCATCTTGGCAACCGTTTCGAGGGCGGCCTTGATCTTCTCGGGGTTCTTGGCGTCGTCTTTCTTGTCGAGAAGTTCGGACAGCGCCATGCCGTAAGCATTGCGATCCTGCTTCTTCGGGCCCACGTGGCACACGTTGCACTTGGCTTCCTTGACCTTGGCTTCGAGCGCACTGCCCGGCTTCACGTACAGCGCGTCGAATTCCTTACCGAAAGGGGGGATGGCGAATGCCGCCCCACCAATGGCGACGAACGCCATCACTGTCAACACAGCCTTCTTCATGCACAGGTCTCCCAAAATTGCAGCATCTGGTTGCACTCGGCGGCGTCAAAATCAAGGATCTAACGGCGAGTGACCGTTAGGCTTCGGCGGACCATCTGGTCGCTCGACCGCCGTTCTCCAAACAGTTAAACCCGTGGGTATGCGTCTGTCAAGCAACTCTGATTCCCCCAGACTTCCTAGACTAGCTATCACTGATGGCATTGTCGGAAGGTTCTTAACCTATTGATCTTCGGGTGGTAGCGGTTACGAAGGTCGGGAAAAGTGGTTGCTGGCCGAAGGGTCGCCGCAGACAGCCTGCTTTACCTGCAAGGATACCTCGTTGTTGAGCCGGACATGGCGGCCGTTCTCCCAATTTTGGCCACCCACAAACCAAGTGGACACCTGGTCAGATGATGCCAATTTTCTGTTGCCAGCCGCGCTATTCTTGACGCGACCCGCCATAAATGGGGGGTTAGCTTTCGATGGTTAATTCAATCAGATAGGCATCCAATGCCTTGCGAAGCGCGGCTTCTTTTTCGGCCAGGGCTCGAATCTTGGTCCGCATACCCTCGATTAAATCTTCCTGATCGCCAAATTTTTTCACGTAGCGGTTGTAGAGATCGGTGTTGCGATCGAGCTGCACCATGTTCTGGCGGATTCGCGTTTGCTCCTGGTCGATCACGCTGATTTGGGCCTCGAGTGCCTGCCGGTCGGTTGCGACCTGCGAAATCTCTTGTTTGCGGCGGATAACTTCGCGGAGGGCTTCCTTGATCTTTTCGCTAACGGTGGGGCCTCGTTCGTAGACCAGAATAGAGCTTTCGCTGGCGTTGCTCAAAGCGATACTTTGAGCAGCCACGTATTCTTCGGTAACGACCAATTTGACCGGGACGCCCGGGGGGGCCTCGACGGCAAATCGGTACAGGTCGCGGGTTTTTTCGGTCGCTTCGCTCGGCTCGATCAATTTCCAAGTGGCATCGACCGGTTGCTCGATGAGTACCTTCTTGGCCCGATTGCCCGAGTTTTTGATGGTGTACTCCATGCTGCGGCGGTGCTTATACGAAGCATACAGGGTGCCTTTGACGATCCGCACCGACACCAGGGTGCTATTGTTGACGGTTCGTTGGGGCGAAACTTCGGTATCGAGGTCGAGCGCGTAGCTCACCAACCGCTTGGTGTTTGGCTGAAGATCTTGAATTTGGGCGTCGCCGGCGTAAACCCCGCCGTCGAACACCGTGATGGGGCCCTGCATGAGGTGCAAGCCGGTGCTGTTGGTCAGGTAAAACCCGTTGAGCGGATGCTTGGCCTGCACGTTGGCGTTGTAGATCGAGACTTTTTCGGCCTCGACATTGCCGTTGACGATGGGCAGCATGGCCGAACGCTGACGCGGCAGGTCCACCGGGGTTTCGATGTGGTATTGAAACAACTCGCCCACATCGGCCGCCTGGGCCAAGGACTGAACGCCCTGGCTGGGATCGAATGATTTGCCTGACGCCGCCTGTTTGGCTTGCTCCTGCAGGGCCAGGCCAGAGTTGCGTTTGGCAGCGGGTGGCCCGGCAAAGTAACGGTTAGCCTCGCTCGCGTCGCGTTCTTCGGCTTTGCCATCGGCCTTGCGGCGGAAATCCGCATCGGCCGCTGCCAGATCTTGGTTGTAGGTCTGCGGCCGCAACGACGCGAACAATTCCAGGGCCACCTCCGGTCGCGGCACATAGAGCGGTTCATAAAGGTCCATCACAAACGAAATGGGACGACCGCTAACCAGCGTGAGATCGACGTTTTTCCAATCTTGCTCCGTGGTGTTCTCCACGATAGCCCAACCTTGCAGGGTTGGCTTGGTGTCGTCTTTCAGCACCAGCCGGTAGCTGGTTTTCCAGATGGGGGCATCTTGAATGTAGCCCAAGCGGACGGGCCGCTCTCCCTCGCCGCGGAAGTGAAGCTGGACCGACTTGGATTCGGTGGAATGGCTGGTGGCCAAAATCGCTAAAGCCTGACGTAGCTCGGCATTGAGCGTTTCATTCAGCAGACGGATGCGAACGACCGACGCCAAAGGCACGCTGCGCAACCCCTCTTCGGTGAGCAGGTTGAGCATGTCCACTTCCACGGCCTTGTCGTCGCCCACCTGCTGCTTCCGGCGTTCCACGCCGAGGATCACGCCTTCGATGGCGTTCGGGGCATCTACCTGTACTTTCTCGCCCCGCACCTGGTTGAGGAGGTCCGCCAAAGTGGGGTTGGCGGTCAGGTCGATGGCGAATGTTCGCAGGGTTTTGGTGATGGGGTTCTTGGAGGCGTAGTTCACGGTGGAAACAGACCCGCCCCCCAGGTCTTGCACGACCAGGCTTTTCAGCAAGTCGTTGATGTCTTTCACGTTAAATTGCAACTCGATTTCGGCGTCGCCCTTTACTTCTCCGCCATGCTCGAAGAACGCCACGCCAGAGTTGAACATGACCACTTTATTGAGCGGCAGCTTGTCCGCGGGTTCCTCCGTCCAGCCGCGCTCTGCCGTGCTCACCAACAGCAAACCGATGGCCACCGCGGAACAAGTCCAACGGGCTAACGAGCTCGATTTCTTTCGGGTGGCAACGGAGTAGGGCATCGGAAAAGTTTCCTCAGAATGGGCAGGTGACGTCGAAGGAAATCGGATCGAATTTTGTGAGGATCGCGGACAATCTGCCCACGGCCTTTGCCCCCCTGGCGGCGAGCAGATTGTCCCACTCAGGGCTCAGACGCTACTGCCGTGGGCGAAGTTCCGCCGTTTTTGATTTTTGTAGGCAAATTGACTCAGGTTTGCCGGCGGCTCGGGATCATCCCCCCCGCCCTTAAAAGGCCGGACCAAGGTGTTGCAATTGATCCAGGCAGCATAAAACGTTGCGCGGGGGAGTCGGCCGGGGGTCGTATGGCCCGGCCAGGCGACGTCGATTTGTTAATGCCGACGATTTCATACTTTGTGGTGACTTTAACCTTGGGTTAGAATAGAAGGTGACAGCATGGCGGCTGCTCCGATGCCCGAAAAGGTTGTAACCGTGGGTCAGCCTGACGCAACCCAACAGGTAGGCGTATCCGTACAAGTTTACGTCCGGAGCCTTTCTCTCTTCCAACATATCTGACGGCGGTTTCCCCGGAACGAATCGCCGAAAAGGATGCATTGTCTTGCGATCTGTTCTACATATCGCGTGTTGGCTGGCTGTAATTGCCGTGCCGATCTTGGTTTGCGCCCAGGAAGTTGAGACGCAACCGCAGCCACCCGTCAAAGAAGAGCCTACCTTGCATTTTCGCGACCGCGAGGGGCAGCTGGTGCCCTTCCCCGGTCTGACTCTCGAAGAACTGCGACGACTGATCGATATCCAAAAGCAAGTGGAGCAGGGCGGGATGGAGCCGCTCTACACCCTGCTGCAAATGTCGATTAGCGGAAATGTGCAAATGCCGGCGGCGCCTGCAGATGGCGACACGGCTGTCGACGAGTTCGCCGACCTGAAGATCGAGTTCGAGGCGCGGGTCCGTTCGCCCGGCTGGACGCGGATACCGCTCCGGCTCGGTGAGTGCCTGTTGAAAGGCAAGCCCGAGTTTAATGGCAATGGCGACCAGTTTCTTCGCTTCAACGACCGCCGCGGCGGCTTCGATTGGTGGATTTCTGGGGAACCTGGCACGTACAAGTGTTCGCTGGCCGCCCTGGTGCGGCTATTGAAGGACGACGGCGAAACCCAGCTTCAACTGACCGTTCCCAAAAGCGTTCAGCCGCAACTGGCCCTCACCGTGCCGGGCAAACAAGAAGCGGGCACGGTGATTGGCGCCGAATTGCTCTCGGAGACCCACGTCAAGAACGAAACGCACTTCAAGCTGTCGGGCTTGGACGGCCTGAGCTCGCTCTCCTGGGGATCGAGCAGCCAGCGGCTGGTGCGGTCTTCGAGCGATCTGCGCGTCGACGCGTTTATTGTGTGCCAGATTGATGGGCAGAGCGTCCGAACCGAGGCCCGGCTCAAAGTCAGCAGTTTTGGCGGGCCGTTCGAGACCTTCTCGGTAAGGCTTCCGCCCGATGCCAAACTGGTGAACGACGACCCCCGCTTCACGGTCAGTTCCACGGGCGGCCGCAAGCCAGGGCAAGTGGTCCGTGTGCTGCGTGAAGCCAGTTCCGATCCCGAAGAGGTTCAACTGGTAACGGAGCGGCCGCTCGATCCCTCGAAACCATTGGAGGAGATCGAGTTAGCCGGCTACGACGTGGTGGGAGCCGTGCGACAGTCGGGGCACATCGCCATTCAAACGGCCGACGGTTGGCAGGCCGTGTGGAAACGCCTGATGCCGGAGGTTCGCCAGGTGGCGGTGGCCGATTTGCCTGAGGAAGTGCAGAGCGAAGATTACACGGCCGCATTCATATTCTGGCGACAGCCGGCTTCGTTAAAAACCACCATTTTACGGCGCGAAACAAGGATTCGCGTGGACCCCATCTATAAAGTCTCGGTTCAGCCGCACTTGCTGCTGCTCGAAGCCACGCTGAAATACAACATCGATGGCGCGAGGGTATTGAACCTGCCGGTGCATCTGTCGGATTGGGTGGTCGATGACATCGGGCCGGAAAGCCTGGTCGATATGGACTCGGTACGGTACGACCAAACGCGGCCATTCGTGATTCCTCTCAAGCAGGCCACGGAAGGCAAGCTCGAACTGGCCATTCGCGCTCATTTGGCGCACTCCGGCCAGTCCGCGCCGCTCACATTTACCGTGCCCCAACCGGAAGCCAACCTTTTGAACCCGGCCCAGGTTTGGGTCATGCCCGCGGAAAACGTCTCGTTGATTCCCCGGCAAGAAGCGTTGTTGGGCCTTGTTCGGCAACAAATTCCATCCGATGGGTTTGGCGTGGCGCGCACCTTGTATTATCGCGCCGAATCGCCGCAAGCGGACTACGTTGCGGACCTGGTTGTGCACTCGCGACGAATTACCGTCGATAGCGAAAGCCAACTGACGGTGGATGCTCAAACCACCGAGGTCGAGCAACGATTGAGCTACCGGGTTTCGTACGAACCTACCGCCGGCGTAACGCTCTTGGTGCCGCCGAGCGTCGATTTGCAAAACATCACGCTCGATGGTCGCGATGTGGAGTACGTATTGTTGCCCGGCGAAGGCTCGGCCGGCTCGGTGGCGCGAGTTTTGGTGCCTGCCCGCAATCAATTGGGCACGTTTCAGGTCGTCGCGCACTATCGCATCCTGCACGATGCCGTGCAGGGGGATCGCAGCACGCTGATCACGGCGCCCTTGCTGCAACCCACTCTGAGCGAATGGCGCGAGAGCGCGATTTCGGTCAAGGCAACCGGTTTGGAAATCCGCCCGCACGGCGAAACCTGGAAAGGCGTGCAAGGAGTGTCATCGCCGCGGGGCAATGGCAACATTTTGAACTTCAAGGCCACGGACGCCAAGGCGGGCGAGTTTGCTTTCTTGGCGCGTCGGGCAACCTCGCGGGCGCCCGTCCAAACGCTGGTCGAAAAAGCCTGGTACACCACGTCGTTTACCGGAGACCTGCGGCACGATCGGCTGATCATGCGGTTCACCAGCACCGAACCCACGTTGCGATTGGAACTACCCCCAGGCGCCGAAGAGCCGGTCTTTGCGTTGCTCGATGGTTCACCCGCCATGGCCGTATTGACCGGCGATGTGCTCGAAGTGCAACTAAGCTCGGATGCCGGTCGCCTCAACCGCTTGCTGGAACTGCAATACCAAGTGGGAGGCCCGCTGGCTTCCATGCACCACGAGGCGCGGGTGGCCAAGGTGCTGGGTGATCCCTGGGTGAGGCGAATCTACTGGCAACTGGTTCTGCCAGAGGACCAACATTTGCTCTATGGACCAGCCAATGCGTCGCGCGAGTTCCGTTGGCGCTGGCAAGGCACGCATTGGGCTCGCATGCCGCTGTTGAGTTCGGCGCAATTGGCGGAATGGTGCGGCGCGCCCGAAGCGGCCGATTTTGTGCCTAGCGGCAACGTGTACTTGTTTAGTTCGTCCAAGCCCATCAACGAAATCAGTTTCGGCGCCGCGCGCCGGGTGGGGCTCGTGGCCATTGCTTCTGGCTGGCTGCTGTTCAGCGGACTGCTGTTGCTGTACGTGCCTTGGGCGCGGCGACCGGGTGTGTTGTTGGTACTGGTGGTGTTGCTGGCCGCGCTGGCCGCATTGCAGCCCGAAGCCGCTCTGGTGGTGGCGCAGGCCGCGGCCTTGGGTTTGGTATTTGCTTTGATCGCGGCCATTCTCAAACGCATGCTGGTTACCGAGACCGAAACGCCTCGGCCCCCGGCGGGCCAGAGTTCGCTGATCGCCGAACGCGGTTCAACGCAGCCGGAGTATTCCTTCGCGCCGCACGACGATCGGGAAACTTCCACCATGGCTGCCCCCATGGCGGGAGCCGTCAGTGGAACCGACTCTCACGAATCCTTTGGACCCCCGTGACGATCTCCAAAAAACGCAAATGGCAAGGCCTGCCCGCCGGCCGGTCTGTGCATCGCCATCCGCCGACACCTTTCTGCCCCTGAACCTTCCATGCTGATGTCGCGACCACCATCACTTCTGCCCACGGGTCGGCGAGCCGTGGCGCACACCAACCCGGGGGGCGTGGTCCAGAATGTCGCCGGCGGTGCGAATGCAAGGCACGTGTCGTTTGTCGTGCTGGGCTGGGTGGGCTGGGTGGGCTTCACGACCATGTTGGCGGCGGCGCTGCCGTTGGCGGCAACACTGTTGTTTGCTGGCCCAGCAACCGTTTGTGGGCAAGACTCCGAGCCGATCCATTTTCGTCGGCTCATGGTGCCGCAAGACAAAGAGTCTCAGTGGCCGCGCGAGCCGGGTGTCAAATACATCCCCGTGCCACGAAAAGACTTCGAAGACCTGGTCCAACTGCTGTCACAAGGGTCGGAGATCCCCGAAAGTGAACGTCGTACGCGGATTGTTTCGGCCGCCTACCAATGCGTTTTGGAAGCCAACGGCGTACTAACAGGCACGGCTCGGTTCCAGGTTGAGCACGCCCAATCCACTCCCGCCCTGCTGCCGCTGCATCCCTTTGGGCTGGCGATCGTACCCGACGCCCGTGGCCAGGCGGCCGCAACCTGGACCGGCGACCAGCCCAGCGTGGCGAGCGTGGGCAGGGGGTCGGATGGTCGCATGGCGGTGCTCGTGCCCCACAGCGGCATGTTAGAAATCGTGTGGTCGTTACAAGGCGTGCCTACCGAAAACGGCGGCTGGCAATTTTCGGCCGCTCTGCCTCGCAGCCCTTTGGCCACGCTCGAGTTCGACTTGCCCTCGGATTGGCGGCCCACGTTGGCCCAGGGCGCACTGTATCGGGAGACGGCGGCGAAAGATGGTCGTAAGCAGTGGCAGGCCCAATTGGGGTCGGGGCCGGCACTGGAGATGCGCGTTGCCCCCCACCAACTCCATCCCGAACGAATCGACGCCACCGTTCGTCAATCCACGCGTTACGAGCTCACGCCCCGGGGCATTCAGATCTCGGCAACCTGGACGATCGACACCGCTGGCGCGCCACTTCACGAGCTCTCGCTCCTTCTCGATCCCGGCGTGAACTTGTTGGAGGCCCGCCAGGGCGACGTGATTGTGGCCCGCGCCGAAGGGGTAAAGCCGGAAGCCGGGGCCGTGCGGCACGAAACCTTGACCTTTTCCACCCCTCTTTCCGGAGTCGGCCGGAGCTTGCGGCTCACGGCGTTAGCGCCTTTGGAATTCGGGCAGCTCCAGCGTTTGCCCACCATTCAGGTCGAAGGGGTTACCTGGCGCGAAGGAGAGGCAGTACTTCAGGTCTCGCCCTCGCTGGCGCTTCAGCATCTTAAAACCACCAATTGTCGGCAATCGGCGCCGCTGACCGAAGGACTGGAAGGTCAGGAGGCGCGGTTGCAGTTGTTCGCGCCCACCCCGGAAGTTGAGTTCGAAGTTTGGTATCGCCCCAGCCACACCGTGGTAAGCCAGGTCAGCAGCGTGGAACTAACCGGCAGCGAAATCCGCGGGCGCTGCAATATGGAATTCTCGCAACTCACCGGAGACCGCTTCGAAATCCTGGGGACCGTGGGGCCGCATTGGACAATCGACTCACTCGAAACCGAGCCGCCCGGAGGAATCGCCGACTGGAGCCTGACGCCGGGCACCGACGAAATGCTGCTGCGCATCCGGTTAGCCCATCCGATCTTGCCCGACAAACCCATCAAGATGGTAACCACGGGGCGATGGTTGGAGTCGCCCGTCGGCCAGTCCCTGGCAGTTGCCAACCTGGTCATGCTGCGTTTCCCCAATCTGGCCACCACCAAGGAACTGCTTGCCGTTCAGGCCGCGGCGCCCGATGTGCTGGAGTTCACTCAGTTTCCCCGCAATATGCGGGTAGATGTCACGGATTTAACGACGGAGGAAACGCGGCTGCTGGGTGGAAAAACGGATAGCACCTTGTTGCGGCTGGACGCCCGGGGACGGCAGGTCGAGGTTTCGCTGCAGCGTCAGCCGCCGCGTTTTCGCGCCGCCACCACCATCGATGCCACGGTAACGCCCGATGCGCTTTGGGAATCGTACACCCTGCGAGTGGTACCCGAGAGCGGAGGCTTGCAGCGGTTGCTGGTGCAACTGTCGCGGCCTGCCGCGTCGGCCCTCGAATGGTCGTGGGGGAGCGATGCCAGCGACGACGACTTGACCGCCAAACGGTTGGATCAAGCTCAGCGGGTCGAGGCCGGCATTTCCAGTGACATGGAGGCCTGGCAATTGACCTGGCAGCGCGCTCGAACCACGCCGTTCGAATTGCGGGCTTCGAGATTAACGCCGTTCGCCGAGGCAGCATCGGTCAGTTTGATGAGCGTGCCCGAGGCCCGCGGTCAAGAAGGCCGGATTCAAGTTTGGGTTTTCGGCACGACCAATCTGGGAATCGTATCGGCCCATTTGCAGCCAATGCATCCGGAGATTGTGCCGCAAGGCGAAGCCAGCACCCAGCGGGCCGCGTACCTGTACGATCCGCAAGACATGCCTTCCTCGGCACTCGATCTGAAACGCGAAGCCCAATCGGCAACGGAAGCCACCGGCCTGGTCTGGCGAACGGGCACGACCTCGCTCTGGGAACCCGACGGCCAGGCGTTCCATCGCATGGTGTACTGGGTCGAAAATATCGATAGCGCCGTATTCCGCTTAACGGGGTTGGAAGGGTGCGAAGTCGAGCAAGTCACGCTCGACGGCGTGCACACCCAATGGGAACGTCAGAAGGCCGATCTGCGGATCGACCTTCCACCGCGTCGGCGGTTTGTCACCGTGGTCGTACTATTCAGTTCGGAATCGGCGCCGCTAGGGCTGGCAACGCGGATTGTCCCTCCCGGCATTCGTCCGGCCGAGTTTCCGCAGTTGCACACCTCGTGGAAATTGTGGCTTCCACCCGACTTTCGCGCCACCCATTCGCGAATGGATACGGCAATTTCACCTTGGTGGCGCAAGGTGTTTGGGAACCTGGTGCGACCGGCAGAGGAGCGCCCATTCGATCCTTTTTCGGCTTTGGATTGGGAACGGCTGGCGAATTCGTTGTCCGCCGCGGGTCCCCAGTCAGGCGTCAGCACGCCGGAACCCAATGCCGAGCAGGCCGAGCTGATCAAGGCATCCAACGCCACTCTCGTGGCCACGGCGCTTAGCAACTCCCCGGCGCCGGCGCTCGTTGCCCTGCAAGAAACAACCGCGGGCGATCTTCCCTGGCAAACCCTGCCGGGCGGATTTCCCGTTGATCGCAGCCTGGCCTGGTCCAGTTTCGAGTTTCAAGGCGAACTGCCCGACGCGATTTTCGTGGTCAGCGAAAATGGACTCCAAGCGTGGGGCTGGACACTGCTGTTGCTGGGCGCTTCGCTGATCTGGTGCCTGTCTCCGCGGTGGTCGCAAACAGCCATGGTGGCCACGGCGCTCGCCATGCTCATTGCGGCCATGCTTCCCGGCCTGTTCACGCCGCTGGGGTCCGGCCTGGTGCAGGGAATGTGTTTGGGTTGGGCTCTGCGGTTTGCTCTGCCCTGGATCAAGTGGAAACCCAAGGACGCCGCGAATCGCGGCAACATCGCCCGCGGCGGCAACATCGCCCGCGGCGGCAACATCGCCCGCGGCGGCGATGCTGCCGCCACCAACCGGAGCGGGCTCTCCCAGGCATCCTTGCTGCTGATCTGGACCACCATCGCGAGCCTGGTAGCTTCAAACCTGGCAGGCGACATTCACGCCCAGCCCACGGCGGCAACCGTTTCGGCGACGACCGTCCACAAAGTGTTCTACCCCACCGATAAAAACGGTGAGATCACCGGCGAATACTGTTTCGTGCCCGACGCGCTTTACGATGAGCTCCACCGCCGAGCCGCTGCCATCACGCGTGAACCGCGGGATTGGCTGCTCCGCGGAGCCAGCTATCGCGCGGTATTGAACAAGGCCACCCCCACGGCCAATTCTGCCGTAACGGCCCTGGCCACGGTGACAGCCACGTTTGAGTTCGACGTTTTCCGCGACCGACAACAAGTGCGGCTCGATTTTGGCCAGACCAGTTCGCGCCGGCCCACCGATGCCGTGCTGGGCAGCGACACCATTTCGATTCGCTGGGAGAATGACGGCCGACATTTGGTATTTACGGCCCCCCGCGCCGGCACGCAACGGCTGGAGCTGGCACTTCCGCCCGAAATCCAAACGGAAAACGGCCAGCACCGCTTGGACCTGGGCCTACCCCGCTCGGCTTCCGCGCGGCTCGAAGTGCTCACGCCCACCTTGCTGCCAGTCGAAGTCCTGTCGGCCGTGGGCTCCGTGCGACCACCAACAGAAAGTAAACCGACGGTCGCCGACCTCGGCCCCAGTTCGCGGCTACAGCTGCGCTGGCAGTCGGAGCCCAAGGAGGCCAGCGGCACGCTGTTCGACGTTCACGAAATGTACTGGTTGCAGATCAAACCCGGCGCCGTGGTTGTCCAGAGCAATCTGAAGCTGCAGTTCGTCCGCGGCACGCCTGCCTTTATTCGCATCGCCGTCGATCCGCGCCTGCGCCTGCTTGAGCCTGCCAAAGGAGTGCAGCTGGAAGAAACCGACCCCATGCGCGGCAGCGAGAGCACGGCCGCGAAACAGGTTTACCGAATCGCCCTCAACACCACCCCCTTGGCCCGCGAAACCGTGGCCGAAGTGGCGTTTGTGTTCCGCGATACGACTGGCGTCGGCAGACTCCCATTCCCGGAAATTCGCGCGCTGAACGCCCGATCGACCCGGCGGTCGCTGGCGGTTTCGCTTGACAAATCACTCAAAGGCCGGCCCGAAATCGCCGAATCGGTAGAAGTGATGCCGGCCAATGTGTTTTTGTCGGATTGGAAAGTCGAAGCTTCTGAACCCCCCACGTTTGCCTTCCGGCTGCATGGAGCGGCACAAGACTGGTGGCTATGGTCGGAGCCGCGTGAGCCCCTGGTGGCCGCCGATCAATTCATGCGGCTGAGCGTGGGCGGTTCGTCCACCGAAGTCAGGTTCGAGGCCCGGCTGACGGCCAGCGGAGGTCCCCTGTTCCGCTATCGGTTGCGGCTCCCCACGGGGCTGAAAGTGAGCAGCCTGTCCATTCGCGAACAAGACACCCTTCGGCCCGCGCGCTGGTCGCGCGAGTCCGATGGCTGGACTTCCATCTTTTTGAACAAGCCGGCGGTGGATTCCCAAACGCTGATTCTGGAGGGAGTTCTCCCCCTGCCTCGCAAGGCAGAAACGGCGAAGCTGCCGGTTCCTGTGATCGAGTTAGCGGGCGTGGATGTGCTTTCCGACGTGGTGGAGTTCTACCAACAGCCCGGCGTCGATGTGGTCGTGTCGGTTCCGCTGGAAGACACGGCGACCATGCCAGCGGTACCCGGACCCGACCGGTGGTTGGGCAGATGGTGGCGGGCCTTACCCAGCGCGGCCTCCACCATCCGTCGCCCCGCGGCAACCGCCCTGTTGCCCCCTGGGTCCGATTCTTCCAGCCAGCCGTCGGCCCTGCAGCTTCCCTCGGTGTCGGCATCGCTCGAACCCAGCTCAACCCCCAACGCCATTTCGGCGGCCGATTCGCGCACGGCGTCGCAGCGCTCCACGCGGCTCGCCTCGGCCTTGCCCACGGCCCACATCGAGGTCGCCGCCAACAGTCCGCGAGTCCAAGGCACGCAAACCGTGTGGCTGTACGATCTGGACGGCGCCTGGCAGGTGGGCATGGATCTGCAATTTGTGATTCGCCAGGGCCGCCTCGATGAACTGGCCTTCGATCTGCCAGGGACGATTTCCGAGCCCATTCAAATTTCGGACGACGCTCAAGTGGAGCTGGAGCCCACCGATATCAACACCGGCCGGCGCCGAATGGTGATTCGTCCGGCTCGCAGCCTGAAAGGCGCTCAGCGGCTGCAATTATCGGCGAGGCTCCTCGCGCCCACGGGGCAGCGTTTGAGCGCGCCCGATATCCGACCGCTATTCTCCCCCTCGCTGCGGCGATTGGTCATGCTACCCGTTACCTGGTCGGGCAAGCCCATCGCCTGGCACACCCAACGATTGCCGCGCGTTGATTGGCCCAGCGATTTGCCTTTGCCCGACGCCATTCCCACTGGCCCCAACGGCTCCCAGAATTACGACGTTCACCGCGTTCAATCCCCCACATTCCAGGCGGCCCTGCATTCGGTTGAGCCTCAGCGCGGCCACGCAGCGGTGCTGCTGGCCGATATCTCACTCACCACCCAAGCCGATGGAACCGCTTTGGGCGTGGCGAGATTCGACCTTGATCCGGCCGGCAAGCCATCTTGCCTGCTGCAGCTGCCCGCCAACGCCGAGTTGCTGCACGCCACGGTGGCCAACCTGCCAGCCATGTTGCGTGATGAGGCTAATGAACCCCACGAAGATGCAGCGGGCAACACCTCCGCCCGTACGGGGACTTCGCCGCCCGACGCCGTCTCCCTTTCAGCAGCCCCCGGCGAGGATGTTGGACACGTTCAACACGAGCATGACTCTCCCGCCGCTCCCCCCGCGCATCCAATGCCCCGTCCCCAGCGTTGGCAGGTGCGGCTAGTATCGAGCCGGCTCGTGCAGCGTATCGAGGTTTTATTCCGTTGGCAGGGTCTGCCCGGCCGGATTGAGCCCCCCGTGTTGGTCGGCTTGCCAGTCGAGCAAACATTGTGGACGCTGCAATTGCCCTCAGGCTATCGACCCACCGAGGCCAACCTGGAATTGCAGCCTGCCTCGGCACTGGATTTGGCCCGCGTACGCAATCTATCGGAAGTGATCGCTGCCATTTCGTTCGACGAATCGTTGGAAGAAATGGTCCGTTGGTATCAACCCTGGGTGCAACGCCTGCAGCTTTCGCTCGGAGATCTGCGGCAGAGCGCTGGCGTGGAGAAAAATCGCGAAGCGCTGGCGGAAGCCGAAGTGGTTTACGATTTCCAGCGCGACGTGGCCCGGCAACTTGCCCTCGAGACCTACTTCGATCAGGCCGAGCGAGCCAGGGCCCTGGCCAGCGAACCGGGTGAGCTTTGGCAATCCACTGCC
Source organism: uncultured Pirellulales bacterium (assembly GCA_964445985.1). GTDB lineage: Bacteria > Planctomycetota > Planctomycetia > Pirellulales > S012-138 > CAYUMU01. The sequence goes on along the minus strand of CAYUMU010000013.1, from coordinate 22,758 downwards.
GCCGGCAATGAAACCTTTTACGGCATGAGCTCCGGACCCGTCCCCAATTTGTTGTTGGAGTGGACCGACACCTCTGCCTATTTGCGCTGGGCTCGTTACGAGGCCGGATTTGCCGTGCTTGCCGCGCTGGGGCTGGCAGCCCTGGCGGTGGGGCTGGTGCGAAAGTTCGATTGGGGGTTGGCCTCGCCGCAGTGGCTGCTGGTGGCCGCAGGCGTTACCTGGTGGCTGTGGCTTGCTCCCAGTTTTCTCGGCCTGGTTATTGTTGCGCTGGGATTGCTGATGACGGTTCCCTTTGGGTGGCGCAGCCATCGCCGCCGCGCCGTGTTCCCTTCAGGAAAATGATAGCCCTGGCGCGGCGGTCACGCTGCGTTGTCTGCGCACGGTTGCCCTTGCGCCGTGAGCCCTATCTGCTAAAATACCGCTGAGGGGTTTAGCGACGCCCATGCGGCTGATCCGGCATATGCCTGCCCTCTCCCCTGCGAAACTCGCCAACCTTCCCGTTGTTCCGCCACGTATGCAAATCATCAGAAACGCCACGCGAGCCGTCCGTATTGGCGGCATCACCATCGGCGCCAACCATCCCGTGGCGGTGCAGAGCATGTGCGCCACGCCCACCCGCGATGTGGCCGCCACCGCCGCCCAGGCCAACGACCTTCACCTGGCCGGCGCCGGCGTGGTGCGGATTGCCGTGGATAGCGTTCGCGATGCCGAAGCTTTGGCCGAAATTCGCCAGCAGACCCAGGCCAACCTGGCGGTCGATCTGCAGGAGAACTACCGCCTGGCCGAAGTCGTGGCCCCCCACGTGGACAAAATCCGCTACAACCCAGGGCACCTTTACCACCACGAACGCGACAAGCCCTGGCGAGACAAGGTCCGATTTCTGGCCGACATTGCCGGCGCCAACGACTGCGCCATGCGGATTGGCGTCAATTGTGGCTCGGTCGATCCGGCCAAGAAAGCCAAGTTCGATCCGGCCGACTCCATCTCTCCCATGCTCGAAAGCGTGCTCGAGCATTGCGAGTTTCTCGACAGCCTGGGCTTCACCCGCTACTGCGTTTCACTGAAAGATTCCGACCCGCTCAAAGTGGTGGAAATGAACCGGCGTTTCGCCGAGCAGCGGTCTGATATTCCCTTGCACCTCGGCGTTACCGAGGCCGGCATGCCGCCCGAAGGCGTGATTAAAACCCGAATTGCCTTCGAGCAACTCATTGGCCGCGGCATCGGCGACACCATTCGCGTGTCGCTCACCGTGCCCAACCCTCGCAAGCCCGAAGAAATCTCGGTCGGCAACGCCATTCTGGCCGATATCGCCGCGGGCCGCGTGCGGAGCGTGGTGGACTACGGTCTGCCCGGCATGAACATCATTAGCTGCCCCAGCTGTTCTCGCGTGGAGAACGAGGCATTCGTGGAGCTGGCTCAACAGGTCAAAGAAATGACCGCCTATGCCGCCGAGCACAAGGTGACCATCGCCGTGATGGGTTGCCGCGTGAACGGGCCGGGCGAAACCGACGATGCTGACCTCGGTTTGTGGTGCGGCGCCAACTTTGTGAACCTGAAGAAGGGGACCGAATCGCTGGGGGCTTACCCCTACGACCAGATTCTGCCGAGGCTCAAGCAAGAGCTCGATGAATTGCTCTCGCAGCGCGGCGTGACCAGCCACTAAAAAGAAAAGCCGCCCTGCGCGTGGGCGGCTATGCCTGAGCTCTTAATATGGTGGCGCAATTCCGCTTGGGCAGCATGGCGAGGGTAATTTCGCGCGCGCCCATCTCCCCCGCGAATTGACCCGAGGGAAACCACCCGCGCGAATCGCGATCTACTTCTTCTTTTCGACGTGCAGCGTGTGCTTGCGCAGCCGAGGGCAGTACTTTTTGATCTTCAGCTTTTCTCCGCCCGTCTTGCGACGCAGCACATAGTTGTAATCGCCGGTTTCCTCACAAACGAGAAACACCGTTTCGACTTTCTTCTTCGACTTAGCCATTGCTGCCAGAACTCCTTATGAGGCCGACTGTTTCGCTGCCCGATGAATAAGATTCTCGAACTTGTATGATAGCGACTTTCAACGGCTCGCCAAGGGGAAGCCGGCACGGCGCGCCTTTTCCGCGGACCATGCGTTGGAAGCCATTGTTATGCAATGGGTTACCTTCCCCAGGTGCGATCGCGTTTGGCTTGCTGCCAGGCCACCTTTTCTGCCTGGGTCATCGTTTGGAAGTCGGGAAGTTGCCCGGCGGTGGCGACGGTTGACTGATCGTGGCAACCGCAGCTAGCAGCTTGGGCCGGCGTTGAAACCTGAGTTGTTTTCGATTCGCAGCCGCACACGGCATGCGCCGGGGCAGCAGCCTGTTTTGTTTCGCGGCCACAATGGTTATCGGCTGGCGCCCCCTTGGTTTCGCAGCCACAATGTTGATGATCGGCCGCCTGGGATGAAGCCGGCGTTGCTTGCTCGGCGCCGCCGCATTTACAACCGCGGCCCGCTGGCTGGGGCGTGGCCTTGGGCACGCCGGGGGGAACCACGACGGAACCTGCCCCCGAGTAGCTCATGACGCCGGTCGTCAATTGCATGTCGTCGGCGAGCGAGCGCTTGGCTGGTATTCGCAGTTGCCGCAGCACACCGTGGTAGGCCTTCACGGCTTCTTCCGGAGAGATCACGCCTTCGACGATCCACCTCAAGAACCGCACAAACGCCAATTGGCATTCGGCACTGTTGATTTTGCGACCATACAGGGCAACTCGGGCGCCATACTTTTGAGCCTCGGCCAACATCTTGAAGGCGTCGTACGTGGTGCCAGCGCTGCCGCCCAGAATGCCGACCACCAGGTGTGGGTCGTAGGCCACGAGCTCTTCCATGGCCTGGGGGCCGTGGTACACAATCTTCAGAAAGATCGGCCGGCCTTTTCCCACCACGCCCGCCAGGGTTCGCGCGATGCAGTCGTTGATGTAGGAGCCCACGTTGGCGCCATCCAAGCCAAAGGGCGCGTTGGGGTCGAACAGCTCCAAGAAGTGCCGAAAGTTACGCGCCTCGGCTTCTAAACGAAACCGGTTATATGCTTCCAGCGCTCGCAGATCATCTTCCAGGCGATTGTTGAAGGTGATGCTGTATAGACCCAAGTTGGCCCCCAGCGCTCGTTCACCCTCCTCGCAATCGGCCTTGCCGCACTGAATGTGGTCGATGGTTGCGGTGCGAAAGGGCTGGGCCGGATGCTCCGCGTACCGACCGCCTCGCACCACGAAGATGTCGCTGGTATCATTCGCCCGCGCCGCTGGCGTCACGGGGCTGTTCTCAAACAATCGCTCGGCAATCGTCAGTTGGGCATTGGTGCTGGCCGACATCAGCGTGATATCGACGAGCCCTTGCGACACAATCTGCCGAATCTGGTCGCGATACTCGGCCAGGGTGCGGAACCGAGGTTCGCCGGCATGCATTTCGGGCGATTGGCCCGGCGCGCCCACGCCAAACGCCATGTCGGCATCTTTGGCATCGGCCAGGATGAAATCGCGACAGCCCGAGGGATCTCGGTGAATGGCTGCCAACTTCTGATCGAGCGATTTAACCGCCATGCGACTTACCGCCCTGAAAGTACCGAATCGATGGTTTGACGGAGCACCTGCCCGCTCTTGCGAAGCCCTTGAACTTCCTTGGGCCATAGTTCGAACTCGTAGGTGGCCGCCACGCCGCCACGGCCCACCGCGGTGGGTACGCTCAAGGCCACGTCGCGGATGCCATAGCACCCATTCTGTACGCTGGAAACCGGCAGTACTCGGCGGCGATCGAGCGCGATCGACTCGATCACTTCTTGAATGGCGATCCCAACCGCGAAGCCGGCGCCACCCTTCTTCTTGATAACCTCGGCGCCGGACCCCTTCGTGCGGGTAAACAGTTCGCTTGCCAAGCCAGGATTCCAGTTCGGATCCTTCTCCAGCGGCAAACCGGCGACCGTGGCGCTGCTCCAAATGGGCACCATGCTATCGCCATGCTCGCCCAGGATTAATGCCGAAACTTGCGTGGCCGCGGCCCCCAATTGAGCCGCGATCAGGCTGCGGAATCGAATGGTATCGAGTTGTGTGCCCAAGCCAATGACCTGCGAGGCCGGCAGTTTCAGCTTCTTGGCAGCCAGGTAGGTCAGCACGTCGACCGGGTTGGAAACCACCAGCACGATGGCGTGTTTGGGGTAACCGGCTGTTTCCACATCTTTGAGAATATTGAGAAACAGCTCCACATTGCGATTGATGAGATCGAGCCGACTTTCGTCAGGCTTGCGGCGCAGACCGGCCGTAATGCAAATCACGTCGCTATCGCGAACTTGCTCGTAGCCGCCCGCCGTAATCGTTTGATCGGCAATGAGCGTGCTACCGTGCAGCAAGTCGAGGGCTTGCCCTTGCGCTAGTTCCGCGTTGACGTCGAGCAGGGCGATCTCGCGCACCACGCGGCCCGTCTGCAGGGCAAACGCCGTGCAAGAACCGACCAGACCGCCACCGCCAATGATAGAAACCTTCATTTTCTGCTAACCTCTCGTTGCTGTTCTTCAGCAGGCTCCGCCTGAATGCTTTCATGGTAGCGTCATTCCCGCGAAGGCGGGAATCCAGTCGCGGCGGATACTGCATTGCTATCGGAACCGAAAGGAATCAAATTCGGAACCGGGAAGTTATACTTCGCCGCCTACTTACTTTGACAATGCGGCCAACACGCGGTCGGTGATCAATTGCACCAGGGCTTCTTGATCGACGGCGCTTCCTTCGGCCGGCTTGCCTTTCGCCTGGCCATTCGAGGCGGCCGTTTTGCTGGCCACCACGGGAGCCTGGCCCACAATGTCAGGCCGCATCGCGGGCGGGGCCGGGAATGCGCGGCGTTCGACTCCCGCGGTTTTCCAACTGTCGCGGAAAATATCGTTCGCGCAAATGTCGCAGTTCTTGTATTCCTCGTGCAGGCGGGGATCGTCATAGCCCCAGCCCTGCTTCAGATCGAGCAGTTCTTTCGATTTCTCATGATTGAGATAATTCACATGCCCCAGATCCTTGGCGAGCATGAGAATTCGGCAATAGGCGTCGAGAATCTCCGTCCACCAGTAGGCCTTTTCCACCGTTTCACCAAAGCTCACCGTGCCATGATTTGCCAGAATGATCACGTTGCACTTGTGAATAAATGGCAAAATGGTGTCAGCAAATTTCTGCCCGCCCGGCGTTTCATACTGGGTGATGGGCACATCGCCCAGAAAGACTTCCACCTCGGGCAATACGCACTGCGGAATGGGTTCGCGGGCCACCGCAAAGGCCGTGGCGTGCGGCGGGTGGCAGTGCACCACGCTCTTCACTTCCGGCCGTTCTTTCATGATCGTGAGGTGCAACAGCACTTCGCTCGAACGCTTTTTGCGGCCGGCCAGTTGTTTGCCTTCCATATCCACCGTGCAGATATCGTCGGGCGTGAGAAAGCCCTTGCAGTGCATGGTGGGCGTGCAGAGCACTTCATTCGGGCCAATGCGGTAGCTGATGTTGCCGTCGTTTGCGGCCGCAAATCCCTTGGCGTAAATCCTGCGACCAATCTCGCAAATTTCTTGTTTGATCTTATGAGCGTTCATCATATTCCTCGTCTGAGAGACGTACGGATCGTTGTTTTAGACTAGGTTCTAGAATGTCTGCTGATTGGCCTCAAGTCGGCGACAAGTACACTTCGTCGATAATCGCCGCCACATAGGCGTCGATGGGTTTGCCATCGGGAAACGGCCGAGCGGCTTCGCCCCCTTCCGACACGCCCACCAGGCTGCCATTGCCTGCCCCCAATTGATCGAACACCACGAATGGCTCCGCCCGTTTCGCTTCGCCACCCATGGCATCGGCGCCGCGGAGATTATCGAGTGAAAGCGGCACCGCCACTCGCAACCGACCACCTTCCAACGCAGGGTGCCGGCGACTCAGGGTGACGGTTCCGATGATCTCTGCAATTCGCATGTTGATAACACTCGCGGGAAACTACTCAAGCACTTCTGCATACCGAGGGCGAGGATTCGTAGTCGCCAGCTGACAAAACTCTTGAATGATTCGTTGCAACTGCCAACTGCTTTGTCCCGTGGCGCGGAGCACGAGCAGATTGGTTGCCATGGCCTCGGCTGCCATTCGTATTTCGGACACACTGTGGGCCCAGGCCGCGCGCACGCCACGGCGGCGGTTGGCCAGGCACAGCGCCGGGGCCAGTTCTTCGGTGATCAATAAACCTAGGTTGCCCCCCAGGGCGACCGCGTCGGTCAGTTCACCCACAACGCCCACCAGACCGCTGTTGGGAACTCGTTGCACGCTCAATCCGCACTTTTCGATCGTTCGCACCAAGGGCTCGGCGGAAACGCCGCCCGAAGCCATCGCAAAGGTTAGGGTTTGCTGCCGCAAAGCCACCCGTGCCGCAGGGCTCATACACTCAACACGAGCTTGTCGGCTGCGCAAGTAATCTCGGGCCGAAGGCGTAATCACCGCTCCAACAGGCAAGGCCACGGTAGCGCCGCCATCGACCTTGCCCTCCACATCGCTCAGACAAATGACCGACTGTCGCAAAACGAGCGAATGCCGCGGTAAGCCATGTTCGACGGGATGCTTTGCCGACACTGCTGACGGCAATTTCTGCTTCTCCAACTCTGTCAGGCGCGCATCGCCACCAAGTCGCTGCATCACCTCTTGAACGAGGCGATCGATCTGGGTGGCGGAAGGTGACATCACGGTTAGGCTTTGGTTCTCAATAAATATCAATTACGAATCGCCGTCGTCATCCAACGAACGGGCGTCAGGTCGTTTCCCAGCATTTCTCCCACCGCACTGCCATCGCCCGTCATAATCACCATGTTTCCCGGCCCCGCGCCCAGCTGATCCACGACGAGTTGCGGATCACCGTCAGGTTGCGATTCGTCGGCCATCACCGGCTGCGCGATCAACAGCTTGCAGCCCTGGAGCGAAGGGTGCTTTACGGTTGAAGTGGCGGAGCCAACAATGCGTGCCAGTTGCATGGGAAACCAAGGTGTTGAATAAAGATAGTGAGCCGTGAGTCTGACAATTCCTTTGGTACTAAGAGCCTATTCGAGAACCCTGTTTCCCCCTCACCCAACCCTCTCCCGCGAGGGGAGAGGGAGTCATTGGATAGGCTCTACGGGCTGCCCAAGATGCGGAGATCATCGATCAACGAGCATCGCCGTTCGCGGGTGAACGTGAGCGGAGTGGTGACGCCTTCGCCGGTGGGCGTGGCAATCGAGAACGACAGATAGCCTTCGCCGCCCAAGCCGAGCGATGCCATGCAAGGACCATTCTTGACAAACAACGTGGTATCCATGGTGCGGCCCATCTTGGTCATGTTCCGCACATTGTGCGAGTGAATGATGGCCGTGTGGCGAAAACCGTGTTCGAAGTGCTTGGCCTTCTCAATCGCTTCGTCCACGTTGCGGCAACGCACGAATGGCAAGAACGGCATCATTTGTTCGACGGGCACGAATGGGTTGGTTTCATCGGTTTCGCCAAACAGCAGCAAGGTATCGGCAGATACATTCTTGCCGATGGCCTTGGCGAGCACGGCCGCGTCTTTGCCCAAAAAATCCTTGGCCGGCACGTCGTGCTTCTTGTCACCTTCGCCCACCGAGGTGATGGCTTTGGCGGTGAGGGCAGCCACTTCTTTGGCGTTCAATCGCACGGCGCCGGCCTTGCTCATGGCGTCGAGCATGGCGTCGAAGACTTCATCGACCACGAACACTTCCTTCTCGGCGATGCACAGCAAATTGTTATCGTAACTGGCGCCGCGAATGATCGACTCGGCGGCCCGCTTGAGGTCGGCGGTTTCGTCGACCACGACCGGTGGATTGCCTGGCCCGGCGACAATTGCCCGCTTGCCGCTATTGAGCGCCGCGCGAGCCACGGCCGGCCCACCGGTCACACAGATGAGTGCGATATTGCGATGGCCAAAGATGGCGTTGGCCGTTTCCAGCGTGGGCTCTTCAATCACGCAGATCAGGTTATCAATACCCAGATCTTTATAGATGGCCTCGTTAAAACGCCGCACGCCTTCGGCCGCGACTTTCTTGCCGCTGGGGTGCGGATTCACCACCAGCGTATTGCCCGAGGCAATCATGCTAACGGCATTGCCTGTAATGGTGGGGAGCGAGTGCGTAACTGGGGTGATGGCGCCGATCACACCGAACGGAGCATGCTCGATCACGGCCAACCCATGGTCGCCGCTGAACACTTCGCTGCGCATGAACTCCACGCCCGGCGTTTTCTCACCGAGCGTCTTCAGCTTCTCAATCTTGTGTTCCAGGCGACCAATTTTGGTCTCATTCATTTCCATGGTGCCAAGCTCAACGCACTGGTCGATGGAAATGCGGCGAATATGGTCGATGATCCGCTTGCGGTCCTCAATGGAGCGTTCGCTCAGTTGCTCAAAGGCCTCGCGGGCAGCAGCCACGGCTTGATCAACACAGGTGAAAATGCCGTGCCGACCGCGAAAGCCGCGGACAGAGCCTCCGAGAACAGAGCCGCCGCGGCCATTGGAAGCGGCCGCGCCGTTATTCATTTGGGCCAGCACTTCTTGCACAACATTACGAATCAGGGCTTCAGTGGCTTGCATGGCTTATGACAATCCCAAATGGCTATAGTGTTCAGCAATGGAGGCTCGACCGGCATGCCGCCACGCCGCGGCAACTTGTCAGGCTTAAGAATTTTCGCGGTTGAATACACATTCCGAGTCAATATGTACGCTATCCACAATGCCAATGATCGCGGCATCGACTGGCAGCGGCTTGGTTTGGGGCGTAAGGCGAGCACTGCTGCCTTGCACGATCAATACATATTCGCCAATGCCAGCGCCCACGGTGTCCACGCACACAAAGGTGCGGCCCGTGGACTTCAGTTGGCTGCGATCCTGTTCATCGACCCGATAGGGTTCAACGACGAGCAGCTTTTGACCGACCATGCTGTCTACCTTTTGGGTAGCGACAACACTGCCAGTGACCTTAGCGACGAACATGGTTAGGTTTCCAAAAATTCCTTGGCCTGCCGGGCAACAATCAGCTCTTCATTCGTTGGCACCACCCACAGTTGCGTGGCGCTGCTTCCTGAGTGAATGGAACACTCCCCCTGCACACGGCCGTTGGCTTCTTCATCAAGCGCAATGCCCAGGCTTTCCAGGTTCTGGCAAACCGCGCGACGGATACCGGCCCCCTTCTCACCAATTCCGCCCGTAAAGACCACGGCGTCCGCCCCACCCAGTTCCACCAAATAGGCGCCCAGGTAATGGCGAATGGAACTGGTGAAGAGGTCGAGGGCCAATTGCGCTCGCGCGTGCCCTTGAGCCGCGGCGGCTTCTAAATCACGAATATCGCCCGATACTCCGCTCACGCCGAGCAGTCCGCCTCGGCAGGCCAGGTCGTCGAGCACTTGCTCCAACGATTGGCCCGTGCCCGCCATCACGGCCGGCAAAGCAAACGGGTCAAAATCTCCCACACGGTTATTATGCGGCAACCCCGTTTGAGGGCTCATGCCCATGCTGGTTGCCACGCTCTGTCCCGCGCGAATGGCGCACATCGAACTCGAACCGCCCAAGTGGCAGGAAACAATTCGTAGATCGTTTCGCTGCAAAATCTGTGAAGTTCGCCAGGCAATGTAACGATGGCTGGCGCCATGAAATCCCCAGCGTCGCACGTTGTAAGCTTCCGCCCACTCATACGGCGCGGCGTAGAGACGATTGCGATCGGGAATGGTTTGATGGAAGCCCGTTTCAAAGGCGGCCACCAGTGGAATCTCCGGCAATCGCTCGCTGAGCAGCCGCATGGCCTTGATGTAAGGAGGATTGTGAGCCGGGGCGGCCGAGCTCACCTCTTCCATGGCCGAGAGCACGCTGTCATTCACCCGCTGCACGCCGCTATAGCGGCCTCCGTGAACCGCTTTGAATCCGATGGCCGCCACCTCTTCGGCCGATTGCAGGCAGCCTCGGCCAGGATCGGTCAATTGATCCAGGCAACGCCGCACGGCCACCGCGTGATCGGGCACGGCGGATTCTTCTTCCCAGGCGGCGTCGCCAATCTCCACGAACGACCGGCTGGACGGAGCGCCGATCCGCTCCGTGCCGCCGCGCGCCAACTGCCGCTCATCGCGCATGTCGAAGAGCCGGTACTTGAAGCTTGTGGATCCGAGATTGGCGACCAGGATGTTCATAACCGTAAACAGACCATTCCTTGGCAATGCGTGCAGAACGGAAACCGACCTTCAAAAGAATGAACGCGTATTACGACCAATAGGCAGCGGCCAAACCTTCGGCGGGGCGAGGAATGATATGGCTGGCGACCAGTTCGCCCACCTGCGTGGCGGCGTTGGCGCCGGCCTCAACCGCGGCCCGCACGCTGCCCACATCGCCGCGCACCACGGTGGTAACGTAGGCGCCGCCAATGGCTACCTTGGTCACAATCTCCACATTGGCCGCTTTGGCCATGGCGTCTGTCGCTTCAATCAGGGCGACCAGGCCCTTGGTTTCCAACAATCCGATAGCGTCGCTCATAGCAGTCTAAGTCCTGTGTGAAAATTCAATTGAATTGAGTTGCAAGTACGCTGGACCGCGCCGGTGATAGCGTGCCAAAACCGGCCGCCGCCAGACCGTCGGGAAAGAACGCCTGTCAATTACGAGACGGCGGCGTTCTTAGCCTCTTTGGCGACCTTGGCCCGGGGGATGATCTTGATCAGGTCTTCGTGCGGACGCGGGATCACTTGCACGCTCACCACTTCGCCCAACCGGCTGGCGGCGGCGGCGCCGGCATCGGTAGCCGCCTTGACGGCAGCGACATCGCCGGTCACGAAGACCGTGACCAACGCGCTGCCAACTTTATCCCAGCCCAGGAATTGCACGTTGGCGGCTTTCATCATGGCATCGGTGGCCTCGATCAGGGCGATGAAACCTTTGGTTTCGATCATGCCCAATGCCTCTACGGACTTGGCCATTTTCAGAATTCTCCACTTAAGAGAAGGAACAGGTTGCAGAACAAAAATGTGTCATAATGTCCAAAGCATATAGCGACTGCCTTTCGGCGTATTAGTTGAACCATACCTTGGTGTTGAGGATCGCAGGAAAGCAAGGTCGGCTTTCGCTCCGCGAAAGCGAACTCTTTCGCGGAGCGAAAGACGACTATGCCTGAAAGTTAATCGTCGTCCGCTCCTAAACTTTCACCAGTTCCACGCCATCGGCGTGATCCAGGTCGGCGGCATTGCCTTCGTCGGTATCGAGGTGAACCTCCAGCTTGCTCGTGGCGTCGGCCCTCACAATCAACTGTTCCAGCACCAGCGCGCAAGGGCCCGACTTGATTCTCAGGTTGATGCGGTCATGGTTCTTTACGCCATAGAACTTGGCATCGGCATGATTCATGTGAACGTGACGCGCGGCGCGAATCACGCCCTGCTTCAATTCCACCACGCCGGCGGGCCCCACCAGCACACAGCCGGGGGTGCCTTGAATATCGCCGCTGAGCCGCACGGGGGCCTCGATCCCCAGGCTGATGGCGTCGGTGAAGGCCAACTCCACTTGCGTTGCCGGGCGCGTAGGCCCCAGCACGCGCACATTGGGCAGCATTCTCCGGCGGCCGGGCCCCACAATCATCACGGTTTCTTCCGCGGCATAAAAACCGTCCTGGAAGAGCGGCTTCATGGGCGTGAGCGCGTGGCCCTTGCCGAACAGCGTTTCCACATGTTCGTCGGTGAGATGCAAATGCCGAGCGGAAATACTGACGACCAGATTGGGCGTGGCCGAGGCCTGCCCAACTTTGGCAAACACAATCTGCCGCACGATTTGTTCTATGACCGCTCGGTCGAGGGGAGGCGTCGCCACGCTCATCGTTGATCCCATCCCACTGGTGTATAAACTGGGTGCTCTCGCCGCACTCGCCGGCATGACGGGGCGGCCATGGCAAACTCGGGAGCGGCTCAATTGCCACGTACTGTTATTCGTGCTGCCCAAAAAACTGATCGCGCTGCTTCACCGCCGCTGGCGGGGCGGCTACTTTTCCTGCCCGTCACCATCGTTGGCCGGGGTCGGTTCCGGCGTCTGGTCCGTGATGTTGTCGCTTCCCCCAGCGACCACCAGGTTCACGCCGGCCGCCAACATTCGGCTGCGCCAGTCCTCGCTGATGCCGTTATCCACCACAATCCGGTCGATCTCCGAAAGGGGGCACAAATGCACCAACCCATGGCGGCCAAATTTGGTGCTGTCGGCCACCACAATGACCTCGTCTGCTGCTCGCAACATGGCTTGCTCGGTCGCGACCAGCAGTGAGTTGTTGTTGTACAGCCCGTCTTCGTGAATGCCCGATACGCTGAGGATGGCACGCCGCACGTTGAGCTTGGCCAGCATTTCGTCGGCATACGGTCCCAAAGCCACGCCGGTGCGTGGATACACGTACCCGCCCACCAGCAGCAAATCGGTATAGGCGTTCGACGCAAACAAATTCGCCACCGGCAATGAGTTCGTTACCACCTGCAGCCGCCGCCCCACCAGCCGCCGGGCAAACTCGTAAGTGGTGCTGCCGCCGTCGAGCAGCAGCGTATCGCCATCTTCGATCAGTGCCGCGGCCGCCTCGGCCACCGCCTGCTTTTTCCCCCAATTGTCGGGCTCGGAACTTTGTTCGTACGGCTGCGAGGGCGCCTTGCCCGTGTAAAACACCCCGCCATGCGTACGCCGGGCCACCCCCGACCGCTCCAGATGATCGAGATCTCGGCGGATGGTCGACTCGGAAACTCGAAGCTCGTCGGCCAATTCGGGTAACGAGGCGAAGCCGCCGCGTAAGCGAACTATTTCCAGTACCCGATGTCGTCGCTCTTCAGCCAACACAAGGATCCATCCGAAGTTCTTGAAACTCACCCAGGCGTCTGCCCCAAGGGACAAGAGCTGGGACCAAAATCCGAGGCCACGCTACATTTGATTGATACTTTCCAAATAATGCACGCAAATGAGCGTATTGTCAATCAAGTTTGTGCACATATTGCGTTAATAACGCAGTATCACACCGAAGTACGTGGCATTTTATGCGCATTTTGGCAGATTTCTTTCTGGACCTTTCAGGTGCGACGACTCCGGCGCCGCCGGCGAACGAAAATCCCTTCCGAGCCGGGCTCTACTCGTGGGGAGTCGGCCGCGTTATAACGGTGGGTTGGATAACCATTTCTGGTGGGCTGGGGCCATTTCGGCCGCGTTCCACACTTTTTGCTTGCGGCAGAAGAGTTGCCACCCATGAATTGGCAGGGAATTGCAGGGCATGATCGCGTGGTGGATCAATTTCGCCGCGTGCTGGCCCGAGGTCGATTGGCCAGCAGCTTTTTGTTCGTCGGCCCCCCAGGCATTGGAAAGCGAACCTTTGCTTTGCGGTTCGCTCAGGCCTTGCTGTGCGAGAATTCTTCGGAAGCGGAACTCAATCCCTGCGGCAGGTGCCCAGCCTGTTTGCAGGTGATTTCGGGCAACCATCCCGACGTTGACGTGGTTTCCAAACCGGCCGACCGCACCTTCATACCCATCGAACTGTTTATCGGTCCGAAGGAAAAGCGGATGCGGGAGGGCCTGTGCCACAACCTGGGGCTCAAGCCCACCCAGGGTCGGCGCCGCTTTGCCATCATTGATGATGCCGACTGGCTGAATGTCGAGGGAGCCAACTGCTTGCTCAAAACGCTGGAAGAACCACCGCCGCGCAGCGTAATGATCCTCATTGGCACTAGCGCCGAAAAGCAATTGCCGACCATTCGCAGCCGCTGCCAGCTGATTCGCTTTGCGCCCCTGGACCTGGAGACCACCGCCAATTTGCTGCTTGAGCAGGAGGTGGTGGCCGATCGAGGCGCCGCGGAAGAGTTAGCCCGGCTGGCCAATGGAAGTTTATCACAAGCGGCAGAATTGGCAGATCCGGCCATTCTTGAGTTTCGCGGTCACCTGATTGCCAGGCTCGCGCTGGTAGCTTGGGATTCGGTGGCCCTGGCGGCCGAGGTCAACACATTCGTGGAGCAGGCCGGCAAGGAAGCGCCGCCCCGTCGAGCCCGCGTGCGCCTGGCGATGGGATTTGCGAGCGACTTCTATCGGGCTTTGGCTCGCCAACTTGCGGGGAACGAGATTGGAGACGACGCAGCCTTGCAACACGCAGCCGCCACGGCCGCCAAGCTATGGCCCGGCTCGGCCGAAACCGCCGTGGCTTGCTTCGATCGCTGCCTGAATGCCCGGAACGATGTCGAACGCATGGGCATGCCCAACCTGGTAATTGACTGTTGGGCCGATGAACTACGGAGATTGGCCAAAACAGGCTATCTCACCACAGCGTCGGTCTGATGGCGTGAGCGAAAAGGCCTCATTTCTGCCCAAAGGCCGTTCACTTCATCTTGGTGCCCGTCAGCTTGGCCCCGCTAGCTGCCGGGTTGCATTTCCAACCGTGCAGGTCTGCTTGCATTGCCTCACCTGCTTACTCGATCGCCGTATGAAAATCGATCTGGCACCGTACTGCCGATGCCGCTAGTCTCCGCAACCGACGCACCCGCCAGCGCGCCGTCGAACGGCGCCAGCGTCGCAGACCCAGGCCGCGGAAGGATGCGCGGTCGCAGCCAACCAATGGGAGAGAGCATGGAAGCTCGTTGCACATGCTGGGCATTAATCCTGGCAGCTACGCTGTCGATGGGAGCCCGCTACGCTACGCCGAATTTCGTGGTTACGGCACCCTCGCCCGAGATGGCCAAGACCATCGGAGACGCAGCCGAAAAGTACCGCGAAGAGCTCGCACAGTTGTGGTTGGGGCAAACGCTGCCGCAATGGGCGCAGCCCTGCCCGATCCAAGCCCGCGTGTCGCCCAGCTTGGGCTCTGGCGGCGTGACCACCTTTGTCTTCAACGCCGGGCATGTTTACGACTGGCGGATGTCGATCCAAGGATCGTACGAACGCATTTTGGATAGCGTGCTGCCCCACGAAATAAATCACACCATCTTCGCGAGCCACTTTCGGCAACCGCTTCCCCGCTGGGCCGACGAAGGTGCTTGCACCACGGTCGAGCACTCCAGCGAACGGGGCAAGCAACAGCAAATGCTGATTCATTTCCTACGAAATCGCCGCGGCATTTCGTTCAGCGAAATGTTCCGCATGAAGGAATACCCGAGCGACATGTTGCCGCTCTATGCTCAGGGCCATTCGCTGGCCACGTTTCTCGTTGCCCAAGGCGGCCGCCAGAAGTTTCTCCAGTACGTTGCCGACGGCATGAAAGAAGAGAATTGGAGCCAGGCCACCAGCCGCCACTACGGATTCCAGGGGCTGGGGGATCTTCAGAATCGCTGGCTGGATTGGGTCAAGCAAGGCAGTCCGGCTCTCGACGACCAAACGCTGCTGGCGGCCAACTCGTCCAAGCGCGAGCGTCCGCAGCCCAATCTGCTGGTTCGGGGCCAGAGCCCCGAACAGGGAATGATGTCGAAACGTCCCCTCTCGCCCATCGCCACGGATACGTATGCCGAACGGCGAGATGGCGGGTTTCCCAATGTAATGGTCGAAAACGGCGGCCAACCGTTGCCTGCGCAAGGTTGGCATCCTCCCGACGAAAGTCTGGCGGGCAATGCTTTCCGAACGCGGCAAGCAGCCGATCCGACCGCCGGTTCGCAATCGATGCAGGTCACCCGTCCTCAATCGCCCGAACAGGCACGGCAAATCATCTTGGAATGGAGCCGCGAAGAGGCCATGCCCCCCTCGCAACCGCGCGTGGCGCCTTCGCCGCCCGCGCCTCCACTCGATGACCGAGAACCGATTCGGCCGCCCATCTATATGAGCGGAGCACCGCTGCTTCGCTAAACTTTGGCCTGAGCTAAGTCTCTGCGCGCCTAGGAACTGCTCGCTGCCCTCACGCGGGGCGATGGGAAAGGAGTGCAGCCGTTGCCAGCAGGAACAGCCTTGGCGGCAAGAGCCTTTTGCCTTGTGCCAGGAGCGGCGCCTAACGGACAGCGAAGGCTTTCCGTCCCGTGGGCCAGTCGTTCGGGTGACGGCAACAGCACTTCACATTAAACAAAGCGCACTTTACGTGAATTCCCCGATCGTGCATGCCGATGCAATTGGCAGGATCGTTCTAACCGTTATCCGCTGTCGTTAAGGGATTGCTGTGGTTTCAGGCTCATGCGCTAGCTGCTGGTACCGGATCGCCGGAAGAACGGCGGCAGTGCTCGTGACGATCTGCGGGTTGTCACGGCCAGGCAATTCCCAAACACCCACGCCAGGCTCAGCCACGGTTTCGAGCCCCGCCGCAACCGCCGTCGCGCGTTCCCCTGGCGTCTATCCAGCGAACCCGCCCAGTCGACCTGCCCCCGATCAATCCACGGCTGCACAAGCGAGCGACGACGATGGCTACTGGGCGAATGCCCCGGCGGCCACCATCGCCAGCGGCGCGCCCTCCCGGCAATTGCCAACCTACCAGCCGCCTTATGCGCCCCCTGGCAACTCGAATGGACCCTCGACGGCTTTGCCGACAAACGGGTCGCCAGCGTATCCAGCGATGGCATATCCGGGCACCGCCTACCCTCAACCTGGCTATCCCACTTCTACGAATGCCGGTAGCGCTGTTCCAGGAGCGGCTACCCCTGGCACTTCAGCCGTGCCACCAACCGTGGCATATCCGCCCACGAACAACGCGTTCGCTCCTCCTGGGTCCGCCTACCTGGCCCCAGCGTATCCGGCAACCACAGCCTATCCGACCTCCACGGCGAACCCCGCCGCGACGGCGGCAGCTGGCTGGCCACAGGGTTTGCCACCCAGTGCCAACACTCCCAATAGTATCCCCGGCCCACCGGGTCCGATGACTCCCGCTGGCATTCCGGCTAACAACGGCGTCCCTTCGGGTTTTATTCCTCCGAGTCCCGCACCGAATCCAGGTCCGCCTGCTCCGGTTGGGGGCGTGCCTTCGTATCCAACGGAAACCTGGCCGCAGGGAGTTCGCTCAGCGTCGGCCCCAGCCAATGTTCCCCCCTCGGAGGCGGCAGGTCCCGGCAATGGTCGCACGGCACAAAATACTGTGGCAGATCGTTACGAACAGCGCACGGCCATGCCTGTCAGCCCCTTCGGCGCGGTGGATCATCCGCTCCTCTCGGGAGGGGGAGTCCAAAACTTTGATTATCGCAATCCTCCTTCTCAGGCGGGTTCTCCTGGTACGCCACCGGCGACAGCCATCCAGCCCGGCCCGGCAGCACCTCCCGCGGCGGCCCCGCTAACAGCGACCGTGCCCCGGCCATCCTCTGGAAATTTGCCGCCCAGCCATGGGCCGCAAGCGCCGGCGACGTCTGACACTTACTCCCATCCAGCGGCAGCCGCCGCAACGCGTGGGCAGTCCTCGAGCGTCGTCCCCAACAATCCACCCGGCAGTACCACCACGGCCAAATCGGGCTCCACGGAGTTGATGCGGGAACTGCTAAACCTGAATGGCGATCGTTGCCTGGCGACGATCGGACCCGAAGTGATCCTGCTGTCGGAAGTTTTGCCCGACGTCGAAAGAATTCTCGCGCCCTATAAAGATCAGGCTCCGCCCGAAATCATCGCCGAGCAGAGGGTCAAGGTCCTGCAGAAGATTCTTACGAGCATGATCGAAGTGAAACTCCTGATTGTCGATCTGAAAAGCAAGATCCCCAAGGAAAACCTGCCGAAGCTCAGGCAGCAATTCGCGGATAACTTTGAAGAGAAGGAGCTACCCGAGTTACTCAAGAAGAATAACGTAACCAGCCGCGCCGACTTGGATCGGGCTCTCCGGGACCAAGGCAGTTCGCTGTCCCAAACGCAACAGCAGTTCATCGAACGCGCGATGGCGGCCACTTGGGCTCGGCAAAAAATCACCGATGAGAAGGAAATCACCCACCAAGATATGGTGGACTACTATCGCGAAAACGCGGCGGAGTATGAATTTCCGGCGAAGGCCACTTGGGAGCAAATCACGGTTCAATTCGGCAGTGAACGCACCAAGGAAGAAGCCTGGCGACGACTGGCCATGCTAGGCAACATGGTGTTGGATGGCGTTCCCTTTGCCGAAGTGGCAAAGCAAAACTCCGATGGCCCCACCGCCAGCGAAGGCGGACGTCGCGATTGGACCACCAAGGGCAACCTGGTGTGTGACGCCCTCGACCAGGCGCTCTTCGAACTGCCCGTGGGCCAGCTCAGCCCCATCATTCAAGACCGTTCAAGTTTCCATATTATTCGCGTTTCGGAACGTCGATCCGCTGGCCGAACCGAATTCCTCGAAGCCCAAGCCGAAATCAAAAAGAAACTTCAAAGTGTCGATCGCCAGGGCCAGGTGCAAGTACTGATCGATAAGATCCGTAGCCAGGTCATCATCTGGACGATTTTCGATGAGTTTGAAGTCGCCGAGAAGGAAAAAGCCAGCTCACTCTATTAAACTCGGCAGCCAGCCCCACCGGTTGGATTCCGCCCGCGATAAAATCTCAATCGCGGCGGGGGGCACTTGGCCGGAGAGAACTTGCCCTGCCACCGCGAGACATCACCTCCGCGCGCTCGGTGGTGACGGATAGCGCGTGAGCGGAAGTTCCCGCGGAACCCAGAACCAAGCTTTACTTTTCGCCGAAACGCACGTGATGCACCCATGCCGGGGGCATATTCCACAAGATGTAGTCGCGCTGGATCTCGTGCTCTTTCAACGCGTCGCCCATCACCTGGCCAACGCCGCGAAGTCGCTTCCGCTCTTCACGCCGGCTCACCCAGGTTTTCACGCGCCGGGCAGCCACGTACTCAAAGTACGATAGCACACCTTGAGCATGCAGCAGTTTCTGCAGTGTCTGCAAGATGGTTTCCACATCGGCCACGGCGAAGTTGTTCAGCGGCAAGCCCGAGATGATGATGTCGTAGGGCAAATCGTCGGGCATTTGTTCCACACGGCGGTGGAGAATTCGAACTCGTTCGGCGTAGGGCTGAAACGCTGGATCGCGCTGGAAGCGTTCCCGAAGCAGCGCAACGAACGAATCGTTCAGCTCGACCAGGTCGAGCGTATCTCCCGGCCGCATGGCCGCCAGAATTCGGCGGGTGACCGCACCGGTGCCGGGTCCCACCTCGAGAATTCGCTTGCCCGGAGAGCCCTGATTTACGAATCGAGCAAGAGACCGCGCCAGAAACCCGCTGCTGGGGCTGATGGCCCCCGTGCTGTGGAAATTGCGGCGAAACTCGCGGAAAAACACGCGAAATTCGGAAATCTTGCCAGGCATGCGGTTTCCAGATACCCCCCAGCCTCCGCAAGCGGACCCGCCCCCAGCGACGGCGAAAATTGAAGACTAGCCCGCCAGGACTCGAACCTGGAATGAGGGAGCCAAAATCCCTAGTGTTGCCAATTACACCACGGGCTAAAACAACGACCGCCGCAATGGTGTGACAGCGGAGGCCGGCGGAATGTTCGTAAGTTTCTTCGAGCCAACCCTTCAACCTTATGGATTGTAGGATGTCCAGATTGGTTGGGATGCAAAATCCGGGTGGGATTGGCCGCTAAATATTGGCCGATTCGCCATCGGAGCACGTGTTGGTCTCCGATTCGGGCATCGGTGGATTGTTTCGGTTGGTTACTGCAAAGGAGAGCTGTTCCAACTCAATGGCCAAATCGACCCCGACGGAACTCGTACCTTCTGGCAGTGATAACGTAATGGGAGCAAAATTCAAGATGCCGACGATCCCAGATTCCACCAGGCGATCGGCGACCCCTTGGGCGGACGTCGCCGGCACGGCAACGATCGCAAGCCGAATGTTATATTGTTGAATAACTTCCGACAACAGGTCGAAAGCAAAAACCGGCACACTCTCGATCGAAGCCGCCACTTTTTGGGCATCGATGTCGAAAGCGGCGACAATCCGAAACCCCTGCTGCGAAAACCCTCGGTATCCCAGCAAGGCCCGCCCCAGGTTGCCGGCCCCCACCAAAGCCACAGGCCACTGCTGATCGGTGCCTAAAATGCGGCAGATGGCCGACATCAATTCCTGGCAGCGGTAACCAATGCCCGGATAACCAAAATGCCCAAAGTAGGCCAGGTCTTTCCGAACTTGAGCGTCGGTAAAGCCAAGCATTTGACCAAGTTGAGTCGAACTGATCGTTTCTCGCCCCTCGCGAACCATGTGCTGCAATTCGCGCAAATAGAAACTCAACCGCTGCACCACTGCCTTGGGAACCGCTGGTGCCTTGGGAACCGCTGGGCGGTCGCTTTCGCCAGTTGCCTTCTTGGGAATATTCTTCATCAGGCTGACAAGTTGCCGGGGCGCAAATAAGTGCAATCGCAGGTGGTGTTACAGGGGCAAGCGGAGACGCGAACTCCTGGTTGTCGTGGGATCGCACTTCCCTACCCAGGACAATTTAGCAAAGCAACTGCCAGGAAGGAGTTGGCGGCACCCAACAACCCATGCTTAACTCTACGGAACAACCGCTTCCGCAACAACCCGAGGTTGCCTTTGAATTTTCTTAACGCCTTTGCGTAACTATGATTACGCAACTGCCGGCCGACGCCGGCCAGAACAGTTCTTTAGGCAATGCCGAGGCACCGCCGGGCTCGCGCGATTGACCGGCACTGGGGATACTTGGCGTCTCGATCGTTCCCAACCTTTGAGGGTCCTCTGAACGTGATCGGCGTTGACAAGTTCTTCCCTTCTTTCTTCCTCTTTCGAAGGATTCGCCCCCCCGTCGGCGTGGCGTGCGGTCGGCGGCCACGAGGAAGGTGGTTCAAGTGTGGCCATCATGTTGAGCCAAAAAAGGTCCGACGCATCGCCGACTGGGTGCCGCTTTAGTAGGCGCCCAATCAGCCATGCGTCGGATGAATTTCAACATTGCCAGATTCATTGGCGAATGACCTGATCGAACAACTCCAGTGACCCGATCGGGGTTTCTAACAGATACGCAGACGGTTCTTACCCAAGCCCAATCCTTCACTCGCCACTACTTGTCCAAGTGGTCGGCGTGGTCCAGCCAAACATTGCCCGAGGCGGCATGATACAGCCAGCCAGCGTCGGTTTCTCCACTAGCGGCGGTCGGCGGATTGGCCGTGGCGGCGCGAACCGTGTCGCTGTTGGTGAATGGATTGGCCGGCACCTTGAGCAAATAGGGTCCGTAATCGGTTCCGTCGGTTCCCGAGCCATTGGTTTGCTTGGTGAGCTCAACGAGCGTTGCACTCGGCGCCAATCCACCGTGCTGCATTTTATACAGTTGGATTTGCCCGCGGAGCACGTTGAGGTTGGTGAGGGCGGTGCTCGCCTTCGCGTCGGCGGTGGAATCGGTGAACGTAGGGATAATGGCGGCGGCAAGAATCGCCAGGATGACCACCACGATCAGTAACTCCACCAGGGTAAAGCCCTGACGATTGTTGCTAGGCATGTTCTCGTTCCTCATTTTTTTCGGCGTGAATGCGAGGGTATGGGTAATTCGCGAGTGGAACTGTGCGGAGATCCGGGGGGCAAGTCGTCCGCCTACTGCCCAAAGCCGTTGATCGTGATTCCACAATTCCGTCATCAAGTTCCTAGGTTGTGCTTCATGGCCAGTCAAATTTTGTCAACTCACTGAACACTTTCCCCCCTGATCAGGTAGGGGCATAGCCTTTGAGACGTCCGGCTCCCCCAGTTTCAAACCGGCCGGCCATGCAAATCGGACGGGGTTCCAAGGCAGAGCCCCGCCCCACCTGCCGGCATCGCGTCGAGTCAGTTGAGGCCCCCCCACCTGGCCTCATCTCGTCGAGAGGAATCGTTCGCTCCCCCTGACCACGTGCCCACGGGTTGGGCAGGTGCGCGTTGCGGTCGTCGTTCTCCGCAAGCGCGGTTCAATCGACCCAACCGTTGAGGAGCGGGTTTTGAGACCACATCTCCCCAGGAGGGGTGGAGTCGGCAGCCGCTTTTCATGTGGCCGTTCCACCACGTTTCGCACCGCCGGAAGTGTCGCGCCAACCCGCGATCCGCAACGAGGGCTCCCAGATTCAGGGTAGTTAAACCGTGAACCCCGCAGCGTTTGCCATAAATCCTGCGATCGGAAAAGGTGGGAGCTTTTTGTAAGCCATATTCCCTTAGCCAAGTGTTGCAGGTTTTCGCCGCGCGTAGTTGGCACTGCTCACCGGCTGGCAAGCTGCGTCATCCATGGACGTCGAAACCGCTCGGGATGACAGCACAAAATGCGTAGAGTGGCTAAGGAAGAGGTAGTTTGCCGTCCGATTATGACTGAGGCATACGTTCCCACAGACCAGGGACTATCTACTCAAATGTGCTCCGGAGGAGGCAAGAACATGAGACGCTCGTTGGGGGCGCCGATTCTGGCCGTCGTATTGATGGCGATGTCGGCTAATATGGCGCTTGCCGGGTATTGTGGTGCTGCAAAGTACCGCAACTGTTCGGCGAGCTGCGACACGGTAAGCTACTGCGGTAGCAAGCAACTTTGTCACACCGTGATGAAGACCTGCCGTGAGGTTGTCTACGAGAAGCAGGATTACACCTGCTACAAGACCGTCTATGAAACGGTCTGCGAAGAGAAGGCTGTGGACTGTGTGAAGTACGTCCGCGAAACTTACTATCGCGACTGCAACTACACGGTTTGCAAGCCGGTCTACGAAACCCGCACCAAGCAGATTCCTTACACGGTCTGCAAGCCGGTTTACGAGACCCACACCAAGCAGCATTGCTACACGGTGTGCAAGCCGGTTTACGAGACCCGCACCAAGCAGATCCACTACACGGTCTGCAAGCCGGTCTACGAAACCCGCACCAAGCAGTATTGCTACACGGTGTGCAAGCCGGTTTACGAGACCCGCACCAAG
>CAYUMU010000012.1:0-102822 GCA_964445985.1 uncultured Pirellulales bacterium | reverse complement strand
TCGAAGACTACCTCGACGACGACCCCGCCTACCCCCAGCCCATGAACCTCCACCCGCCCCGCCACCGCTAACCACTTCAAATCCAAAATCCCAACTTCCTCACAGCGTCAACTTCCGGCAGTAAAAACCTTCGGCCAACGATTCGGCCGCCCGGCATTCCAATCCGCGCAAGCTGGCCAGGCCGCGAAACGTGTCGGGCAGGAACCATGGCTTGTCGCGTTGGCTGGCGAATGCCTCGGTCAGGCAGGCCACCTTCCGCTCAAGTTGATCCCGTGTCAGCGGGGCGAACACGTTGGGGTTGCCTAGATCGCCCTCGTATTTGGGAATCTCATACTCCAACACCCAATGATCGCGGTACGTACACCAGGTGAGATCGGCCACCACGCGATGGTCCTGGTGCGCGTCGTCGCGGCGGTGCGTGAAAACCAGGTCGGGCGAGAAGCTGGCCCGCAAGGCGTCGAACTGTTGCTTGATCGGTTCCCACGCCGTGGGAAACAACCGATCAGGAAAATCATGAATCACGACCTCATGCTTCGCCGAGCCGGCCAGAAACAACTCGGCGCCGTGGAGCGCCTCGTCGCGGCGTTCGCCCGCGGCACTGAAAACCACCCACTGAATCTGGGCCTCTGGCTGCTCCGCCAATAGCCTCAGCAGCGTGCCGCCGCAGCCAATTTCAATATCATCAGCGTGCGCGCCCAAGCAGAGCACGCGGCGCACGCCACTGAATCCGCGAGCAAACATCAAACGCAAGACTCCTGAAACTTAGGGACATCTTCACCCTCCCCCTTGACGGGGGAGGGCGGGGTGGGGGTGGCGCGGCGGATATGACTCGCCAATGGCAATCCGGCTCAAACAACCATTCATCGATCAGGACGGAACCTTCGATAGCCCCTTAGCGCGGCGCCCGCACAAACGCTGGCTCGTCAACCATGCGGCCGCCAACCATTCGCTGCACGGCGGCAAACCGCTGCTCGTCGGTGGTTTGTTTCCACACCTTCCAGGCCGCGTTGCCGCTGGCGCACTGATCATCGAGCAGTTGCTTTTCCTTGAATGTATCCATGCAGGCCCAGAAGCCGTTGTAACGGTACACGCCCAACGCGTCTTCATCCATCAACCGGTGAAACGGTTGGGCCACCAGTTCCTCCCCCGGTTGCATGTAGTCAAAAATCTCTTGCCGCAATACGAAATAACCCCCGTTGATCAACATCCCGGCGTCGGCCAGCGTATTCAGTTCGCGCACCTTGCCGTCAGGCTCCGCCCCCACCAAATGGAACGTGTGCGACGGCCTCACTCCCAAAAAGGAAGCGACAAACCCGTTCTCCCTGGCATAGTCAATCATGCTTGGCAGCGGCACGTCGCTCAGTCCGTCCGTGTAGTTGGCCAGGAACAGCTCCTCGCCCTCCAGAAAAGGGCGGACGGCGGCCAACCGCTCGCCCACGCAGGCCTGGGCGCCCGTATCGACAAAGGTAATGTTCCAATCGTGAATATCGCTGTGCAGCAAGCTCACGCTCTTGCCCGATCGCATCACGAAATCGTTGGAAAGACATTCATCGTAATTGAGGAAATACTGCTTGATATAATCCGCTTTCCAGCCTAGGCAAAGAATGAAATCCTTATGCCCATAATGGGCATAATATTTCATCACATGCCACAAAATGGGG
The DNA here is from genome assembly GCA_964445985.1 of uncultured Pirellulales bacterium. Lineage (GTDB taxonomy): Bacteria > Planctomycetota > Planctomycetia > Pirellulales > S012-138 > CAYUMU01. Next base: position 101,161 of record CAYUMU010000012.1, on the reverse strand, counting down.
CGATACCCGATATTCACCATCGGCTTGGGAATGGCCTCCGAGAACTCTCGCAAACGCATCCCCATGCCACCGCAAAACAACACGACTTTCATTGCACTTCACTCCCCACTATCAGCAGCAACGCACCCGTCATTCCCGCAAACCTGTCATTCCCACAAACCCGTCATTCCCACAAACCCGTCATTCCCGCGAAGAGCCTGCCCTCGTGAAGACGGGGGCGGGAATCCAGTCGCGGCGGTTACGACTCGGCAATCAACATCGGCCTGGATGCGAACTGCATTGCGGGAAGTTAATTAATCCTCGATCCTTAGCGGCCAACACTCAAAACATTGCCACTCAGCGCATCGGCAAAATACCGGTCTTGCTCAGCCCGCAAACGATCGCACAGCCGGCCGGGCGGCAGGTCAATGTCGTCGTAAGTCAGCAACTGATCTTGAGCGACCGCGCGCTTCAGCCGGCAACCGTGCGACAAACCCATCGGCAAAGCATGGGTCGCCCGGCTGTTCTTGGCGTTGTCGATCACTCCATAACTCATAAACCCGCCGATCCCGTCAAGCGTTTCGCCCGCGGCCAGGCCCTTCTTGGCATAAGTCACCACGTCGCACCGCGGCGCGCCCAGCGGCGCAACCGCGGCATCGTGAAACAAGGCCGCTCGGGCCACCGTCACGGCCACCTGCAAGTGCGGCAAATGATAGGGCGTGTAAAACACATACAGCGGTCCGTCGCCCATCTTGAAATACTGCATATATTCCTGCTTGATCGGCTCTTCGTTGTAGCCAACCACAAATGCCCCCGTGCCCGGCTCGGCGCCTAGCACGTAGTCCACCAGTCCTCCCGACTCCAGCAACTGCTCCGCGGTGAAGTGTTGCAGCACGTCTTTCACATGCTTGCAAGCCGGGCCGAACATGCCAGGCTGCCCCACCTGAAAGCCGGCCGCGTTGGCCAAAATACAGGCTTCCATCGAAAGCTTCGTGCCATCGGCGAACGACGTGATCATTGGCGCCCGCTGATTCACCTTCGCGGAAAAATCGCGTTGGGTATCGGGATTGCGATACCGATTGATAAAGCCCTTGATATTGCCCGCCAGCAGCGGGCGATAGCCAATCGTATCGACAAAGCGGAGCAGGTTCATGGCCACGCCAGGCTCGTCGCCATCGGTATCGGTGAGCACCACGCCCGCCTGCTCGGCTTGCACCTTGAGAATCGGCCCAATCGTGGCGTCGAGCTCGGCATTCACCAGCACCACGTGCTTGCCCGCGGCCAGGGCCGCTTGGGCAATCCGTGCCCCAAACTCCACTTCGCCCGTGGCTTCAATGATCACATCGATCCCTTCGGCCTGGCAAAGCAAGGTGGCGTCGTCGGTATACACCCCTCGGCCCTGCGCCACGCAATCCTCAACCCCGCCGAGCGTGGTTTCCAGCCTGGCGTCCGCGCCGCGCGCGCCCCATGCCTGCTGCGCGGCTTCCACGTTGCGGTTGGAAATGGCCGCCAGCCGCAGGCCGGCCAGCGGAGTCAGAAACTGGGCGGCAATGCCGCGCCCCATGTAGCCGGCGCCGATCAAACCCACGCGGATCGGCTTGCCAGCCTGCTCGCGCTTCTTGAGTGCGGTATCCACAATAATCATGACAGTTTATTCCTATCGATGAGCTTCAAGGCGCTGAATGGGCTGGCCAGACTCCGCCAAAGAGGGCCAGTTTTGATCGGCTGCCGAAATCGACGTGGCGGGGAGCGGCCAGGCAATCCCCACCTGCGCGTCATTCCACGGCACCCCCGTCGCCGCCGAGGCCACAAAGGCCTGCGATGTTTGATAAAAAATCTCAGCGTTGTCCGTCAATGTTTGATAACCGTGAGCAAAACCCGCGGGAATATAGAGTGCCCGCCCGTTGTCGGGCGTCAGCTCCTCGGCGTGCCAATGCCCAAACGTGGGAGAGTCAGGCCGCACATCCACCAGCACGTCGTACACGGCGCCGCGGGTACACCGCACCACTTTGACTTCCGCATGCGGCTCGCGCTGGTAATGCAGGCCGCGCACCGTGCCTTGCCGATGGCTGAACCCAAAGTTGGCCTGCACAAACCCGGTGCAGAGCGATTGGGCCGAAAACTCGTCCTCGCACCAGGCCCTGGCAAAATGGCCCCGATCATCGCAACGAGGTTCCAGCTCGATCAGCCACGCGCCCGCCAGGTTGAGGGGGATAAACTTCATGGCCTAAGCTCCAATCCCTTCGTAACGCTCCAGCGACGTCCGCTCCAACATTCGTCGGCCGTCAACACAAAGCGGCTGAGGGTTCCTGCCTCGCAGCATTTCTGGCAGTCGCCGGAATTCGTCCCACCGCGTCACCAACATCAGCGCCTCCGCGCCCTCGACCGCCGCCGCCAGCGAGTCGCAAAACTGTACCCGGCTGCCGCCCAACAACCGGCGCGTATTGTCATTCGCCTGCGGGTCGTAGGCCGTCACCTCCGCCTGGGCCGCCAGCAACGCTTGCAAAATGGGAATGGCCGGCGACAAGCGGATGTCGTCGGTATCTGGCTTGAACGCCAACCCCAAAACCGCCACGCGCCGACCCTGCAACTCGGGATAGTGCTTGCGAAGCAAGTGCAGCATCTTCCGCGGCCGCGCGTCATTAATGTCAATGACGGCACGCAACAGCGGCATGCTCTCGCCCAGGTCTTGCCCATGGCGGATCAGCGCTTGAACATCCTTCGGCAGGCAGCTGCCGCCAAACCCGCACCCAGCTTGCAGGAACGCCGAGATGGGGGCTTGAACCCCTTCGCCCATGCTAGATTGCGGACGGAAATAATGCGCCAGATTCACGCCCCGCATCACTTCCACCACGTCAATCCCGCCCACGGCCGTGCACAGGTTGCCGATCTCATTCGCATACGAAATCATCGTGGCCAGCACGCTGTTCGAAGCGTACTTGATCATTTCCGCCGTGCGATTATTGGTTTGCAGTTTCTCAACATCACGGAAGCCCGCATAAATACTTTGCAAAACCTGCCGGCTGCGCTCATCGTGGCCGCCGATCACAATCCGGTCGGGCCGCAAAAAGTCGGCGACCGCGCTCCCTTCGCTCAGGAACTCCGGATTGGCGGCCACCCCCAACTCCGCGCCGGCCCGCCGCCCACAGGCACTCTCAAGAAGGGGCAGCACCACCCTATCGGTGGTGCCAGGCACCACGGTGCTTTTGACAATCACCAGATGATAGCCCGACTTCTGACGGAGCGCCGCGCCAACCTGCTCGGCGGCCGCTCGAATAAAGGTCAGATCGATCGCCTGACCGTCAAACGGCGTACCGACCGCCAGAAACGTGGCTTCGCTATCCAACACGGCCGCGTTCAGATCGACCGCGGCGCGAAACCGGCCGGCGCGAAGTTGTTCGGCGAGCAGCGCCGGCAAATCCGGCTCATAAAAAGGAGCCTCGCCAGCGTTGATGCGATCAACCTTGGCCGGATCAAGGTCCACGCAAACCACGCGATGCCCTTGAGATGCCAGGCCCAGGCCCGACACCAGGCCCACATAACCAGCGCCGACAATGCTGATCTTCATCAGGCATCCTCCGCGACGCGATGGTCGGCATACCATAGTAACGATCGCCTCAAGCCGGTGGGGAGGTCCACTTGCGGATCATAGTTCAGCTCAATGCGGGCTTTCTGAATATCGGGGCATCTTCTTTGAGGATTATCGATCAGATAATCTTGTTCATCGCTGTGGCGTTGCACCACGGCGCCCTCATATCCAAAGAGTTCGCGCCCTTGCTGGGCCAGCATCTCGGCCAGTTGCCGCACACTAATCTCGGGCGTTTCCACGCCAATGTTGTAGGCTTCGCCCGGACGCCCCACCACCAGGGTCTTGTAATAGCCCACCACGGCGTCGGCCACGTAACAAAAGGTGCGCGTCGGCGCGCCGTTGGACAGCAAGGCCAGATCGCGGCCAGCGAACATATCGCGGGCAAAATCAGGGATCACCCGGCGATCGGTGATCTTGAGACCGGGGCCGTAATTGTTGAACGGCCGCGCCATGGAAACCGGCGTTCCATATTGGCGAGCAAAGGTGACGCACAGCGTTTCGCCATACCGCTTGGATTCGTCGTAACAGGCCCTCGGTCCGGTGCACGAAACATTGCCCCGATAGTCTTCGGCGGTGGGAATGTGATCGGCCGCAGGATCCCCGTAGATTTCGCTGCTGGAAAAAAACAGCATGCCCTGCACGGGCCGCGGGCTCGATTCGCCTTCCCGGCAATAGTCAAGCAGCGATCGCAGCCCATTGATATTCGCGTCCATCGTCTCCAGCGGAAACTGACGATAATAAGTCGGCGAGGCAATCCCGGCGGCATGAATTATATAGTCGTATTCATCCATGTCGGCCGGCAGCGGCTCGATCACATCGTGTCGAACGAGAGTCAGCCGCGGATCCTCCTCGATGGCGGTCAACCAGTCGGGCACCCCGCGGGCATAGTTGTCGAAAACGGTGACTTCGATCTGCTGGCCGGGCGCCGCGGCGCGGTTCCAGTGCAGCGGCAGTTGCACCAGATAATAGCCCAAGAAGCCGGCGCCGCCTGTGACCAGCAACCGTTTTCCGGCCATTTTCCGCAGCTCGCCGCCGAGCGCCGAAACCATGTAGTCCAGATCGTCAGCCACGACGGCCGCGGCCGACAAGGGCAAATTGGGAGCAGTCAAAAAGTCTGTCATAATTCCATCATGATCTGCCACAGGCGTTGTTGGCGAACACAAAATACAGCGATAACACGAGAATGGGGTGACTAGATCTTATTCGAAACCGAATCCCCCCCTGGCGCGGCCCCGGCCAGAGGTTCGGCGGCGTCCAGGTGACATTCTTGCGAATCCGGCTCGCGGCTCGGCGGCAAGGGCACGGCCGTCATGGCTGAGCCGCGCCAAACTTCATGAACGGCGGCCTTCAGCTTTTGCCATCGAAATACAAACTGTAAGAGCACCCGCGCGCTGCCCAGTCGGTCGCGGAAAGATCCCCGGGCTTTGAATACAAGCCCCGTGTAGCCCAGCGCGCAACGCAACCTTCGCGGCATCATCCACCGCCGCGGCTTGGCTACCACCCACTCATTCTGCGCGCGGGCAGAAGGCAAGGCAGAAAAACGCTCGTCGTGCCAACGCGAATAGAACAACACCTGGGGCACAATGCGAAATGGTCCCAGCAGGCTCAACTCCGCCAGAAACACCTTTTCTGCCCCGCGGTAGGGGCGATGCAAACCGGTCCGCAAAATCGCGGCCCTGCGTATCAGGCCGAACTCCTCGTAGCAACGCATGGAGTGCAGCAACACGCCGCGAAAACGATCGGCGGCACGTTCCGAGCCCAGCAGAGTGGTTCGGGGCGGACCATAGTCATCAACGAGCGGCTCACCTTCGTTGCCGCCAAGTTCTCCGGGGATGATTCGCCCCTCGCCGTCGATCACTTCAACGGCCGAGGCGCACAGCACGGCTTGAGGGTCGTCTTCGAGCACGCTGAGCAAACGCTCAATCAGGGTGGGGTCGCAAAGATCGTCATAGGCCGCCCAGCGGAAGTATGCTCCTCGCGCCAGTTCCACCACGCGGTTGAAGTTCCAGGCCGCGCCCCGATTGATGTCGCCGCGGAAATATTGCACGCGTTCATCCCGTTCCGCGTATCGCCGGCAGATGGCTTCCGTGCCGTCGCTTGAGCCATTGTCGGAGATAACAACCTCCAGATCACTCCACGTTTGGGCCAGCAATGAGTCGAGCGCGGCGGCGAGATATTTCTCACCGTTGTAAACCGGCAAGCCGATACTCACTTGAGGAGGATGGGCGTGACTCGTGTTCATTGTCTGCCTGCCAAATGCGAGTTGAAAAAAGTGCTAGTGCCGCGAGGGGACGGGCTCCCCCACGACCGTGGCTTTCTGGGCCTGATACTCCCCAAGAATCCAGCGATAGGTATTCTCCAAGCCATCGCGAAGCCGAACGCCGGGCTGCCAGTTCAAACGGGCTTGAATGAGCGTATTGTCGCTATTGCGACCGTTCACGCCCTTGGGGGCGTCAAGCTTGTAGTGCCGCTGTAGTTTGACACCGGCAATGTCTTCGACGATATCCACCAGGCCATTGATGGTGACCAGTTCGTTGGAGCCCAGGTTGATGGGTTCCTCAATATCGCTGTGCATGATGCGGTCGATGCCCAGAAGGCAATCGTCGATATACATGAAGCTACGGGTCTGCTGGCCATCGCCCCAGATTTCGATTTCATTCGAGCCGGTTTCCAGGGCATGAATGACTTTGCGGCAGACCGCGGCCGGCGCCTTTTCTCGCCCGCCGTCCCAGGTGCCGAGCGGCCCATACACATTGTGGAACCGGGCCACCCGCGTGATGAGGCCAAAATCCTCGCGAAAGTGCCGGCACATCCGCTCCGAGAACAGCTTCTCCCAGCCGTAGCCATCTTCGGGCATGGCCGGGTAGGCGTCCTCTTCCTTCAGCGCTGTCACGTTGGCATCGCGCTGCTTGTCGGCGTTATACACGCAGGCGCTGCTGGCGTAGAAGAACCGCTCCGTGCCTGCCTGCTGGGCCGCCATCAACAGATGGGTGTTGATGAGCACCGACAGCATGCAGAGCGCCCTGTTATTCTCAATGAATCCCATCCCGCCCATATCGGCCGCCAGATTATAGACCTCGCGAGCATCGGCGCAGGCGGCTTTGCAGTTGTAGTAGTCTTGCAGATCGGCGACGACGTTCTCCACGCCATCGTGAACCTGGTACCAATCTTCGAGCGGCTTGATGTCGACCGAGCGAATGTTGGCGAAACCCTGGCGGCGGAGATAGTCCACCAGGTGCCCGCCAATAAAACCACCGCCACCGGCCACCAGAATCAGATCGTCGTATTGCATGTCTATGTTCCTGTCAAGGATGAGTGTTTGATGAAAGTAAGAATCTGCAACGAGGATATCAACAAGACGTTTGAGTGGTGATCGAGCCGCCATGGCCCGCGGCGAAGCGGGCAGACATTGCCCTCCCCGCTTCTCTATTTCATACGGCCTGCCGGCTTGATCCGCTGGGGTCGGGCTTCCGGCGCCACATAGTCAGGCCGCTCCACCACGCTGCGCACCAGGCCGGCTACGAACAACGAATTGGTCACCAGGTATCTGCGCCACAGTCGACGGGGTTCTTGCGCCAGGCGATACAACCATTCCAGGCCGCGCTGCTGCATCCAGTGGGGGGCCATCTTTTTAGCGCCGGCATGGAAGTCGAAGGCGGCGCCCACCAGCATTTGCACGGCCCGCAGCCGATCGCGGTGCGCGTGGCCAAAATGATCTTGCTTGGGGCAACCCAATCCTATGAATACGATTCCGGCGCCGCTTTGATTGATGCGCTCGATCATCGCGGAAGTTTCCGCGTCGGTCAGCGGTCGAAAGGGCGGCGATTCGGCGCCGGCGATCACCAGTCCCGGAAATCGCCGCGGCAGATCGCGCCGCAGCGTGGAGCAGACCTCGTCACTGCCGCCATAGAGATAAATGGAGACTCCCGCCGCGGCCGCCGCCTGACAGACCCGCAGCATGAGTTCCGGCCCGTAAACCCGCTCCTTCAGTCCTGTCTTGTGCAGCAGGTTCATGCTCCAGCGAACGGGCTGTCCGTCTGGAGTAACCAGCTCAAACGAGTTGACCTTTCTCAGTAAATCTTCATCGGCAGCCGCGGTCACCACGGCATGCACCGCCTGGCAAGCCACCACGGCTGACAATCGGCGCCGGGCCGCATCCACGATCACCTCGGTGGCGGCGTGGTAATCGGTCACGCTGACGCCCACGCCCAGCACATCCACCTTGCGCGGCCAGGCAACGGCTTCATGGTTGGCGGCATCTGCCGTGTCGAATACGGGAGAGATCATCATAGCTATTTCGATCGTCAGGTTGCTGGTTGTTTCCATACGCTACAAATGGCTGCGAGAAAGCCATCGGCGGCGTAGTCTGGAGTTACATGACTGATTTCATGACGGCCTGCCGATCTCATTTTATTGAGAGCGTCGGGGCTGGTTTCGAGCGCGGTTGCGATGGCGCGGTCCATTTCCGCCGGATGGTCGGTGCGAAACGTCCAGCCGGTTTTGCCGGGAATCACGTGCGTCTCCACGGCCTGACTGTAAAGACTCCCCAGCACCGGCAAGCCGGCGGCGAGGGCTTCGTTCACAACCAGCCCCCATTCGTCAAAGAGCGTGGGATATGCCAGGATGCCGCACTGCTGACAGATTTCGCCCAGCCGCTCGTAGGGCTGATCGCCTAGCAGTGTTATCGATAGATTCCGAGGACGCGCCACGGCTTCTATCTGTTTGCGAACCGGACCGTCGCCGGCCAGCCAGAACTCCAGATTCCGCTGAGGATGCTGCTGGGCATGGCGAATCAGGGCCTGCAGAAATGGCATCACGCCCTTGAGGTCGATGAGCCGCCCCAGGTGCAATAGCCGATGCTGGGCCTGGGGGTCGCGTTCGAGCGGAACCTGGTCAAAAATGTGCGGCACGGCCGCGTAGGGTACGCGGAACAGCCGCTCGCGGGGCACGCCCATCCGCTGCAGGTAGCGTTCGCCGCTGGGTCCGTTGGCGGTAACGGCGTCGGCCTTGGGGAGCAGCCAGCGGCGAAGCCAATGCCTGAGCCAGCCCCGTTCGCGCTCCGTATGTTCGGAGAGGTTTTGCCAGAGAATCAAACGACTGTCCGGGTGTTTGCGCCGGTAGCGAGCGCTGGCGACCGAGCGCATGCCCAGCTCGGAAGAGATCACGACGTCGGGCTGCAGTTCGGCCAGCATATCGCCTGCGTTCCGGGGGAAATGCACGATCCCGTGATCGCGAAACCCGAGAGAGTGCTTGGGGGGCCGGACAATGGTTTTGGTGCGAATCATGCGCACGTCCAAGCTGCCAAAGTTCGGCTGCCAGGCGCGGTTGGATTCCATTTCGGTGCAGAGCAAGACGGTTAAGTTACGGACTCGCTGTTGCAGCGCCTCAAACACGCCCACGTTGTAGGGCGCCAAAAAGCTCGTAAACACGGCCACCGATATGGGGAGCGGCGCGCGCGAGGCGCGCGCGTCGCCCTGATTTACGGGGGAAGATTTAGCGCTGATCATGAGTGCGTCTCCATCGGCTCGGCGGCGCGCGAGCCTCCCCACGAGTCTTGGGGCAAAGCAGCTCTCCAGCACACGGCCATCAACCACAGGATGGTGAACGTGCTGGGGACGGGACCAAAAATCATCGATTCGGCGATGCCGCCCACCCATAGAAAAACGGTCATGACGTCGGCAAACACCGAGGGCGACCGCGACATGAGCAGGGTGAGCTGGATGAGCATGCCAAGCATGCAGCCCACCCCCACCACGCCGCTTCCCAACATCACGTTCAGCAGCACATTGTGGGCGTGCCCTGTCGGGAACTCGGGCGATTCTTTCATGACAAATCGTGAGCAACCGAAGCCGTGGCCAGCGACAGGCGACGCTTCGATCGCTTTCCAGGCAAAGCTCCACAAGTAGGTACGGCCGGTGAGATTGGAGAGCTCTTTCTGGTCGCCCGATCGCGACAATCTACCCAGCACGCCACTCAAGGCCCCGCCCCCATTGACCGAGAGCATCGCCACCAGCGCGAGTGATCCGGCCAGCCCTCCGAAGAGCGCCCAGGACAAGGCCACGTGCCGCAGATAGCGCCAGGCAACCAGGGCGGCGGCCGCGGCGGCCATGGCCATGGAGGTGCGGCTATCGGTGGCCGCCAGCGTAACGGCGGCAAACAGGATCGAACCACCGGCCACGACCAGGCCCAGCGCCCGTTCCCAGTAGAGAATCATCGACAGGCAGATGACGAGGGCGGCGATGCGCCCCAGGCCGTTGGCATCGCTCAGCCCTCCCAGGCGATAGACGCGATCGGTATGGGAGGATATGAATTCGGTCTGCCCTAGTTCCGGGTACTTGAAATACACGAACCAGGAGGCGGCGAGGAAGCACAGGGACGAAGCCAGCGAGATTTGCAGCGCGCGTTTGCCGCCCAATTCCATTAGCGCGGCAGGCACGAACAGAATCATGCACCAGAGCGCCGCCACGGCGGCCAGGGCGTAGTTCACATTCGCGGAAAAGGGAACCGTGATCAGCGCCCACATGCCCAGCAGGGTGATCCAAGCGCCGGGAAAGCGATCGAGCACCCGAAAGGTCGTGGGCAGCTTCCAAGCTCCAAACAGGCCGCACAGGCCGCAGAGCCCCAGTCGCATGAGGATCTGCCAGTTCAGTTTCACCGACTCCACATCGTGAACTTCGAACACCGCTTCGGTGAAGAACAGCCCGGCCAACAGGAGACCGCCCGCCACAAAACGGGACAGCGTGGAGGCAGCCGAAGCAAGGGGGGCCACATTCAGCGGTGGATTGGCTGGCAAGGCGCGGCTCATGACGCCTCTCCCAACCGCGGAGGCGCCGTCAAGCCGCCCAGAGCGCTACGGCCGGCCGCGAAGAGCAGCCACACGGCCACGGTGAGGTTGGCCGCCACGGCGCCCATGGGGATGCTCATTTCGCGCCATTTGCCAAACGCCAAGGCCACTACGCCCATCAGCACCAGGCCGCCAGCCGCGCGGGCGCGCACGCCGTGCTTCGATTGCCCTCGGCCACGGAGGAAACCATCGGCAACGATTCCGCAACCGCTGGCCGCATAGGCCGGCAACAACATCAGGGCGAAGGGGACCGCGCCCCGGAAGTCTTCGCCATACACCAGCACCATCAGCCAGGGAAGGGCCAGCGTGAGCACGACCGTGGCGGTTGTTTGAAAGGCCACCAGCCCGGCGATCAGCGCGGCCAGTTGCTTCCCTCGCGCGGCCTGGGAATGGCGTGCCCCGGCATTGAATGCATAGAGGGCAATGGCATTGGGCGCCACGATCAACAGGAAAGCCGCCGGCACCGAGGCCGCATAGTAGCCTTGAATGCTGAAGCTGGCCAACCAGAGCATGAGCAGCACATCGAGCTTGGTCAGCAGGTCGGCGGCCAGCACGCTCCAGGCAAACGGCACGCCTTCTCGCAACAGCCGGCGTGGCGAGGGCTCGACCGCGCCCCACACGGGTGCGTCGCGGCAGACCAAACGCACGGCCAGAGCCGCGGCGGGCGCCAATACGAACAGTGCGACTTGAAGCGGCAGGGAGGTGGATCCCCAGAGCCAAACGCCGATCAGAGCCGCGGGCAGCGCCGCCGCGCCCAACAGTTGGTTCAAGTTGTAGCGGCGAAAGTCTCCGCTGCCGTGATCGACGGCCATTTGCGAAAGCCGCAGGTGTTCCCAAGGCAGGGAGCAGGCGGCCAGCATGCACAGCGGCGCCAAAAAGTGTTTGTCCGCCGGCAGGGCCAACCACCCCAGCGCCGCCACCACAACCATGGTCACCAGGCCGGTGATGGCGCCGGTTCGCCAGGCGGCGCGGCGCAACGACTCAAGCGCATTGGATTGCGTGGCCCGCATGGCCATGGAGAACTGCGTGCCGAACAAGCCGATGTAGATCAGGTTTTGCCCGTAAAACACCGCGGTGCCGTATTGCCCTCGCAGTTCGGGTCCCAACAGCCTTGCCAGGATGACTCCTTGCAGAGCATTGAGTCCAAACACGCCCAAGTTGGCGCCGATGGTCGTCGCCAAACCTCGCCACCGCCGGGCAGCGCGCTTGAGGGCCGACGGGGCCGACGGGGCAGGGGGTGCAGGTTGCTCGTTGCGCGCTGCCACCTCGGGCTCCGCGGCAGCGGAGGTTTCGAGCACGGTGGCAGTGGCGGGGCGAGACATAACGAGCAAGAAACTAATGGGCTCCGCGGCGGAAAATCACGGCGGGAATGGTTTTCAAAATGAGCGTGATGTCGGTTCGCGGCGAGCGACGACGGACATATTGCAAATCCATTCGCACCCATTCGTCGAAGCTCACCTGCGACCTGCCGGACACTTGCCACAAGCAGGTTAAGCCCGGTGTCACGGAGATTCTGCGGCGCTGCCAACGGTTGCAGCTGTTGCTTTCATCGATGGGCAGGGGTCTGGGCCCGACCAAGGTCATATCGCCGCGAAGCACGTTCCAGAGTTGCGGCAGTTCGTCCAGGCTGGTCTGCCGCAGGTACTTTCCGAACCGTGTGACGCGGGGGTCGTTTCTGAGCTTGAACGCTGGCCCATCCTGCTCGCTGATGCTTCGGAGCGCGGCCTTGGCGGCTTCGGCGTTGACGCTCATGGTGCGAAACTTGATCATGCGGAACGGACGGCCACCCAGCCCACTGCGCAGTTGCGTAAAGAACAGCGGCCCTGGCGAAGCGAACTTCATGATGACGGCAATCGCGAGCAGCAGCGGCGAAAGCAGGACCAGGCCCGCGCCGGCGCCCAGCACATCGACCAGGCGTTTCCACCTTGGCAGGGCGTGCACCAGCAGTGGTTCCAGCGGCAGCACGCTGCCGGGTCCGGTTTGGTGTTGCCGCGCGGCGCCGGCCGGCATGCGCCTTTCTCGGCGGGGTGAATCGGTCGTGGGCGAGCTGGCCGCGGCTCGGCTGGGGTGGCTGGCGGGAGCATCGACGCCGGGCAATTCGAGTTCCCGTCGCGGCAGGGCCTCGGTTTCGGGCGAGGGCGAAGCGAGCTCCGCCGGCGCGCCGTGGGGGCCGGCCCCGGTAGCGTCGGCCGAAATCAGCGGGTAGCTGTAGACATCGCAATGCCACAGCTCGGATCGCTCTTGCAAGAGCAGGCGAAGGTCGCTGGCCAGCTTCCAAGCGCCCGGTTCGGCCGTATCGGGCAGCAGCACGCCCACGCGGCGGCCGTCCCAAAACCCGCAAGTATCGGTCATGCGCACCCGTTGCCGAATGGTGTGCGCCAACTCGGCAAATTCGGCGGGCGAGCTCGCGCCCTCTGGTGAGAACACGAGGAGCGACAGGGGATTTTCGCTGCGATCGGAACGCAACCGTTCGGCTTCGACAATGCGGCGGAATTCCAGTTGCGACATCAGGCCGGTGGTCGGGTTGTTCCCGGCGTTTCGCCGCCCGCGGCGAAAGGCAAACAGGGAGAACCGCCGCGGCGCCGCCGGGCCGGCCGTGGCCGGGTGGGCAACCGTGGCACGGCCTTGGCCATGCAGCACCACCCCCAACACGTTCACGTGCGCGGCCACGAGATCGCGTTTGACGCGATGGGCAAGCTCCCGCTCGGTGCGTTGTGCTTCGACCACCAGCAGCACGCCATCGAGCAGGGGGGCCAGGGAGAAGCACTCGCTGAATTGGGTCGCGGCGGGGAGATTGAACAGGATCAGGTCGTATTGACCCTTGAGCTGTTGAATGGCTTCGCGGCCGATTTCCTCGTGCCAGGCCACGGCCGTGGAGTCACGCTCGCCTGCGGGCAGGATCCACAAGTTCTCATGCATCGAAGGGTAGATGGCGTCGGCGAGCTCGCTTTCCGAGGCCATGTACTCCGTCCAGCCCGGGGTCCGGGGGATCTCGAACCGCTGAGCCGCATCGGGGGCGGCGCGATTGGTTTCGACGAGCAGCACTTTGAAATCGCGGAGGTGGGCAGCCGCAATGGCCAGTTCGGTGGCAACGCGCTGGAGTCCGCCGAGGGCGCAACTGGTGATTCCCACGGCCCGCGCCACGCGACCACCGGCGGCGGCGGGCTGGGCCGAATCGTGCGTCGATTCCGCGAGCAACCTTCTTACCAGTGGCAAATACGATGGCGGAGCAACCGGTGTTGGGACCGACGCGGGAAGCTTTCGTTTCCCTATCATGGCATGAACGATCGAGTGTGAGTGAATTATGGGGAGGGGAGGGCTGGCTATGAAATCGAGGTCCAAACCGGTAGGTCCAGTTCCTCCTCAACTTCTTGCGGAGTGCGAAGCGAGCGGTTCATTCGTTCGCTAATCCAGGCAACACTGGCGCTGCCCAGGACCGCGACAATCAACCCCAAGCCCGCGAACATCGCTTTGTTGGGTTTGGCGGGTTTCTCGACGAATGATGCGTTTTGGACAACGCTGATGTTGGAAATGCGGTCGACCTCGAGCTGCTCATCAATGCGGGCTTGTTCCGCGTCGACCGAGTACGACTTGAACGATTGCTCGGCCAGGTCGACCTGGCGTTGGAGTTCCGAGGCCCGAATTTCGGCTTCGTTGATCCGCCGCAGATCTTCCAGGAGCCGCCGCTTTTGGTCGCTGAGCGCTGCCAGGCGAGCGTCGAGCGCCACTCCTTGGGAGTAGTGGCTGCTGAATTGGCGCTGCAATTCTTGATGGTTTTGATTGACGGTGGTGGTGGACTCCACGCGCTCCGTGTCTTGGCTGGCCATGATCCGCTTGGCCTCGGCCACCTGCTCGCGAATTTCTTTGACGAACGGGTGCAGCTCGGTGTATCGCGCCAGCAGTTCCAGCTCTTTGATCTCCAGCTCGTAGAGCTTTTCACGCATGTTGTCGGCGGCCATGTGCGGCATGCCCCGCACCAGTTCGGTATCGATTCGCTCGGGCGTGGTTTCCAGCGATTCCACCACGGCTCCGCGAGCGGCGCTGACCGCGGCGGCTTCTGCCTGGGCCACGTAATGCGCGGTCTCGACATCGGCCACTTGTTTCTGGAGATCGGCGCGACGGGTTTCAAACGAGGCGACGCCGACCTGGTTCTTGAAGTCCCGCAGCTCGCGGGCGGCCGTATCGAGCTTGGCTTGGAGCTGGTCTCGCTGTTCCTGGAAGAACCGGTACGAGCCGTGCGTGCGATTGACCCGCACATGCTCTCGCAAGTAGCAATCGACGAAGGCCTGCACCACCTGCTGAGCCAACTGGGGCGATGATGCTTCGTAGCCCACGCTGATGACGGTGGAGTTCTTGCCGCGGTAGACCTTCAAGTGCTTGTCCAGTTCTTGAACGGCCCGCTCAAAATTGGTGACCGGATCTTTTAATCCCAGGCGTACCAGCACGCTCTCTCCGTCGGCCTCGGTGGTTCGCGGACGATTGGCCTGCTGCTGGGACAGGGGTTGCGGGTGGCCGGCCGGCTCGCCGGAGCGCGGCGCCGCAGCGGGGCGGGCTTCGGTGACGGCCAGGGCCGGCCCGTTGGCCACGGGTTGCACGCCGGCCACCGCTTGACCGGGTGAGACCGGTTCCTCGTCGAGCAGCAGTTCGGGTCCCAGGATCTGCACGACTTGCTCCTGCAGCATCCGGCTTTGCAGCACGTCGAGGACGGAGGTGATCTCGCTTTCCCGGGTATCCTGGATCGCCACGACTTCGCCGGTGGTAACCGTGGGATCGAGGGCCACGGTAGCGCGACCGACGCGCACCATGAGTCGAGCCTCGGAGTAATAGGCCCGAGGAAAGAAGGCGATCAGGAGTGCAAATGCCGTCGTAATTGCCACGAAAACGGCGATGGCTTTGCGTTTGTGCCGTAGAACGGAGGCACCCAAGTCCGACAGCCCGAGGGCTTCGCGAGACTGGCCCATTGCTATACCCTCCGTGCGGTAACGAGGAATAAATACGAAGTATACGATACATGCAGCGATTGCAAAGTCTAGATAAATTACGGTTAATGCGACCCATGAAGCGATTGCGTTGACCTAACTACGGTGCCGCGCCGCGCGGAGTTCGAACATCATGCCGCCCGGCTTGATAGGCGGTGGCCGAGCCGGCTTTCGATTCCGTGCAGGGAAGTCAACGGACTTGGAGCGGGGCTCGTTGGGGGGAGGCGAGTTGCCAGTCCCGCATTTTGGGGGTTTTGGTTTGAAAATTGCCTTGTTGCTGGGCAGCGCTTGCTGCAACACAGCGCCTTAAAGGCTGTTTCGTTGTGGGCGGAGCTTTGCCGACTTAAGCCCGTTTAGCGGAATTCCCATCATTTTTTTCGGCGTGTACGACTTTGGCACGCTGTCTGCTTAGCTAGTACGCTGCCAGACGGCTTTTATCCTCCGCCCCTACCTTGCCGACCTGCTGTCGGTGCGCGGAAACCAGCCATCGCGTTTTTATCTGTCTTCCTACTGATTTTTCTCAGGAACGATCCATGCTGTCTCAGTCCGCGCGCCGATCGGGGTTTACCCTGGTCGAATTGCTGGTGGTGATTGCCATCATTGGAATTTTGATCGCGATGTTGCTGCCGGCCATTCAAGCGGCCCGAGAAGCGGCCCGCCGAGCCAATTGCGCGAGCAACCTCAAACAGTTGGGCAACGGTATTCTGTTGTTTGGCGACCGGAACACCGAACAGGTCGTGCCCTTTGGCGTCGGAACGACCGCTTACCATCACAGTTGGATCGCCTTGCTGTGGCCGGTGATGGATGCCGGGCCCATGTACGACAAGATTGACCTGAAGCTGGAAGCCGAGTCGGGCACGAACCTCGCGAATCATCAATCCTTCCGTTCGCCGGCGCTGTATTGCCCCACGCGCGGCTTCCGCACCAACACCATGTACGGCACGGGCCAATGCACGGATTACGTGGCCATGAGCATGACCGACCTTCCCAGCAGCTACGCCAACACGCCTCACCCCATGGCCGATGGCGGTTCGGAATTCGTGAACGGCCCCATCATCGCGCCGGGGCAGCAAGTCACGGCCACGAACAATGTCTTTCGCTCGAAGGTGACCTTCGGCGGCGTGACCGACGGCATGGCCTATACGGCGTTCGCGGGCGAAAAGCACGTGACGCCCAATGCGCTGGGCACGAACTACGTGGACGGTCCTCCGTCGCCCGGCATGGCTTATGGCACTTACAGCTACGGCGGCGTGAAAGCCCCGGGGTTGGGTTTGGCCCAGCGGCCAGATGACCCGCCGATGATCGCCGCTTCGTCGGCCGCCACCCCTTCCACCACTCCGGCATCGATCAACACCTACTTCTATGGCAGTTGGCACCCTGGCATCACGCAGTTTGTGTATGGCGACACCCGCGTGGTGGCGGTGAAGAATTACGCCGACAAGACAATGTTGCGTTGGATGGGTGGTCGCAGCGACGGCAACCCTTACGACCTGCCTTGATCGTTGACGGCACGGATTTTGAATCGTAGCCGTTGGAACTTCTCGTTTGTGGAAAGCCACCGGAGCGAGTTTCCGAGACGCGTTGGTATGACATCACTCCAATGGGGTTGGGCTGTCCGAAGATGAGCGGCGCGGCCCAACCCACATTGGCCCGCGCGGCATGATGGGCCGGAACTGTTCCTCATCCTGTTCCGCCTCAATGCTCGTCGCCCGCCTGCATGCAATCATTCTCGCCAGTTAGCCGGGCGTTTGCGCCGGTTGGCTGACGGGCGTGCCCCGCCTCGTTCGATTTGGTTCTCGCCAGCGGCCTCGCCCTTCCCGCCTGTTGGGCCGCAAATCACACCTTTTGTTTCAAGGAACCGTGTCCCATGTTGTCTCGAAGTACGCGCAGATCGGGTTTTACCTTGGTGGAGTTGTTGGTGGTGATTGCCATCATTGGGATTTTGATCGCGATGTTGTTGCCAGCCATTCAAGCGGCTCGCGAAGCGGCCCGGCGTGCCAATTGCGCCAGCAATCTCAAGCAGTTGGGCAATGGCATTCAGCTCTTCAGCGATCGCAACAGCGAGCAGGTGGTGCCGTTTGGCGTGGGCACTTCCGCCTATTATCACAGTTGGATTGCCCTGCTGTGGCCGGTGATGGACGCTGGGCCGGCTTATGACAAGCTCGACCTGAAGAGCGACGCCGAGACCGGCGCCAACCTGGTGATTCACGCGGGCTTTCGTTCGCCGGCCTTGTACTGCCCCACGCGCGGCTTTCGCACCAACACGCTCTACAGCACGGGGCAATGCACGGACTATGTGGCGATGAGCATGACGGATATTCCCAGCGGCTGGCCGACATCGCCCACGGCGAGCCCCATGGCCGACGCGGGCGCTGCGCATGTGAACGGCCCGATCATTGGCCCCGGCTTGAATACGACGGCCACCAGCAATATTTTTCGGTCGAAGGTGACCTTTGGCGGCGTGACGGACGGCATGGCCTACACGGCCTTCGCGGGTGAAAAACATATCACGCCCACGGCGCTGGGCAGCAACTATGCCGATGGTCCGCCCTCGCCTGGCATGTCGTGGGGATCGCACTGTTATGGCGGCGTTCGCGCCTCGGGTCTGGGGCTTGCGCCTCGCCCCGACAATCCGCCGATGGTGGCTGGCTCGGATATGTCGTCGCCTGTCGCGACGCCGGCGGCCATCAATAATTATTACTATGGCAGCTGGCACCCCGGCATCACACAGTTTGTGTTCGGCGACACGCGGGTGGTCACGGTTCAGAACTATGCTGACAAGCTAACGCTGGCCTATATGGGCGGACGGTCGGACGGCCAGCCGTATGATCTGCCGTAACCCAAGCTCACGCAGTTTGAACTGCGGAGAATGATATAGAAGGGATGCGACGCTGCGGGGGCAGCCTGCCCGTTGGATGAGGTGGTGCAGGCTGCCCCCCTCTTTTTTGGCCGAGAATAGAGCAGTTTGATGCGAGCTATCCTGAAGGCTCGAACTCAATGGAGAGCCAGCGCTGCGGGATGCTAGCAATTCGCCACTCAGGCGGATCGCAACGGTGTGCTAAGGGGGGGGTCGAAGAATAACTTCCCGCAAATAGCTCATGTCCAAGTGGATATTGATTGCAGAGTCGTGCTCCGCTGCAACTGGATTCCCGCCTACGCGGGAATGACGGTGTTAAGGCGAAAACGAAGTTGTCAGTGACGATCTGGGAAGTAAATGATCGATGGCTCCTAACCTTGCGTGACTTCGCCGGCGAGGTCGGTAAAGTCTCGTCGGGCCAGGTCGCCTTGCCGTATAAAGACGTACAAAGGATCTGCATCATTGATGTTTAAATTCATTTCTGAATTGGAATTGAGTTGGAATAGCAGTCGCCATTGCTCGACCGCCTCAGAAATCAGTTCTCGATTGGATGTCAGCCATTCGACGCCAGCTCTCATCTTCTGATACATCTTGACAAGTTGCTTATCGCGCCGCCACGTCTCAATATAGGCTTCATACTCCTCCATCGACTCCCAATAGTCATTGTAAACCAGGTCCCGCTTCCCCATACGCGCGAGCACGACCTGACGGTAAAGGTTTTCGCGTTCGTCGCCGGCATTGGCAAAGCCAAGCAACTGCCCAATCTGGCCTTCTCGACACAAGTCCGAATCTAAGTCAATTCGACGCAGATTTCCGTCCTCCCCGTCGATCTCTTGGGTGTTTTCTTCGATCCGCTGGCGGAATTGCCGTCGGAAGTTTGCGAGCGACACACTCGGCACCGCCTCAATTCGCTGAGGGATCAATTCAACGAGATACTCGTCGCATAAGGAGTCTGGGGCAGGCGATTCCCTACGAGCCAACGTATCCAGGGTTCCATCGTAATAGAGAGCATCAAGTATCACGGGCTCAGCGGCACACTCCATATACCGAACGAAGAGATACAAAATTCCACGAGACGGCAAGCAGGCGCCGCTGGAAAGCTCGGGCAATTCGGCAAAGTTGATCTGGGCGATGAAGTTCGAAAACGTCGGCTCTTGCCTGGCGGGATCTCTGGGCCAGGGCATGTGGCGGGGCAAGTCGGGATCGCCTCCGAATCGTGTATTGCCTGGCGTCGAATAATCGTCATCGCCAACCGCAATGAGCGCGTAACACTCCGTAGCGTTATTTCGGATTTCCTCGGCAACAGAATCCAGGTGTCGGTTCGTGATCGCGGCGTCCAACTCTGCTGCTAACTGAGGCGACACGAGGGGCATGATTTATTCTCGGCGAAATACTGGTTGTGCGAGAAAACCAGACCGATGTGCGTAAGCTCCGGCCCCCGGTCTGAGATTGGCCTTGGCGGGGACTGGCCCTATGAGCCTTATGATTCTTTAATGGCCGTGATGATGTCGAGCACGCCCTGCTTGGCGTCGGCGAAGAGCATCAGGCAATTGTCGGCCGCGAACAGCGGGTTGGGAATGCCAGCAAAGCCGGGGCTCAGGCTCCGCTTGAGCACGATTACCGTCCGGGCTTCATCCACATTCAAAATCGGCATGCCATAGATAGGGCTCGAAGGATCGGTGCGCGCGGCGGGGTTCACCACGTCGTTGGCGCCGATGATCAACACCACGTCGGTCTGGCTGAACGAGGGATTGATCTCGTCCATTTCCTTAAGCTGCTCGTAGGGAATATTGGCTTCGGCCAGCAGCACGTTCATGTGGCCAGGCATGCGGCCGGCCACCGGGTGGATGGCGAACTCGACCTCCACGCCCCGGGCTTGCAGCTGGTTGGACAGCTCGCGAACCGCATGCTGGGCTTGAGCCACGGCCAGGCCATAGCCAGGCACGATCACGGCGCGGCGGATGCCATCGTAGAGCAGGGCCACTTCGTCGGGGCTGGTGGATTTGACGCGGCCCGCGTAGACGTCGTCGGCACTGGGGGCCGAGGCGCTGGGGCCGAGCACGCCGAACAGCACGTTGAACAACGAGCGGTTCATGGCCTTGCACATGATTTGCGTGAGGATGATGCCCGAGGCGCCGACCAGCGAGCCGGCGACGATCAACACGCTGTTGCCCAGCACAAAGCCGGAGGCCGCGGCGGCGATGCCTGAGTAGGAGTTGAGCAGGGCAATCACCACCGGCATATCGGCGCCGCCAATGGGAATGACCAGCAGTACGCCCAAGGCGGAGGCGACCCCCACGAGCAACCAGTAGGCGATCATATTGCCAGGGTCGGCCACCATCCACGCGGCCAGAATCACGGTGGCCACGGCCAGGGCCGCATTGACCAGTTGCTGGCCGCCAAAATAAACCGGCTTTTTGAACCACAGTTCTTGCAGCTTGCTGAAGGCGACCAGGCTTCCCCAAAAGGTGACGGCGCCTATCAAGCCCGTCGCGGCGGCGGCGATCAGTTGATCGGTGGTCGGCGAAACGATGGTGGTTTCGGCTTGGATGCCTAAGACCTCGCCGAGAAGGACCCGCCCACCCGTGGGCGCCCTCACCACGGGCTTCATCAGTTCGGCCCCGGCGACAAAGACCGAGGCGATGCCGCCGAAGCCGTTGAGGAGCGCCACCATTTGCGGCATGGCGGTCATTTGAATGCGAACGGCAAACACAACACCGATCGCGCTGCCGATCAGCAGCCCCGCAATAATATAGCCGTACGACACCACTTCTTGATGGACGAGCGTGGCAACCACGGCCACGAGCATGCCGATCGCCCCTAGAAAGTTGCCGCGCACGGCGGTGCGGGGGTGGGTGAGGCCCTTGAGCCCTAGAATGAAGAGGACTCCCGCGGCCAGGTAGGCCAGATTGATCAGCTCGGCTTTGTTCACGGCAGCAGCTTTCTGAGACTCTAGGTGGCGAGGAGGGTCGGTGGGGGGCGAGCTGGCAAAGGGGCGGTTGAGGATACCGGCGGACCAAGGCGGGCGAACCTAGTCTTTGCGTTTGAACATGCCGAGCATGCGGTGTGTTACCAGGAATCCGCCAACCACGTTCACGGTGGCCAGGATCACGGCCAGCATGCCCAGAATTTGGGCGAAGGTGCTGTAATTGGCGCCCGCGGCCAGGATGGCGCCGACCACGGTAATGCCGGAGATGGCGTTGGAGCCCGACATGAGCGGGGTATGCAACGTGGGCGGGATCTTGGTGATGATTTCAAAACCAACAAACACCGCGAGCACAAAAATGGTCAAGCCAATCACCAGCGACATGGTTCTATCCTTGAAGGCGTTGAAAGTTAGCGTTGATGGTCTGGAGTTGGGTAGGCAATCTCAAGCCCTCGCAATCCCCGCTCATCCCCAGCCCTTCTCCCCCGGAGTACCGGGGAGAGAAGGGAGTAAGAAGCTCGTTAAGGCATTAACCAGGCGGCGGGCTGCCAGTTGACGGGCTGCCAGCTGGCGCGCTATCCGTTGACGGGCTATCCGTGGAAATTGCGGAACCCGGCGCGGCTTCGGCAACCGTTGTCGGCGGCAAGCCTAGCTTTTCGCGGACGATCGGGTTGCGGATTTCGCCGCCGTGCGTGACGAGCGTGGCGTTGACGATATCATCCGTTGTATTGACCCGCGGCAGGGCTTGCTTCACCAGGTGCAACAGCAGGGTGGTCACATTTTTACCGTAGAGCTGGCTGGCATGGTGCGGAATGGAGGCCGGCAGATTGAGCGGGCCGAGGATGGTGACGCCGTTATGAACCACGGTTTCGCCGGGCCGGGTGAGCTCGCAGTTGCCGCCGCGTTCGGCCGCCAGGTCGACCAGCACCGATCCGGCCGGCATGGCCTCGACCATGTCGCGGGTGACCAGGGTGGGGGCCTGTTTGCCAGGCACGGCCGCGGTGGTGATGACCACGTCTTGTTCGGCCAGGGCTTGGGTGGTGAGCTCGCGTTGGCGGCGCAGGAAATCGTCGCTTTGGGCCTTGGCGTACCCGCCAGCGGCTTGGGCGTCCTGGGTTTCGAGCGGCAGTTCCAGGAAGCGGGCGCCCAGGCTTTCGATTTCTTGTTTGACGGCGGGGCGAACGTCGTAGGCCAACACCACGGCGCCCAGGCGGCGAGCGGTGGCGATGGCTTGCAACCCGGCCACGCCTGCCCCCATGACGAACACCTTGGCCGGGGTCACGGTGCCGGCCGCGGTCATCATCATGGGGAACATTTTGGGCAACTCGGCGGCGCCCAGCAGCGCGGCCTTATATCCGGCGACCATGGCCATGGAACTGAGGGCGTCCATGCTTTGGGCGCGGGTGGTGCGCGGGATCAGCTCCATGGAGTAGAGCGAAATGCCGGCGGCGGCGGCCGTGCGAATGGCCTCGGGTTCGGAAAGCGGGTCGCAAAAGGCGATCCAGCTTTGGCCGGCGAACAGCAATTCCGCGTCGGCCTGGTGGTGGCCGGGGTTGGCGCCGAAGGCCCTGACGGCCGCGATCACGTCGGCGCCGCGAATGGCGCCTTGGCGGCTTTCGGCAACGGTGGCGCCCTGTTGCACGTAGGCGCTATCGGCATAACCGGCGGCTTCGCCGGCGCCGCGCTCCACCACGACTTCCAAGCCGGCCTTTTTGAGGGTGGGCACGTTGGCAGGAACCAGGGCCACTCGGGTTTCGCCTGGGTAGGTTTCCTTGATGATTGCCACCTTCATAGGGTAGCGCCGCCTTCCTGCTGGTAGGGGGGACTTTGCGGGCCAAGTACCGTAAGGCACTGCCAAACCTAGAGTTTGGAGCCGGTTCCATTTGTTGCAAGTCTTTTCTGATTAAAGACCTGCAATGATCGGCCTGATCCGACGAATGTTGTGGGGGGTTGGGAGGTTTGCGTTTCTTTAACGCGGCGTTTCCAAAGCGTCGCTCGCCTGCTAGCAAAACAGTTTGGTCACTTTAAGGCGCGCGACTTGAAGGGACAAGGGGAAACGGCTACAGTACCAGATTCTTCCCCAGCGCCAGATGCGCTAAGCCAGAGGCGGCGGTGGGGGGAGGGGAATGGCATCGTTCCAACGAATGTGGCAGGCGGCGAATGTAGCAGGCGGCGCGGCACGCGTTGGCCCTTTTTTACAGCATAGACGACGGTACTTTAGGTAGAGCACGATGAAAACGTACATGGCCAAGCCGGGCGAAGTTGCCAAAGATTGGTGGTTGGTGGATGCCGCCGACAAAGTCGTGGGCCGCCTGGCCTCGGATATTGCCATGGTGCTGATGGGCAAGCACCGGCCGAGCTATACGCCCCACGTCGATACGGGCGACTTCGTGGTCGTGGTGAACGTGGAAAAGATTGTGTTCACCGGGAACAAGTGGGACCAGAAGACCTACACTTGGTACACGGGCTTTCCCGGCTTGCGTTCGGAAACGGCCGCGGCCCGCTTCAAGAAATCGCCGGAATTGATCCTGCGCGAGGCGGTGCGGCGCATGTTGCCCAAGAACAAGCTGGCTTCCAAAATGCTCAGCAAGCTCAAAATTTACACGGGTCCCGATCATCCGCACCAGGCTCAACAGCCGGGCGTGAAAGAAATGGGCCTGAAGTAGGCGAACAAGAAACTTCTCCTAGCATTATCTTTGCGGTTTCAGGGAATATCGATCGATGATCTCTAAAGTAAATGACTCGTTGGGAACCGGCCGGCGGAAGACCGCGGTGGCCCGGGTTCGTGTTCGCGCGGGCGAAGGCGTGATTTTGATTAACAATCGCCCGATCGACGAATACTTCGACAACGAGCGCGACCGGAATGCCGTGTACGCCCCCATCAAGGCCACCGGCCAAGAGGGGAAGATCGATGTCACCATTACGCTGAATGGCGGCGGCACCACCGGTCAGGCCGAGGCGGCCAAGCTGGGCGTGGCTCGGGCGCTGAAGTTGTTCAGCGGCGAGCTGGAGCCGGCCCTGCGCGAGAAGCACTTGCTGACCCGCGACAGCCGCAAGAAGGAACGCAAACATTACGGACTTCGCGGCGCCCGCCGTGGCACGCAGTTCTCCAAGCGCTAACCCGCCGCGGTTTCGCTGGCGAACCGCCCTCTGGATGGTTGGGGCAAGATTGGTCAACGCGGTTGGTTAACGCGGTTGATCGACTTCCCCAGCGATTTGGGCCGTGACGTTCGATGCGACTAGCTTACAATGACGCCGCCGCTTCCCTGGTTGGAGCGGCGGCGTTTTGCATTGGTTGCGCCAGGGCAAGGCGAATGAACCTGAGCGGCGGGCGGGGAAATGGTTGGCCGGCGCCCAGGGCTTGGCCTGGCAATCTCGCTCTCCGTTTGGCTTCGCGCATTCGTTCCCAGTACTCACCCTTGCCAGCAGCGGCCCACGATGGAAGATCATTCATACTGGTATCTCGGCTATATCGTGGGCGAGTGGATCATTCGCGTGTTGATGTTGCCAGTGGTGGTGCGGGGAGGCCGGCGGCCCGACTCGGCGATGGCCTGGCTGCTGGTTATTAGCTTTCTTCCCTTTTTGGGCTTGCTGCTGTATTCGCTGCTGGGGAGCTATCGGTTGCCGCAACGCCGAGTACTCCGGCATTCTCGCTTGCAACAGGAATTCAACCAGATTCGCCAGCGGTTGGAGCACCATCCGCAGTTTGCGTCGCCTCAACTCGATGACGGGATCAATTCAACGGTGCGGTTGGCCGAACGGCTGGGCGATTATCGAACGCTTGGCGGCAACAGCCTGCAACTCATGACCGACACTCAAGACGTGATCGATACCCTGGTGGCCGAAATTGACGCCGCCCAGCATCACGTTCATTTGCTGTATTATATTTTTGCCAACGACGAAACCGGGCAGCGGGTGGCCGACGCGCTGGCGCGGGCCGTGACGCGGGGGGTGAAGTGCCGGGCGTTGATCGACGCCGTGGGGTCGCGGCCGTTCTTCAAGACGCTGGCTCCGCGGATGCGAGCCCAGGGCATTGTGGTGCAAGCGGCCTTGCCGGTCAGTTTGTTTCGCCGCAAGGCGGCGCGGATCGATTTGCGGAACCATCGCAAGCTGGCGATCATCGATGGCGCCGTGGCTTTCACGGGTTCGCAAAATATTGTCAACGCGAACTATGGCCACAAGGACCTGGCGTGGCGCGACATGTCGACGCGGTTGCGGGGGCCGATCGTATTGCATCTGCAGTCGGTGTTTGTGGTGGACTGGTACTTTGAGACCGACGAAGTGCTCACCAGCGACGAGTACTTTCCCGCGCCAGAGCTGGCCGGCGAGATGCCGATGCAGGTGCTGCCGAGCGGGCCGAGTTACCCCACGGAAAATTACCAGCGCGTGGTGACGTTTGCCCTGCATCAGTCGAAGCGGCGCGTGATTATCACTTCGCCCTATTTCATTCCCGATGAACCGCTGCTGCAGGCCGTGCAAGTGGCGGCGCTGCGGGGCGTGGATGTGGAAATCATCCTTCCGCGCCGCTGCGATCAAAAGCTGGTCGGCGCCGCTGGCAAGGCATATTACGAAGACATTCTTCGCACCGGCGCTAAGCTGTTCCTGTATGAGAAGGGCTTGCTGCATGCCAAGACCGTGTGCGTGGATGACGAAGTGGCCGTGATTGGCAGCAGCAACTTCGATATTCGTTCGTTCGTGCTGAACTTTGAATTGAGCCTGTTGTGCTACGGACCCGAGGCCACGGCGATGCTGCGCGAAAAGCAGTTGGGCTACCTGGCCGACTCGACCGAACTGACCTGGGGCGAGTGGAAAACGCGGCCTGCTCCGGTGCGCTTGCTGCAGAACGTGGCGCGGTTGTTCAGCCCTCTGCTGTAGGGTTTTCCGGCGGTGTCGCTGCGCTCAACCGCCGGCTACTGGCTGGAAACCCCTTCGGGGTAAATTACATACGAGTTCCGGCGCGTTATTTAGCGTTGCCTAGCGTTGGCTGCTGCGGCCGTCGTGGTGTTCGGCGGTGGAGTTGCCGCGGTGGCCTTCGCGGGCGGCATCGCCGGCGAGGGTGATGGCGACGATGAACCAACCGTCGGCTTCGGCGCGGCCTAGTTGCGCCGAAGGCTGGAAGTGACCGCGGACATCGGCGTAGGACGGCAGTTTGTTGACGTCGAGGCGCGTGTCTTCATTCATGCCGCCGCCCGTGCGGGGCAGGGATCGCAGGGCGCGGGCAATCAGGGTTTGGCTATCTTGCAGCCGCCCTTGTTGCATGAGCTCGTAGGTGCCGCGAAGTTCTTCGCCCGTGCGGGCGTACCGCATCAGGCAGGCCTGATCCCAGCTGCGGGTGGTGGCCTCGTTGCGCAAGGCTTCCACCACGGCTTTGTATTCGTGCGAGACCGCCAGGCTGGGGCGGGCCTCGGCGGGCGATGATTCCCAGCGCCGCATGTTTTCCAAGACTTCGCCCATCAGGCTGAGGTGCGTGGCGTACAGCAAATGCCCGTGGGCAACGCAAACCGCGGCCGGCTCCAAGTCGAGAACCTCGGGAGCCGCCTGCACGTTTACCTGGCCGTTGAGTTCAATCCGGACGTCGTCGAGCTGTACTTGTTCGTCTTTGCGATCGCGAAGGAGCGCCCAGACCACCTGGCCGGGGGCCAACTCCACATTGCGCCGCACGTGTTGTTGATCGGGGGCCAGAATTCGGGCAAGGCCGTCGGCCACCGCGGCCTGGGCTTGGGGAATGCCGGCATCGGCCGAGATGGCTTGAATGGGCATGGCGAACAACAGGCGTTCGTCGTTGGGACCCATCAGTTGGCCGGCGGGGCTTCGTTTGTTGTCGGTGACGATGTGCCCTTGCCAGCCCAGGCGTTTGATGATTTGTTCGCGAATATCGACGCCGGGCGAGCCGGGTCGGCGGCTGCTGACGCGGCGGAGCGTGCGTTCCCACAGGCCGGTGCTGTTGGGTCCGCCTTTGACGCGGTCGAACAGCGGCCCCACATGGTCGAAGGCTTTTTGAATATCGATGTTGATGGTGCTGTGGGTGGCCAGGTCGGCGGGCACCCAGGCGGGAAGTTGTTCCCAGCCGGCTCCGTTGACGAAGCTGAGCAGGTTCATGGAGCCGGCCCATTGCTGGCGGTTGGGCGCGTAGAACGCCATGCGGTGGACGGTGTCGTAAGCTTTGAGGCCGAAGGTGAGTCGCCCGCCGGCGCCCTGCAAAGCATCGAAGCCCGTGGCGCTGAGGCTTTCGATCAAGTCGCCGCGTTCGGCGGTGTCGTTGGGGTCGCGTTGGGGCTGCAGGGCTCGCTGGCTGAGGGCATAACCGATCGGCTTGACATACCAGGAGACGTGTTCTCGATCGGCGACCACGCCTTGGTCGGCGAGCAACCGCGTTTGCACATAGCGGAACGCGGCGTTGTCGGCCAGGGAGGGCGTGTTAACCGCCGGTTGGCCCGTGAGCCGCGCCGCCACGGCCAGGGCGAGCCGGGGCTGCCGGGCCAGGCAGAGCAGGCCCTGGTGCATGAACACCACTAACTCTCGGTCGTCGCGCTGGTAGTGCTGCATGGCGACCGCGCCGTGGCTGAGTGCGGCCACTTTGCCGCCGCGGCGCAGGATGTCGTCGGTGATTTTTTGAACCACCGCCGTGGCTGCCGGCTCGCGGCCGGTGACATCGACCAGCAATACCCGGCCGGGCAGGCCGAGATGGTTTTCGGCGGCCACCATGGCCAGGGCGGTTTCGCCGGAGGCAATTTGTTCGAGGTCGTCGAGCGAGATGTCCAGGCTGCTTCCCCGCCGATCGCGGATGGCCTTGGCCTCGCCGCGGGCACTTTCCCAGAAAGCCTTCAGGGCGGGGTCGGCCAGAAACTCGCCGAATTGCGTGTCGCGGAATGCTGCCCTGGCGGTGGCAACATGCGGGACCGAGAGCCAGCCTTGGGTGATGTCGGGCAGCAATCGCTCACTGGGAGGCAGTGCCGCCTGGGCGACGGAGCCCGTGAGTACAACCCAAGCCAAGACAATAGATCGCAGCATTATTTCAGCTCCTCTGGAGGGGGAGGCGAACCAGCACGGGAAGGTAGGCACTTCGAATGGATTCGGCACAGTCCGCAGCCAAAGTCAAGCGACTCCCAGCAGAGTTCCGCTACGACGGATGGGGGTGCGCTATCCTGATAGTCCACCTATGCCAACGATGCCGATGGAGCCCCCCCGTTCGGCAAGGTTGGATGGGATAGCGCACGGAGACCTACCAGCCAGGGCTGTATTTTACGTCTGTTTGGGGCGGTGGTAGAGGTGAAATAGAAAATCCTGGCAAGAACGGTGGAACCGTAAATACGAGAAGAAGATGCGCGCTACAAAAGCGGATGTTGCCCTGCCCGGCGGGGGGGATTGGCTTGGCGGGGCAACGCCGAGGGCGCATAAAAAAACCACCCCAGCATCGGGGCGGTTAACGGAAGTTTTGACCGCATAAGCCCGAACCCCGCGGGGCAGCGGGGGGCGAGAGGGCAATCGCCATTATTGGATCAGGCCCACTGATTGGCCGCCACCGCCCCCGAACCCCGGTTGCTTGGCCCGTCGATTTTCCCCACCTGGGTAGCAGGCCCGCGGCAGGCGATTGGTTGAAGACTGGCGTTTCAACCGATCAGAACTGGTCAGGCCGCACATGCTTACGAACCGAGCCACTCGCTTCCGGGGTTCCCATGCACTACCAAGCGTTTCACTCCGTAGCTGTTCTCCGCATTAGAACCAGGGAGCAACCAGCACGCGGGCCACGTAGACGCCGGGTGCTGGGGGAGGCAGAAGTTTGGCGGGAAAGCCGAGTCACTCCGGGCTTTCCGTGCCGCCCTTTCCTCTTCCACTATTACTACGCAGGGCAGGGGACGGAGTTCGCAAAAATGCGACAAAAACGAGCCGCATTTCCGGGGGAATTTCGGCTCCGATGGCTGTCGTCGCCGGCGGGGAAAGTAACGCCGGCACGTGCCTAGGATTGGGCTGCGAGCGCTTGGGAAAGAGGTTGATCGCTGCCGCTTAAAATGACCAGCAAGTCGGTCAGGACTTCCAGGGCATCGGGGAGAAAGATCGTGGGCCAGGCCGAGATGGGGGGCGAGGTTTCGTCTACCATGCCGCTGGGGGTTGCCGCGGCCGTTTCTGTGGCATTTGCCGTTTGGTCGGACGCCAGGCGCCGCAACGTGGTGGCCGAGACAGGGAGCCAGTAGCGACCACTGGGACCGCCGCCCAGCGCTGCTTCCGCACCGTGGGTATCGTGCGAGGCCTTCAATGCGGCGTCCATGGCAAACCGCTGGGGGTTCGCGGCGACCCGCGTTGCCTGCCAGGTTTGCAGCCACAGATCGAGCAGGAGCCGCGACTCGCCTTGTAAGGAATCTTCGGTAACCACGCTGGCTCCCAACCGAGCCGGCAGCCGATGGCTGGCGAGGAGCCACAAAAGCCGATGGCTGGGCGTTTCTTGCCCTAGCTCGTCCCACAAGCGGAGCCGTTCGCCGTCGCCATCGACCCACAGGCCAAAGTGAGCGCCTTGATTCGCGATCGATTGGGCCATTCGCCGGCTCAAGGGGTCGATAGACAGCTTTCGCTGGGCTTCGCCACCCGCCAGCGGTTGGATGGCCCCGGCGGCTGCGATGGGCAACGCCTGGGGGGCCACCGATTGCAGCAGCGCATGGAGCTCGCGGCGAAAGGGCCAGGAGGCCGTTTCGAGCACAAATCGCAGCGGACGCAGGGCATGGTAGTAACCCCGGACCCGGCGAAGGTAGGTGGCGGTGATATCGGCGCGGGCGAGGGGTCCGGATCGCCGGGAAGGACGCCCTGGCAGTGCGGCGGCCAGGCTTTCGATGTCTTCCAAACCGGCGCCTCGCGAGAGTGGCTGGCCCTGGCGAGCCCAAAACTTGAGGGCCACCTCATGCGGTTGACCTTGTTGGCTGCCGAGGTAGATGGCTGCATCGGCCCCCAGCAGGGCCTGACCCAAGGCGGTGGCCGGGGCGGTGGCCACGCCCAGGTCGATGAGGCCGCAGCCTGACCAGCGGATGCCTTCGGCAACCTGGGCGACGTATTCGGCGAGCAAGGGTCGACCGTCGGCGGCGATGGCCACCCGCGGCGGTGGTCCTGGCTGGGCTTCGGTTCCTTGCTGGAGCAACACACCCAGGGCGGCGGCCAGGTGGCGTGCGTGGCGGGGGGAGAAGTCCGCGGCGTGGCGGCCACCCAGGGTTTCGGCGGAAGGGGTCGCCACGGGGTGCAGCGTTTGCCAGGCCGCCAACTGACGAACCACCTTGGCTGGCAGCGGATGATGATCGGAGCGATGGGGGCAGCCGCGGCAGGCCGGAAAGAAGGCCGAGAGTCGCGCCAAGTGCATGGCCCTACTGATGGGTTGGGCTTCGCCGGGGCAGCGGTAGGGGGTGGTATCGACGCACGCCATGGAACGATTCGTGTTGCGATAGGGCTCGAGCCAGCTGGGGTAGGACGGGGTGAAACCTACGCCCAGGGCAAAGTCGGCGTCAATGCCAGCGGCGAGAAGCCCCCCCCGCTAGGCGAAAGCAATGCTAGCATCGCTGGGCGGCATCGCTGGGCAGCATCGCTGGGCGGGGCGTGGGCAGTTTCGCGGCCCTGCGATATACTCAAGCGAAGGTCAGCCCTCGGTTCCGCTGGGCCGGGCCTTTTTGGTGGGGTGCAAGACGGGTTTTGGGTGCGAGCGCCGGGGGTGCCGAGGCAACCGGCGAGCTTGGCGAATGGTGGAATGGCTATGAAGGTGTTAGTGATTGGTAGCGGCGGTCGAGAACATGCCTTGGCTTGGAAATTGCGCCAGAGCCCTCATGTGAAGCGGGTGTTTGTCGCGCCCGGCAATGCGGGCACCGCCTTGGACGCCGAGAACGTGGATATTTCGGCCACCGATATTCCGCGGCTGGTCAAGTTCGCCCAGCAAGAGCAGATTGGCCTGACGGTGGTGGGGCCGGAGCAGCCGCTGGCGGCGGGCGTGGTCGATGCCTTCCAGGCCCAAAAGCTGCGGATTTTCGGTCCCAGCAAGGCCGCCGCGGAGCTGGAGTCGAGCAAGGTTTTTTGCAAGAACTTGCTGCGGCATGCCGACGTGCCCACGGCCGATTATCGCACCTTTCGCGACGCCGAAAGTGCCCTGACGTATCTCAATAACCGCGAAGACGTGCCGGTGGTGGTGAAGGCCGATGGCCTCGCGGCGGGCAAGGGCGTGGTGGTTTGCAAGAATCGCGAAGAAGCCGTGCGGGCCGTGGAAGAGATTGCCCTGGAAAAAATCTACGGAACCGCGGGCAATCAACTGGTGATCGAGGAGCGGCTGGATGGTCCGGAGGTCAGCGTGTTTGCCATCACCGATGGCCGCACCATTCTCACGCTGGGCACGGCTCAAGATCACAAGCGGGCTTTCGATGGCGACCAAGGCCCCAACACCGGCGGCATGGGCGCTTATTGCCCCGCGCCGTTGCTCGATGCCGACCGCATGCGGTGGATTGAAGCCCACGTGCTGGTGCCGACCGTGCACGCCATGAAGCGGAGCCGGCGCCCTTTCCGCGGGGTGCTATACGCGGGACTGATGCTCACCAACCAGGGGCCCAAGGTGCTGGAATACAATGCCCGCTTTGGCGACCCCGAATGCCAGCCGCTGCTGATGCGGCTGAAGACCGACCTGTTTGCGATTCTCGACGCGGCCGTCGATCAACGGCTGGACGAACTGGCGCCGCTGGAATGGAACCCTCAGCCGGCGGTGTGCGTGGTGATGGCCTCGGAAGGCTACCCTGGCAAATACCAGACGGGCCGCGTTATTCGAGGTCTGGACGACGCCGCGCAGCTACCGAACGTGAAGGTGTTTCACGCCGGCACTTCCACCAGCGATGGCGACGTGGTCACGGCCGGGGGACGAGTGCTGGGTGTTACGGCCACGGGCAACAGTATTTCGGCCGCCAAGCTGCAAGCCTATCGGGGCGTGAAAGCCGTACGCTGGCTGGGGGCCTGGTGCCGCAAAGACATTTCGGACAAGGCCATGCTATACCCGCAGGACTTCAAAGACGAAGACTCGCCTGCCAGCTAAGTGCGGCGTGGACTTCTTCAACCGCCGAGGTTGTCGAGCGCTTGTTTGGCCAGCCGGGCTAGCCGAGCTTCTTCGCTAGCCGCGGCCGCGGCCAGCGCTGTTTTGGCGGGCTGAGCGGCCGATCCCATTTGGGCCAAGGCCCAAGCGGCCCGTTCGCGAACGGCCAGGTCTGGGTCTTGGGCGAGTGTTTGCGCGAGCCGCGGAGCCGAGCCGGGGCCGGCAGAGGGTCCTGCCCTGCCGAGCAGGGTGGCCGCCCAGTAGCGAGTCAGGGCGCAGGCATGGCCTAGCAGGTCAACGAGTGACGCTTGCTGGTCCGGAGGAGGTGGGCCGGCTTCTTCCAGGGCGGCGACGACCCACTCCAGCGTGGTTTCATCGGCCTCGTCGCAGGCCTGGGCCAGGGCGGCGCTCGCGGAGCTGGCAGCGTGGCCTGTTTGAGCCAACTGCTGGGCGGCCTGCCGACGGTGAGCCGGATCGGCCGAACCCAGATTGCTGATGAGTCGCGCAACATCTTCCATGATGATGTGGATCCTTTTGGGCAGCGCTGGCCAGCCAATGGCATGGCTGGAGAATGGATACGGCAGTTTGGAGCTTTTTCCGAGCCAACGTACCTTAGCCCCGCCACGGGGGCGAGGCAAGGCGTTCGCGGTGGTCGATTGCGTTTTCAAGCACGCTCTCAGGCGGCGGTCGATTCGAGGCTTTCGCGCTCGGCCGCTTCGCGCAGCTTATCGAGGGCTCGCTTCTCAATCTGGCGAATCCGTTCTTTGCTGACGCCCAGATCGATGCCGACTTCTTTGAGGGTTTTGGCGGCATCGCTGCCGGCCAGGCCGAACCGTTTGGCCACGACCAGTTGCTCGCGATCGGTCAGGCAGCCCAAGATGCGAGCCACGTCGGCTTCGCGACGACGTTGGGCCGACTCTTGCAAGTAGGCGTCGCTCCGTTGCTCGGGAGCCTTGTCGAGCAATTCGTCGTGGCTGTTGCGGAAGCGATCCATCAACCTCACCCGATTTTTATATGAACGGATGAAGTTTTTCTTGATCGCCCAGGTGGCGTAGGTACTGAACTTGTTGCCGAGCGCGTAATCGAACTTTTCGACGGCCCGCATTAGCGAGACGTTGCCTTCGCTGATGAGGTCGAACAGGCCTTCCTGCTCGCTCACGTATTTCTTGGCAATGGAGACCACCAGCCGCAAGTTGGCGCGGATGATCTGGTTTTTGGTTTCCACGGCCTCGTTGTAGAGCCGCTCGATCTCATCGAGATCGCGCGACTTGGGCTGCTTGGCGTCGAGCCCATCGCGCAGCCGCTTGGCCGCGAACTTCAAAAAGTTGTAGCGGCGGAACAGATGTTCTTCCTGCTCGCGGGTGAGCAGCGGCACATCGTACAGGCTCGCCAGGTAGGTGGGCAGGCCGGCCGGCTTTTTGGCTTTGCGGGTGGCCCGCTCGGGTTCTGGCAGCGGCTCCAGCACCTCGGCGAGCCGCAGGTTTTCAAATGCTTCATTGCCCATATATTCCAGCGGCAGTTTGGCGATTTGCTCGAATCGTTTCTGAGCAATCACCCGCCGGATCTGACTGACACTATTTCCATAGCGTTCGCTGAGGGCTTCGAAGGAGGCCCCCTCGCGATGCTCTTGGAGGAGCCGCTGTTTGCGCTCCGATGATAATAATTGGGTATACATAACAACCGCCTCCTCGGGCTTGGTTTCGTTGTGATCGCGAAGCGTGTAGCGAACGGTTTCCGCCGAGCGGTCCACCAGTTCGGACACGCGTTTAATGATTCGACCGGGCTCGTAACCCTGTTCCACCAGTTGACGAGCCAATTCCACAATCTCCATGCGCTGAATTTCGGTTAAGCGGCTGAAGCGAGCGCCCCGGCTGACCAGACGCGCGTTCCTGGTCAGGAAGCGGTCGAGTGAGCTTTGCAACACACCCAACCGTCGCCGACCATCGATCACGAACCACCGGGCCACCAATCCCCGCTTGCGCCAGCGCGCGATGGTTTTGGTGGATACGGCCAACCGCTCGCTGACGTGGTCCAGGGTGTGAACCACCTCGCCCGTGGCCCCCGCGTCGATGCTGGCGGTCTGGGTGAGTTCTTCGATCAAGCGCGCCAGGTCGCGCCGCGCGTCTTTGCCGGGCACCGCAACCTTCGGAACCTGCGCGGGGGTTTCCCCCAGGATGGCGGCGAAGAAATAGGCGGCCGGGTACGACTGATTGTGACGCACCTGGGTGAGCACCTGCTCGACATGGCGGGTGACATCGAACCGGCGCGTCGGCGGCGTGCGCTGATAAAGGAGACTTTCGATCGCGAAAAACAGCGGATATTGATAGTTGCTAATCATGGCATGATTGGGGAGTTGCAAGGCATGTTATTACTACGCAGGAGAACACGTTCCTGTGCGTTCCTATCGCGCGAGAATCTGGTCTCCGCTCGGTCCTTGCGAGAGCTCAACAAAACCGTCTTACCCGCCCACGGAAATCCGTTGGCGAATCTTGCTTAAGAATTCAGCATTGTTCGGGTACTTGGCCAACTGGGTGGTTAGTTGCCGCATGGCTTCGACGGGGTGCATGGTGTTCAAGCCGCGGCGGAGCGAAGCCAGGGTTTCGAGGGTTTCGAGCGGCAACAGTTTTTCTTCTCGTCGCGTGCCGGAGGCCGAGATGTCGAGCGCCGGCCAGACGCGACGATCCGCCAGGGCGCGGTCGAGGACGAGCTCCATGTTTCCGGTGCCCTTAAACTCTTCAAATATGACGTCGTCCATCCGGCTGCCGGTTTCCACCAGGGCGGTGCCGAGGATGGTCAGCGAGCCGCCTTCTTCGAAGGTTCGCGCCGAGGCGAACAGTTTCTTGGGGATGTCGAGCGCTTTCACGTCCATTCCGCCGCTCATGGTGCGCCCGGTATTGCCCACCCACTTATTGAAGGCGCGGGCCATGCGGGTGAGGGAGTCGATCATCAACATCACATGTTCGCCGCGCTCGGCCAATCGTTGGCAGCGTTCCACCACCAGGCGACTGAGCCGCACGTGGCTTTCCACGTCGTGATCCAAGCTGCTCGCAAATACCTCGCCAGGAATCTTGCGGCGCATTTCGGTGACTTCTTCCGGGCGTTCGTCGATCAGCAGCACCATCAACCGCACGTCGGGATGGTTCGCGGCGATGGCCTGGCCGATGTGATGCAGCAAGACCGTTTTGCCGCTGCGCGGCGGCGCCACGATCAGGCCGCGCTGACCGCGACCAAGGGGCGCGAGTAGGTCGATGACCCGTGTGGTGAGGACGTCGGCCGTGGTTTCCAAGCGCAAAGCGCGATGCGGATTGATCGGCGTCAGTTCCTCGAACGTTCGCGCCTCGCGACCATCCTCGGGAGCGCCGCCATCAACGTGGCTCACGGTTTCCAAACGCGGACCTTGCTTGCCACTTTGGCGGGCCGCGCCCTGGATTTCATCGCCCACGCGGAGTTTCAAAGCCTGAATCAAGGGGGCGGGCACATAGACGTCGGCCGGGGTGGGCCGGAGGTCGCGCGCGGCGTCTCTCAAGAAGCCATAGCCATCGGGATGCAATTCCAGTACGCCCGCGGCGGAAAACATGGAGCCCATAATCGCAGCGCGATTTTGGTGCGGCTGGGGTCGACCGGCATCGAAGCGGCGCGCGCGCGCGGACTTTCTGGCCGCGGGGGTTGTGGTTTCGTTGTTGTTGTTGGTTCCTGCCTGGGGACCGCCCGAGGCGGGCGTGCTGTTTCCTGCGCGACCATTGCGGTTGCGGCGCTTGCGCGGGCGAACCGGCTTGCTCGACTGGCCGACCAGGCGCGGATCGCGACCAGGAGAAGTCGCGCGGCTCACAGGAGATCTGGTTTCAATAGTCATCGTTCGTTCCAAAAGTTTCCGTATCGTGCGTGGATGGATGGTTGTGCGTGCGTATGTATTTGTGGTTTTTCGTGGGCTGGTTCGCGCTGCCGCCGAGGGCCAAGCTGTTTTCAGGCCGGGGCTCTCGTGGACTGCGTTGCCGCGCTACGTTGTTGATGCCAGGTCATTCATGTTCCAACCGACCGCTTGCCCTGCTGGAACTCAGGTTGAGATGAATCAACATGCAGCGCCTGGGCCAAAAGAGGCCGATTCCGCGGAAATTCTGGGATGTATCATCCCCGAAGGCAGTTCCTGGCAGTGTTGTGGCCAGGGAAGCCACCGCCAATTACAGAGAGCTTGCGCACGCACGGGGAGCAAGCAGGGGTTCCGGCGGCACGTCTATTGAGAATGGGCCGGAAAAGATACGTCGGGCAAGCAAACATTGCTCAACCGGAAAGACTGGTTTGGCCAATTCCAAACCAAAGAGCTACCCATTTAATCGGCTCAAATCATTCGCCCTGGGGAAAACAGTTTGAACAGAATCTGAAAATCAAAGATTCAAAAATCAGGCTGCGTCTTCTTGGTGTACGTATTGGCGTTGCCCATGGTTCTGTAAAAAACGATTGGAGCGGTTCATGGCCAAACGACGGGTTCCACCTTGATTCCAAGGGAGCCACCTGTCAATTTTGGCATGTACTCATCAACCCACTGGTATACATTGCAGGTTTTGTGCCAACGCTAGCAGAACTGGGTGAGAAGCCTGGCTGGTGATGCTCTAAACCGATAAAAAACCCCGCGTTGGACACTGGGCGCCAACGCGGGATTCATGGGAGAGGACATCGAGATGACGCGATGCTAAAGCCTGGATCGGCCCATGCAACCCCCTGAAAGAAGGGGGCACTTTCCCGGTTTTTGACAAATCTGCTTGTGGGAACTGGGGGCGAAGGAATTTGAGCGTAGAATTTGTCCTGCCGAGCCGGGAAGCAGGGGCCGGCTGTGGCATGTTTGAAACCACCGCGAACGCATGGCGATCGTTGCCGGGTGTGTGTCGCGTGCGGGAAGACGTTGCCGCTCGACGCCCCGTTGATTTTGGCAGCGCTGCCGATTTTGAGCTGCGGGCGGCCAGGGTGAGCTTTGCCGGCTCTGGCTGGTCAGCTGAGGGCTTTGAGCCATTCGGGGATGCGTTGCGGCACACCTTCACTATCGACGCAGCACAGCGTCAGTTTGGCCTCGGTCAACAGCTCTTCGCCGCGGAACAAATGGTAGTCGTGTTCAATGCGGGCTGCCGTGACCCGCGTGACCGTGGTGCGCAGTCGCAACAGGTCGTCGTACAAGGCCGGGCGAATATAGCGAATTTCGGCCTTGGCGACGACAAAGAACGTGCCGTCGGCCTCCATCTGGCGGTAGGTATAGCCGCGCGACCGCAACACTTCGGTGCGGCCCATCTCAAAGTACACAAAGTACCGCGAGTGATGCACGAACCCACCGGGATCGGTTTCGGGATAGCGAACGCGGATTTCAATTTCATGTTGCAACATCGACATCCCAGTCCCCGACTGCCAAGTAAGTCGCTGCTAAGATCCATCCTTCGAAAAACCCCGGCGTGCCTGCGAAGGCCCGCCGGGGTGCTTGATGGCCAATGGCTTTGTTTACCGCTGGGGTCCCCCGCGCGTCAAACAATCGGCCGCGGGGGGATTGGGTAAGCGGCGTTTAACCGTGATGCGGCTTTGGCGCGCCGGCATGCTGATCGGCGTACTTGGGCCCAGGGATGCCGCTATGAAGCTGTCGCAATGGCAGGCCAAAAAAACCAGCGATGGCTCCCACCACCGTTTGCTGCTCGGCAACGGTTAGTTCGGGGAAGCAGGGGAGCGCCAGTGTTTCGAGCGAGGCTTTGTGCGTTTCGGGCAACGACTCGGGCGCGTGGCCCAGGCCGCGGAAGCAATCTTGCTCGTGCAGCGGCACGGGGTAGTAGATTTCGGTGCCGATTTTCAGCTCGGTGAGATGAGCCCTGAGGGCGTCGCGCTGATTGTTCGGCACGCGGACCACGTATTGGTTCCACACATGGCGGCAGTTCTTGGCTTCGACCGGCAAGCCAAGCAGGTTGTTCAAACCGTATTCCGTAAACATGGCTCCGTAGCGGACGGCATTTTCGCGTCGCATTTCGGTCCAGGTTTCCAGGTGGCGCAATTTGATGCGGAGCACGGCGGCCTGAATGCTATCGAGGCGGCTGTTGATGCCCACCTCGCGATGGTAATAGCGGGGACGCATGCCATGCCCTCGCAGCAGCACCAGGCGGTCGGCCAGCGCGGCGTCGTTGGTGGTGAGCATGCCGCCATCGCCCATGCCGCCGAGGTTTTTGGTGGGGTAAAAGCTGAAGCAGGCCATTTTGCCAATGGAGCCGGCGCGGCGGGTTCCGTACTCGGCGCCAATCGCCTGGGCGGCGTCGGTAATCACCAGCAAATCGTGGGCGACTGCGATGCGGTCGATGGCGTCCATATCGGCGCATTGGCCGAACAGGTGCACCGGAATGATGGCCTTGGTGGCCGGCGTAATGGCCGCCTCGATGGCCGCGGGGCAAATATTGAGCGTTGCCGGATCGATGTCCACAAACACGGGCTTGGCGTCGAGCCGCCACACGGCGCTGGCCGTGGCGAAAAACGTGTAGCTGGGGCAAATGACCTCGTCGCCGGGGCCAATGTCGGCTGCCATCAATGCCAGCAGGAGAGCGTCGCTGCCCGAGGCGCAGCTAATGGCGTGTTGGGCGCCGCAGTAGGCGGCCATTTCTTGTTCCAACGCCACGCAGTCGGGGCCGAGAATGAAGCGGCCGGAGTCGCAAACTTCGGCAATCGCGGCGAGAATTTCCGCCCGTAGCGGCTCATATTGCCGGGCGACGTCGATCAGCGGAACAGGCGTTACGGCATCCTTGCGTGCGGCGTCCATAAATGGCGAGAGCTCACGTTAGAAACTCGAATTCCTGCGATCATCCATGTTTCGCAGATTGGTAGCAGACGTTATTCCTCCCGGTCAGCAAGGTCAAGAGCGGTTGAACCGGCCCCCCCGGCGGGGTTGCTTCCACGTCCATTCACACGGGCAAAACCTGGCACCCGAAAGGCAGCCATCCCCTGTTTGGTTTTCAGGTGTGGTAGTCCGCATTCAGCCGCACGTATTCTGCGGTGAGGTCGGTGGTCCAGAAGCGGACTTTGGCCTGGCCCTCGGTAAACTGCAGTGCCACGTGGGTGTCGCGGTTGTCTTTGATGCTGGCCGAGACTTCGGCCGCGTTGAAGGTGAGCGGCGCGCCGTTTTTGTAGAGGGGCAGGCCGTTGACTTGGAGCGACACGCCGCGGGGGTCGAACGGCACGCCCGCGTATCCGGCGGCCGACACGATCCGGCCCCAGTTGGGGTCGGCCCCGGCAATGGCTGTCTTCACCAGGGCGCTCTCGCCCACCGTTTTGGCGATGCGGTGCGCGGCGTTGCGATCGGCGCAGCCGGTCACGTCGATCGTGACCAGGTGCGTGGCGCCTTCGCCGTCGGAAACGATGGCCATGGCCAATTCGCGGCAGACCTGGTGCACGGCGGCAAACATCTCTTCCAGGTCGTCGCCGGCCAGCGGATCGGCACA
Organism: uncultured Pirellulales bacterium; assembly: GCA_964445985.1. Classification (GTDB taxonomy): domain Bacteria; phylum Planctomycetota; class Planctomycetia; order Pirellulales; family S012-138; genus CAYUMU01. The sequence continues at coordinate 61,498 of CAYUMU010000012.1, read as the reverse complement.
GGCGGCGCCGTTGGCCAAGAGCAGCACGGTGTCGCTGGTGCTCATGTGGCCTTCCACGCTAATGCAGTTGAAGCTGTCATCGACCGAGCGGCTGAGAACCTGTTGGGCGTCGGCTGGGCTAAGCGCGGCGTCGGTAAAGATCACGGCCAGCATGGTGGCCATGTTGGGGCCGATCATCGCCGCGCCCTTGGCCACGCCGCACACGTGGATCGGCTTGCCGCGGAGCGTGAGTTGGTGCGAGGCGATCTTGGGAACCGTGTCGGTGGTCATCATGCCGCGGGCCGCGGCTTCCAGGGCAGCCTCGGTGGCGGCCAGTTGCGCTTTGGCCGCTGCGATGCCAGCCGCGATTTTGGGCATCGGCAGAAACGAACCGATCACGCCGGTCGAAAGCACCAGGGCTTGCTCGGGCGCGGCGCCCACGGCCGCGGCGGCCAGGCGGCCCATCTCGTCGGCGTCGCGGTCGCCTTGTTCACCGGTGCAGGCGTTGGCGACTCCCGAGTTGGTAACGACCACGCGGAAATTGCCGGCCGGCGTGAGGGCTCGATTCCGGCCAACCGGCGCGCCAAACACCAGGTTCTTGGTGTACACGCCGGCGCCCGCGGCAGGCAGGTCCGAAACGATCAGCGACAGGTCGGGCTTGTTGGGATTGCGCTTCACACCGCTGTGAACCCCAGCCAGGCGATATCCGAGAGGGATGGCCACCGTCATGCGTGTTGTTTCCCGTGCTAACTCAAGTGGTGCAATGAATGGAGCGCGGCGGGGTGGCGCCGTAGCCCCCAATCGGGTGCCACTGGCGCCGCAGCCTCCCCCAATCGGGTGCCACTGGCTCTGCCAGTGCCCACGGGCGCGACGTCCCCCCAGCGGCGCGTACGGTACTCGGCCGCGAAGCCAGTAAAGGCGATTCTAATCATTGAGCGACCTGGGGTGGAGGAGGTTCGCCGCAACGCGCCAAACTTTAACCCAGTACCCACAGCAACGAGCCAGAGAGATCCCCGTTACCCCATGGCCTGCAGAATAATCACCACCACCAGCACCAGCACCGCCACAATGCCCAGGGTGATGGCGACCCACATGGCGGCGGGCAGGCCCAGCTCGGGCAGGGCGAAGCGGGTTTGCGAATCGAAGGGCAGGGTTTCTTCGCTGCCCAGGCCCACGGGCAAGGTGCCGTCGGAAGAAACGCTGCTTTCCTGGCGGTCGTCGGGGTCGTCGATCACCAGCGGTTTGGTGTCGTTGAGGGCGTTGAACTTGCTTTCCAGCGTGGATTGGTTTTCACGGCGGGCCGCGGCCCTGGCTTCCGACACCACCAGCCAATCGTCGCCAGCCCAAGGGGCCAGCCGTTCAATCACCGCGGCCGCCGAAGGGACTCGTTCCTCGGGCCGTTTCGCCATCAGGTCGGCCAGCACGTCCACAAAGTCGGCATCGAGGTCCGGGTTGAGGCGGCGGGGATCGATGGGCTGGTCATGGCAATGTTTGCGGGCTTTTTCGCGGGTAGTTCCGCCGGGGAAGGGCACCTTGCCGGTCACGGCGTAGTACAGCGTGCAGCCGAGAGAATAGATATCGCAGGTGGTGGTCAGTTTGGAGGGGGTATTGATTTGTTCGGGCGAGAGGTAGTCGGCCGTGCCCACGGTGTGGCGGTTTTCGCCTTCGTCGTGCAGGTAGCCGGCGAGGCCCAGGTCGGAAACCTTGCATCGCCCGTCGGGGGTGACGAGCAGGTTGCCCGGCTTGACGTCGCGATGAATGAGCCCGCGGCTGTGGGCGTGTTCGAGCCCTCGCGCGGCCTGGCAAATGATGGCCGAGGCGGTGTGCATATCGAGCCGACCTTGCCGCTTGATGAACTTGCGGAGGTCAAGGCCCGGCACGAATTCGGTCACCAGGTAATGCACGTTGCCGTCTTGCCCGGCGTCGTAGGCGCGAACCAGGTTCTCATGGTCGAGCTGGGCCTGGGCTTGCACTTCGCGGCGAAAGCTTTGAATGGCCTCGGGCGTGGATTTGCTGAGCGGCAGCACCTTGATGGCCACCAGGCGGCGCATGATGGTGTGCTCGGCCTGAAACACCTGGCCCATGCCGCCTTGGCCAATGGCGTCGATAATGCGGTAAGGGCCCAGATTCCATTTGACCCGGCCCACCAGCAGTTGTTCGGCCTGCCAGGGGTTGAGTTTACCCTGCTCGACGAATCGTTTGGCGAGGGTCCGTTCGGAAACGCGGCCCGAGCTCTCGGCGCGCAGCGCGGCCACCTCCTCATCGAGCTCTGCTTTGGTGAGAAGCCCACTTGCCAGGGCGGCTTGTCGAAAATTGGCCTTTTGCGAAGGCGGCACGGATTACCTTCATCCCCGATTCGTGTTTGGGATGGGTTGGGGTTTTGATTGCAATGAAAAAGAGATGGAGCAGGGGCCATGTCGAGGGAAAACCTGGTTGCCCAGCCTTCTCCGGTGGGGAGCCGCTGGGCATCGACAATCATCCAGCCTGCAATTTAATCGCAATTCGCTCCGTGCGCCAAGAATTGGGTTGGCGGTAATCGCGGCCCAGGGCGCCTTTTCGTTGACTTTTCTTCGATGCGGAGGATAGTTTGGAAGGTTGGGGGGCCTCGTGCGCGCCATCGGCCCCCGCGGTCGATTTCGCGGCGGCTGGTCACGGTTCTCGCTGGGAATCTCGCGGATCCCCCCGATTTTTGCCTGTCTGCCATTCAAGCTGTTTCTCAAGCTTGCTGATCGAAGGGAGTAAACAACGATGCGTTACGCCAACAAGCTTGCGGTGCTGCTGGTCGTGGCCGGACTGATCTCGGCCCTGGCTAACTTTAGCCTGGGCCAGGAAGACTTCACCAAGGTGATCGCCGACTTGAATCGGCAGAAAACCTTGCTCAAGCAGCAAATCAGCAATGTGCCCTGGTCCGCCGGCCGGTTCGATAGCAACGATCAACGCGCCAAGCTGATGGAATATTACGCCACCAGCTTGCGGCTGATGCATATGCCCGGATTCGAGCCCGACATGGCCAACGAACGGGGAAAAATCATCAACGACCTCCGGGCCATGGGCAACACAACCTCGCGCGATGCGCACACGGCGGTGGTGCAATACCTGATGACCGAGCTGCCCAAGCTGGTGACCGACGACAAGCAGCGGGCGGTGATTCGTTACAACGCCATGCTCTTGTTGGGCGAGCTCAACTCGCAAGAGGCCCCGCGGGTGGGCGTGGGCAAAGCCACCCCTTTGGCGGCAGCCTTTCCCTTGCTGATGCAAGCCTACACCGATCAGCAGCAAGCCGTGGCGGTTAAAGTTGCGGCGCTCATTGGGCTGCATCGTCACGCTTCGCTGGGCATTGCCGACAAGGCCGCGCGCGATGCCCTGCGGGCAGAAATGCTCAAACTCCTCGCCCAGAAACAGCCAGACAAGAACGCCAGCGAAGAAGCCCACGATTGGCTGCGGATGCGCGCGGCCGAAGCCCTGGGGGCGCTGGGCGCCACGGGCACCACGCCCGAGAATACCACCGTGCTTTCCGCCCTGCTGGGCCTGATCAACGACAACGCGGTCGATCTGGCCCTGCGGGCCGAAGCGGCCCGGGCCATGCAAGGCATGAACTTCTCCACGCCGCCCAACATCAATACCCCGCTGGTGGCCCAAGCCCTGGCGGGCCTGGTGAAAGACGTGATTGCCGCCGCTCCCGACCGCCCGCTGCTCAAGCATGTGCTCAACTGTGCCCGGCTGGGATTGACCGGCCCCGAGCCCGACCCGCTAGGACGCACCACCACCAATCCCGCGGCCGTGGCCAAGGTGGGCACGCCCGAAGCCAAGGCCATGTGCGCCGCCCTGGCCAAAGTGCTCGACGATCTGAATCGGAAGATCGACCGCACCGACGGCGCGGCCCTGGCCACGGATATTACGTCCGAAGCCATCGACGCCTGGCTGCAGCAGTTCCCGGTGCAAAATACGCAGCTCACGGCGAGCAGGTAGGGGCTGGTTACTGGTTGCTAGCTACTAGCCACTAGCAACCATGTCCGCAATTTCGTCAAATTCGGATCAACCCTCCCGCTTGTCAGTGACGATAAGTTGGGTACGAAAACCCGGTCGGAGGCGTTTATGCCGGGATTTTGGTCTAGGGGGGATCGAATCACGATGAAACCGCCGAAAAGCAAAATCGTTTGTGGGCTGGGTGTATTGGCCGCGTTGTCGTCCGTGGGATGTCAGGTGGATGTGGGTGGACAGACTCTGCCCAGTCCCTACTACATGAGCGACGACGTGCAATACTTCCCAGCCGGCCCTGAGTTCAAGTTGTCGAACGAAGCCGCCGCGATGCGAGCCCGAAATGCGGCCATCGAGCAGAGCGGGTTGCAACAAGCAACGCGTCCTGGTTTCTCGGTGCCCCAGGAAGAGGCCGTTCGCCGGTACTAAAAAACACCAATTCAAGCTGGCTTCGCCAACGAGCGTTGTCGCGTGGCCCGCGGGCAAGGGAGAAATCCCCGGCCTGGGGGTAACCGCGGCAACGCCTGAGCGGCGAGTGGGGGGCCCGCTCCCTTCGCACAAACGCCGACGCAAGTCGGCGCCAGTGCGAAGGGTTATTTTTTGCGCTGCCTACCTTCCCTCTCCCTTCTCCCCCGGCCCATTTCTTTCAAATGGCGGCAAGAGAAGTTTTCTAGGGCGAGGCCGGTGGCGCTTCGTGCGGTTGCCGGGCCTGCTTGAGCAGCTGAATCAAGTTGGCCAGCTTGCTTTGGCTCAAGTGCCCTAGCTGTTGCTCGTGCATGGCCCTGACCGGTTCGGAGAGCGCCTGCAGCAGGTCGCGGCCGGCGGGGGTAAGGCCGATTTCGACCACCCGGCGATCGTCGCTGCGCCGCCGCCGACTGACCAGCTTGCGGGCCAGCAGCCGGTCGATCATTCGCGTGATATCGGGCGAACGGGTGACGAGCCGGTTATGCAACTCCAAGGTGGGCAGGGCTTTGGGGTGCGCCTCGGCCAGCAGGCGCAGCAGGTTGTATTGCTGGGCCGTGATCTGGTGGGCCGAGAAGATTTCGTCTTCGAGGGCCTTGAGCCGGTCGTAGGTTCGCCAGAGATGCAGGAATGCCTGCTGCTCCAGCGAGTCGAACGAGGGTTTGGCGGCAGGTGGCGCCGTTGTCGGCTTGGGTGCGGACATGTTCGCCACGGAGAATTAGTGGTTCTCTGGATTGCCAATTTCGCGGATATACCCGGCCAAACGCGACTGCAAATCGAGCAATCCCTGCCAGCGGCGCGCATCGAGCGAAACTCGCTCCGAAGTGCCGTTGGTATCGACCGTTTCGATCAGCTGGCGCATCTTGATATGCACAAACTCCAGCAGTTCGGAGAGTTGCGCCGCCTGACCCGGTGAAAGCCGCTCGGGAAGCTCGGGCGGATGCAACTGGTGCAGGGTATCGGTGGGGTCGGGCGATTCGCCCCAGTTCACTTCAAAATCGAGCGAAGCGGCCGGATGCCCTGGCTCGACTTGCTCGGGGGCCAGCGTCAGGCCGACATCGGACTCGGGCTGCGGTCGCAGGCGGGCCAGCCGCTCGGCGATTTGCTCGCGCGAGCCGAACAGCAACACCGATCGGCCTACGTGAATCAGATCGCCGAACCGCAAGATGCGAAGGTGGATCTCTTCGCCATTGACCTTGGTGCCGTTGGTGCTTTCCAGGTCGGTGAGCACGATTTTGTCGTGGTCTTCCTGGATTTTGAGGTGATACCGGCTCACGCGTTCGTCGTTGAGCTGGACGGAGTTTCCCTCCTCGCGACCAATGGTGATGGGAGTGCGCAGCCCATCAAAGCTGCGGCCGCGATCCGCGCCATCCAGAACTTGCAATGTTATTATCGCCATGGAGATAGGACGTGCCGTGTAATCCCATCGAAAGTAGCGGCCCTCGCGCCGGGGCTAGTCCGCGCTCCCCAAAACAACGCTGCCTGCGCCCTTACCATCTTATCATTCCCAGCGGTCGAAAAATACCGTCATTCTATTTCAACTTGCATGCCCCGCTAGCATCTCGAAAATGGCAGAAAAGCCCCCAGCAACCAGCAACTAGCCCCCAGCCCCTCCATGAACCACTCCCCCCAGATGGATGCCTACCTCGCTGGCCCCGAGCAATTGCGGAACGCGATCGCCGGCATGACGGCCGCGCAAATCGATGCCGCCCCCGTGCCGGGCAAGTGGTCCACGCGGCAAATCATTTGCCACCTTGCCGATTTTGAGCCGGTGTATGCCGACCGGATGAAGCGGGCCTTGGTGGAGGACGAACCGACCGTTTTCGGCGGCGACCCCGACGCCTTCGCGGCTCGGCTGGCGTACGACCAGCGCGATATCGAAGAAGAACTGCAGTTGATCGAAAGCGTGCGGAGGCACATGGCACGAATTTTGCGAACGCTGGAGCCAGAAGCCTTCCAGCGCAAGGTGCGGCACTCCGAAGCCGGCCTGCTCACGCTGGAGAAGCTCCTGAGCAACATCACCAACCACATTCCGCACCACGTGCGGTTCATTGCGGAGAAGCGAGCGGCGCTGGCTTGACCAGCCAAGGCGTCAACGGATGGGCCGAGGGCGGCAGCCCCCAAAAACGGCTGAATTCAGGCAGTATTTGCCGATAAAACGGGTTTTTCGGGAGACATTGGACCAGGCTACCCAAAAAAACCGCCAACTCACATTGACAAGCGTTCACTACCTGAATACTGTTCATTCATACACATCACCGGCCGCGCCACTTTGGTTGGAAAGGGGGGGCGGCCGGCAGGTGGGGATCGGGTTGGATCAAGAATGGTTCGCAGTATCAAGGAAGAACGCCATGTTGGTATTATCTCGGAAGCAGGAAGAGGCCTTGGTCATCGCTGGCGGCATCACGGTGCGGATACTCGAAATCCGCGGCCGCCACGTGCGTCTGGGAATCGAAGCGCCGCCGGAAGTGAGCATCCAGCGCCGCGAGATTATTGTGAAACGCGAAACGAAAGCAGCCACCTCGGCTTGTGCGTGAAACGCCAGGCCAGGCTACATGGGCCAAACGCGAGAGAATGAAGAGCACCGCCAGTGCACTCCAAATTGGGGTGCTACTGGCTTGGGTTACTTGCGGGTGCCACTGGCGAAGCCCGCCCAATGCCGTTGGAACTGATCGGGATCGATGGCCTGAAACCGTTTCCGATGGGCCGACTGATTGGGAAACGGCACGAGCAGATCGAACCCACCCCGATCATAAAACATACAATTTGAGCCGTCATACAAATTGAAACCGCATTGGATGGGTGCAAAGCTTGCCACCGCACAAGATGCACCCAGGCCACGCTCGCTTCGACCCGCATTGTGGCAAGCCAAGCTTGGCGTGCCGTTAGGGCGCTGCACGTCGAAAGTGAACGATCGTCCGAAAGTCACCCTCCCGCGTAGTTAACTCCAGCGGAGGACGATCGTCTCCCATTTCCTCCTCACCGCGAATTCGGCACCACGTTAATCGATCGCCTTCGAGTTGAAAGATCGCGATCAGCCGCTTCTCGCGCGGCTCCTCATCGGACCCGGGATTGATCAACCGATAGAACCGCATGGGCGTGGTCGTGAAATCGACAACGTGGTCCTTGTCGAAACTGGTCTCGACCGTTTTGGACTGGTCAAACTTGGCAAACACCACCTCAAACTCCCGCGAAAACGCGTTCAGCGTAAGGGAAGCCCGCTGGTTGCGACGAAACGCGGTTGACGGTTTTCCATTGCGTTCGTAACTCTCGCCGATCCATTTTCCGTACAACATTTCCAACGAGGGTGCCGAATGGGCGCCCTCATTTTCCTTGGGTTGCGGTTTCGCCTGCGGCTTTTGCTTTTCCTTCGCCAGATCCTTCTTGCGGCGGAGGTAGAACACGATATCGTCGGAGCCCTTCTTGGCCGCCAGCGTTGGCTTCTTGCCTGAGTAGCCCTCGTGCGAGGGTGAGATCATCAGAGTGTTGCCGTCCAATTTGAAGATAAAATAGAAGCCGAACAACTCAGTCGGGACGGCCAGCCAATGTGAATCTTCAGGGGTGATTTCAAACACGTCAGAAACGAACTCGCCACTATTATGTGGGTGAATGCCAGGGAAAGCTTTTAATGCCGACTTGTGATACCTCATGTACAACCGATTCATTCCGTCACGTTTCGGCAATGGCATTTCGATCGTAATCGTCACCGACTCCTTCTTCTGAAGCTCCTGGCCTGTGAGGCCATTGGCGTCGTAGGAAGTGGCGACCCAATCACCTAGAAGCTGCTCACGAAGCTCTTTCAGAGTCTCTTCCGCTGAAGGCTCGTTGTTTTCGGCCGCGGCAATTGCCCCAATTGGCAGCACGCCCACCAGCAGGAAGATTGCACATCGCAAAGCCGCATGAGTCGACCCTCGAACGATGCAAGACTTGAACATGACATGGTTCTCCTGTGTTCAATGGCTGAAGTGAATCAGGGCGGTTGGCACCCGCAGTGGGGGCTGTTACTGGGTTGGCTGTAGCTTCAAAATCGCTTCGCCGAATGCCTGGCCCTTCAGGTAGTAGGTTTTGCCGGAGCCGAGGTAATGGTAGGGGCGGTCGTTGCCGACTTTGGCCCAGGCGGCTTTTTGCTCGTCGGTCCCTTTCCAGTAGTTCTTTTCGAACAGTTCGTGGGCAAAGGTGTCGTAGTATTCGGCCGTGGGCACAAACGCCACGTTGCCTTGGAACCCCTTGGCCTGGGCGGCGGCGGCCTGGGCGATTTGGAAGTCGCCGCGGTTGGGGATGCCGCCGGTGCTTAGCTCGCCGATCACGAAGGGCATGTGCGGCGCGTTCAAGTCGCGGCGGACATCTTGGATGAATTGAACCAGCCAGCTTGTATAGTCGGCGTACTTGTTGGCTTTGAGGTCGCCGTTGATGACGTCATTGAAACCTTGATGCCAGACGAAGCCGGCGATCTCGACCTGATAGCCTTTCAGTTCGGGGAACCGCTCAGCGAGCTGGCTCAGTTCTTCCTTGGCGTGGCGGATCATTTCGCGATAGTAGTGGCCGTAACGGGCTTCGATTTCTGCTTTCGTTGTGTCCGGCTTGTTCTTGCGGGCACGCTCCCATTGGGTGTTGATTTCGGCCTCGGTGGGGGGAGCGCCAGGCGGGCGGAAATCGATGGCCAGCGACTTGCCGCCCCAGGCAATTTTGACGAGCAGCACCGGGTCGGAGAACGCGTTGCCGACGGCATGCCCAAAGCCGAATTCCGGCCCAATCGATTCGGGTTCTTTGGTGCCGTAGCCAATGGTCAGCGGCCCATGCTTGGCGCCGCCCGCCTTGGAGGGAAAGGTAATGAACACGTCGTCGCGGACTTTCCAGTTGTCGCCATCTTTGAGGCCGGCGTAGGTGGGCGCGATGAGTGGATCGGACTGGTAGGTATCGATGTGGAGCGGGTTGCCTTTGCCTTCCATGTTGGACTGGCCGACCAGGAAGAAGACCTTGAGGGCTTTCTCGGCGGCGGAGCTTGTTGTGGCGAGCAGGAACGTAGGCAATACGAATGCATACGTGATTGCGGAAAGTGAGAAGCGCATATGATTCCTTAGACTATAGACTGTACCGCAAGCTCCCAAGGCCCCTCACCCCCGACCCCTCTCCCCGGAAATACCGGGGAGAGGGGAGGAAAGATTCTTGGAGCCAGATTCTTTTCTTCCATTTGTGTATGTAGCCCAAACAGTTTCTCCAGCCGCTGGGTGTCGCTTCGCGACTCATGTTGAACCATGTGCATAGAACAAATCAGGAAGTAATTGATCGATGCTCCCTAGAAATTTCCTCGCTACACGTCGCAAAGTTCCACGGCCTGTTTCAGCCCGGCCAGGGCGTCGCCGGTGGGGATGAATTCGTGGCCCACGTAGCCGAGGTAGCCGACTTCCAGCAGGGCTTTCATCACGGCCGGGTAGGCGATTTCTTGGGTATCGCTCAGTTCGCCGCGGCCGGGGTTGCCGGCGGTGTGCACGTGGCCGATGAGGTCTTTGTGCTGGCGAATGCGGCGAATCACGTCGCCGTCCATGATTTGCACGTGGTAGACATCGAACAGCAATTTCACGTGGCTGCTGCCGACCCGTTTGACAATATCGATGCAGTATTCGGTGTGGTCTCCCTGATAGCCGGGGTGGCCTTTCATGGGGTGGGTATCGTCGCGGGTATTGAGCATTTCGAGGCAGATGGTGACGTTCTTCTTTTCCGCGTAAGGGGCGATTTGCTTGAGGCCTTCCACGCAGTTCGCCGCGCCCGCGTCGTCCGGGATGTCTTCGCGCATGCCGGTGAAGGCGATCACGTTGGGGAAGCCGAACTTGACGCAGTCGTCGATCGATTTTCGCGTGGCGGCCGTGACTGCCTCGCGGTACTTGGGGTTGTTCCAGCCGCGCGCGAACGGCGGGCCGGGCGGCATATCGATCATGGCAATCGCACATTCGAGGCCATGCTGTTTGAGCAGCGGAAAATGCTCCGGCGAAATCAGCTCGATGCTGCCGCAGCCCAAGTCCTTGGCCACCGCGATCATTTCTTCGACCGACCAATAGGGGGCGAAGCACCAATGGGCGATGGAGTGGCGAATGCGGCCCTGGCGTTTGCCGGCGGCGGGCTTATCGACCGCCATGAGGCTGGGCGGCGAGGAGAGGGCGGCGCCGGCCAAGGCGGCCGTGGCCGAACCGAGCAGGCCGCGGCGAGTGATGTGGCCAGAGGACGGCGACTTGGGCGTGGGGGCGCGCGACGACATATCCATGAATCCTCAAATATGCAAAGGGTTGAGGGTTTGGCCGTGGGCCTGGCAAAGTGGTTGGCATGGCAGGGGGCATGAGCCAATTTCTGCCGTGCCACGGTTGAGCTTGCGCGGGCCAAGCCGAGCCATGCGTGCATCCAAGTGTGACCGGGGTTCGCTCGCATGGCAACGAATATCGGGGATCTCCCCGGAGAAGTCGAGAACTCGGCGGAGGGGGGGCTTGAGGTCGGCGCCGGCCCGAAAAACTCAATGGAGAGGGGTATCGCCGCGGGGCATCTCTCGGCCGGGTCGTCCTCGTTCTTCAGCATATGCTAGAGTTGGCAGAGAGTGGCGGTTGCAGTGGTTGTTTGCCGCCTGTGCCGCCCGCGGCAAATGCCACGCTCGGAGGAGGGCGGATTCGCTTTCCGCCTGCCCATGGAGCGCTGGCCTGCGCGCGCCGATGGCAAGGATGGTTTGGATTGGACCGATTGTTCCTGCTACGCAAAAGGCTGGAAGACCCCCATGGCCGATGCGAACACCACGCCCGAAGCCGAGGGCGGTGAAGAAAAACGCGGCTTGCTCTCGCGATTCAACGTGTTGCTATTCCTGGTAGCCGTGGTGATCGGTGAATGCCTGCTGGCTTACTGGTTGATTCCATCGGCGGACGAGACGGCGATCCGTCTTGGTTTGCAGGCTAACGACGTGACCGTTGCCACGTTTACTCCTCCGGCGCCCGTCCATGCCGGAGACGCCCTGAGCAGCGACCTGGTGGAACTGGATCTCGACGGTCACAGCATTGCTGTCACCGATGTCGCCAGCGGATCGATTTGGCGGGTTGACTTCAAGCTTTATGGTTTGGTGAAAGCCAGCGACGCTCCCAATCTGGAGACGAAACTGCCCACCATTTCCAAGCGGTTGCGGGAACGAATCGACATGGTGATTCGGGAATCGGAGCCGACGGATTTGACTGAGCCAGGGTTGGGCTTGATCAAACGCAAGATTTTGGCGAAAGTCAACGAAGCGCTGGGGAAGCCGTTGCTGAAGGGGATTGCCGTCAACGACTTCTTCTTCTTCGAGCACTAGCAGCGCCTGCACGGCGTGTCGCCCCCCGCAGCGCAAGCGGGGCGTGCTTGCCTGGCAGGGTCGCCGGGGTTCCCGCACTCTCTTGGCCTTTCGCGGAACGGATTCACCGCCATGGCGGAAGAACACATTGGACAGGACGAGATCGAGGCGCTGCTGCAGCAAGCGCAAGCAGCGAGCGCGCCTGCCCCACGTAAACCGGTGGCCAAACCGGCGCAGGCCCCCGCAGACCATGCCCTGGGCCAGGACGAGATCGAGGCGTTTCTGCAATCGGCCCAGCAGGGTAAGGCCGCGGCAGCCGCTCCCCCCGCTGGCAAGTCGGTCGCCGACCCCGATAGCGACCGCGTGCTAGGGCAAGACGCGATCGAGCAATTGCTGGCTCAATCGCAACCAGCGGCCAAGAAGCCCTCTCCGGCCGCGCCGGCCAAACCGGCGGCCGCGGCCATCGAACGCGAAGGGATTGCGTCGGGCGACATTGAATACCTGCTCGACCAGGCCGAACAGGCGTTGGCCTCGGTGGATCGTCCTCGCCACGATACGCCCCCCGGCCTGTCTCCGCTGCAATTGCCCGAGTTGCGGGGTGGCTCGAGCGGAACTGCCCCGGCCACGCTCGAATTGATTCGCGACGTGGAGCTCGACCTCAAAATTGAGCTCGGCCGCACGCAAATGTTTCTGGAAGACGTGCTCAAGTTGCGCAAGGGGGCGGTGGTGCCGCTGGACAAGCTGGCAGGCGACCCGGTGGATATTTATGTGAACGGCCGCTTGATCGCCCGCGGCGAGGTGTTGGTGCTCAACGACAACTTTTGCGTTCGCGTCAACGAACTGCTGGCCGCGCAAGAACGGTGAGCGGTTGGCCACGCCGTGGGCTGGTCGGGCAATCTTGCGTGCAGCGCAACTGGGGCGCGGTTGATCCCCAGGGGCCGGCAGTTTACCATGGAAGCATGGTCCGCCCTGCAATCACGCTGCTGATCGTCACGGCACTGCTGTGCTGCCCGCTGAATTGCGCGGGGATCTCGAACGCTGCCGATGCGCCGAATGCTGGTGATCTGGTTACGGCCCCAGCTGCCATGACTCCGGGTTGCGCATGCTGCCAGCAGCGCCGCGCTGCCCAAGATTCTGCCGCGGGCGAGAACTCCGGCCCTCTGGAATCGCCCTCCGACGAGGGCGTGGGGGGAAGTTGCCTTTGTCACGGCGCGGTACTTAACGGCAATGGGCTGGGCGGCGATGGGCTCGGCGACCGGGGTCTGGAACTTGGGCGGGTGAACAGCCTGGTGACGGCCGACGCGTTTTCGCTTTTACAGCTTAGCCTGCAGCGCGCGTTGGGGACTTCGACGGCGGGCGAAGATCCATCTCTTGGGCATGGTCGAGCTATCTGCATTCTCCACCAGGCGCTGCTGATTTGAGGGGTGCTCGCGCCTTGGTCCAGGCATTGTGGACCACGCGCTGACGACCCCGTTCGAACCAACACCAAGGCGTGATGGTTCGCCTCCTCCGTTAGCAGGCGCATGCTCTGCATTCCGCTGCCGCGCGATACCGATGTACCGCGTGGCAGCGATGTGGTTGTCTCCATCGCGGATGCCGATTTTGCCGCGGCTGTGCCTGTTTGCGTTATCGATATCTCTGTTCAACCCGTTCGTGGCGTCTGGCCATTTATGATTCGCCGCCGATTTCTGCCGTGGGAATATGGTGTCCGCAATTTGTTGCGACGACCGTCCCGCAGTTTGCTCACGCTGTTAGCGCTCACGGTGGTGGTGCTGCTCATTTTTGTGGTGGTGGGCTTCATTCGAGGGCTGGAAAACTCGCTGAGTGTGAGCGGCGATCGCCGCGTGGTGCTCGTGTACTCATTGGGGGCGGAAGAGAACATCGAGAATTCGGCGATCGCGGCCCACTCGGCAGGGTTGCTGACTGCCAGCCTGGACGTGGTTCAAGAGCGGTTTGGCGTCAGGCATGCCTCGCCCGAACTCTACCTGGGCTGCCGCGTGAGCACGGCGGATGCGGAAGCTGCCGGCCTGGGGTTGATACGGGGTGTTACCCCGACGGCTCCGCTGGTGCGGCGTGGCGTGCGCCTGATTGCGGGCCGCTGGCCGGCGGCCAACGAAGTGATGGTGGGCAAGCTGGCGCACGCCAAGCTGGGCTGCCAACCGGAAGACATTGCGGTGGGCAAGGAAGTTCGGATCGAGAATCGACCTTGGAAGATCAGTGGGCAGTTCGTTGCCGGAGGCTCTGCCTTGGAGTCGGAGATCTGGTGCCGGTTGCCTGACTTTCAGCAGGCCCTGAAACGGCAGGATTTGAGCCTGGTGGCTTTGCTGCTCAAAGAGGGGGCAGCGCCGGCGGAGGTCGACATTTTCTGCAAGAGCCGCACCGACCTGGAACTGCAAGCCATCGGCGAAACGGCCTATTACCAGTCGTTGCGGCAGCATTACCAACCGGTGCGTACGCTGGCCTGGCTGGTGGTGTTTCTCGTGGCGGGGGCTGGGGTGTTTGCCGGGCTGAACATGATGTATGGCGCCGTGGCGGGGCGCGTGCGCGAACTGGCCATGCTACAGGCCGTGGGATATCGGCGGCGAGCCATCGTGGCGAGCCTGCTGCAAGAGGGAATGCTGTTGGCCGCGGGGGCCACGCTGATCGCCGGCGTTGCCGCGCTGGTCTTTCTCAATGGTTTTGCCGTTCGTTTTACGATGGGCGCTTTTGCGCTGCGCGTGGATGGCGTGGCCTTGCTGATTGGGGGCGGCACGGGGCTGCTGCTGGGCATATTGGGGGCCATTCCGCCGGCCATCAAAGCGCTGCGAGCGCCGGTGGCCGAGAGTTTGAAGGCACTTTGAACTGGTTGGTGTCACTCGTTGGTTGTTTGCAAATTGCACGTAAGGAGAGTTCACGATGTGGAGAACGCATGTTGGATTGTGGCTGGCCGTGGTTGGAGCGCTTACCGCAGGCTGCGGCCAGTCCGAGCCGGGTCCGACGGGCACTGCCCCCAACCCTGCTTACCTGATGACGGCCGAACCGGCTGGAGCCGTGGGAGTGGCGGAAGGCCGGACGTCGAGCGATGAAAATGTGGTGCTGGTGGGACGGATTGGCGGCTCGGAGGCGCCGTTTGTGAAAGGCGTGGCGGCGTTCACCGTGGTCGATCCCAAGGTGCCGTACTGTGCCGACGACGAAGGTTGCCCCACGCCTTGGGACTACTGCTGCCAAACGCATCAACTCAAGGACAACTCGGCCATGGTCAAGATTGTGGACGGTGCGGGCCAAACGGTTTCGCAAGACGCCCGCGAACTGTTGGGCGTGAAAGAGTTGGCCATGGTGGTGGTGCAGGGGAAAGCCGAGCGCGACGATCAGGGGAACCTCACCGTGCTCGCCCAAAAGGTGTTTGTGAAAGACAAGCCGTAACGGTCATTTCCGGCACGTTGGCCAATGGAAAACCTGGCTGGGTCGCCGCTCGCGACCCGGCCAGGTTCTCGGGAGAAATCGAAGATGTCTGCCCAACTCGATCTGCGGGAACTCGCGGTTGACCGATCCCCAGCCAGCCCAGCGGGGCCGAAGCGGCGCAAGCCGATTCTTTCTCGGTACGTCGTTCCGGGCGTGATCTTGATTGGCTTTGCTTTATTGCTGGGTTGGGCCGCGCGCGATCAGTTTTTGGCCCGCAAGCAAGTCACGGTGGTGCCCGTCGTCGTCGCTCGGGCTGAACTGCAGCGCTCGGGCACACCGCTGTTTCAAGCGGCGGGGTGGATCGAGCCGCGGCCCACGCCGTCGCTGGTGGCCGCCCTGGCAGACGGCGTGGTGGAAGAACTGCTGGTCGTGGAGGGGCAAACGCTACGGGCCGGAGATACGGTGGCGCGCTTGATCGATATTGACGCCAAACTTCGGTTGCAACAGGCCCAGGTTGCCCTGGCCATTCGCGAGGGCGAAGTGCAAAGCGCGGCCGCGGAGCTCAAAGCGGCCAAGTCGCGGTATGAGAATCCGCTGCACCTGCAATCGGCGTTGGCCGACGCCCAAAATCAGTTGTCCAAGGTCGAGACCGAACTGGCCAAGATTCCGTTTCAGGTGGCATCGGCCGAGGCAGCCCAAAAGTACGCGAAGGAAGACCTGGCCAACAAACGGAGCGCGGCCGACGCCATCGCGGGCCGGCTGCTGCTGCGGGCGGAGAGCGAACACTCCGCGGCCATGGCGCAGCTCAGCGAGCTTGAGCAGCGGCAGCCGCAATTGCAAAAATCGGCCGAGGCACTTCGCCGCAAGCAGCAAGCGTTGGCCGAACAGCTCAAGCTGCTGGTCGATGAAGAGTGGCAGTACTCCGATGCCCAGGGGAAAATGGCCGCCGCCCAAGCGCGGCGCGATCAGGCAGCGCTGGCGGTGCGGCAAGCCCAACTGGAGTTGGACCGGATGGTTGTGAAGTCGGCCGTGGCGGGCCGCGTGCTCAGCCTGGCGGCGATGCCTGGGTCGCGGGTCGTCGGAGCTTCGTCGCTCGAACGCGGGTCGAACACGATCGTCACCATGTACGATCCTAACAGGCTTCAGGTGCGGGCCGACGTGCGGTTGGAAGACGTGCCGCTGGTCGTGCCGGGGCAAGCCGTTCAAATCGAAACCGCGTCTTCCCCACAGCCGATTGTGGGCGAGGTGCTGTACGCCACGTCGTCCGCCAACATTCAGAAGAACACGCTGGAAGTGAAAGTGGCCATCCATCGTCCACCGGCCAGCGTTCGTCCCGAAATGTTGGTCACGGCAACTTTCTTGGCGCCCGAACGGCCAGAGCCCGAGTCGGAAGAATTGGAGCAACAGGAGCGGCTACTGGTTCCGCGCGGCCTGGTCCAACCCGCAGGCGAAGGACACCACGTCTGGATTGTGGACCCCGCCGGATACGCGCGCCAGCGAGCCGTGCAGTTGGGTCAGGCCGGCACCGAGGCCTTGGTGGAGGTTATCGACGGACTGACCCCCACCGACAAGCTGATCAGCAGCCCGCGCGACGAGCTGACGGAGGGCGAGCGGGTGGAGATTTCCAGCGACGACCCGGCGCTGGGTATCGCCGCTCGCCCCTAGCAAAACCATTTTCATCGCACAGGTAACTCGCCATGGCGCTCGTCGAAATTCGCGATCTCACCAAGCAGTTCAAGAAGGGGGATGAAGTGATTACCCCTTTGGACGATGTCACGCTCGACATTGAGCGGGGAGACTTCCTGTCGTTGATGGGGCCGAGCGGAACGGGCAAGAGCACGCTGCTCAATCTGGTTGCCGGGATCGATCGCCCCAACTCCGGCGCGATCACGGTGGCCGGCGTGGAGATCACCCGCCTGACGCGAGGGCCACTGGCCGACTGGAGGGCCGCCAACTTGGGTTACATTTTTCAAACGCACAACCTGATCCCCGTGCTCACCGCATACGAGAATGTCGAACTGCCAACGCTCCTCTTGCCGATGACGGCGGCCGAACGTCGCAAGCGGGTGGGCATTGCCCTGGAAGCGGTGGGTTTGACCGATCGGGCCGACCATTACCCGCGTCAGCTTTCGGGAGGGCAGGAGCAACGGGTGGGGATTGCCCGCGCGATTGTGGTGAATCCCGCGGTGGTGGTTGCCGACGAGCCGACCGGGAGTCTCGATGCCGAGACCAGCGAGCAGATCCAGCGGTTGCTCGGCCGGCTGAATCACGAGCTCGGCATGACCATGCTGATGGTAACCCACGACAAAGACGTGGCCTCGATTGCCTCGCGTCAGTTGCTTTTGGATCGGGGCCGGATTATCGAAGACCGGTCGAGCGGCAATCGGCCCCACGCGGTGGCCTAGAGCGGGAGTGCCCACGGATGTTTCGATTTGCCCCCTACGTTTTCAAAGGACTCTGGCGTCACCGCGCGCGGACCATGCTCACGGTCAGCGGGGCGGCCGTGGCGATCTTTGTGTTCTGCTTTGTGCAGGCCGTGCAAGAAGGCTTGGAGCGAATTACCACAGACGCAGAAGCGCAACAGACCCTGATCGTGTTTCAAGAGAACCGCTTCTGCCCCACGACGAGCCGGTTGCCTGAGGACTATTCGCAGCGGATCGCAAAAATAGCGGGCGTTCGCGGCGTGATGCCCGTTCAGGTTTGGACGAACAACTGCCGCGCCAGCCTGGATATCGTGGTGTTCAACGGCGCCGATCCCCGGCAACTGCAGGCGGCGCGCAAGTTGAAGCTGACCTCGGGCAGCTGGTCCGAATTTGAAGCGCGGCGCGACGCGGCGATTGTGGGCCGCAATGTGGCCCAGCGGCGAGGGCTGACCGTGGGCCAGCAGTTTTCGATTGGCGACCTTTCGGTGAAGGTCGCCGGCATCTTTGCATCGCCCGTGCCGGCCGAAGAGAACTTGATTTATACCAGCCTGGAATACTTGCAATACACTCGAGGGCTGGATGCCGCCGGCCTGGTGACGCAGCACGAAGTTTATCTGGCCGAAGATGCCGACCCCGACGCGGTGGCGGTTGCCATCGACGAGGCCCTGAGGGCCGGCCCGGTGGCTACGAAAACGCGTCGCAAGGGCGCCTTTCAGGCCAGCACGCTATCGGACCTGGTGGACCTGATTCGCTTTGCCCACTGGTTGGGCTACGCCTGCGTGGGGTTGGTGCTGGCGCTGGTGGCCACCACCACGCTGATGTCGGTCCAAGACCGAGTCAAAGAACATGCCGTGCTGCAAACGCTCGGTCTGCGGCCGAACCGTGTCTTGCGGATCGTGCTCGCCGAAAGCCTGATCTTGTGCATGGCCGGCGGCCTGGTGGGCACGGCCGCGGCGATGGGCGCGCTGATGTTCAGCGGCCTGGCGGTCGGCGCCGAAGGCGTGACGATTGCCTTTCGCCCTTCCAGCCAACTCGCCGCGGCGGGGGCTCTGGTATCGCTGGCGGTGGGAGTCTTGGCAGGCGTGATCCCCGGTTGGCAAGCCGCGCGGACTTCGATCGTGAACGCCTTGCGAGACGCCTAGCGTTGGTCTTTGCCGCGGACGGGAACGGGCGCGTTGTTACGACAAGTTCCGTTTGACGTCGGCCAGGATGTTGAACATCACATCCAGGTAAAGCCGGCACTCGTCGGCCGGCATGGTGAGCGGAGGGCTGATGCGGATGACTTTGCCGGCGAGAGCGCCTAGCAAATGGATGGCTCTGCCGGAGGCGTCTCCGCGGTAGCAGGCTTCCACTACCTGGTTGGCGACCTGGGCAGCCGCGTGGTTGCCGAGCGGGGCGCATTCGATACCCCAGACCATGCCTTCGCCGCGCACGTTGACCACCACGCCGGTTTCGACCAACCGCTGCAGCCCTTGTTCAATCATGCTGGCCAACTTGGTCGCATGTTCGAGCACGTTGGTGGACTCATATTCATCGAGCGTGGCTAGCACCGCGGCCGAAGAAAGCGGGTTGGCGCTCCAGGTATCGGAGCCTTCGCCGTATTTCATGGCGGCGAACAGGTCGGCGCGGCCCACCGCGGCGCTCACCGGCACGCCGTTGCCCAGGCCTTTGCCCAGCACCACGATGTCGGGCTCCACGCCATAATGCGTGAAGGCATACATTTCGCCCGTGCGGCCAAAGTTGGCTTGGACTTCGTCCAAGATGAAGACCAGGTTGTTCTCGCGGCAAAACCGTTCGAGCAGTTGCAGGTATTCTTTCTGCGGATGGAACGAACCGCCACCGCCCAGGTAGGGCTCGGTGATCAGACAGCAGAGTTGGTCGCCGTACTGCTCCAGCAGTTGCTGCAGCTCGGCCTCGTACTTGGACAGGTCGAGCGGCTGCTGGCGAGCCGCAAGGTTCACGCACTCTTCCATGGGGAAGCTAATGAACCGCACGCGGCGGTCGCGTTCGGGATCTTTCTCGCTGCCGGTCACGGCGCCGGCCAGGCCCTTTTTGCCGTGGAAACCATGCCGCGTGGCCAGGATGATGTCTTTGCCGGCCTGTTGATGGAGCGCGGCCCAGAGGGCTTTTTGCACGGCTTCGCTGCCGCTGGCGGCCCACATCACCTGCTCGCAGCGTCCGCCGCCTTCGGCACGCCGAAGGCTGGCGAGCAGGCGCTCGTTCGCTTGGATTTCCAATTCCGTGGCGGCGTTGTAGGCCGTGAGTGGCACGGCCTGCACGTACTCGCCTTGTTCCTGGCCCAGGTTCGTCAGGCCCAAATACTCAAGCACTTTCCGCCACCAGCGGGTGGGGTTGTGACCCAGGTTGGCGACCAGCACGCCGGAGGTGAAATCCGCCAACATCCGCCCATCGGACGTCCAGTGGTAGCTGCCAGCGCTGCGGGCCACGACCGCCAGGCTGGGCGTGAAGGTCCGCAGGCAGTGCGGCTCGCTTTCCGTTAACCGTCGGCGGTATTCGTTCGACTGCTCCTCGCCACGATGCTGAATGGGAGCCGGAATGCGGGTATCAATGCTGGCCATGAACCGGAATCTTTCGCTCAAGTCGAGGGAAAAGGAAGCAAGTGGTTTTTGCTCGTTGCTATCTTTGCAAGCCGCGGAGAACTTTAATGCCTCAGCGTCCGTTTGCAGTTTACCCGCGTTAAGGAGAGGCGGGCAGAACCATCCACCGACCGCCAGCGCGAACCAAAACGCGCCGCGGGCAGCCAAGGTTCACGCGCCCCCCTCGCAAAAATGGCAGGCGATACGCCAACCGGTCGATTCCCCTAAGTTACCGGCCGGCTGGCAAAGTTTCACCTGTTTTTGTCTGCCCCAATGGGCGTGCGCTCATTCACAGCGGTTTGAACGCCAGTGGGGTCTATTTTGCGTGCAGCGCAAGTGGCGACCGGGTGCGCTACTTGCCTGCCCCCTTGGCGGCGGCGGGAGCTCCGGTGGGAACGCCGGTGCGAACGCGTTTTTGCACGTCGGTTTCCAACACGCCGAACGCGGCCTCGTGGCGTTGCACGGTGAGCTGGAGCGCGGCCAGCATCCGCTTGGCGGTGTAGTAATTCAGCACGATCCGCTGGGTGACCTTGATCGGCTCGGGGGCCTGACCGAAGGGGTGGGCGTTGAGCCCGAAGTCGATCAACACCTCTTCGGGCGTGCCGGTCACGCGGCAGAAATTGGTATAGGTGGCCAACACGCCGGCGTCGTCGACATCGAGCCGGCGTTGCTGCGGTTCGGCGCCGGGCTTGGTTTCGGCAGGCTTCACTTCACTAGCCATCTTGGGCGAGCCCCACAATTGCAGGAGAGAATAGGATCTTTGAACCGTAGCAACTTACTACTCCGCGGGTTGCGACGCAACGGAGACTGATGCTACAGCCACCGAAAAAGGGGGTGATTTGACCGATGAGGCATCCCGGCTTATCAGGACGGTGTTGTATAATCATCCCCAACCACCTAGCGCCCACACGGAGCTAACTCCATGGAAATCGAATACCCTTTGATTGAAGAACCGGCCACGCCAGAATTTGTGCTGGCGGTTCTTCAGGACATGCACCGCCTGTTAAAGAACTCCGACATGTGCATGGACCCGAACGCGGTCTTGGATTTCGATACCACGGTAAGGGAGTGGCAAATAGCCGGCGACCTGGTCCGCGGCAAGGAACTTGGGCGAGCACACAATCGGATCTGGGGCATCGAGTGTTCCAATGACGAGTGGCGAGCGGTTCTCGAACCCGCCCAAGAACGACAACTCCGCGACGTCTGTGAGTTGATTTCCAAACATGCCACGCGGCGGCGGATCCAGCCTACCAATCTGGTTGGGGAACCGTGCGGCCCGGCCGGGGCCTTTCTTACGGTTCGTTCGCTGCTAGCCAGCGAGGGGGCCGACGTGGAGGGGATTACTCCCACGGCTTTGCTGGCCCCCTACTTGCGCGGTCATCTTGGAACATTCATCTGTTCCATTCTGCGGTTGGCGCCCGGGAAATTGCCGCCCCTCGAGATCGTCGGCTCCGGGGAAGACAATCCCGGCTGTCGGGTGCTGTCGTTTACCATTGTCTCATCGGCCCTTGGCTTGGCGATGGGAATCATCACGGATCGCCCTGCGATCACCTGGTCAAGTTTGGCCCTGTTCTTGGCCTCGCTTCTGATTGCCTGGCTGATCCATGACGGCGATGTTGAGTATCGATTTGGCAACGTGCGCACGTTTGGAGACCTGGCGGTAGCGATCTCACAAGACTGACGATGAGATTCGTTTGATTGATCAGGCTTTCGGCGGCGAGCCGTTCGCAAGTTTACCTCTTCGATCTATAATGGATTTGGTAGCGCCCCCTCGGGGCGACGGCGTTTCCAGCCATCCTCGCGAGCAAAGAACCATGGCCGACGTGCTGAGCCGCATCACCACCAATCCCGAGCAGTGCGGAGGACGCCCCTGCATTCGCGGGATGCGGATTCGCGTGATCGATATCCTGGAGTTACTCGCCGCCGGCTTAACGCAGCAGCAGGTGCTTGAGGAACTTCCTGACCTCGAATCCGAGGATATCACCGCCGCCCTGCTGTATGCTTCGCGGCGATTGAATCACCCGGTGTTGGCCGCGTGATTCTTTGGGTAGACGCTCAGCTTTCGCCAGCCTTGGCGCCCTGGATGGCCCAGCGATTTGGCATTCAGGCTTTCTCGATGGCGTTTCTGGGGTATCGAGACGCGACGGATCTCGAAATCTTCGCAGCGGCACGTGTGGAAGGCGCCGTGGTCATGACGAAAGATCACGATTTTTTACGTCTGCTGGAGGAACGTGGATCGCCCCCGCGGGTTCTTTGGGTAACACTGGGCAACACCTCGAACGAACGAATGAAGGCCGTTCTCGAACGCACCTTTCCTCAAGCAGTTGCGCTCTTGGAGAATGGTGAACCGCTCGTCGAGATTCGCGACCTTCCTGCCTGAGGGCTCTCGCTATACGCCCTTTCACCGCTACCGCATCAGCATGGCCACCGCAATCGCCAGCACCACCGCCGCTCCGATGGCAATCGCCACGCCCACCTTGAACCAAGACACCGGGGCTTTGCCGGTTGCCCGGCCGGTTTGGCCGTTGATCAAGAATCGGTAGGTCTGTTGCTCGTAGTGGTAGGCCATCACCCAGATGGGGAGCAGCACCGGCGTGCCCCGCAGGTTTTCAATCCGCACGTTCACCTTCACGTTGCGGTTGCCGCTGCCAATGTAGTTGGCAATGCAGGCGTGCTGCTCGCGGTCCTCCAGCCCTTGCCGGGCTAGCGGCCGGGCGTACTTCCTCGGCACCGTGAACTGCTCCACCGTGACCGAACGCAGGTCCACGTTCTCCGGAAGCACGGCGGCCGAAAGCTCGAAAGGGCAAAGCTCGTTGGTTTCGTGCGGCGTGAGCACGCTGCTGGCCCCGATCAACAGCCCTTCGTGATGGCCGCGGTGTTCGCCGCTGATGGGGTACCACGAAGACCTGGCGCCGGGCGGCGTGCGGTTGGTGTCGGCCGTCCAGTAGGTGTGCGTATCGGCCGAGAATATCCAGTAGGGCACGTAGACGGGCGTCATGGCCACCACTTGGGCTCGCTGCGCCAGGTCGCCGGGTCGCCAGAAACCTTGTCCTAGCCAGCGCCGCAGGCCTTGGTCGGCCTGCTGCTGCCCTACCGCAAATGTCACCACTTTTTCGGGCGAAAGCACCTTCTGCGTTGGCTTTTCCAGCAGTTCCACGGAACCGCAAAAGGGGCACTCCAACGAGCCGGCCGTGGCGCTGTAGCTCATCGAGGCCCCGCAGCCCTGGCATTGAAAACCATGGGTGGCCGCCGCCGCGGCCGCGGTCGCAGCCGCTTTTTGTTCGGGCGCCTCGGCGCCGCAGTTGGCGCAGAACAGATCCTCCTCATCAAGCAAGGCCCCGCAAATCTCGCACTTGGATAGCAGGTCGGTCATTTCGCGGAAGGGGGGAGGGCGGCTGGGGAGAAAGGGCTGGCTCGGCAACGCGCGGTCCACGGTAGTTTACGCGGGGCCAAGAGCGCTGGCGACGGCTTCCCAGGCGATCCGGGGCAAAAATTAGCGCAAGAAAAACGCCCGCGATGAAGATGGACGTTCATCGCAGGCGTTTGGTACGCCGTGTAAATGGCTGCCAAATTTGCTGGCCGGATGGAGCGGAAACGATAGCTTTTAGTTTCTTGCTCGTTATCATCTGTGCAAGCTGCAGAGAACTTTAATGCCTCCGTGTTCGTTTGCGGTTTACCCGCGTTAAGGGATGAGAAAATACCTTCCCTATGCAGTTCCCGTGCAATCCGATTTCTAGCGCGGTGTCAAATCCGCCGCAACTGGATTCCCGCCCCCCGTCTTCACGAGGGCAGGCTTCGCGGGAATGACGGGCTTGCGAGAGGCTGCCTGGCTGAGGAACCCCTAGGCCTGGAACGAGCTGCCGCAGCCGCACGATTTGACGGCGTTGGGGTTTTCGAAGGTGAATCCCCGCTTGTCGATGCCATCGTGGAAATCGACGGTGGTGCCGTCCAAGTACAAGGCGCTTTTCTTATCGACCACGAGCTTTACGCCGTGGCAATCGTACTTGGCGTCGAGCGCTTCGTCCGCGTCTTCGGCGAACTTGAGGCTGTAGCTAAAGCCGCTGCAACCACCGCCGACCACGCCGACGCGGAGTACGGTCGCATCGCCGAGGTTTTGGTCCTGGATAATCTTCTTGACCTCAGAGGCCGCTTTTTCCGTTAACGTGATGGCCATCGTATTCAATCGCTCCCAATATCTCGTGTTCGACTGAGAGTTTAAACTCACAACTCTGTCTTTATCTTACGTCGCCCGCGGTCGCCCAGGCAAGAGATAAACTGGAGCCCCCCCCGCGGGGCAGGGAGGGATGTCAATCTCCGCCGCAAGCTCGCCGGCAGGAAGAACTAGCACCTGTCGGCCCCCAGCTACCAGCCCCGCCATGTTAAACCTTAGCGAATGCACGGCCGCACGACAAAGTTGGCAAGCCTGGGAAGCTACGGGGACGATATGGCAAGTGTCGGGCATTGTTGGTTCGACACCCCGAGGGCATGGATTGCCGCCGCTTCGCCAAGGAAGGTCCTCCCTGACCGCAAACTTTGTAGGTAGGACCGATGCAAACTGCCGTTCCCACGCGCGCTCCTCGCATGAGCCGCCCCACGCCCCGCCGTGATCAGCGACTGCATGTGCTGATTGTGGACGATCTTCCGGAAGAACGCCGCCAACTGGTCGAGTTGCTGCTCGACGCCTGTGGCGTGCATACCGTGGTCCGCGAGTGCGACTCGGGCCTGGCCGCCCTGGACATTCTTCGCCGCGAACGAATCGAGCTGGTGCTGATCGACTACATGTTGCCCGACATGGACGGTTTGGAGCTCGTTTCGGAGATCGCCGACATGAGCGACGACACCGCCGTGATTTTGCTGGGCGGAACCGGCAATGAGCGCGTGGCGGCCGATTCGATCAAGCAGGGCGCCCGCGATTACCTGGTCAAACGCGACCTGACCAAGCACAATCTGCACTCGGCCGTGATCGAAGCTTTGCGAACCGCGCGGCTGGAGTGGCGTCACATTCAAATGGTGCAGCAGCTGCGGCACACCAACGAGCAGCTTACCAGCATCGCCCACACCATGACTTCGCAGGTTCGTGAAAGCCTGAAGGTGTTGGAAGATTCTTTCCAGCAGCTCCAAACCGCTTGCGTTCCGGCGCCGGTGATGGCGGGGCGACTGAAAGACTTCGAGCACCGTTTGGCCCAAAGCCGCCAGGTGCTGGAACATTTGAGCCGCATGGAGTCGCTGGGGATGGAGTAGTGGCTGAACGTGGCCGGTGGCGACGAACAACCGCTCTGGACGGCACGGAGGGAAACGCATTTGCCGAGGGAAGCGAAGGGACCGTTTCGCTTTTTGACATTGCCTATTCTGGCAATATCGGCAATCTTGCGACCCATGGGAGGCGATCGGCGGCCGCTCCGCGGGGGGCGCTGCCCACTCCCCCGCGGGAAGCACACCCTCCAGCGCCATTCAGGAGTGAACTGCTATGTCTCAGGCGTTAGCCATTGTTCTTGCCGCCGGCAAGGGCACCCGCATGAAGTCTAAATTGCCCAAGGTGATGGTGCCCGTGCTGGGGCGCCCGATGGTGGAATACGTGCTCGACACGCTGGCAGCGGCCGGCGTGGACGACACCGTGATGGTGATCGGCTACGAGGCCGACCTGGTGCGCGAACGGCTGGCCCACCGCGGCCAGCTCCGCTACGCCGAACAGCGGGAGCAGTTGGGCACGGGCCACGCGGTGATGATGTGTCGCGAGGCACTCGCCGCCCACCAGGGTCCCGTGCTGGTGCTCGCCGGCGACTCGCCCATGATCGAGGCCGAATCGCTCTGCGGCCTGCTGGCCGGCTATGAAAGCGACCAGCCCGCCTGCTTGCTCGGCACCTCACACAAAGACGATCCCACCGGTCTGGGTCGCGTGGTGCGAGATGCCGAGGGCAATTTCCAGGGCATTGTTGAAGAAAAAGACGCCACGCCCGAGCAACGAAAGATCACCGAAGTCAACCTGAGCTGCTACCTGTTCAACGCGGCCGACCTGTTGGCCACGCTCGACAGCCTGGGCAACAACAATCAGCAGCGCGAATACTACCTGACCGATTGCCCTGGCATTCTGCTCGCGCAAGGCAAGCGGGTCGAGGCGCTGCCGATCCTCTCCCCCGGCGAAGCCTTGAGCATCAACAACATGGACGAATTGGCCATTGTGGAACAGGCCCTGCTCGATCGCCAACCGCTCAGTCAACGATAGCCCCTATCTTAGACGGTCATGCCGCCATCGACCGTGAGCACCTGCCCGGTGATGTAGCGGGCGGCGTCGCTGGCCAGGAACGTGACCGCCTCGGCGATATCTTCGGGCTGCCCGAGCTGTTTGCAGGGGATGCGTTTCTTGGCTTCTTCTTTGCCGAGATCGCCCAGGGCGGCGGTCATATCGGTTTCGATAAAGCCGGGGGCGACGCAGTTGACGGTCACGTTGCGGCCGGCGAGTTCCAGGGCCATGCTTTGGCTGAAGCCAATCACGCCGGCTTTTGAGGCCGAATAGTTGGTTTGCCCCTTGTTGCCGCGGATGCCGGAGACGCTGGAGATATTGACGATTCGGCCATACCGCTGCGACATCATGGCGCGGGAGGCGGCGCGCGAGAGCAGGAACACGCCGCGGAGATTGGTGGCAATCACTTCGTCCCACTGCTCGTCGGACATGCGGGGGAGCAGCGTATCGCGGGTGACGCCGGCGTTGTTGACCACGATATCGAGCCGGCCCATGGCTTGGGTGACCTTGCCGACGAGTTCATCGACGGCGGCGCTGTCGCTCACGTTGCAGGTATAAGCGGTGGCCTGGCCGCCGGCGGCGGTGATGGTGTCCACGGTTTCTTTCAGTTTTTCGGCGTTCGTTGCCACGCAGGCCACCTGGGCGCCGTTGCGGGCCAGGGACACGGCGATGGCTCGCCCGATACCGCGCGAGGCGCCCGTCACCAGGGCAACCTTGCCCTGCAGGTCCACTTGAATTTGGGCGGGAGCGGTTGCGGCTTTGGCCATGGCGAAACTACCTCTTGAGAAAAACCAGCGGGGAAACCTGGCGAATCGGGATCGGCTGAACGCGGGGGCTTTGCGTGTTGTGTCCCCTGCGCCCTCCTCAGCCTGCGAAAAGGTAATAGTCTACTGAAACGCCCCCCGGCGAACTAGCGGGGGGGAAGTCTCAAGTTGGTAGCGTTCGACTTACTTCAATTCCTTGATTTTCAGGTTTCGCCACCGCACCTGTTTGCCGACCTTGCTGGCGTCGTTGCCCACGCCATGCACTTGCAGGGCGATGAATCCCTTGGGAGTCATCGAATCTTTCAGGTCGGCCGCCGGCACGTTGTTGATCCAGGTTTTGATCGAGTCGCCTTGGCATTCCACGCGGTAGTGATTCCATTCGTTCTGCTTGAACGCCTGTTGGGCGGCGGGGTTCTTTTCCAGGTTGTTGAGCCAGCCGCGGCGGCCCTCATCGTAAATGCCGCCTGACCAGGCCCGTTTGGAAGGATCAATTTCGACCTGGTAACCGTGAACCCGGCCGGCCGCGATTTTGATGGTCTTGTCGCCCGCCTTCAGTTCCGTGGGCTCATCGAACACTTCGCTACGAATTTGCACGCCCGAGTTCAGCGGGGGATCGACCTTGAACTCCAATTCCAGCACAAAATCGCCGTATTGTTTGTTCGTGCACAAGAAGCTGTTGGGGGTGGCTGGGACCGAGGTTCCCACGATCACGCCGTCTTCCACGGTGTACCTGGCTTTGCCGCCGTGCTGTGTGAAGGCGTCGAGCGTTTTGCCGTCGAACAGCGGCTGGAAGTCCTGTTTGTCGTCGGCAACCAACGCGGCAGCCGTGGAGAGAAGCAGACCCAAGACGCCCAGGGCGCGCAACGATTGGTAGACCATTCTCATCTCAACCACCTGAAAAAGAATTAGCGTGACATTGCCAAAGCGGACTGCCAAGGGGCGGTGTTCGTGGAGCGCAGCCGAGGCGTGATGAACGAACCGCGAAAACCCTTCCGGGGATCGCCTGCCTCACCGAGTCCATGGCAACCAACCGGAAGCAACCGTTGGTTGGGAGGAATGGCTGGAGGGCAAAATGGCGATTCGGGGAAGAGTAGCCATGGTAATCAGCCGCGGAGCAAGTGCCTAGGGTTGGGTTGTTGGCTGCCGCCGGCCGCGGAGGGCGTGGGTGGCTGGCTTCCGTCGCCGCGGCTTGCAAGGTTGGGCTTGTTGCCACACAATGACCCCACTTTGCGGCATCCCCCGTTGGCTCCGCCTCTCCCCCCTGGCGATTCTTCCCGCGATAATTCGAGGTACGCGTTCCATGTCGGCACCCAGCGTCATTCTCAGCGGCTTTGCCGACGAGGCAGCAAATCAAAAGACGGCGGTCCAGCAGTTCTCGGCCTTCGCCGCCATTGGACTGCAATACTTCAGCATCCGTTTCATCGATGTTGGCCAAGGCATCAAGAACGTGATGAAGCTTACCAAGGGCGAAATCACCGAGATTCGCCACCTGATGAACGAATACTGCCTGAATGTGACTTCGATCGGCTCGCCCTTGGGCAAGGTCAAACTACTCGATGTGGAAGACGGCACCAAGAACGAGTACGTGCCCTTCAAAAAGTATCTGGAAAAAGAAGTGAAAACCGCCTGCGAGCGGGCGCACGCCTTCGAGACGAAGCTGATCCGCGGCTTTTCGTTCTACCACCCGCGAGGCACCGATCCGCGGGAGCATTTGCCGCAGGTCATTGATCAGCTGGGGCAAATTGCCGAAACCTGCCACCGCAGCGATCTCACCTACGGCCTGGAGGTCGAGGCCAACCTGGTGGGGCAAAACGGCGACATTTTGGCGGACATTCATCGCGAGGTTGATCATCCGGCGATGGTGCTGATTTTCGATGCCGCGAATCTTTCTACCCAGGGCTACAGCCCCGATGAAACCTACCAGCAATACCTGGCCATGAAGCCAGGGCTCGGCTGGATGCACATCAAGGACTACAAGCACCCCAGCGCCACGCGGCGAACCGATCACGTGGACGAAGAGGCGCTGAAGAACTTTGTGCCGGCCGACCGGGGGGACAGCGCCCACGAAATGATTCTGCGGGACTTCGCCGAATACATTCCCACGTTGGAAGCCCGCCTCAAGCCCCGCGGCATCCCCGGGGCCTTTCTCGATCTGGAGCCCCATGTGAAAGGCGGCGGCCAGTTTGGTGGGTTCAGCGGTCCCGACGGCATGGGCGTTGCGCTTCGCAGCTTGTGCCGCGTGCTCGATTACGTGGGCGTGGACTACCACCTTCGCGACTTCGACGACGTGCGGGCCGCGCGCGGGTTTTAGCGGCGGCCAGCGGCCAGCCGAGAACCCAACGATCGACCGCCCTCTAAACGTGGTTTTCGGCGTCAGCGTCGGGCTCGGCCTCGGTTCGCGAGGCGAGCTCGTTCAACTGAAACTCCAACACCATCCGCACCAGCTCGGGCATGCTTTCCACGTCCAACTTTCTAACGATTCGCCCTCGCCGGGCTTCCACGGTCTTGTAGCTCAGCCCCAGTTCTTTGGCGATGGTCTTGTAGGGCTTGCCGGCCACGATTCCGTCGAGCACGTCGCGCTCGCCGGGCGAAAGCAATTCGAGCCGTTCGCGAACATTGGCGAACCGTTGAATCTGCTCCCGGCCGGCCTCGCAGCGCTGCATGGCGGCCTTCACTCGATCCAACAAGCGCGGACCCGAGCAGGGCTTGACCAAAAAGTCGACGGCGCCGTCTTTCATGGCGGCCACGGCCGTTTCAATATCGCCAAAGGCGCTGAGGAACAGGACGGGCAACCGCGCGCGAACTTCTTTTAGCCGGGCTTGCAGTTCCCGGCCGCTCATATCGGGCAAGCGCAAATCGATAATGACGCACCCGGAGTGTTCGGGGGTTACGGCAGCCAAGAACCTTTGCGCGCTTTCATACGTTTCGACCGGCAGGCGGATCGATCGCACCAGCGTCGAGAGCGAGCGGCAGATATCGGGATCGTCGTCGACAATATATACGGTTTGGCTCGCGTTCAAACTTCACTCCTCCGCGCCGTCAGCGGCAAGGTAAATTGAATGGTTGTGCTGCGGCCTTGCTGCGATAGCACTTCGATCGTGCCGCGGTGGGATTGGATAATGGTTTGGCAAATCGCCAGTCCTAGTCCCATCCCCCGCTCTTTGGTGCTGAAGAACGGTTCGAAGATATGGCGATGATTTTCCGGGGCGATACCCGAGCCGCTGTCACTGACCTTAAGTATGACGCTTTCCTGGCCTTCGTTACTGAAAATTTTCACAAACCGTTGAGCTTGTGGTTCGTCAGGAACGAGGTCGATGGCGTCGATGGCATTGTGGATGAGATTCAACAGCACTTGAGCAATCTGAACACGATCGCAATGGACCAGCGGCAACGGATCGGCGAGTTGCAGGGTGAGATCCACGCGATGGCAGGCCAGCCCTGGTTGCGCCAGGCGGGCAACTTCGTTGATTAGTTCGTTGATATCGATCCATGATAGTTGCAAGTCTCGCCGCCGCACAAATTCTTGCGCGCGGCGCACGATCTCTCCAGCGCGGAGCGTTTGACGCGAGATTTCCGCGATGATTTCCCGCACCTCCGCCGATGACGATTCCTGACTCAGTAATTGCTGACAGGCCGACGCATAGTTTTCGATGGCGGCCAGCGGTTGGCTCAGCTCGTGGGCCAGGCCGGCGCTGACCACGTTGAGCGTGCTCAGCCGGTTGCGACGGGTCAGCTCGGCCACCAGCATCTGCAAGCGCTCCTCGGTGTTTTTGAAGGGAGTGATATCCTGGGCCGCCCCCACCACCAGTTCGATATTTCCGCGCTGGTCATAAATGGGGAAGGCCATGTCGCGCACCCAGCGGATCTCGCCGTTGGGCCGCACGAGTCTGAATTCGGCGGCTTCTCGACTCACTTCGCCGACAAATCGCCCTTGGGTCGCCGCGACCAGGCGCGGCAGGTCGTCTGGGTGAACCAGGCTCTGAAACTCGGCCAATTCCAAGCCAGCGGGCAGCGGCCCTCCCCACAACCGCTCGAAGGCGGGGCTCATGTAGACAATTCTGGCCTCGCTCACCGAGATGAGATAGAGCACCAGGTCGACGTTTTCGGCGATCTGCCGGAACAGCGCTTCGCTGTCGCGCAGCGACTCTTCGATCTGTTTGCGCTGCGTGATCTCGAAGTTGACGCCGACCATGCGAACGACCTTCCCATCTGCATCGAGAACAGGCCGGCCGAATCCCGCGAGCCAATGGATGCCGCCATCGGGGTGAACCACGCGAAACTCGGAACGGACGTCTTTACCCTCTACGAAAGCCGTCTCGAATTGTTCTTTCACCCGGTCGCGATCGTCAGGATGCAAGCAATCATAAAAATCGTCACCATTCCGCCTGGATTCGGTTTCGGTTTCGGCAACGCCCATCAGGGCAAGCTGGCGCCGCGACCAGCGCAACTCGCGGGTGGCGTTATCGACGTCGAAGGTTCCCATTTCGGCGGCGTCGAGCGCGAGCCGTAATCGTTCTTCCGAATCGGCCACGGCCGCTTCGGCCACGGCGCGCTCCGTGACTTCGGCCGACATGCCGATCAGCTTGAGCAATTTTCCAGCCGTGTTGAACACGGCCCTGCCGCGCTCTTGCAGGTAGATCACCGACCCATCGTCGCGCACGATGCGGAAGGTGACCTGGAACTCGGGACGCGTTGGCGTGAGCCGCGTCAGAATGGCTTGCAGCCTGGCCCTGTCGTCGGGATGAACGTGTCGAAAGAATGCTTCGCCCGTACTGAGCGAGGGGGATTCGAAGGCTTCGCCCAGCAGCGCGTGCGAATTGGCCGAGCGAACGACGACGTCGCTGACGGCGTCCCATTCAAAGGCGAAGCAGCGGCCGACCTCCATTGTTTGCTCGAGCAATCGTTCACTGCGTCGCAACGCGGCGTAGGCGTGGTTCCAGGCGGCGAACGAGGCCATCATCCAAACAGCGACCAACACCAGGGCTCGGCCTGCCGCTTCATTCGTGGGCGCGGTGGAACGGTTCAACAACCAGCCCAACAGGATCAGCACGGTGGAGATGACGGCCAAGGCCACCACTTCTTGCCAGTTTGGCAGCAGCAGGGCCACCACCAGGCCCACGGCATACAGCACCGTTACCGCGGTGCCCAAGGGAATGAGCACGTCGAGCGCAAAAATGATCGCCGGAAACGCGGCGAGAAAAATGCGCGACATGTTAGCGAAGCGAGACGGGGGCAGCGCTAACGGCACGGTGTTACCTTCAGAACAAAATGCTTGCTTCTCTGCCACCGTGCATGATTCCGATGGAACGATCAGAATCGGCAACCTACTCACCCTCGGCCCGCGGGCGACATGGTTTTATAGATTGCCCGGAAACAGGCAAAGTGTCTATGTCCTGGTGGTGGAGGGAAATCCCTAGACTTGATCTCGCGCGATTCCACCGACACATAAAAGCCTAGCGAATTGAAGCGGAACCCATTTTGCTCGACCCAAAAATTTCTAAAAAATTTGGCGGACGATATTTTTGACAATTACTCTGTCTTATTTTATCCGTGGTGGCGCATCCGCCCCAAGGCGTGATACGGTTATCCACTGGCGCGGCGCCCCTCTCGCGACCAAGCCAGCTTGCCGTAGGCACACCAAAGCGTTTCGCGGCGTGCCTACCGCACTGGGGGGGCAGCGTTTCCCCCCACCCAAGAAAACGCCGACCGCTGCCTGCCGGCGGAGTTTCGCCAAAACCAGAGGGGGGGTGGGGCGTCGCTAGCAATTCTCCCCGGCGGGCTTTAAGATCGGCGAAACTGGCTGGCGTGGGTTTTTCCCTGAGCTCCGCTTTCGGCCACTCCCCCACTCCCTCAATTCCCACCGTTGCCCCTTGTACGCGCTACCCGACTTAATTTCGTGGCCTTCGCTGGCCTTTGGCTTGTTTGTGGTCGCGATGCTCACGCTTGACCTGACGGTGTTCCATCGTCACAGCAAGGAGATGTCGCTCCGCGAGGCCGCTTCGTGGACCATCGCCTGGGCATCGCTGGCCATCATCTTCAATGGACTGGTGTGGTACTTGTACGGCTATGACAACGCCGTGCTGTTTCTCACCGGTTACGTGGTCGAGTGGTCGTTGTCGATGGACAACGTGTTTGTGTTCGCGGTGGTATTCAACTTTTTTCTGGTGCCTAAGAAGTACCAGTACCGGGTGCTGTTTTGGGGCATTTTGGGCGCGGTGCTGATGCGGCTGCTGTTTATCGCCCTGGGCGCCGAGCTGTTGAAACGGGTGGAATGGATCATGCTGGTGTTTGGCGGCTTTTTGCTCTACACCGGCTTCAAACTGGCGGTGATGGGCGATACCGAGGCCGAGCCCGACAAGAACCTGCTGCTGCGGATCGCCAAACGGTTTTTCCCGGTGGCCACGCGAGACCACGGCGACAAGTTTTTTGCCGTGGAAAGCGGGCGGCGGTGCGTGACCCCGCTGTTTTTGGTGCTGCTGGTGGTGGAAAGCACCGACGTGATGTTCGCCGTGGATAGCGTGCCGGCCATCTTCGGCATCACGAAGGAGCCGTTCTTGATCTTCACCTCCAACATTTTCGCCATTCTAGGGCTTCGGGCGCTGTACTTTTTGCTTGCGGGCGTGATGGATATGTTCCGCTACATGCACTTTGGCCTGGCCAGCGTGCTGATCTTTGTCGGCCTGAAAATGGTGACGGAGTATGGCGTGGAGCATCACGAAAGCGTGCGCGACACGTTCAGCGCCTGGCTGTGGGACGTGTCTGATGGGCATGTGTTCAGCCCGATGGTTTCGTTGCTCGTGATCGTGGGCCTGCTGGCCATCTCCATCGTGGCCTCATTGGCGGCCGGGCCCATTCCTGAAGCCCGAGAGGAAGCCGACGACGCGGACCAAGACGAGGTCGAAGACCCAGCCAGTTAGTTCCCTCTTGGCAATCCCAGGGGGCCGGCCTCCCCTGCCTGCCCGGGTGGTCCGCGGGTGTCTTTTCTTAGGCCAGCTTCCAGCACTCTTGCATGGCCGAATCGATCAGCACCAAGAGGGCGTTGGGGTCGTAAGGCTTGCGCACGAAGTAGTGGCAGCCGGCGCGGCGGGCGTCGCGGAGGATGTGCGGGCCTTCCATCGCCGTGAGCACGATCACGGGGATGCCGCAAGTTTGAGGGCTTTCCGTGATCCGGCGGCACACCGAGAGGCCATTCACGTCGGGCAGACGCAAGTCCAGCAGCACCAAATGAGGGCGGTCTTGATGGGCGGCGGCGAGCCCTAACTGGCCCGACTCGGCCGTCAGCACCTCGAAGCCTTGCCGCTCAAGCCGCTGGCGCAGCACGACAACCTGGTCGCGATCATCGTCCACGACCAAGACACGATATCGATCTCGGCCGCAGGCAGCGGACTGAGTTTGTTCCACGCACAGAGAATTCATGGTTGGACTTCAGGGTGGGCGTCGGTGGCAGGGAAAGTTGCCCCCAAGCGCCCGGTCAAAGGCGAGGCAACCACAAAACGACAGCCCGGCGATGGACAACCCTAGGTTGCCGTTCAGGCCGGTCAAATGCCCATTCCCGTCGGCAACCCCGTTTATCCACCCCAGGCCATACGATCCACCTAAACCCTGGCTACAAGCTGTTATCCCTGCCGGGATAAAAACCTTGGGTTAAACCACCCTTGGCAGTTTCCCTCCTCTTTGCCGAGTGTGGCCGCCCAGCGGGCATTAAATCCACAAATGCAATCGGCCATCGAGCATGTCGGGCAGGGCTTTTTCCACATGCGCGCGAATCTGCTTCACGTGGTATCGCGTGCTGAAGTGGCCCGCGATGATCAGTTCATTCTTGAAGCGGTCGCGCCGTTCCACGATGTCGTCCAGATGGATATGCCCAAACTTGCGGACGTGCTCGCGGCGGTGATTGGGGGCCACGAAGCTGATTTCGGTAATCAGAATCTGGGCTTCGTACATGGCAGGGCAGTTATCGAGCCCCGCGGCCGTGCTATCGCCCAGGTAGGCCACGCGCGGCACGCGGATTTCGTGTGTCACCTCGGTGCCACCCAACCGCAGGTCGCGAATTTCGTGCCCCGCCAACTGCTGATATTCTGGCTTGAGCTTGCGCCGCCGTTCCCACACCACATAACCGAGCGAGGGGATCGTATGCTGGGTGGCTTGCACCGTCACCACGTGCTCGCGCGAAAGCTCGATCTCGTCGCCCGCTTTCACCGGCAGCAACTGGCAAGGCATGCGGCCGCGGTCGAGCCGCGAAAACAGCTTGAGAATCCGCTCGATCGTGTCCACCGCATAGTCGGGCAGGTAGATCACCGGCGGGTCCATCTTCATCATCCGCCGGCGGGCCACATACACGGGAATCGCGGCAATGTGGTCCAGGTGGCAGTGAGAGACAAACCAGGTAGGGGTGCCCATGAAAGCCCAGGGCTGAGCGCCGAAATCAAAGCCCACCTTGAGTTCGGGAATTCGCCAGCAGGTTTGCACGGCCGCGCGCGAGTAGCCTTCGATGGTCAGGTCTTTGTGGACCAGGGTTTTGAAAGGAACATTGTTGACCATGCCAAAATTGCTCTACGCGCGCGAAATGAGGAACCGCCGCATTCGCCCGCCCAAATCGGAATGCCAGCGGAAAGCTCCCCAGTTTAAGACCTGCTGCCTAGGGGACAACCACCAGAAGGAGAAAGTTCACCCGTCGACTCGTCACCGCCGCGGCGTACCGTGTACTCAAAGGGGCCGTTGTGGATTAGAACAGGGGAGCGGCACATCACGTGCCGGAAATCCCGCTGGCTGTTCGTCGCCCTTGCCCCCGTTGGTAGGAATTGCCTCATGGCCGTGTTTGTGTTTGCCACGCTCGACACCAAAGGCATCGAAGCCGATTTTGTTTGTGAGCAACTTCGTGCCGCCGGGCTCAGCGCCACGCTGGTCGATGTCGGCAGCCTGGGCGAACCGCAAGCTTCGCCGCGGATTTCACGAGAGCAAGTCTTTTTGGCGGCCGGGGCGTCCTTGGACGAGATCCGCCAGCAAGCCGATCGGGGAGCCGCGATTGCCGCGGCAGCCCGCGGCGCCGCGGCGATTGCCGCGCGGGCTTACGAACAGGGAGAACTGGAGGGCGTGCTGGCGATCGGCGGCTCGGCCGGAACGACCATTGGCACGTCGGCCATGCGGGCTCTGCCGCTAGGCGTGCCCAAGGTGATGGTCAGCACGCTCGCCTCGGGCAGCGTGCGGGCCTGGGTGCAAGACAAAGACATCGCCATGTTCAACTCGGTGGTCGATATCGCCGGCCTCAACCGCATTAGCCGCCGCGTGCTGACCAACGCCGCGCAGGCGACCGTGGGCATGGTCACCCATTTGCAGCGCGTGGCGAATGCCATGCCGGCCGACGAACCCGAAGCGGTCGATCGCCCGCTGGTGGCCGCCACCATGTTTGGCGTGACCACCCCCGCCGTGGAACATGCGCGGCGCATTCTCGAAAGCTCAGGCTACGAGGTGCTCGTATTCCACGCCACGGGGGGCGGCGGCCAGGCGATGGAGTCGCTGATCGCCGAGGGCCTGATCGCCGGCGTGCTCGACCTGACCACCACCGAGCTGGCCGACGAACTGGTGGGTGGCATCCTCACGGCTGGCCCTCACCGCTTAACGGCGGCAGGGCTGCGGGGAACGCCGCAGGTGGTTTCCGTGGGAGCGCTCGACATGGTGAACTTTGGCCCGCCGGAAAGCGTGCCGGCCAAATTCGCCAAGCGCAAGTTCTACCGTCACAACCCCACGGTCACTCTCATGCGGACCACGGCCGCGGAAAACACCCAGCTTGGCGCCATCCTGGGCCAGAAGCTTTCGGCCGCGCAGGGTCCCGCGGCGGTGATGTTGCCTTCGGCAGGCGTCTCGGCGATTGATCGGGAGGGACAAATCTTTGACGATCCGGCAGCCCGAGCGGCGCTTTATAACGCCATTCGCCATAACCTGCGGGGGCCGGAGTTGATTGAGTTGGAGGCGCACATCAACGACGAAGCCTTTGCCGCCGCGGCGGCACAAAAGTTGATAGAGCTCATGCGTTAACCTTAACGCGGGTAAACCGCAAACGGGCGCTGAGGCATTCAAGTTCTCCGCAGCTTGCAGAGATGATAACGAGCAAGAAACTTGTCGTGGAAATTGACCCGGCCGTTTTGGCCCGCAGCAGGAGCATTTCTCGCCATGCCTTCCGATGCCTCATCCTCGACACGCTTTACACCAACTCGAATGGGCGATTGGACCTGGCTACGTCAGCAAATGCCGGTTCATTCCCGCTGGGGCTATTTCGATCACGCGGCGGTGGCGCCGCTGCCCGAGCCCACTCGGGCCGCTTTGCGGCGTTGGCTGGATGAAGCGGCCGAGCAGGGCGACGTGGCGTGGCCTCGCTGGGCGGCCGAGGTCGAACGGGTTCGCGCCCAAACAGCCACCATGCTCGCCGTGGACGAGGCCGAGATTGCCCTGGCGCGCAACACCACCGAAGGGATTGGCCTCGTGGCCGAAGGCTTCCCCTGGCGCGAAGGCGACAACGTGGTGTTTGCCGCCAACGATTTTCCCAGCAACCGGTTTGCCTGGTTGAACCTGGCCAGCCGCGGCGTGGAACCGCGCGCGGTCCCTTCGCAAGGCGGCATCGTTGATCCGGCCGAGTTGGCCCAAGCCTGCGATGCCCGCACGCGCCTCGTCGCCGTGAGCTGGGTGGACTACCTGAGCGGCCGCGCGAACGACCTGGCCGCCCTGGTCGAGATTGCCCACGCCCACGGGGGCTACTTCTTTCTCGACGCCATTCAAGGGCTGGGCGTTTTGCCGCTCGACGTGCGAGGGCTGGGCATCGACTTTTTGGCCGCCGATGGCCACAAATGGCTGCTCGGCCCCGAAGGCGCCGGCATCGCCTACATTCGCCGCGAGCTGCTCCCCATGCTGCGGCCCCTGATGGTGGGTTGGCACAGCGCGGTGGGTTCCAGCGAGTTTGGCCAGCCCGGCATGCGGCTTAAAGAAACGGCCGCCCGCTACGAAGGGGGCACGTACCCCGTGGCCACCTTTCTGGGCCTGGCCGCCAGCTTAGAACTGCTGCTGGCCGTAGGCGGCCCCGCGCGGATTGGACCGCGGCTGCAACAAGTGGCATCGTTAGCCCGGGAAAAACTGCGCGCGGCGGGGGCCAACATTCATGGGCTGGCCGACGACGAACTCCCCCAGAGCGGCATCCTGCTGTTTGAACTGCCGGGCCAGAACCCCACCGAGATCCGCCGCCGCTGCCTGCAACAGGGAGTGGTGGTCAGTTGCCGCGGCGGCCACGTACGATTGAGCCCTCACGCCTACTGCAATGAGGAAGATCTGGATCGCCTGGCGTTTGCCCTGGGGGCGGAATCTTCGGCCTGATTTTGCCTCCCACTCGAATGATGTCGGCGGTATATTTTGGGCAGATCACCGCTTTGCTGCAGCCCCATCTCGTTGCGATAAATCCGCCGCTGGGTGCTGGGCAGACAGATTAGCCCCGCTTTTGGAACCAGCCGCGGTACACCGGCTTGCCGGCCTGGCGGACTCGCCGTTCGAAATTGGTGCGGAAATCCATGTCGTGCTGGGGCCGGTTTTCTTCCACGTCGTGGGGACCGTCCAATTTGGTATGCGCGGCCAGCAGTTCCAGTGACTCGCGATAGTACTCTTCCACGTCGGTCCAGAAGTGCAGCCTTCCGCCGGGCTGGAGCACGCGCTCGATATCGAGCAGGAAGGGGGGCGTCATGACCCTCCGTTTGCGATGCCTGGCTTTCCACCAGGGGTCGGGAAAGTAAACATGCACGGCCGGAACGCATTCCGAGGGCAAGAATTCGCGGAAAAACCGCAGGGCGTCGCCGCTGATCATGGCCGCGTTGGCGCGGTTGCGCTTGGCCAGTCGCGAGGCGGTGAAGCGGGCGTAATTGTGGGCGACCTCCACCCCCAGGAAATTGCGCTGGGGATAGGCCTCGGAGGCGGCCAGCATGAACATCCCCTTCCCGCTGCCGACCTCGATTTCTAGCGGGGCCGCCGACGCGAATAGCCTGGCGAACATGGCGGCGGGGTCGAACCGCGACATGTCTTCCACGACAAAGTCTTCCAGCACAAACAAGTGCTGGCTGAGGTCGATGGCGTCGCTGATCGGTCGTAATCCTCGGCGTCCCATAAGGCAATGACAACGTATCTGGTGGCGAATCATGGTGGGGGGGAACGCGGCAGTCGTCCGTGATCGGGCTGCCGTAACAGAACTTCTCATGATTACCGCAAAGCTGCCAGAAGCACAATCGGTGCTAGTGGATCGGCTAGCCAACCGCGAAATCGCCTGAAAACACCCCAGGCAGCCGCGGCGATCGAATGCCGGCTTCCAATCCGAACACAGCACCGGCACGCCACTTGCGCTTCGCACCGGCCCGGCCTGGCGAATTGACAATTCCCCTCGCTGGGATACGATGACCCCGGGGCCGGCGGACCAGTCGGTTGGGCCTGCGCCTGAACATTTTCCCACATGGTCCCCCCACAAGCGATCCCACTTGCATTTACCCGGTGGATGCGGCCCGCCAGGTGTTGGGTATTGGTGCGAAGCACACGCCGAGCATTGTCGCCTACGCCGAGGTGAAACCTCATCCACCCTTAGAGGAGGCTGCGGCCTAACGATGACGCAAATCGAACAGGCTCAGGCTGGCGTGATTACGCCGGAAATGGAATACGTGGCCCGTCGCGAGCAGATCGAGCCGGAATTGGTTCGCAGCGAAGTCGCCTCGGGCCGGATGGTCATCCCCGCCAACAAGGTGCACCTGACCAAGCGACTGGAGCCGATGGGCATTGGTCTGGCCGCCAAGTGCAAGATCAACGCCAACATTGGCAATTCGGCCGTGACCGGCAATATCGACGACGAACTGCAAAAGTTGCACGTGGCCGTGCACTTTGGTTCCGACACGGTGATGGATCTCTCCACCGGCAAAAATATCGACACCATTCGCCAGGCGATTATCGACGCCTCGCCGGTGCCGATCGGCACGGTGCCCATCTATCAAATGCTGGAAGAACTGGGCGGCAATATCGAAGACATGCGGGCTCAGCATTTTTTGGACATGGTGGAGCACCAGGCCAAGCAGGGCGTGGATTACATGACCGTGCACTGCGGCGTGCTGCTGGAGCACCTGCATCTCACGATGGGTCGCATCACCGGCATTGTAAGCCGGGGTGGTTCGCTGATTGCCAAATGGATGATGGCGCATCGCCAGCAGAATCCGCTCTATACTCACTTTGAAGACCTGTGCGATATCTTCCGTCAGTACGACGTGACCTGGAGCCTGGGCGACGGTCTCCGGCCAGGCTCGATTGCCGACGCCAGCGACGAGGCTCAATTTGCCGAGTTGAAGGTGCTGGGCGAGCTCACCCGCCGCGGCCGCGCCAAGCTCACGCAGGTAATGGTGGAAGGGCCGGGCCATATTCCCATGCACCAAATTCAAATGAACATGGAAGTTCAACAGGATTGGTGCGACGGGGCGCCGTTCTATGTGCTGGGTCCGCTGGTGACCGATATCGCGCCCGGTTACGACCACATCACCAGCGCCATCGGCGCGGCGTTGGCCGGCTGGCACGGGGCTTCGATGTTGTGTTATGTGACGCCGAAAGAACACCTGGGCTTGCCCGATGCCGAAGACGTGAAGCAGGGGGTGATCGCCTACAAGATTTCGGCCCACGCGGCCGACCTGGCTCGCAACCGGCCGGGGGCGCAGCAGCGCGACGACGCGCTGAGCAAAGCCCGGTTCGCGTTCGATTGGAAAGAGCAATTCCGGCTGTCGCTCGACCCGGAAACGGCCCAGCGGATGCACGATGAAACGCTGCCGCAAGACACCTTCAAGAGTGCCCACTTTTGCAGCATGTGCGGTCCCAAATATTGCTCGATGAAGATCACGGAAGACATTCGCGAGATGGCCGAGCAGGGTGGGCTGCCGGTGGTGGGGGCGGGCGAGGCAAAGTGAGCGGGGCGCCTTGATTGGCGAACAGGGCTGGATTGAGGTTGTCTCAACCGTGCGAACTGGGTTGAATTAAGGAAGAGGCGGGAGCGTTTTGCTGGTTCGAGCGGAGTGCCCATGAGTACGGAAAGCCGATCCACCGACCAAGAGATTATCTATCCGGACAGCGATGGGCAGCCGATGTCCGACAATACTCTCCAGTTCGAGTGGATTGCCCTGGTCAAGTTTGGGTTGGAGCATGAGTTTCGCAACCGCGCCGACGTATTCGTGGCGGGCGATCTGCTGTGGTATCCCGTGGAAGGCGATCCGACCACGCGGATTGGCCCCGACGTGCTGGTGGCGATCGGCCGGCCCAAGGGCTATCGGGGTTCGTATCGCCAATGGCAAGAAGGCGGCATCGCTCCCCAGGTGGTGTTCGAGATTCTGTCGCCGAATAATCGCCAGGCGGAAATGTTGCGGAAGCGCGCGTTTTACGCCCGGCATGGCGTGCTGGAGTATTACGTTTACGATCCGCACGAGAACGATTTTGAAGTTTGGCTGCGGGATGATGATGAGTTGATGTTGCAGATTCCGCGGACGGATTGGACCAGCCCTCGGCTGGGAGTGCGGTTTG
Source organism: uncultured Pirellulales bacterium (assembly GCA_964445985.1). Lineage (GTDB taxonomy): Bacteria > Planctomycetota > Planctomycetia > Pirellulales > S012-138 > CAYUMU01. The sequence continues at coordinate 19,808 of CAYUMU010000012.1, read as the reverse complement.
TGTGGAACACGACAGGGCTGGAGATTTATTCGGCCGACGGGCGCCGGTTTGAGCCGGTGACGGAGGTGATGAACGCTCGCGATGAAGCGGAGGCGGCGGCCGTGCAATTGCGTCTGAAAGCAAATCAGGAGCGAGAGCGGGCGGAGCGATTGGCCGCGCGGCTGCGGGAGCTTGGCATTGATCCCGGGGAGGTTTGACGTTCTTATGGGGCAACGAAGAATTACGTTTAGCACACGAATTCGTGTCCAAGCCGACGTCAATTTCCAAGTCGCATCCGCCGCCGACTGGATTCCCTCCTCCCGCGGGAATGACGGGCTGGCGGGAGCGTTTTGCCGGTTCGAGCGGAGTGCCCATGAGTACGGAAAGCCGATCCACCGACCAAGAGATTATCTATCCGGACAGCGATGGGCAGCCGATGTCCGACAATACTCTCCAGTTCGAGTGGATTGCCCTGGTCAAGTTTGGGTTGGAGCATGAGTTTCGCAACCGCGCCGACGTATTCGTGGCGGGCGATCTGCTGTGGTATCCCGTGGAAGGCGATCCGACCACGCGGATTGGCCCCGACGTGCTGGTGGCGATCGGCCGGCCCAAGGGCTATCGGGGTTCGTATCGCCAATGGCAAGAAGGCGGCATCGCTCCCCAGGTGGTGTTCGAGATTCTGTCGCCGAATAATCGCCAGGCGGAAATGTTGCGGAAGCGCGCGTTTTACGCCCGGCATGGCGTGCTGGAGTATTACGTTTACGATCCGCACGAGAACGATTTTGAAGTTTGGCTGCGGGATGATGATGAGTTGATGTTGCAGATTCCGCGGACGGATTGGACCAGCCCTCGGCTGGGAGTGCGGTTTGTGTGGAACACGACAGGGCTGGAGATTTATTCGGCCGACGGGCGCCGGTTTGAGCCGGTGACGGAGGTGATGAACGCTCGCGACGCCGCGGAAGCCCTGGCCTTGCGTGAACAGCGGCGGGCTGAAGCCGAACGTCGGCGAGCCGAAGCCGAACGTCGGCGAGCCGAAGCCGAACGCCAGCGGGCCGAAGCCGAACGGCAGCGAGCCAAGAGCGAGCAATTGAAGGCCGAAGCCGCCGACCAACAGGCCAAACGCCTGGCGGAGCGGTTGCGGCAACTCGGCATCGACCCAGACGACGTTTAACGTCCCCATTCTCTTGGCAACAAACAGAATCACCCAGCGAGTGTTGCGGCGCCGTTCTTCGAGCAAACTGGAAGCTTCATGTCTGGCACCCAACCTCCCTCGGCCTTGACCGAGGAACCAGCATCGCAATCGCCTCATGCGACGGGCCATCGCATCGACCACAGCCAGCTTCCGCCGCTCTTCGAAGATCCGGCGTTTTTTGGCATGACGATCACCCAGTTTCTGGGCGCCCTGAACGACAGCATCTTCAAGCAGGTGGTGCTGTTGATCATGGCGATGGTGGCCGTAACTCAGGGAGCGGAGACCACGGATCAGCAGTTTCTCGGCCAGGGGCTGTTCGCGATTGCGTTCGTGCTCTTTTCGGGCGTGGCGGGTTACTGGTCGGATAAGACCAGCAAGCGGGCGATCATCATCGGCGCCAAGGTGGGCGAGATTGTGGTGATGCTCGGGGCGCTGCTGGCCTTTTGGTTCATGCCGCCGCGGGTGCCCAGCCCCGATGGGGCCGGCTCGATTACTCTCGGCATCCCCTGGGGCGTGCTGTTCGTGCTGTTTTTGATGGGCACCCAGAGCGCTATTTTTGGACCGGCCAAATATGGAATTCTGCCGGAGATGGTGCGGGGCGACGATCTGCCGCGCTTCAATGGCATGATTCAGATGACAACTTTCCTGGCCCTGATCTTTGGCACGTACCTGGGCGGATTGTTGCTGCGAGAATTTCGCGAAGCCCTGTGGGCTCCGGCGACCATTTGCGTGGGCATTGCCGTGGCTGGCACCATTTCGTCGTTCTGGGTACGGCGGACGCCGGTCGCCCAGCCCGACGCTCACTTCCATCTCTCGGCACTGGCCGTGGCCCCCGATACGTGGAACGTGCTCAAGCGGGATCGCTCGTTGCAGGGGGCGCTGTTGGTATATTCGGTGTTTTGGGGCGTGGCCGCGCTGATTCCGATGGCAGTGAATTCACTGGGCCTGAACACCTTCAAGGTAGATGAGGCCGAAACCAGCTTTTTGCTGACTTGGGTTTCGGTGGGGATCGCCGGGGGCTTCATGCTGGCCGGAAAACTATCGTCGGGAACCGTACGGTTTGGACTGGTGCGGATTGGCACCGTGGGCTTGATGGTGTGTCTGGTGGCCATGTCACTTCCCGCAGGAAGAACGCTCATTCCGCTGGAAGGGATCGGGGCCGCTTGTGGCGTCAGCGGCGCCACATTGCCGCCCATGCAGCACAATCATTTGCTGGGTTATGTGGGCAGCCAATTCGCACTGGCGGTGTCGGGCTTTTTTGCCGGACTATTTGCGCTGCCAGTGCAGGTGTTCTTGCAGGCTAAACCCCCGGAGCACATCAAGGGCCGCATGATTGGCACCATGAACCTGATCAACTGGATAGCCATCATCGCCTCGGCGTTGCTGTATCCCAACGCGCAGATTTTGCTCGGTTCGCTCGACTTGGCGCCTTACTGGATTTTCGCCGCCATGAGCGTGCTTCTCTTGCCGATCGCCATTTTCTACCGGCCGGCCGATTATCAACTGCGAGAGTAACCCCCCCTGCCTGGGGCTTCTGGGGGGGGGTGGCATTTTCAGGGAAGTGGAGGCCGACACAACCGGCATAAACCGACGCCGTGCACTCTGCGCGGCGGGTCTTCCTGGGTCCATTCCGTGACCTAAACTTGAGCGGGAAATCTGCCATTTCGGCCGATTCCCTTCAATCTGCCCCCGCAATCCGAGCATCAGGCGCGTTCGTATGGATATTCAATTGGTTGACGGAACCGTGCGCGATTTAGATACGGTGGACCCGGCCGAGTTGGATCGGCTGCAGTGGGAGCAGGAGCGGGCTTACGCCGAGGCCATTCGCAAGGCCCCGCGAGGATCGGAAGAACGGGCTCTGGCTTTCCGCAATGGGTACGACACCGTCACGCAGATTCTGGCACGCAGGGCGGGGGCCAACGTGCAAGACGGCCTGGTGATGGGCTTCAGCCCTCGCTATGTGCGGCTGGTCACCCGGTTGCTCAAGCAACAATCTCGCCATCGCGCGCGGCCTGCCCGGCTGTTTGAGGTGGGCTACGGATCGGGCGTAATGCTGGCCGCGGCCGTGAGGGCTGGTTACGACGTGGCCGGGATTGAAGTCTCGCAAAACATGCAGCAGCAGGCCCAAAGTCGGTTGCCAGAAGAATGGCATCCGCACCTGCACTTGGGCGATTTTCTGTCGCTCGACCTGGCAGGGCAAGAACCTTTCCAGGTGGCTTATTGGAACGACGTCTTCGAACACTTGCCGCCGGACGAAAGCATTGATTTCCTCCGCAAGATTTACGCCCTGCTTTCGCCCGGCGGCGTATTGCTCACCATCACGCCCAACTGGCATTTGCGTCCGTCCGATATCACGTTCGAACACAAGCCGCCACGGTCCACGGCCGAAGGTTTCCATCTCAAGGAATACACGCTCCGTGAAATGCGCGACGTGCTGCGCACGGCCGGGTTCTCTCGGGTAACCATGCCCTGGTTCGTGACCAAGAAAAACAGCTACCTTTGTGGATCGGGCGGCCTGAACTGCAAGTGCTGGTTCGAGCCGGCGCTCGAGAAGTTGCCATTCAAGCTGTCGCGACTGCTCTGCCGAGGGCTGGCGCTGAACTGCACGTTGGCTTGGAAGTAGCGACGACGTTCGCGAATGACCGGCAAGGATTGGAGAAGTCCATTGCCGTGGGTTGACGGGGGCAGGGACGCAGAGGGGTTTGCCGGTTGCCGCCGCGCTGGATTCCCGCCTTCGCGGGAATGACGGTTGGGCGGGTTTGCTCGATGGAGCGTTTGGAAATGCTTGTGCCTTGCCGCCCCCTGCGGGTGATGTTTGTTCATACGCTGATGCCGGTCGGCGGCGCCGAGACGTTGCTGGTGAACTTGATTCGCCGTTTCGATCGCGCGCGAATTGTGCCCGAGGTTTGTTGTTTGAAAGTGCCTGGCCCGTTGGGCGAGGAAATTGGTCGAGAAGTGCCGCTATTTTCGCACTTGCTCGCTGGCAAGTACGATCTGCGCGTGCTGCCGCGGCTCACGCGGTTGCTCAAAGAGCGCAAGATCGATGCCGTGGTGACCGTGGGCGCCGGCGACCGCATGTTTTGGGGGCGTCTGGCCGCCAAGGCCGCTGGCGTGCCGGTGATTCTGACGGCCCTGCACTCGACCGGTTGGCCCGACGTGGTGAGCCGGCTGAATCGCGCGCTCACGCCCATCACCGACGGCTTCATCGGCGTGGCGGCCGAGCATGGCCGCTACCTCCGCGACATCGAAAAATTCCCAGCGGAAAAAGTGTTTGTCATTCCTAATGGGGTCGATGTCGAGCGATTCCGTCCACGCCCTCCGAGCTCGGCCCTGCAAGATGAACTGGGGCTGCCAGCCCGGTCTCCCGTGGCGGGCATCGTGGCGGCGCTGCGGCCGGAGAAGAATCACGAACAGTTCTTGAGGGCCGCGGCCCGGGTTTGCGAAGCAATGCCCGAGGCCAGGTTCCTGATTGTGGGCGATGGTGAAACCCGCCCAGCGCTGGAAGCTCTCGCTCGCGAACTGGGTATCCAGAAATCGGTCATCTTTGCCGGCACGCGAAGCGATATTCCTGAGTTGCTGGCCTTGATGAATGTGGTGGTGCTCACCAGCCACATGGAAGCCAATCCGGTGACCATTCTGGAAGCCATGGCGGCTGGCAAGCCGTTCGTAGCGCCCCGGGTGGGCTCCATTGCCGAAAGCATTGTGGAAGGCGAAACGGGCTATCTCACCGTCGCCGGCAGCGACGCCGAAACGGCGGATCGGTTGCTCGACATTCTGCAATCGCAAAGCGTTTCCGCGCGGATGGGCGAAGCGGCCCGGCGCCGCGCGGTGGAACGGTTCTCGCTGCAAGCGATGGTGAGCGGCTACGAACAACTGATTGGCCAGATCTATTTGCGCAAGCGACCCCGCGATGGCCGCGAGGTCGAGAACGGCAACGACAATGCTCCCGCCGGGATTGCCAGGCAGCCAGATGCGTCTGAGCCGGCATGTGCGACGTCTTCCGTTCGTCCTTCGTTCGCATGGTTGCGGCGGCGATCAAGCGCCCCACGGTTGGCCATGGAATCAGGGCTTTGCAGAACCCAGCGGCTCGAACGTGCTCTTCAGCAGGCGGTAATAATCGCCCAAGGGTTCAAGTTGTTGCTGGGCTTCCTGGCTGCATTCGCGGAAGCTGACCGGCTTGGGCGCCGACATGGCTGCCAGTTGCCGAATGTCGAACGATTTGAACAGTCCAAAGCAAAACAGCTCGGGCGCCTGATTCACACCGAGCTCTTGTGCCAGGATTTCGCGGAGCGAACCGTAGCTGCCTTCGAGCACCAGGCCGGTTATGGCGGCGGGTTCCAGGCCGGCGGCGGCCAGCGCGATGAGGCTGCTGCGAGGGCCGACGGCGTGCAACGATACGGGCTGGGAAGCGTCGCCAGACTGTTTGGCCCAGCGAGCCAGGGCGGCCACTTGCTGGGCTTGAATGCCCAGCGGCCTTTCACCGATGGCGGCCGCGAGCATGGCGAAGAGGAAATCCTTTTGCTGAATCTTGGATTCGCCAAAGTAGAACGGATCGAAGGCAATCACGCGCACGTTGTCGGCTAGCAACGCGGCCAGTTGCGATTCGAGCTTGCCGCGGCCGTTTTCGGAGAACAGCAGCACGGTTCGCTTGGCGCCTGGCGGCGTGAACTCCACGGCCGGCATGGTCCAGGCGTCTCCGAGTCGCAGCTTCCAGCGCTTGACGTCCACCGGGCCTAGTTTCTCTTCGCCCACCTCTTTTGCCGACGCCTCGTACTTGGGCGTTCGGAGCAACTGGGCCAACTTGGCCCGCTGCTTTGCTTGCCAGGCAGAATGGTCGGCCGCCGACTTGGGTAAATCGCCGTCGAGGGGCAAGCTTTTCGCTAATTGTTTGGCGAGGGTGCTAAAGCTGGCGTTGTCGGCCGGCAGTTCCACCGCCAGGTCTTCCGAGGTCTTGAGTTCTTTCTGGCAGTCGATCTCTTCGCCAGGGCAGGCCGCGTTGTCGCCGTTGTAAAACTGGTCGCGCAGCATTTGGTAGAGGGCTTCGCGATTGTCGCGTTCAAAGTTGTGCGTGCCGGGGTCTTCGTTGATGTGCCATCGCAGCCGATCCGAAACATTGAGCAGCGCGTAGACGGGCCGTGCGGCTTCCAGCAGCGGCGGCAAGGCGTGGGGCGCCGCAAAGCAACAGTTATCTTTAAGGTTCTTCGTCAGCAGCAAAGACCGCGGCGCCATCATGGCGGTGAGGTGCGTGTAATCCACCACGCTGGCCAGGTCCGATGGCGTTTGTTCCGAGTCGCCCAGGTCTTCAAAATGCCGGGCTCGCGTGAGAAAGCTGGAATAGCCGGCGACGGGGTTGGCCAGCTTGACGCGGGTGTCGAGCGAGCTGATGAAGATGGTTTGCCAGCCGCCGCCCGAAAGGCCCGCCACGGCCACGCGCTGGGGATCGGCGTGTTCGTGCGCGAGCAGCACGTCGAGCCCTCGCTTCATGGCCAGAAAGAAGGGGGCGATTCCGCTGGTGCCGCAGAGGTCGAGCTGGTTCATGCGGTAGTGCGTGAAGCCAGGGCCGCGGAGCTGGCCCATCCCCAGCCATTCCACATTCAGGGCGAGCATGCCACGCTTGGCCTGATTGATGCAGCGGATTTGCTTGTAGCCAGCGGCTTTGCCTTTGCCGTCGTGACCGTTCACGTTCATCACCGCGGGCACCTTGCCCTGCAGGCTGGTGGGCTCGTATAGCAAGGCCGGCACCCACAAGCCGGGCACGGCCTCGAAACGCAGCTTGCGAATTCGGTAGCCGTCGCCCCCTTCGATCGTTTCCTGCCACTCGACGCGGGTTTCGCCCTGCTGCCAGTCTTGGGCTTCACCGCGAAAGACCACTTCGCTGAGGGTTCGCGCGCGGAGCTTATCGGCTTGGGCGCGCCAAGTTGCTTCGTCTTGAGCGATGGGGACCAGCGGCACGCGGTCTTCGCAAAACTTTTGCACTTCGGCCAGCGACGTGCCTGGCTCAATGATCGGTTGCTGGAGAGCCGTTGCAAGCTCGGCAGCCGTGGGCTTTTCGGCTGCATGCAAGCTGGATTGGCGGCCCTGTGGGGAAGAGGCGGCAACGATTCCGAACGCCAAAAGCAAGCTTGGTAAGGTAAGAAGTCGCACGACCGGTGGCTCTCGCGAAGGTAAATCGGTGGGGGCAGAACAACGAAGCGAGGGTGAGCTGGCTGCTCCCCCCTCGCTGGTACGTTACCTGTCGCCCCTGCCAGACTCAAGCAAATTGAGTCCGGGCGAGAGCCTGCGATGGTCAACTTGGATTTGCTCTACACGCGAAGCGCGATGGCGGGCACTTCGGGCGTGCCGGTCGCGTTGGCGGCTCGCGACTTGCGTGCTTCGGCTTCGCCATCTTTGCCGCCGCCCGACGTAGTATTGTTCTCTTCGACCGGCCGACCCATCATGCGAAGCCAGCGATAGTGCGATTTCACGCCGGCCCAAAACGTGGGGTGCTCTTCGTAGCGGAGCCCAAAGTCTTCGCATGCTTCTTTGACGATTTCAGACATGGCCGGGTAGTTGATGTGGCAGATCCGAGAGAACAAGTGGTGTTCGGTTTGGAAGTTGAGGCCGCCGGTATACCAAGACCAGAACTTGCTATTGCGGGCATAATCAACCGTGGTTTGCACCTGGTGCACGGCCCACGAGCTTTCGAGGCGGTTGTCGGCGTTGGGGAGCGGGAACTCGGCTTCTTCCACGGCGTGGGCCAACTGAATGACCACGGCCAAAATCACGCCCTGCACCGCGCTGGCCAAGGCGTAGAAGGCCAAGACCATCCACCAGCTGTGGAACATCATGGGGATCACGAACGCCATCGTGACAAAGGTCAGCTTGCCACCGATCAAGATCGCCAGCTCTTTGCCCCGAGGGAAGGGGAACTTGTGGTCGCAGATTTGTCCGCGGATCAGATCGCGAAAATCATCGTGGAACTGCCACTTGGGGGAAACGAAGGTATACAACGCCCACAAGTAAATGTGCTGAAAGCGGTGATACCAGTAACGCTTTTGGTTGGGGCAAAGCCGAGCCAGAGGACCCAGGCTAATGTCGGCATCGTGCTCATCCACGTTGGCGTACGAGTGATGCACGATGTTGTGCTGCTGCCGCCAAATGTAAGAGCTGGCGCCCATCAAATCCATCGCCATGGCCATCAGGCGATTGATCCAGGGTTTTTCGGAGTAGCCGCAGTGGCCGCCGTCGTGCTGAATGTTGAAGCCAATGGCCGCCATCGCCACGCCCATCACAATGGCCAGCGGAATGGCTTGCCACAGGCTGGTGGCGAAAAACACCAACAACGCGTAGCTGGTGAAATACCAGGCCAGCACGATGAAGGTCTTGCAATACATGGCCGGGCAATCGCGGCGGGGCAGCCCGGTGGTTTCAAAATAGTGATCTACCCGCTTCCGCAATTCATTCAAAAAGAGATCGGGCGACTGGAACTTGGGCTGCGTGCCTGGCTTGCCGGGCTTAATTTGATCGGTTTGCGCAATTTGCTCAAGGGCCGCGGGGGGAAGGGCCGCGGGGGAAGCAACCTTCTTGGTTCTGGGGGTGTCTGCGATGGCCACGGATATTTCTCCAAGCTTTCGGGGGGCCGGTTGCACTTCCTATAAAGGAAGTCCGGACGCGAGAGCCAGTCGGCGGAATTTTTCTGGGATGAAATCAAAGGGGGTGGGCGAGGCAACCAGCTTCATTCGCTGGCCGAGGGAATTTCAATGGCGACGCTCGAACGAGCTATGGCTCCGAAGAACCCTGGCTTCACCGCGGCCGCGCGTCGTCTGTTGCGCCACGGGAGAATGTTAGGGGATTTCGACCAGACGGTTGTCTGACGCACGTCTGAGAACTGTCAAAGTTATGTCAACAGCGTAAGCCATTTCAAAGCAATACCTTGCGTTCCATGAACGGCGGCCGATCCCCGCCACTGGCGGGTTCGTCGCAGGCGATTATCGCCGCCAAATGTCGCCGCCGAAATGGAACTTCGTTCGCCACCTGCTGCTAGCGTCGCCTCGGGGGAAGGGTTAGATGGCGGCGAGGGATCGCAGGCGGCGTCCGATCCGTTGTGGCGCCACGAATGGCCCGCTATAATCCCGTGGAAACTTGGGGAGGCTGCGCTTCTTGCGAGCCCCAACTAAGATTGGGAGTTGCCGTGCAACGGATTGGCATCGGTCACGATACACATCGCCTTGGCCCTGGCGGTTCACTGCTGCTGGGGGGCGTGACCATTCCGCACGACCAAAGCCTGATTGGGCACAGCGATGCCGATGTATTGCTGCACGCGGTGACCGACGCCCTGCTGGGAGCGGCCGCGCTGGGCGATATCGGCGAGCTATTCCCCGACACCGATCCCGCCAATCGAGGGCGCGACTCGGCGGAAATGCTGTCGGCGGCGCGACGGCAGGTGCAGCAAGCTGGCTGGCGCGTTGTCAACATCGACTGCATCATCTTCGCGCAGCGTCCGAAAATACTACCGTATAAAGAAGCCATCCGGCGGCGTCTGGCCGAGTTGCTCGAAATTGAGCCCGCTTGCGTGGGCCTCAAAGCCAAAACGGGCGAGCTCGTGGGGCCTGTCGGAAGGGAAGAAGCAATGATGGCTCAAACCGTGGTGCTCATCGAATCATGCTAGCTGCCAAAGCCAACGCCGCCGACGTTGCCTCGCCGCAACCGTCCACCATCCGCGTCTACAACACGCTCACCAACCGCAAGGAAGTGTTCGAGACCGTGGCGCCGGGCAAGGTCGGCATCTATCTCTGCGGACCCACCGTCTACAAACCCAGCCATATTGGCCACATGGTAGGGCCGATCATTTTCGACGTGATCAAGCGCTACCTGGTGTACCGCGGGTTCGAGGTCACGCTGGTGGTGAACATTACCGACGTGGACGACAAGCTCATCAACGAGAGCAATGCCCGCGGTATGAGCATGAAGGCCCTGGCCGAGGAAATGACGGCCGACTACCGCCACAACCTGGCGGCCATGGGGGTCGATTCCATCGACCATTTCCCCAAGGCCACCGAGAACATGGACGGCATCGTCCGCATCACGCGGCAGCTCATCGATCGCGGTTATGCCTACGCTTCGGACGGCGACGTGTACTTCGACGTGCTTCGCGACGCCGAGTACGGCAAGCTATCCAATCGCACGATCGAACACATGCAGGGCGGCGGCGGCGATACGGCCGACCGTAAACGCTCGCCGATGGACTTTGCCTTGTGGAAGAGCGCCAAGCCGGGCGAACCTTCGTGGGAAAGCCCTTGGGGGCCTGGCCGGCCGGGCTGGCATATCGAGTGCTCGGCCATGAGCCGCGAAATACTGGGCGAAACCTTCGATATTCACGGCGGCGGGCTCGACCTGGTCTTCCCCCACCACGAGAACGAAATCGCTCAAAGCGAGTGCTGCCACGGCAAACCCCAGGCTCGCTATTGGCTGCACAACGGCTTGATGCAGGCGGCCGACGAAGCCGGCAAGGTGGGCGGGCGGGCCACGCGCACGCTGGCCGAGGGCGATCAAGAAGCGCAGGCCGCCAACAAGATCAGCAAATCCACGGGGGCCGGCCCGTTCCGCGACCTGCTGGCCAGGCATGCGCCCGAAGCCATTCGCATGCTGCTGCTCTCCACGCATTACCGCAGCCCCATCCTGTTTAGCGAAGGCGAAATTGCCAAACAGGCCGAGCGGCTCGATACCTTTTATCGCTTTTTCAAACGCTACCAGCGGGTGACGGGCGAAAGCTTTTACTCGCTACAAGTCTCGCCCACCCTGGCGGGCAGCACGTTCTCGGCGGGCGGCAGCGAACTGCTCCAAGGCTTGCAGGACGAGCGCGAACGATTCCTGGAAAAGATGGACGACGATTTCAACACGGCCGGCGGGATTGCCACGCTGTACGAAGTGGTCAATACGCTGAACCGCTTTGTCGAGCAGGCAAAGCTCGAAACCGGCAAGCCCGCGGCGGATAAGGTGGCCGAGCTCAAGGCGGGCTCCGGCCTGCTCAAAGAACTGGCCGGAGCGATGGGCTTATTCCGCGAAGCCCCCGCCAAGCCGGCGAGCGGCGCCAACGACGAACTACTCAACGGCCTGGTCAAACTGCTGGTGGAAGTTCGCGCCGAGTCGCGGAAGGCCAAGAACTTTGCGATGGCCGACAAAATCCGCAACGACCTGACGGCCCTGGGCGTGCAACTGGAAGACCGCCCGGACGGCACGGAGTGGACGTTTGGGCAATAAGGTGGCCCCACCGAGGGCACTTTCGCCACTACCTTTTTCAGCAGATCAACGGTTGTCATTTACTTCATCGTCCATTCACACTGGCAGAGCCAGTGGCACCCGAGAGCAATGGCAGCACCCAAATGTTTTGTTCCCTTTATTAAACTTCGTTGGGTAGCATGGCCGAATTTTTTTCCACCCACATTGCCGAGCTATTCACCACGGCAAATCTCATCGCCCTGCTCACGCTTACCCTGCTGGAAGTGGTGCTGGGCATCGACAACATTGTCTTCATTGCCATCCTTTGCAGCCGATTGCCCGAAGCGCAGCAACCCAAAGCCCGAACCATTGGGCTGGGCCTGGCGATGTTTTTGCGGATTGCCCTGTTGCTGGCCATTGGCTGGATCATGGGCCTCCAGGCCGAGCTTTTCTCGGTGCTCGGCAAGGGCTTTTCTGGCCGCGACTTGATTTTGATTGCCGGCGGTCTGTTCCTGATCGCCAAGGCAACCTACGAGATCCATCACAAGATTGAAGGGGACGAAGACCCGCACGCGGTGGGCAAGCAAGTGGCCACCTTTGGCGGCGTGATTACGCAAATTCTGCTGCTCGACATGGTCTTCAGCCTTGATTCGGTGATCACCGCCGTGGGCATGGTGCGAAGCATTGCCGTGATGATCGTGGCCGTGGTGATTGCGGTGGGCATCATGCTGATCTTCGCCGGCCCCATCTCCCGCTTCATCCTCCGGCACCCCACCATGAAAATGCTGGCCCTGTCGTTCCTGGTGCTGATCGGCGTGGTGCTGGTGATCGACGGCTGGGGCGAGCACGTGAACAAGGGCTATATCTATTTCGCGATGGGCTTTTCGCTGCTGGTGGAAGTGCTCAATTTGTGGTCGAGCAAGAACCGCAAGCAGAAGGCTTTGGCCAAAGCGCAAGCGGTTGGTTCAGGGGCTGCTTGAGGCCTTGGGGCAGGTGATCGCCGAGTTGGCGGCAATTCCCGCCCGCTTGCCCGTCACGCGTGCTTTGGGCGTTTCGCCACGGGGCGCCCATGTTTTTCCCAGAAACGCCGTCAGGGAAACATTGGATTCGTCCTGAAAATACAGGATTCCTCGGTGTTTTTTCACGCAACGGCGGATCTTCGGGACTTCGTATCGCAGCCATTTCTTGCGAGCTTCCTCGTCGATTTCATCGTACTCACGTTCCGGCTTTTGATACGTCAGGCCCGCGTCACGCAGCCTGCGCCAAACCGTATTCTTCGACAACACGATGGAGAATTCTTCCGCGATCACCCGACGCAAACGACCGACCGTCCACAAATCTGTTTCGTAAGCTGTGGCTTGGTGGGAACCGCCGCTCGGATACACTGGCAAGCGTGCCGTATTGTTTGGTGTCAACGCTGTGGCTTGGTGGGAACCGCCGCTCGGATACACTGCGGCGGAATGCTCACCATGTAGCACGCGCGCTGTGGCTTGGTGGGAACCGCCGCTCGGATACACTCCGCACTCTCGCGTGCCGATCGCGGAGAAGCTGTGGCTTGGTGGGAACCGCCGCTCGGATACACTGCATAAACCTGCCTCCCCATGTTGGACTTCGCTGTGGCTTGGTGGGAACCGCCGCTCGGATACACTGAAGACCAGCAGGCGGCGTTTATTGCGTGGGCTGTGGCTTGGTGGGAACCGCCGCTCGGATACACTGGCGACAGGCAGCAGCAGCCCCTTTTCGCTGCTGTGGCTTGGTGGGAACCGCCGCTCGGATACACTATCGACGGCGTCGAGGAGCTGCACCTCGAGGCTGTGGCTTGGTGGGAACCGCCGCTCGGATACACTACTTGCCCTGTTCGAGCAGGGCCTTCAACCGCTGTGGCTTGGTGGGAACCGCCGCTCGGATACACTCGCCGCGATGTGCGACGCCCTGGAACCAACGCTGTGGCTTGGTGGGAACCGCCGCTCGGATACACTTCACGGAGCATACCGACCGTCAACGCAATGGCTGTGGCTTGGTGGGAACCGCCGCTCGGATACACTCTTTGCAGCCTTCTTGACGGTCCCGTTCTGGCTGTGGCTTGGTGGGAACCGCCGCTCGGATACACTAGTTCCACCGCTTCGGCAAGGCCCATTTCGGCTGTGGCTTGGTGGGAACCGCCGCTCGGATACACTCCGTCTGAAAATCAACCTACCGGCCGAATCCGCTGTGGCTTGGTGGGAACCGCCGCTCGGATACACTTCACACCTTTGCACGTGTTGCCCAGTACATGCTGTGGCTTGGTGGGAACCGCCGCTCGGATACACTGGGGATTGACCTTGACCATGATACAGCGGTGCTGTGGCTTGGTGGGAACCGCCGCTCGGATACACTTGCAGGGCGCCGCCAACCTGCGTCTCCTTCGCTGTGGCTTGGTGGGAACCGCCGCTCGGATACACTGTTGAAGAGGTCGTACAGGTGAGTCTCAACTGCCATTGTAGACTTTACTCACATTGAAGATGGGGAATTTCCATTTCCGCTAGTCAGTGAACGCTTCTGGCCGCCGCTTCTTGATTGCCCGCTTCCACTCTTCATTAAGTTCTTTGCGGGGTTCATCGGTAAAGGCATACTGGTCAATGTCCCCACCCTTGATACCTAGGCGGTCGTAGCCGAGGTTCCTATTCCCACAAAATGGGATATTGAGCAGGTCATCGAAGATGTTTTGACCAATGTTGATGTTGGCATTGTGAAAATGGAGCTTATACCACCACCCAGGAAAGCATTTGTCGAGTACCTTGATTGAGCGAGCCACTCGTTGTTGGACATTGTTAGAATCAACGTCGCACTTCTTGTGGGCTATAGCAAATCCAGATAGAGCCGACTCATCAAAGGTGAGTTTAATCCCGCTGTCTTTGAAGGGGAAAGCATCCCATAGTTCTTGCTTGCCGTTGTCGCGGGTAATCAAGATGCCGTCTCTGCGTAGCTCAATCGTAGCCATTTCACGATGCCTTTGCTTTAGGAGGTTTACCAATTACTGCTTGGTAGATTAAGGCTTTAGCTATCTCGGTGCCACCAACCATTCGACCTACAAAATCAACAACGTGATTCAGTCGAAGGTTTTCTCCCCAAGGGCCAGTGTCGATTGGCCCATACTTATTCTGCCCCTTCCACGCTGTGGCTTGGTGGGAACCGCCGCTCGGATACACTATCTCCCTTGATACCAAGCTTCGTCTCCAGGCTGTGGCTTGGTGGGAACCGCCGCTCGGATACACTCAGGGCAATGGCGCAGGTGGTTTGGAGGTGCGCTGTGGCTTGGTGGGAACCGCCGCTCGGATACACTCGTGAACAGCAACGATGAACACCCGCTTGCGCTGTGGCTTGGTGGGAACCGCCGCTCGGATACACTGTTGCCAGTGCCGCAGGCGTGTACTTTTCGGCTGTGGCTTGGTGGGAACCGCCGCTCGGATACACTTTTTTCGAGAACGTATTTGCTCATGAGATTGCTGTGGCTTGGTGGGAACCGCCGCTCGGATACACTCTTCGCGGTCATTCGCATCCGTGCATTCTCGCTGTGGCTTGGTGGGAACCGCCGCTCGGATACACTTGTTGCCGGCTTGGGGTTCAGCAGGTGGTCGCTGTGGCTTGGTGGGAACCGCCGCTCGGATAGCTGATTAGCACCACAGGTCACAAAGACGCCGCCGCGACTGGCGAGGCCCGCTAGTACAGCATGTGTGAAATGCACCTGCGGATGCGAGACTACCATCACCGCGATATCCGCTAGCGGAACCGTAACGACCGGTTGGTCCCGTGGCTCTACCAGCAGATTTTCGTGCCGCACGCTCAGCCGGGCGGGAGATTCAGAGAAATCTAGAATGCGGTTAATCACGCGCGGAGTGAATTTCGCCTAAGGGATCGACGATCACCTTCCGTGCTTCAGCCTTGCGAAGTCCATCAGTGTTGTAAATGATTCTGGCTCGCGCCGTCTTTCTTAGCACCGTAGCTGGGCGTGCATCAAGGTGCAATATAAATTCCATTTGCTTCTCTGAGATCGACGTATTTCGAACAAGGCATATGTTGCCGTTGCGTTCGATTACCAAGCATTCGCTCGGCGCCAAAGAAAACTTAAATCGCTTTCCCTCCCCGTGGTCACGTTGAATGACCGGCTCCCCCCGTCGTCGTCGCTGCACCGCCTCGAACCGCGATACCAGCACCCCTTCCCATTTCGTCTCCTTGCCGTCCTTGTCGAACAACGCCACGATTTCCATATGGTGGTTTGCGCCCGGGTTCACATACCGCCGATTGCTCCCCTGGCCTACGGGCATGGGGCGATCTGCCTTGCGAATTCGCGCCTTGTGGATCGGGATCACTCGGCCGTCTTTAGCAATGAAGCACGGGTGTTGATTGGCATCTTTGAACGCCTGCTGTGGTGTGCCTCCCAGCGCCGTCAATCGCTCCTGGACCAACTGGCGCACCCGCGGATCGACGATCGCATTCACTTCTTGCGTTGACATCGCATCCAACCGCTTGCGGACGTAATGCGCCTCGACCGCTTGCCCCTTGCCGTTTGTTTCCATCCGCGGCTTGCTCAAAATCGTGTCTTTGTGCAGTGGCCCGTTTAGCTTTCGGCTGACACGCGACGAGACATTGATTCTCTCGACCGCCGCCCGAACTTCTTCCAAGAAGCTTTTCCAGGGCGGTTTTACGTCCGCGAAGAGCTTAGGATCGCCGCAGCGTTCTGCCTCTTCGGCTGCCCGCGCCAAGAGCTGCACGGACCTCGGATCGGTCATCCCAATTACAACCGCGTCGATCGCGTGGTGCCGGTGATCGATCCGGTTCTTTTCATCGTCGTGTCCGATAATGCTGTTGAGGTTCCACCGTTGCCGCAGGTATGCCGTGGCGCGACCCGCCGAAACTTGGACCCGCATGACTCCTTCCTCGTCGATCTTCAATTTACCACCGTACAGCAGACCCACGTATTGTGATGCCAGCCGCGAAATGTACCGCGTGTCGCTCAGCAGTTTTTCCGCAAAATCGTCCTGGTTGGGCAGCTTCTCTGTTTGAAACAAGGCCAGCTTCTTCGACCTCGCATCGCTACTAAACCGCTTTACCCGCTGGACAATTTCTTCGTACTGCGGCGTGCCATGGTATGCCTCCCACGGCGTTCGGTTTCGCTTTCGGTTGCGGTTCTCCTCGTGGTGGCAGATTGTCTTGTTGACGAAGGAATTATCCAGGCACCGGCTGAACGGAATGATGTGTTCGACATCGAACTGTGGATGATCCCCCACGAGTGCCTGCATGCCGATCGGCTTGCCGGTGAAAGGGCAAATCCACCCGCACTCCTCCGCTAGACGCACCTTGAGAATGTTGTCACCCGTGGCGTAGCGATCCCCCATTTCCTGCAGGATTCGCTTCCTTGCATCGTCGCGAGCTTTGGTATTTCGGTCTCGGCGATCCGTCATTTCCTTGCGTACCCGGCGATTATGCTTTAGATCGCGAGTCAGCTCGATTCGGATCAGCCGCGGCTTCTTTCCGCACTTCTCGATCACTGCGTTCACAACCTTCCGCAACTCGCTCAGCGCCCTTTCGACCGCGGGGTTGCGAAGTTCGGGAAATGCCCCGTCGCGTTCCTGATTGGTCGGCTTGACCGGCGGAAGCTTCTCGTACACTCGTCCTGCCTGTAGCGATTCGCCGTAATGTGTCTTCCGCGCCGTTGAATAAGAATCACCCTGTTCCATGCCGGGCAGAAGTTTGGCGATGGCTTTCCGCGAATGGGAGGCATACCCCTGTTCGAGCACCAGTTGCGATGCGGCTTCGGCCGCGGCGAGCGGCACATTCCAGCCGCCGGCCAATCGTTTGGCCAGTGCGTCTTCGGATTCGAACGACAGAAATTCGTCCACCAGTTGCTCTTGCTGTGTTGCCGACAATTCGTGCCATGCCGCGCCAATTACGTCGGCGAGTTTGGCACCCGTTCGGTTGCCGACAATCCGCTTGTCGCCTCCTGCTTCGAAGTTGAATTCCCAGTGCCGCCCAAATTCCTTCGACGCTTTCATGCCGAGCAACTTCTTGACCGCGGCCCAGGTCAATTCGGCCTGGCCGTTGAGGGCGGCGATCAAGACCTGCCTTTCTTCCATCGTGAGATCGCGGACCTCGCCATCGGGTGCGGTCACGCGTAGGTCGTTTACACGCTGCACGACCCGAAATCGCTGTGCGGGCAGGCACGCCAGTGGCGCACGCCGCTTGTCAGGCTCCAGTTCGCACCGCCCAACGAATCCCTTTTGCGACTTGAGTGGGCGTTGATTGAAAATTGCCGAATGGACGCATTCCTTAAGTTCGTTTGTTAGTTCCGTGTGATGCTCGGCCTGGCACTTCCAGATTTTCTCAAACTCATCCAAGTACATCGCCCGACTGGTCCAGCGGGCGCGGATCCGGTGTTCTTCGGGGTCTAAGCCCGCAAAGTACTTCCCCAGCGTTGCCGCTCCGGCACGTTGCATTTCGTCGTGCAACTGGCTGATGCCTGCCTTGACCTTGCCTTCGTCTTCGTCGCCCCTGGTAGTCTTTCGGTTGGATAAGAAGCCTCGTCGCTGCGCCAGGTGATACAGTGCCCTGCCAACCGCAAAGAGCGAGAGCGGGCGTTCGATCGCCATGGCCCGCAGTTCGTAGGAAAAGACGTGCGCCGCCAGGCGATCCTGTTTCGGCATGAGTTCCGCTCGAAGCTCTGCGTCTAATTTGAGCAGCGTCTGATGGCGAACATCCGCGGATCCACCGTCGCAGTTTGGCAACAACCCGTATTCGGCGAGCAGCCGGAACAGCTTCTGCATTCGCCATTGCCGGCGCCAGTGCTGCCGCCGTGGACCACGAGCGTCGCGGCGTTGGGTCGCGCGAGATTCGTCGCGTCCCCCTTCAATGTCCCCCAGCACGCCCGCCTCGAAACGCCGCACGCCGGTGTGAACGACAGAGGTGGGAACCCTGCCGTCGCACTCAATTACCGCCCAACCCAGCGACGACGGTCCCAAGTCGAGCCCAAGGATGTATTCGCCCACTTGCCGCCAATTGCGTGAAACCGGTCTTTTTTGCATAGGGGTGCCCCTTGCAGGATGAAATGGAGTCGTTAGACTCATCTTAGTGTATCCGAGCGGCGATTGCCCCAAGTCATAGTAAGGCTTTCGCGCGTTAGGCTCTGCTGGTGTTCTGCACGAGCAACCTCAAACGCCTCCCCGTGGGGCGTTTATTTTTGCGCCATTCGCAACTTTCTATAGCCACGGTTTGGTTCTCCGCCGCAATTGCTCTGCCGCGGATTCACTGCGCTGCCTGCCCCTTCGCCTAACGGCGTGAAAGTCAGCCAAAGCTGTTCGACGCAGCCGGGCACCTAATCGAAATCTCGATCGACCTCGGCTGGAACTGCCTGGCACGTTGTAGGAATCCGAACGTAGCAATAAAGCCGCGCTCAGGCATTGGCATCATTCGAGCGAGTCTGAGTCAAGACGTGCTGATTCAATTGGTCCAGTGGAAGCGGCGAGCGAGAAGCCGCGGCGAATCCTCGGCCAAAGAAGGCGACACATGGGAACTGTCCAATCGCTGATTGATATCGGGCAGCACTGATGAGAATGACAGATTGCCGGGATGCATACAGATGAAAAGTCGCGCAGGCGCCGAAGTCAACCGCGCCGCTGATTCTACATATCCCTCCCGCTTGGGTCACAACTGCGTTCGCCGTTGACTGGAACCTGATCCCCGCCACATTCAATCGGCCGCCGAGTTGCACGGTGATGCATGTACCGCTCACGTTGAACAGCACGTTGGCCGGCGCGCCCGTGTTGCCTTGCACGGTTACGTTTCCGCTCCCCACCCATGGCCCGACGACATTGACGGCGCCGGTGTAGGTTCCGTCCGCGATTTGAATCGTCACGTCATAGATCGCCAGGTCGATGGACGCCACCGTGTCGATTGCCTTCTGCACCGTTAAAAAGGCGCCGCCCGCGGTGTTCGTGAGACCGTTGTTGCTGTCGCTGCCGTTCGTCCGCACGTAGTAGGTGCGGTTCGCGGTCAGCACTTCGCGGCCCAGCGCGCCTTCCGAGCTTGCGCGCGACAACCAGGTTCCGCCGCCGTCGAATTGCAGTTCCAGGTACTCGCCGGTGGAGGCCAGCGTGAAGTCGCCCGCTTCGCCTTCGATCGCATTCCCATTGCGGGCGATGGTCACGGCGTTGCCGCCGGTGGTTTCGAGGAGCTTCACGCCCACGATCTGGTTCACCCTAAGGCTGCTTGGCAATGTTACCGTGAACGAGCCGCCGCTGGCGTCGCATTGCACCAGTTCTCCGGAGCGGGCGACGTAGTTGGCGGTCTTGATGCTGGTGACGTGAAGCGGAGCCGTATTGGATTGGGCGATCATGGTTGGTTGCCCCTATTGGAGTTTGCCAGGCATGTTTTTCAACCATAGGGTGCAAGTCCCTTATCCAACTTG
>CAYUMU010000011.1:0-103840 GCA_964445985.1 uncultured Pirellulales bacterium | reverse complement strand
GAAATTGGCGATTCCACCCGCATTGTGGCAGGCAGCAGCCTGCCCTACATTGGCTTTGAGCCGGCGCCGTGCTTCCACCCGGCCTGCGCAGCAGCCGAAATCGTTAGCTGCGCAGCAGCCGAATCGCCGTCACAATGTAGCCCACGCCCGAGTAGATGGTCACCACTACCGCCGACCAGATAGAGATTAGCAGCATCCAGTGCAGCCAGGCCGGGGCGCCGGTGGCGCCGTTGCTGAGGGTCGAAAGGTAATACAGCCCCGTGCCGGCGGCCAGGCATTGCAGCACCATTTTGAGCTTGCCGGATAGGCTGGCCGAAAAGTCGGAGCCTTGCTGTTCGAGGAAGCTGCGGAGGGCCGTCACCAGCAATTCGCGGCCCACCACCACCACGGCCATCCAAGCTGGCAAGTAGGCCGTGTAATTAGGCTCGAAGCCATTGAACTTGGGCACGGCCGCCAACAGGATGAAGGTGCCGCAGATGATGACTTTATCGGCGAACGGATCAAGGATTCGCCCGAGCGTGGTCACCAGGTTGTAGCGCCGGGCAAAGTAGCCATCGAGCCAGTCGGTCGAAGCGGCCACAATGAAGAGTACCATGCCTAGCAGATACCACTCGGCCGACACAAACCCAAACATCACCATCGTCAGGATCAGCCGCATCCAGGTGAGCTGGTTGGGCAGATTGAAGACCACGCTGCGCACATCATCGCTGGCAGCCACGGCCGTCAGGGGCTCATTCTTGGCACTGGTGGACATCGCTCGCTTCCTCTTATCCGGCCCCGTGAACGATCGCAGATCCCTTCGCAACAGTTCTCGAACCTCAGCGGTTTCCTGTCTGCCAGTGCCTTCTGCCGCCAGACCGAGCACTTGGCGTTGGCAACCAGGAATCAGCAGCGGCTCTCGCCGGCTTAACGTGGGTTATCCACGGCGGCCGCAATTAAATCGTAGCCTTGTGCCCCCACTATTTCACAGCCCACTATTTGCCCCGCCTTCAGACCTTCGCCCGACACGTACACCACGCCATCAATATCGGGAGCGTCGGCGAACGTGCGGCCGATCCAGGCATTCTGCTCGCCCGGCACGGGGCCGTCCAATAGTACGTCGCGTTTTTTGCCCAGTTCGGCCTCTTGCCGGCAAAATGCCAGCGGCTGTTGGGCGGCCATCAGCCGTTCGCGACGTTCTTCTTTCACCTCTTCGGCGATCTGATCCGGCAGCCGCGCGGCCGGCGTATCCGGTTCAAACGAATAGGTGAACACGCCCATCCGCTCGAATTTGGCGTCTTCCACAAACTCCACGAGCTCCGCAAACTGCTCCTCGGTTTCGCCCGGAAAGCCGGTAATGAACGTGGTTCGCAGCACCAGGTCTGGAATGGTCGACCGCATTTGGCGAATCAGATCGACCGTTTGCTCCTTGGTCACCCGCCGCTGCATCCGCTTGAGCATGGTGTTGTTGACATGCTGGAGCGGCATATCGAGGTAGGGCACGATCCGCCGACTTTGGGCGATGGTTTGCAACAACGCGTCGGTGATGTACATGGGGTAAAAGTACAGCAGCCGAATCCAGTCGATGCCTTCCACCTCGTCGAGCCGCTCGAGCAATTCCCGCAGCCGCGTCTCGCCGTACAAGTCGAGCCCATAGTAGGTGGTGTCCTGGGCCACGATGTTCAGCTCGCGCACGCCGTCGGCCGCCAGTTCGCGGGCTTCGGTCACCACCTCTTCGATCGATTTGCTGGCATGCTTGCCCCGCATTTTGGGGATAGCGCAGAAGGTACACAACCGATCGCAGCCTTCCGAAATCTTCAGATAGGCAAAATGCTTGGGCGTAATCCGAAACCGCCCCCGATCGGAGAGAGCCTGAATGGGCGCCGGCTGAAATACCGTGCGCTGCTCATCCAGCCCGGCGATCAGCCGATCGGCCACCTTGGTCACCTGCTCGCGGCCAAACACGCCCACCAGGTGATCCACCTCGGGGCAGGTCAGCAGCAACTGCTCTTTCTCGCGCTCGGCCAGGCAGCCAGAAACAATCACGCCGCGGGTATCGCCGCGCCGCTTGAGTTCCAGCATTTCGTTGATAACGGAGTACGATTCGGCCCTGGCCTGCTCAATAAACCCGCAGGTATTCACCACCACAAAGTCGGCCCCGGCCGGCTCGCGCACCAGGCGATAACCTTCCAGTTGCAGCAACCCCAGCATCCGCTCGCTATCGACGAGGTTTTTGGCGCAACCCAGGCTCACAAAGGCGTAAGTCCCTTTGGAGGCGGGTGCTTCGGTTTGGGCAGTTTGGTACTGGGTCTTCAAGCCACGGAACTCGCGAAAAAAGAGGTGGGAAGCATCACGGAGCGCCGGCCACGGAAGCTTGCTGCACGGTGGGAGGGAGGGCAAAACCGGCGAACGCTACCCAGCATGGTATCCGAAACCCGCCCCGGCGAGTAGGTAGGAGCTCCGCGGACATTTCCTTCACCACTTGCCAGAAAGCCACTTCCCAGAAAATCTTGAAAATCCCGTTAAAGTCAATTAACCTGAAATTGCCGCAGCCCAGGATGACGGCATCGTTGCGATGGTTTTCACTTCTTGTCAGGCATCTCGCCGGTTGAGCCTTGCCGGCTCCAGCGGCGAGAACCACAACCCCACAATCTGGAGGTACAGCACATGTCTAACCGTGGATTTCCGCGCGCCGCGGCGCGATGTGGTTGGACCCTAGCACTATCCGTTGTCTTAGGCGCCAGCTTGTCTGGTTTCTCCCAGGCTGGAAATTTCGGCCGCGGCAGCGCGGTGGGTGGTGTTTCGATCGACACCAGCGGCGCTTTGCGCAACGCTTCGGTGGACGAAACCCAGGAGTTGCTCAAGGCCCGCGCGGAACTGGTCAACCGGTTTAACGACCGCGTCGATCAGGCCAGCCCCCTGCGGAAGGTCTCGCTCCGCAAACTGGAGGCCTACCTAGCCGACCGCCAGGCCAAGGCGCAAATGCCGCTTATTACCGAAGACGTGAACTACTTGGCGGGTCTCACTCGCATTCAATACGTGTTCGTGTACCCCGAAGAGCGGGATATTGTGCTGGTGGGGCCATCGGAACCTCTCAAAGTCAACGAAGACGGCGCCGTGGTTGGCGCCGATTCGGGCCAGCCCGTCCTCCACATCGACCACCTGCTGGTAGCCCTGCGCACGGCCCGCTCGGCTGCCCAAACCCCCATTACTTGCTCGATTGACCCCGAGCCCGCCGGCATCCAGGCTTTGCAAGCATTCCTCAACACCCGCCCGGCCATGAACGCCAACACGGTGAGCCGCGTGGAACAATTGTTGGGTCCGCAACGGGTAACGATCACTGGCGTTTCGCCGGAAAGCTACCTGGCCCGGATCATGGTGGCTGCCGATTACCGCATGAAGCGTTTGGCGATGGGCCTGGATCAGGCTCCCAAGAAGTACAACCTGCCGAGCTATTTGCAGATGATGTCGGCCGGTTCGGCCGGCTTGCAAAACGCCACGCCCCGCTGGTGGCTGGCCCCCAATTACGACGCCCTGGTCCGCGACCCCGACGGCCTGGCCTGGGAATTGGGTGGCGCGAGCGTGAAATGCCTGACCGAAGATAGCTACATTACCGAGGTCACCGGCGTGCGTCCCAGCGGCAAAACCAGCCCCACGGCCCAAAAGTGGGCCGACATGCTGACCGAAAAATACCCGGCCCTGAGCGCCGAGTACCCCATCTTTGGCGAATTGCGAAACGTGATGGACCTGGCGGTGGTGGGAGCCCTGATTGCGAAAGAAGGCTTGCTGCGGAAAGCCGGCCTGGAACTCCCCATTTTGCTCGGCACGCAAAACGTGCTGGAAGTGGACAAAGACCTGCCGGCCCCGAAAACCATCGCGTCGGAAGCCAGCGTGATCAAGAAGGGCCGCAACTGGGTGATTAGCGCGGCGGGCGGCGTGGAGCTAAGTTCTTGGCAAGTGGCCGATAATAACAAGCTAGCAGAGGGCGCCGCGGGCGAGGCCCTGGCAAAATCTCGCAGCGACGTGATGCCCGCCGCCGATACCTGGTGGTGGGACTAAGCGCTGCCGCGCCTGGGTTGGCAAACGCTTTCCTTAGCATCCACATGGCAATCACGCCCGTGACTGGCGGGGGCAACGACTCCCTCCTCAGAAGGCGGCCCAACACGACGATGGGAACCCCCATTTCCCATCGTCCGGCAAATCGCGGACGGAGTGCGCGATGTTTTATTGCATTTCCTCGTGCGTGCGACTAGGCTAAAGACACTGTAACGCGGGAAGAGGCATCGCGTCGTTACAGAAATAGCTTTCACGTCTCGTCTTTCATGGTCGTACCGTCCTCCCTTGCTGCCAAGCCGGGCGGCGTGATCTACAGGCCGCAATCTGGAGGAACAGGGTATGTCTAACCGTCAAGTTGTACGCGCTTTAGCGCGTGGTGGTTGGGCCGGGGCGTTAAGCCTGGCCCTGTGCGTTGCGTTAGCGTCCTCCTCCTCCGCTGGCAATATTGGCCGCGGCAGCGCGGTGGGTGGTGTTTCGATCGACACCAGCGGCGCTTTGCGCAACGCTTCGGTGGACGAAACCCAGGAGTTGCTCAAGGCCCGCGCGGAACTGGTCAACCGGTTTAACGACCGCGTCGATCAGGCCAGCCCCCTGCGGAAGGTCTCGCTCCGCAAACTGGAGGCCTACCTAGCCGACCGCCAGGCCAAGGCGCAAATGCCGCTTATTACCGAAGACGTGAACTACTTGGCGGGTCTCACTCGCATTCAATACGTGTTCGTGTACCCCGAAGAGCGGGATATTGTGCTGGTGGGGCCATCGGAACCTCTCAAAGTCAACGAAGACGGCGCCGTGGTTGGCGCCGATTCGGGCCAGCCCGTCCTCCACATCGACCACCTGCTGGTAGCCCTGCGCACGGCCCGCTCGGCTGCCCAAACCCCCATTACTTGCTCGATTGACCCCGAGCCCGCCGGCATCCAGGCTTTGCAAGCATTCCTCAACACCCGCCCGGCCATGAACGCCAACACGGTGAGCCGCGTGGAACAATTGTTGGGTCCGCAACGGGTAACGATCACTGGCGTTTCGCCGGAAAGCTACCTGGCCCGGATCATGGTGGCTGCCGATTACCGCATGAAGCGTTTGGCGATGGGCCTGGATCAGGCTCCCAAGAAGTACAACCTGCCGAGCTATTTGCAGATGATGTCGGCCGGTTCGGCCGGCTTGCAAAACGCCACGCCCCGCTGGTGGCTGGCCCCCAATTACGACGCCCTGGTCCGCGACCCCGACGGCCTGGCCTGGGAATTGGGTGGCGCGAGCGTGAAATGCCTGACCGAAGATAGCTACATTACCGAGGTCACCGGCGTGCGTCCCAGCGGCAAAACCAGCCCCACGGCCCAAAAGTGGGCCGACATGCTGACCGAAAAATACCCGGCCCTGAGCGCCGAGTACCCCATCTTTGGCGAATTGCGAAACGTGATGGACCTGGCGGTGGTGGGAGCCCTGATTGCGAAAGAAGGCTTGCTGCGGAAAGCCGGCCTGGAACTCCCCATTTTGCTCGGCACGCAAAACGTGCTGGAAGTGGACAAAGACCTGCCGGCCCCGAAAACCATCGCGTCGGAAGCCAGCGTGATCAAGAAGGGCCGCAACTGGGTGATTAGCGCGGCGGGCGGCGTGGAGCTAAGTTCTTGGCAAGTGGCCGATAATAACAAGCTAGCAGAGGGCGCCGCGGGCGAGGCCCTGGCAAAATCTCGCAGCGACGTGATGCCCGCCGCCGATACCTGGTGGTGGGACTAAGCGTTCAGATCTCATCGCGGACATCAGGAGTGTGCGATGTCGGTAAGCTTCCCCTACCGTCGCGGCTTGGCGCCATTAGAAATGGTGCTCTGGCTGCCCGTGTTCATGATGATCCTGGCCCTGATGGTCATCATTGGCAACGGCGTGGTGTGGAAGGTGCGCACCGCCACCAATTCGCGGCACGCTCTCTGGAAAACGCGCGCCCCGCGCACCGGCGTTCTCGATCCGGCCCCCAACGACTGGCCCGCCCAAGGCACCCAACTGGCCACCATCGACGACGGAGGGCTGCAAGTCCTGGCCGGCGCCCAACCGCAAGACCGCGTGGCCCATGGGCCGCTCGGTAATTTTGGCGTTCAGCCGGTGCTCGATTTTCCCCGGGGCAAGTCGGCCGGCGATGCCGAGTTGACCCGCAACTACCCCATGCTGGGCAAGATGGGCGACTACAACTTCGACGTGGAGCACTCCCTGCTGGTCGACCAGTTTCGTTACTGGGAAATGGGCATGGGCTCCAACAGCTTTCGCCGCACCCAAGTGCTTTACGAGCTACCCAAGGCGCCCGCAGGGCTGTCGCAAGCCTTTGCCAACGCCGTCAGGGCCGTGGCGAACGCCCCGTTCAAAAGCGATCTCGATCCGCTCGACCGCGATCCCGAAATCTTCGCCTTTTACGGCAACTACGTCGATTTCCACCCGCCGCTGCAACCCTTTGCCAGTCTCGATGAACAAATGGTTTACGACACGCGGGTGAAACCGCTGATCGACCGGATTCAAGGGCGACCCCCGTCGCCAACCCAATCCGGCGTTCCCAGCGTGGCCGAAAGAATGATTCAGTTCTTCATCAACATGTATCAGCAGATGCTCAATTGACCGCTTCGCCAGGTTTTTAATTCGACCCTGGACCGACCGAATCCTTGAGCGCCTCAAGCCGGTTCGCCAACAACTCCCCAACCTTCCTTGGAGGTCTCGTACCGTGATGCTTCGCAAAATTGCCAACGCACTTCTGCTCAGTTGTGTTGCGATGGGCTCATGCTTCTATCTGTCCCCTGGCGTGTCCACGGTTCAAGCCGAAGACGGCCTGGGTGGAGCCGGCGCGGAAGGCGGCGCAGGCGCCAACCCGCAGCTCGAAGGCAAAATCCGGCAGTTGGAGCAGGCTCTGCAAAAGCTGCGGCAAGAGCGGATGTCGCGACCCAGCGACGTGATCGAAGCGATTGGCGGCGAGGGACTTGATAATTTTGACCAGCTGCTAGACATGTGGGACGAAGTGCTGAATTCGCTTGGCGATATGGCCGACCGCGGCGAGTGCGACGACGATCTGTTCGGAACGGAAGCGGGACAATGACCTCATAACCAGGGCGAGTTGAGTTGACCATGCCGGAGCATCCTCCCTTCCGCGCTCAGGGCGTCGATCGCGTTGAAAGCGCCCAGCCAGCGGATGGGGAGCGCGGCAGGCCGACGGAAGACCTCTCCTCGCCATCGGAAGACGCTGCCTCGTCGCACCCGTCCTACAAAGCCCTGGCCCGCCGCATAGCAGGCTGGACCAGCAACCTGCTGGCGATGGCCGTGGTGTTGGTGCTCACCCTCGGCGCAGGGCACTACATCCTCGATTGGACGGATCGCGAGACGGCGGAAGATGCCCGCGAGGAAACTTCTCCCAAGAGCGGTTCCACCATCCAAGGTGGCCGCCCGGTCGGAGCCCAATTTCCAGTTGCCGGCCTGCAGCGCGTTCCCTGGCAGGGCAACCGCGAAAGCATCCGCCAGCAACTGCGGCAACAGGTTCAACAGCAGGCCGTTACACTGTTCGCGCGGCCGCAACTCCTGGCCCAAGCCCGGCGGCGCCAACCCGCAGGGTCGGAGCAAAAACTGCTCGCTCTAACCGCCGCGAGGGCTGCCCAGGCCATCGAGCCGGGGCGGTGGGAGGTGCACGAGTTTATCGGCGCCTTCCCGCTGGCGGTGTCGTTCGTGCATGTGGAACCGACCGCCGAGCCATCGGCCAGCGACATCGCCCAGGCCGACCCATCGGCGCCAGCCCCCACCCGTCGCATGGTGGCCTGGGCCATGGCGGTGCCGGCCGGCCCCGACGATGCCTGGTCGGTATATTTGCAAACCAACCTGGAGCAACCGGCCAGCGATCAGGCTATGCTGGAGGTTGCGGACGCTCCTCCACTGCCCCCAGGCGTGCAGCCAACCCTGGCCCTCACGACCGCCGGCGGCGGTTTACTATTGGGATTCACCGGCGAGGTGTCGTTGGCTTCGTGCCGCGAGCACTTCGAGCATTGGGGGCAAGCGCAGTCACCGCCACAAACCCTGGTCTGGAGCAACTCCGCCCAGGTGTGGCATGTTCAGATACAACAAGCGAAGCCGCGGGCGGCTTCCACGCATATTCAACTGGCCACCGATGCGCGAGGGCGCGTGCTGGGGTTGCTCACCATGCTTCCCCCCACGCGTAACGAGCCCTCCTCCAAGGAACCATAAAAGATGAAAGGTATCTACGGATTGCTGGTCGCCGTGGCCCTCGGGGCGGCGGCCGCGATGCTCAACTGGACCTACCTGATCCGGCGAGGATCGGACTTCGAAAAAGAGGAATACGTAGGCATTGGCCGCGACGTGGAATTCGGCGAACGATTCGGCGAGCAACACCTGCAGCCGGTGCCCATTCCCCGCAATGCCGAAGGCAGCCTCCCCAGCTTTGCCGTCCGCTGGGAAGACCGCGGCCGCGTGCTGGGCATGTATGCCACGCGCCGGCTGGAAAAAGGCGAACTGCTGATCGAGCGCAGCACCGCCGGCGATGAATCGGTGCTGATTACCCCCCGCGACAAACCCCGGCCCCTGTCCGAAGACGAGCAGGCCATCAGCGTGCCGGTCGATACGCGCACGTTTGTGCCGTCACTCCACAAACCGGGCGACATGATCTCGTTCGTGGTTCCCCGCGACCCCTCCACGCCCGGCGCCGGCAGCCTCGGCACGGGTGAAGGCGGCAACATGCAAACCATCGGGCCGTTTGAAATTCACTCGATTGGCAACCGCTACAGCAGTTCCGACGTGGCCGCCGCGGCGCAGCAGCGGACCTTGCAAGAAAATGTGCTCCGCGTGGTGATTCGCAAACGCAATGGCGAGCTCGACGCCGCCTCGGCTCAACTCATGCAATTGCTGCTCAACACGCAGTTCCGCCAGGTGGTGGTGGTCACGCACCCCACCGGGGAAAGCCGCGTCGAACAGATTCAAGGCATGGTTCGCTCGCTCTCGATCGATGAGCTGCAGCGGCTCCGCGATTGGATCAAAGGCTGGCAGCCATCCACGGCTTCCAAATAATTTGCAACTCGGCGTCTGCCAACGAAGGGGGGAAGGGGCTTGGCTGACTCCGCGTCCGAAATCTCGCAACCAACGGGTCATGGCATGAACCAATTGCTGGTCGTCACACTGCTTACGCTGGGAGTTCTGGGAATGGATGATCTGGCCCAGTTGAAGGGGGGCGAGTTGCCGCTGATCATTGCCCATCGCGGCGCGTCGCACGCCGCTCCCGAGAACACCTTGGCCGCCTTCAAACTGGCCTGGCAAGAAGGGGCCGACGGCATCGAAGGCGACTTCTATCTTTCGGCCGACCGGCGCGTGGTTTGCATCCACGATCGCAATACCCGCCGCACGGCGGGCGAAAACCTGGATGTGCCCGAGGCCACCTGGGACCAGCTCCAGCAACTCGACGTCGGCCGCTGGAAGGCCCCCAAGTACGCCCACGAACGACTCCCCGACCTGCGGCAGGTCTTCGCCACCATGCCACTTTCCGACGAAATTCTCCGCACCCGCCGACACCTGGGCAAGGTGTTCATTGAGGTGAAGTGCGGCCCCGAGGTCGTTCCGGTGCTCAAGGAACTGCTGGCCGAAAGCCCCCTGCAATACGAGCAGATCGCGGTGATTTCGTTCGATCAAGACGTGATCGCGGCGGTGAAGCGCGAAATGCCCGACGTCACGGCCAACTGGCTGACCGATTTCAAGGAGCAGCCCGACGGCTCGTTCGAACCGTCCCCCGAAAAGATTATTGAAACCCTCAAACGCCTGGGGGCCGACGGCCTAGGCGCCGGCGCCCGCCGCGGCGCGCTCACGCCCAAGTTGGTCAAAGCCCTGCGCAAGCGCCGCTACGGCTTCCACGTGTGGACGGTGGACCAGCCCGAGTTGGCCCGCTACCTGATGGAATTGGGCGTCGATTCCCTCACCACCAACCGCCCTGGCGAATTGCGACGGGAGTTGGAGAAGAAGGAAGAGCCGTGAGGCTGTCCGGCGGTGTCGCTACGCTCAACCGCCGGCTACATGCTTGAACCCCTCCGGGGTAACCTGGCTACCAGCCACCAGCAACCAGCCACTATCCCCAGCCCCCAGCCGCTAATTCCGATACGTGCTATGGCAAGCCCCGCAGCGGGCTCCCACCGCTTTCACGGCGGCGCTCAGCCGCTCGGGCTGGGCCAGCTCGTCTTTGGTGCCGCGGCGGTTGGCCGCGTCGCGGAAGGTTTCGCCCAGCGCGTCGCAGGCTTTGGCGGTGGCCGACATTTCGCTGACGAAATCGGCCCCCCAGTCCTTGAGCGACTTGTCCTTGGCCAGGGCTTCCAGCAAGTCGCCCACGTTCTCGCTATTCTTGGCCAGGGCCTTGAGTTTCTCGGCGTTGAGCGGAGTAAAGTTGGTTCCTTGGGCCGCGCGAATCTGGTCCCAGTCCTCGAGCAACGCGCCCATGGCGTGTACCAGCGGCGTGGTCTCGGCCTTGGCCTTGAGCTCGTCGTCCACCATTTTCAACTGCTCGGCCGTCGGCGGCTGAAAACTGGTCAGGCTCTTTTGCAGGCCCAAGTAGCTATCGCCCGGCTTGGTCAGATCGAGCCAGGCGGTTACCTGCTCGGGAGTCCAGTCGTAGCGGGCCTTGCCGATCATGGCCACCACGATCGGCGTCCGCGGCCGGCCGTAACGGCAATGAATATAAACCGGGCCCGGCAAACGGCTCATGGCCGCCAACAACAGCGGAACCTGCTTTTCGGCATCGCTGAAACCGACCGGCACGTGCACGCAACGCAGTCCCGCCGCTTGGGCCAGCTTTTCCAAGGGCGCCACGCCATCGACGCAGATCACGGTTTTGATGCCGGCGGCGGCCAGCGAGGCAAAGTCTTTCTCGGTTCTCGGCTGAGGGCCGCAGTACAAGTCGGCGGCCGCGCGATACGCGTCGGTCAATGTCCCCAGTTCCACCGCTTGAGGAAGGTCCGCGGCATCTTGAGCCGAGCCTTGGGCAGCCACCAGCACGGTAGCGGTGACCAGCGTTAGCAAGGAAGCGATCGTGAGCCGGGAGCGGCAGAGTTGGCGATGTGGCATCTTGGATCTCAATGGGGTAAGTGTGGCGTAAGCTCTGGCTGTGAAAAACAAGGCAGGCCTGTCCGAGGCAAAGCCCATCCAAGACAGTCCCACCGCTCGGAATCGGCCATCAAAATCGACGCTCGAAGTATACACTCACGTCGCATCTTTCCCAGCTTATCCGAGTTGGACCTTCCGTGCGAAGCCAGAGGCGCCAAGCTGCGGTTTTTTGACGCAGCACCTTGAACGCCTGACTTGTTGCGAGACAATGTCGGCGGGAGTGAGCCAGTCACGCGCCGACAGCGCAAGCGGCAAGCTCCGGGCAAAGACATTTGGGATGGTGTCTTTCAAAACCAGTTCCAGCCCCCAGTGGAATCGCATGGGCGGTCTGACAATACTGGCCCAGGTTGCGAGCCAGGCCGACAAGACTTCGATCTTCGCGCCTTCGTCTCCGCCTGCCGAATCGATTCGCCAATTGGCCATTCTGGTCTTTGTCGTTTCGTTATTCATCTTCTTCATTGTCGAAGGCGTGCTGTTCTATACCCTCTGGCGTTTTCGCCGGCAAAAGGCCGACTCGGCCGCCGAACCACCCCAGGTATATGGCAGCCAGCCGATCGAAATTGCCTGGACGGCGGCGCCGGCGTTGGTGGTCTTCGTGCTGGTGCTGGTCACAACGCGCACGCTGTGGGAGGTGGAGATCGATGCCCCGCAGCCTGCCGCTGGCGATCAAGCCACCTTCGTTCGCGTGATCGGCCATCAGTGGTGGTGGGAGTTCGCGTACGAAAACTTCGATGGCCAGCCGCTGGCCTTTATCACCGCCAACGAATTGCACGTTCCGGCCAGTGGCAACCTTACGCCCGGCGGTATCCGCACCCCAGGCAACTTGGGAGATCCCCGGCCGGTGTATCTCAAGCTGGAATCGGCCGACGTGGTTCACAGTTTTTGGGTTCCGCGGCTGGCGGGCAAAACCGACCTCATTCCGGGAGTCACCAACGAAACCTGGTTCGAAACCTCCGAGCAGGGCCTGTTTCTAGGACAATGCGCCGAGTATTGCGGCGCCGAGCACGCCGGCATGTTGCTCCGGGTGGTGGTCGATTCGCCCGAAGATTTTGCCGCCTGGCTCGAGAATCAGGCTCGGCCGGCGGTGAACGACGAGTCGGTGGCGGCGGGCCGCGACCTGTTCTTGTCGCAAAGCTGCGTCAATTGCCATCGCATTCGGGGAACCACGGCCGCTGGCACGTATGCCCCCGACCTCACGCATTTAATGAGCCGCGAAACGCTGGCCTCGGGGCTGGAGCCCAACAATCGCGAAAACTTGCGGAAGTGGATCGCCAACCCTCACGACTTGAAACCCGGCTGCCTGATGCCGGCCTTCGGCTTGACCGATCGGGAGCTGGATCTGGTGGTGGATTACCTGCTGACGTTGAAGTGAGAGAGAGAGTCCCGCGGAGGAAGCTGGGGAAGCCGATCGAAATGCCGTTAAGGAACACCGATGGCCATTGTGAAACCGCAAACTGAGCTGACGCATCCGCTCGTCAAGCCGCCTTGGAGCGAGGTGCTGCACGAGTGGGTCACGAGCGTCGATCATAAAAAAATCGGCATCATGTACGTGCTGATGGCGGTGGTGTTTCTGGTCATTGCCGGCCTCGAGGCCATGCTCATGCGCTGGCAATTGATGTACGCCCGGCACGACTTCCTCGGCCCAGATACCTTCAACGGCCTGTTCACCATGCACGGCACCACCATGGTGTTTTTCGTGGGCATGCCGCTGATCATTGGCGTGGGCAACTACGTGGTGCCGCTATCCATCGGCGCCCGCGACATGGCCTTTCCGCGAATGAACGCCCTGGGACTCTGGGCCACCATGTTCGGCGGGCTGCTGGTGTATTTCAGTTATTCCACCGGGAACGCGCCGGCCTTGGGCTGGTTTGCCTACGCCCCGCTCAGCGAAAAGACCTTTGCCCGCTCGGCCGCCACCGATTTTTGGGCCATGGGGTTGATTGTGAGCGGGATCGGCACGATCACCGCCGCGGTGAACTTTGTCGCCACGATTTTGACAATGCGGGCTCCGGGCATGACGTTCCGCAAAATGCCATTTTTTACCTGGACCATGCTCTGGACCAGCATGCAAATGCTGCTGGCCATTCCGCCGCTGACCGCGGCCCTGGTGATGGTGATGCTCGATCGGCAACTGGGAGCCAGGTTTTTCGATCCGCAAAATGGCGGCTCGGCCCTGCTGTGGCAGCACGTGTTCTGGTTCTTTGGCCACCCCGAAGTTTACATTCTGATCCTGCCCATCTTTGGCATCGTGTCGGAAATCATTCCCGTATTTTCGCGGAAAGTGCTGTTCGGTTACGAGTTCATGGCCGCGGCCACCATGGCCATTGCCTTCATTAGCATGGGCGTGTGGGCTCACCATATGTTTGCCGTGGGTATGAGTCGCACCCTCGACATGTACTTCGCCGCCGCCAGCCTGCTGGTTTCCATTCCCACCGGCATCAAGTTCTTCAACTGGCTGGCCACCATGTATGGCGGGCGCATCTCGATGGCCACGCCCATGCTGTGGTGCTTCGGCTTTCTCTCCATGTTCCTGATCGGCGGCTTGACCGGCATCATGCTGGCCCTGGCGCCTTTCGACTTCCAACTCACCGACAGCTACTTCGTGGTGGGGCATTTCCACTGGGTGCTGATCGGCGGAACCGTGTTCGGCCTGTTCGCCGGCATTTACTACTGGTATCCCAAGGCCACGGGCCGAATGCTCTCGGAGCGCCTCGGCAAGTGGCAGTTCTGGCTGCTGTACATCGGCTTTATTCTCACCTTTGGGCCGATGCACATTGCCGGCATGCTCGGCATGCCGCGGCGAATTTTTACCTACGAGGCCGACCGGAACTGGGAAATCTGGAACCAAATGAGCACCGTGGGCGCATTCATCCAGGCTCCCAGCTTTCTCATTTTTGTGATCAACGTGCTGTACTCGCTCCGGCGGGGCAAGCCAGCGGGCGACGATCCCTGGGACGGCTACACGCTGGAGTGGGCCACCACCTCGCCCCCACCAACTTACAACTTCGAAACGATTCCGCTGGTGCATAGCCGCCGGCCGCTTTGGGATCTCAAACACCCTGACGACCCCGATTGGCAGTATGAGTAACCCCCCACCGCCATCTTCGCGCTCCGACCTCGGCGAGCTACGCGTATTGCCAGGCGCCGCCGCGCCTCTCGGCGCCGATGGCGTGAGCCGCAGGCTGCCCATCCCGCCGCCCATCGAGCACGAAGCCACCCTGCCCACGCCCACCTGGGGTATGATCGCGTTTCTGGTTTCCGAGACCGCGTTCTTTTCAACCCTGATCGTGGCCTACCTTACGTTCCTCCGGAACGACAGCGTAGGTCCCACGCCCCGCGAGGTGCTGTCGCTGTCGCTGGTCATTGGCACCACGGCCTGCCTGCTGAGCAGCAGCTTGACCGTGCATGCCGCCGAGGGGGCGCTGCGCCGGGGCCGCCAAGGCAGTTTCCGCGGCTGGCTGCTGCTGACCATTTTGCTCGGGGTGACGTTCCTGGCAGGCACCGCCTACGAGTGGTGGGACCTCATCGAGAATCACGGCCTGACCATCAGCCGCAATCTGTTTGGCAGCACCTTTTACACCCTGGTGGGATTCCACGGCTTGCACGTGACCGGCGGACTGATCGCGCTCAGCACCATTCTGGGGCTGGCGCTTCGCAACCGCGTAACGCAACATCACGAAGGGGGCATGGGTTCCGTGGTGCTGTACTGGCACTTTGTCGATGGCGTGTGGGTGGTGGTGTTCTTGGTGGTGTATGTGTTCGGCAGGTAATACCTCCCAAATCCCCTCCGGTTTGTTGATTGGTTATGACTGACCCCGTTCGCCAACATGGTTCCGACCCGCATGCCGACGGCGTGGAAATGCCCCGGCCCACGGTCGCGCCGCTCATCCTGGCGCTGGGCCTCTCGCTCCTGGCGCTCGGGGCTTTTGTGAGCGTGGCGTTCGCGGTGGTCGGCCTGGTGCTGTTGGTCACTGGACTGGCCATGTGGATCGCGCAACTATTGCCTGGCCGCGGTCACATCTTCGAGCCGCGGGTGCCGGTGGTGGCCAAACCTGTGGAGTCGCGCTCGCAGGGCGTGCAGGTGCTTCGCTCCGGCATGCCGGGCTATCGTTTGCAACTGCCGGTGGAAGTTCAACCCATTTCGGCCGGCGTGAAGGGGGGCCTCATCGGTGGGCTGGTGATGCCGCTGCCGGCCTTGATTTACGCCGTGGTGATTGGCCGGGGAATCTGGTATCCGCTCAATTTGCTGGCGGGCATGGTCATGCCCGGCGTGCAGGAGATGACCCTCGAACAGTTGGACCAGTTTCACTTTTCGCTGGCCGCGCTGGGCGTGCTGATCCACGCGACCACGTCGCTGGTGCTGGGCCTGATTTACGGCGTGCTGCTCCCCATGCTGCCTCGCATTCCGCGACCCCTGGCGTGGGGCGGATTGCTTGCGCCGCTGTTATGGTCGGCGGCCACCTACCTGGCCATCGGCGCTACCCAACCTAACATGAAATTGGCCATCGATTGGCCCTGGTTCGTGGCTTCGCAGTTTGTGTTCGGCGTAACGCTGGCCGTGGTTTACATGGAACTGGCGCCCCGGCGGCCGCTGGCGGCGGGCGTGCTGGGCGGCCTTATCGGCGGATTGGTCATGCCCATCCCGGCCGTGCTCTGGAGTTTGCTCGCAGGGCATGGCCTGTGGTATCCGCTCAATGTGCTGGCCGCCATGGTGATGCCAGGCATGGAAGGGAGCACCCTGCAAGACCTGCGAACCTTCCACGCCGATTGGGCCGCCGCCGGCGTGGCCATGCACCTCGCCTTCTCGCTAAGTTTTGGACTCTTGTTGGGCGTGCTGCTGCGGTTCCTGCCGCGGATTCCTGGTCAGCTTACCTGGGGCGGCCTGCTCATGCCGGTGCTCTGGACCGCGCTCAGTTACAGCCTGATGGGCATTGTGAACCCCGTGCTGCAAGAAAATATCGATTGGCCCTGGTTCACGGTTTCCCAGTTTGTGTTCGGAGCCGTGGCCGCCGTGGTGGTCATGCGGTCAGAAACCGTCGCCATTCCTCCCGTGGGGCCAGGCCTGCCCGAAGAACCCCCGGTGATCTTGACCAAAGACGGGGGTGCCGCGTGAACAGCCAATCGCCTTGCTTCCTGGTTTTGCTGGGCCTGGCCACCCTGTTCCTGGCAGGTTGCGACGCGCCCGGCAAGCCCGACCCGGCCAACCGCCCGCTACGCCCCAGTCAGATTTCTTCTTTCGAAGTGCTGTACTCGCAGAACTGCGCCGGCTGCCACGGGGCCGATGGCACCCTGGGACCTGCCCCGCCGCTGAACGACCCGCTGTTTCGCGCCGGCGTGAGTATGGAAGAACTTACGACCGTGATCAGCGGCGGCCGCCACGGTACGCTGATGCCCGGGTTTGGATCGAGCGATGTCGAAGGCATCACGCGGGATCAAATCGATCTGCTGGCCCACGCCATTAAAGGCATCCCCTACCAGGTGTTCCCGCACACCGGGCTTGGCGGCCTTGTGGAGTTCACCGTCATAGAATCGTCCGACGGCCAGATTGCCAGTTGGGGATTGCCCGGCCGAGCGCCCGAAGGCATGCCCGCCTTGGTCGATCCGCCCGCCGAGGCCAACGCCAATTCCGAGCGCGGCCAGGCCGTGTTCGCCGTGGCTTGCGCCGCCTGCCACGGAGACCAGGGGCAAGGGAAACAAACCCCCGACGGCTTCATCGGCGCGATCAACGATCCCACGTTTTTGGCCCTGATCAGCGATCGGGCCTTGCGACGACTGGCCATCACTGGCCGGGCCGACCTGGGCATGCCCGACTTTGCTGGCAAAGCAGGCCGCGGCGCCGATTTTCAGCCGCTGACTTCGCAACAGATTGCCGACCTGGTGGCCCTGCTGGCTTCCTGGCGAACCCCACTTCCCTCCGCACCACCATGAGCAAACGCAAGCCCAACCCTACCCCGCCCACGACGCCCTCGGGCGAGCGGCCGGTCCATCGCCGGCAGTTCTTCCGCTGGCTGACCTACGGACTGAGCGCGGTCGCTGGCCTGGCATTCACCGTGCCCTTGCTGGGGTACTTCCTGGGTTCGCGGCGGACCCAGCCCAAGTGGGTCAATCTCGGCCCTCTCGCCGATTTTCCCGAGAACGAAACCCGCAAGGTGGTGTTCGACAATCCGCTCAAACAACCGTGGGACGGCATGGTGGCCCTGACGGGAGTGTACGTTCGGTTTGAAGGCGTCAACGACCGGCAGCAAGAACAGTTCCTGGTGCTGGCCATCAACTGCACGCACCTGGGCTGCCCCGTGTCGTGGTTCGCCGGCTCGGGTCTGTTCATGTGCCCTTGCCACGGGGGCGTGTACTACAGCAATGGCGAACACGCTTCGGGGCCGCCGCCGCGAGGGCTGTATCACTGCGTGTGGCGAGTTCGCGATGGGCAACTCGAAATCCAAGCCCCGCATCTCCCCACCTTGCAAGACACGCTGCAAGATCGCGCTTAACAATACCGGCAAGTAGCCGCGCCCAAAGACGAGCGAGCCGCCACCCAACGGTCGGCCAACAACGAGGAAACCTTGGCATGAAGCGCTGGATTAGAACCACCGGAGCCTGGTTCGAAAGCCGACTC
Source organism: uncultured Pirellulales bacterium (assembly GCA_964445985.1). Taxonomy (GTDB): domain Bacteria; phylum Planctomycetota; class Planctomycetia; order Pirellulales; family S012-138; genus CAYUMU01. Next base: position 86,082 of record CAYUMU010000011.1, on the reverse strand, counting down.
GGCCTGAAGGCCGCGCTCACGCCGTTGCTCGAACACCCCGTGCCCCGCAAGCTCGAAGGCCCGATGGGCTGGTGGTACGTGTTCGGCAGCGCGTCGCTCACCCTGTTCATGGTGCAAATCCTCACCGGCATCGGGCTGGCCCTGGTGTACGTGCCCGCCGCCGACGAAGCCTACGCCAGCCTGCTCTACCTCGATTACGAACACCCGCTGGGCTGGTATCTTCGCGCCCTGCACTATTACGCCGGCTCAGGCATGATGGTCATGGTGCTGGTCCACATGACGCAGGTCTTCTTGCACGGGGCCTACAAATACCCTCGCGAACTGACCTGGGTGCTGGGCGTGTTCCTGCTGCTCTGCGTGCTCGGCATGTTCTTCACCGGGCAAATTCTCCGCTGGGATCCCGACGCTTACTGGGGCCTGGCCGTCGGCAGCAGCATGGCGGGCCGCGTGCCCGAGGCAGGGCCCGACCTGGTCACCTTGCTGCTGGGCGGCCCCATCATCGGCGGCGACTCGCTCAGCCGGTTCTTCACGCTGCATGTCTTCGTCATCCCCGGCCTGCTGATGGTGTTCCTGGCCGCGCACCTGTGGCTGGTGGTGAAGTGCGGCATCAGCGATCCGCCGGAGCCTGGCAAGAAAGTCGATCCGGCCACCTACGACAAAGAGTACCACGCCGAGCTCAAGAAGAGCGGCGTCCCCTTCTTTGGCGAGGCCCTGTTGCGCGACGTCTTCTTCTCGGCGCTGGTGGTGGTGGCCGTGATCGTCATTGCCTGGGTGGTGGGCCCCAAAGGCCCCACCGGTCCCCCCGACCCCACCCTGGCCGGCGCTAATCCGCGTCCCGAATGGCCGTTCCTGTGGCTGTTCGCGCTGCTTTCGCTCAGCCCTCCCGATTTCGAAACCTTCATTATCCTGGTGTTGCCGCTGATTTTGATCGTCGGCCTGCTGTTGGTGCCGTTTATTTCCAATCGCGGCGAGAGGGCTCCCAGCCGCCGGCCGGTGGCCGTGCTCACGGTCATTGTGATCTACACCACGCTGGGCGTGCTCACCTACGAAGGGGTCCGCTCGCCCTGGTCGCCGCACATGACCGCCTGGAGCGGCGCGCCGGTGCCGATTGAAATAGTCAAAGAGAGTACGCCGCTCGAATTGCAAGGCGCGGTGGTGCTGCAAAACAAGAACTGCCGCAACTGCCACGCGCTCGATGGCGTGGGCGGCAAGCGCGGCCCCGACCTCAACGGCGTCGGCACGCGACTCACCCGCGACCAACTCATCGACCAGGTGAGCAACGGCACGCCCGGCGGTGGCAACATGCCGGCCTATGGACGCCAGATCAGCCCTGCCGAAATGGAAGCCGTGGTGGCCTTCATGGTCAGCCTGCGCCCCACGGGGCAAGGAGCCGCTTATAACCCGGCCGATTAATACCGGGAAGTTATCAATTAGCCCCCCGCTACGAATATGAACCCCACGTTCGACGCCTTTCTGCAATCGTGGCCCTGGGAGCCCGGCTTGTGGATCGGGCTCGTCGCCGCCGCCATCATCTACGCGCGGGGTTGGCGCTCCCTCAAAGCCGGCAACCCCCAGCGGTGGACGACCGCCAGGCTGCTATCTTTCCTGGGCGGCCTAGCGGCGATTGCCCTGGCTTTGGCGTCGCCCATCGAAACCTTCTCCGGCTTGATGCTGCAACTGCACATGGTGCAGCACATGCTGCTGATGATGGTCGCCCCTCCCTTGCTGTGGCTCGGCGCGCCTTACTTCCCCCTGCTGCGAGGGCTGCCCCGCGCGGCTCGCGACGCATGCGCCGCCCCGCTGCTGCGTTGGCCCCCGCTCCGGCAAGTCTTCTCTACCCTCACGCACCCCCTCGTGGCTCTACCCATCTTTGTGCTCGCCACCTGGCTGTGGCATCTGCCGGCCTGGTATCAACTGGCGCTCCGTTCGCCCTCCTGGCATTACCTGCAGCACGTTTGCTTCTTAGGCTCGGCGCTGTTGTTCTGGTATCCCGTGGTGCGCCCCTATCCCTTGACGCCCCGTTGGTCGCGGTGGTTGCTGTTTCCCTATCTCATTCTGGCCGACGTGCAAAACACGGTGCTCGCGGCCCTGTTCACTTTTTCTTCGACCGTACTTTATCCTCATTACTTGCAGGTTCCCCGCCTGGCCGGCATTTCGGCCCTGGCCGATCAGGCCGGCGCCGGAGTCATCATGTGGGTGCCCGGCTCGCTGGCATTCCTGCTGCCGCTGTTTGCATTGGGCGTGAAACTGCTGGGAAGGCAACCGCAAGTGAAACCTCAGCGAGCACAGGCCCGGCCGGCGGAACTCGTATCCTCTATCCCTGGAATTCGCTCCACGAGACACCTCCACGGCGTCTTCGCCCGACAGCCCACGCTGCTCGCAGGCGTCCCCTTTGTTCCGGCCAGCGCGTTGCTCGGGGAAGATGGCGCGGCGACCACAGCGCCAATAACGACGCCAACCGCTCCACCAATAACAGCGCCAAGGCCATCCGCGCCGCGTCCGGCCCTCGATCTACTCAAGGTGCCCATCGTCGGCCGGTTCTTGCGCTGGCGGCACGCCCGGCTTTGCCTGCAACTGCCGCTGCTGCTGCTGGCGATCGCAGTGATGGTGGATGGTTTCACTGGCCCCTCCGCGGCCCCCATGAATCTGGCGGGCGTGCTGCCTTGGATTCACTGGCGCGGGGCTCTGATCCTCGGCTTGCTGGTCCTTGGCAACCTGTTCTGCTTCGGCTGCCCTTTCGTGTTGCCGCGCCTGCTGGCCCGGCGGTGGTTGCATCGCCGCGCGGCGGCCCACGGCCGGGCGCGTTTTTCCCATTGGACGTGGCCTCTCTGGACCTGGCCCCGTTGGCTGCGGAACAAGTGGCTGGCCGTGGCCCTGGTGGCGCTATTCTTGTGGAGCTACGAAGCCTTCTCGCTCTGGGATCGGCCGGCCGCCACGGCCTGGCTCACGCTCGGCTACTTTGCGGCCGCGTTTAGCATCGACGGCCTGTTCCGCGGCGGCACGTTCTGCAAGTACGTTTGCCCCATCGGCCAGTTCAACTTTGTGCAATCGCTCGTGTCGCCCAGCGAGGTTCGCGTGCGCGAGCCGCAAGCTTGCGCCACCTGTCGCACGCACGATTGCCTCGTCGGCCGGGGCGATATTTCCGGCTGCGAGCTGCAACTGCACTTGCCGCGGAAGTCGAGCAATCTCGATTGCACGCTCTGCTTGGACTGCGTTCAGGCGTGTCCTCACGACAACCTTGGCCTGATCGTCACTTCGCCCCTCGCCAGCTTGAGCCACGACCGCCCTCGCGCCGGCATCGGCCGGTTCTCGCAGCGCCCCGATGTGGCCGCCCTGGTGCTGCTGCTGGTATTCGGCGCCTTTGCCAACGCCGCTGGCATGGTGGCCCCGGTGGTCGAGTGGCAACAAGCTTGGGAGCGGCACCTGGGATCCAGTGCGCGGCTGGTAGCGTCTTCGGCTTTTTATCTTGTTGCCCTGTTCCTATTGCCGGCGCTGCTGGTAACCATCACGGCCTTGGCCAGTCGCCGCGCTGGCGCCGCCAAGCAGCGCAACGGCGAGCCGCAGCCTGACTCTCTCTCGTCGCTCGTCGGTCGGTTTGCTTTCGCGCTGGTTCCGCTCGGCTTTGCCATGTGGGTAGCTCATTACTCGTTCCATTTTTTTACCAGCTACGATACGGCCATCCCCGCCGCGCAACGATTCGCGGCCGATTGGGGTACGGCCCTGCTCGGCAAGCCGCAATGGACTCTTAGTTGCTGCCGGCCCGCGGCCGACTGGGTGCTCTATTTTGAGATTCTCTGCCTGGATGTCGGCCTGCTGGTGTCATTGCTGCTTGCGTGGCGAATTGCCGCCAACATGACCTCCAACCCAACCGCCAGGCTGCGCATCGCGGCTCCCTGGGCTGTGTTGACGCTGCTGTTGTTTGCGCTGGGGCTGTGGATATTGTTCCAGCCCATGGAAATGCGCGGCACCCTGCCAGGCTGATTCGTCCCTTCCAAGGGGCAACCCTCGCTGCTGCACACTTGACTTGCGAACTCCATCCTCCATACTCTCGGTCGTGGTTGGTTCACTCCGCGGGAAGCTCTCCCACGGCGAACCACAACGCCTACCAAATTCACCGGGCTGCGCGATCACGCGCCCGACTTCGTTCCAATCGATTCTGAACTCTCCCCACGAGGTACACGGCCCATGAGGCGCGCGAAGATAACTATTATTGGGGCCGGAAATGTCGGCGCCACCACCGCTCATTGGTGCGCCGCGGCCGAGCTGGGCGATATCGTGCTCCTGGATATTCCCCAAGCTGGCGACATGCCCCGCGGCAAGGCCCTCGACCTTCGCCAGGCGGGGCCGATCATTGGCTTCGATAGCAACCTGATTGGCACCACCGACTATGCCGATACCGCCGGCAGCGACGTGGTGGTGATCACCGCCGGCATTGCCCGCAAGCCCGGCATGAGCCGCGACGACCTGCTCGCCACCAACGCCAAGATCGTGGGCAGCGTGGCCGAAGAAGTCAAGAAATCGAGCCCCGATGCCGTGGTGATCGTTGTCTCCAATCCGCTCGACGCCATGGTGCAACGTGCCCTGCAAGTCACGGGCTTCCCCCCGAATCGCGTGGTGGGTCAGGCCGGCGTGCTCGATACGGCCCGCTATCGCACGTTCATCGCCATGGAGCTCGGCGTGAGCGTCGAAGACGTGCAGGCCCTGCTGATGGGCGGCCACGGCGACACCATGGTCCCCATGCCCAGCTGCACTTCGGTCGGCGGCATCCCCGTTACCCGGCTGATGGATCGGGCCAAGCTCGACTCCATTGTCGATCGGGCTCGCAACGGCGGCGCCGAGATCGTGGCCCTGCTGAAAACCGGCAGCGCCTACTACGCCCCCGCCGCGGCCACCACGCAAATGGTCGAAGCCATTGTCAAAGACAAGAAACGCCTCATCCCCTGCGCCGCCTACTGCGACAAAGAGTACAACGTGGGTGGTTACTACGTGGGCGTGCCCGTCATCTTGGGCTCGGGCGGCGTGGAAAAGATCGTCGAACTCAAGCTCGACGAGCAAGAGCAGGCCGACTTCCAAAAGAGCGTGGACGCCGTCAAGTCGCTCATGGAAGCCATGGCCAAGCTGGTCTAAACCTTTCCCCACCAGCCCGTCGGCAGCCAGCAAGGGGAGGGGGGCAGCATGACCCCACGGGGTCGCGGGCCGGTATCGCGTGCCCACAACGGGCCACCGCGATCTTACGCGGATGCAATTCTCCCCTCGGCCACGGCCCGTCGTCGCAACTCGCGACCGGCGGGCGGGGGCCGGCTCGCCCCCCCACGCTTCGTACCGTTCGCGTTCGTGTCGCACCCCGCTCGCGTTCTCCAGGCGTCGTTGTTTCGCTGGTTCGAAACCTGGCCGCTTGGCCGTTTGCATGGCGGGCGAGTTCCGTTGACAGATCAAGCCGACATTCGGTAGAGTTCTCCGCCGAGATTATCTTCTTCTGAGAGTTGCCATGAACCGCCTGGAACAGCAAGCAATGCTAGCAGACCAAGTCGCCACCGAGGTCGCCTCGTCCAGCGAATCGCTAGCAGCGGCCAGTTCGGCATGTGCCCTGTTTGGTCCGCAGCATTACGAGCCAAACTACGCCTATCCGTTGGTGGTGTGGCTGCACACGCCGGGCAAAGACGAAACCGAGCTTAACCGCGTCATGCTCGGCTTGAGCTTGCGCAATTACGTCGGCGTGGCGCCGCGCGGCACCCGTTTGGCTCGCACCACCAACCACAACGCCGGCTACAACTGGCCCAACGGCGAAGCCGATCTCACCCTGGCCGAAAGCCGGGTGATCGAGTGCATCGCCACCGCCAGAACCCGCTACCACATCCATCCGCAACGCATCTTCCTGGCTGGCTTCGATGCCGGCGGAACCATGGCCTTTCGCCTCGGCATGCTCCACCCCACTTATTTTGCCGGCGTGCTATCCCTGTGTGGGCCGTTCCCCCGGCAAGGCACGCCGCTGGGCCGGTTGCCCGAGGCGCGCCAACTGCCGCTGTTCGTGGCCTGCGGTCGCGAAAGCCTTCGCTACGACGAAGAAAACGCCTGCCGCGACTTGCGACTGTTTCACTGCGCCGGCCTCGACATCACCCTCCGCCAATATCCGGGCGGCCACCGCCTGGGCGCCGAAATGCTGGCCGACGCCAACCGCTGGATGATGGACCTCGTCACCCGATAACCGCCAGAGCGCCGCCTGTCACCCCTCAATCGATGCCTGGGGCACGGCATCCCATCACCTGGCCTCTCCCCCCTTGCGCGAATGGTTATGCCTTCGGTTTCCAACTGCGCCGCCCCCAGGCTCCCTTCGGCAAACAATTGCTAGCTCCCAGGCGGATTGCTAAAATGCGTGGTGTCGGCGATGCCGTCGTCCGCCATGTACTTTTGCCGCGCTTGCCGGTTGGGGAAACCGGCGACTTTTCCGCGCAATTCCAGCAAGAGCTACATGCCGGTTTGCGAAGAGTGGCCAACGGGGGGCGGGCGCGGCTACAACGCTTCTCGTCGGCAAGCCTACTGCGCCCAACTTTGGTTCCCGAATTTACGTTGGGATTCGGCAAAATGAGCGCCGAATCGCGGGATCAAGTTAGCGACCCATTAAAGGCAGGCGTGCGATGCGGGAACTGCTCACGTGGAACGTGAACCTCGGAAGGGTGGCAGGAATCCACGTACGTTTGCACGCGTTGTTCCTGCTGCTGGCGCTCGTGACCCTGTTCGCCGCGGCCCGCGGGGGAACCCAGTTCTTGCTGTGGTACGGGGCTTTCCTGGGCATTCTGCTGACCAGCGTGCTCGTGGCGGAGCTTTTGCAATGCCTCGTTGCCTATCGCTTGCGGGGCGAAATCGACCAGATCGTGCTTTGGCCTCTCGGCGGCTTGACCCACCCCCGCGTGCCTTCGCGCCCGCTGGGCGAGTTTCTGCTGGCCATCACCGGGCCGCTCTTCTACTTGCTAGTCACCGTCGCCGGGTGCGGCGTGTTGCTGTGGCAACAGGTTCCGCTCACCGAAGTCCTCAAACCCTTCTCACCCCCCTACGACGCCCTCGAATTCACCTGGCTCACGGCCGTCAAAATCGCCGTCTGGATCAATTTGTGGATGCTGCTCGTGCTCAACCTGCTGCCGGCCCTCCCCCTGGCTGGCGGGCGGGCTTTGCAATCGGGCCTGTGGGCCGTGCTGGGCCGCAGCTGGGCCGTGGCCCTCACGGCCCGCGCCACCCAAGTGATTGGCGTCTTGCTCTGCATCGCGGCCTGGTGGATTCCCTCCAGCCCTCACTTCGAGCACGCCTGGATGCCGCTGGTTTTCTTGGGCATGCTGCTATTCTTTAGCGCGCGGCCCGACCCCCTGCCGCGGCCCGAGCCCATGGTCATGGAACCGGCGGCGGTCGATCCGCCCGACCACGACATCCACCCCTATGGGCTGCCCGAGCCCGAAAGCTTCGAGGCAGAACACGTTTCGGAATGGCTGCAAGCTCGTCAAGAAGAAAAGCAACGCCGGCAGCGCGAAGTCGAAGAGGAAGAAGACCGCCGCGTGGACGAAATCCTGGCCCGCCTGCACGAGACAGGCGTCAACGGACTTTCTTCCGACGACCGCGCCCTGCTCGATCGAGTCAGTGCCCGTTATCGCAATCGCCAACAAGGCTAGGGGGCTGGTTGTTAGTGGCTAGTGGTTGAGCAGTAGGAGGCAATTCCATCCCGTGTGACCATGCTTGGGCGAACGCACTTTTCTCCCCCCTTTTCCGCCGAGGCTGTTATGAAACGCCGATTGTCCTGGGTTTGCCCCGTTGGCAACGCTCTGTTCTTAGGTTGTTCTGCCCTGCTGTTGGGGCTGCTCACTTCGCGGGCCGAGGCCCAACTCGACTCTGGCCCCGCGGCGGGCAGCGTGCCCGAGCCGCTCAAGGTGTTCGTGACCACGGGCGACAACGCTGGCAAAGAACTCGATTGCCAGGCCAATCTGAAGCAGGCCCCGGCCCTGGTGGTCTTTGTGCAGGCAGAAACCTTCGACCGCCCGATTGCCCGGTTCATTAAGGGCCTGGATGAGGGGCTCGGCAAAGACCGCAACGACGTGCCCGCGATGATCGTCTGGCTAACAGGCGACGTGGACGCCGGCAAGTCATACCTGCCCAAGGTCCAACAATCGCTGCAACTCACGCAGACCGTTTGGGCGGTGTACCCCGGCGATAAGTCCGGCCCCGACGGCTGGGGAATCAACCCCGACGCCCACGTCACGGCCGTCGTTATCGAAGACGGCAAAGTGACCTCCAGCCACGGCGACCGCTCGGTGAATGAAACCGTCGCCCCCACGGTGCTGAAGCAGTTCAAGCCCAAGCCGTAAACGGCCCTCGCCGCGCTCGCTAGTCGAACGGATTCACCCCAGGCGTTTCAAATGGGTTGGCGATAAGCGGATTTTCGCTGGGCGCGGGCTGCGGCAATTCGCCACGGATCACATTCTTGAGCAACCCCGGCTGCTGAAAGTCAGCAAAGGTTTCGGATGGTACAAGGGTGCCGCGCCCCGTGCGAAATGCCAGTTTGGCGAGCCCTGCCGGCGAGCCGTCAAAGAATCCCTCCGGCGTGAGCACCAGCCATGAACGATCTGCGAACCGGTAGAGACGCGCGAGTGGCTTCCCGGACTTCACATCCCAGACAAAGATGATTCCGTCTCTGCCGCCCGAAACCAGTCGGCGACCATCGGGGGAAAACACGACGCTGGCAATATCCCCCCGGTGGCCAGAAAGCCGCTTCCATTCCTTTCCGGTCAGGACATCGAATAAAATGACACTTGCGTTATAGCCGCCCAATGCCAGAGTCTTGCCATCGGGCGAGAAGACAATTCTTGAGTAAGCCAAGTGGCGCAGTTGGCGCTCTTCGGGCAGCGGTTTGAGGTTGGCATCGCAGAGCAGAGTCCGTGTCGAGCCGGCCAATGCAATCATCTTGCCATCGGGAGAATAGGTGGCGAACTCGTAGCCTTGATAAGTCTTGGCGGCGACTCGGCCAATCTCGTCCCCGCTTTTCGCGTCGCGAAGAATGGCCGCGTGGCTCATGCCAGTAGAAACGATTCGGCTGCCATCAAGAGAGAACGCTACATCATCAATCCACGCGTATTCTGTGGAAATCTCATCAGGTTCAAACTCCCAAGTCAGCTCCCCCGTAGCAGCGGCGTACAGATGAACGATGCACTCATCCGTGCTCGACACGATCGTTTGTCCATCCGGTGAAAAAGCAGCGGCACGGTTCCCGAACTTCTTCGGTCCAATCCTACGCAAGGCTTCGCCCGTCGCCGCGTCCCACAACCGTGAGCCGTCTCGGGGAACCACCGAGAGAATCTGCTTGCCATCCGGTGAATACATCACACTTTGAATCGCCCCGTCATGCTCCAGGTAACGGACGTTGCCGCTTTCCATGTCCCACTGCCAAATGGTGTCATCGTCGCCACCGGCAACCAGTTGGTCCCCGTCGGGCGAGAACGCCAGGCATTCGATCTCGGGAAGCGGATGACCAAAAGGAATCAACTTCTTGCCGGTGGACGAGTCGCGCAACCAAAGCTCTCCATTGCCGGCCGCCAAGAATTGTTCGCCGCTGGGCGAAAACGCGAAATGGGAAATACCTTCATCCGCATGGTCGATCCTCCACAACTCGCCTCCCGACTCGATGTCGAGCATTCGAAGTTCCGGGGTCCCCAGGCTCACTCCGATTCGCTTCCCATCAGGCGAAAACGCCACGCAACGAACATACATCGACTCGTAGTCAAAACTCTGGATCTCAGCGCCGGTTGCCACGTCCCAAACCCGCAGGGTCATGTCGCGGCTGGCTGAAGCCAGCCGTCGCTCATCGGAAGATAGCGCCACGCATTCGATAGCTGCCTCATGCCCCACCAGTTGCCGCAATCCCGTCTGACCCGTGGCGTCCCCAATCTGCAGCTCGCCTTTTTTGCCTCCCCAAACAACGAAGCGACCATCGCGGGCTACCGCCAGACTATTGGCCGAAACGCTATCTTCACGATGCGAGGACAATTCACGCCCATCGATGGCATCCCACCGCTTGATCTGACCATGCTCGGCGACAGACATGAACGATTGTCCGTCGGGCATAAATGCGACAAGCCCCACGAGCCACTCCGGCGATTTTGTCCGTAACTGTTCGGTTCCGCTCTCGACATCCCAAACCCGTATTACCCGATCGTCGCATGCCGTGACGAGTCGCCGACCATCGGGTGAAAAGGCCACGCTCGGCACGCGCTCGGGATGTCCCGTGATTTGCCGCAAAAGGTGTCCCGTGCCCGCGTCCCACACCCGCACGTCACCGTCAGCACAGACCGAGACAACTCGCCGACCGTCGGGCGAAAACGCGATATACACTCTCAAACGGATGTGTCCCACTTGCGCAACCGCCTCCAGCGGATGCGGCCACTCAGGGCGATCGAGGATCGACGGCAATCGCAAGGGAAACTCTGCTACCAGCGGCGCTGCGGACGCTACTGCTGGCGTTTCTTTTGTCGGTTCTTCGGGCACCCGTTCAGCCGCCACCACGGCCGTATCCGATCGAGGCACCGCTATTGTCGCCTCTTTTTTGGCCGGTCGGGGCGTTGCCGGTGTGCTAACTGGGGCCGGAGGATCCTTGGCAGGCGAGCCCACGTTCAGGCACAAGTACCCAACCAGTAGCACCAACAGACTCCCACTGAAAACGATCATGGCGATCGTTGCCCATGGCTTCCCGTTGCGTTGCTGTCGGAAACCTCGAAACCGCTCCGCTTGGGAACTGGCCACGACAAAATTGAGCAGTGTGGAATCACTCGCGACCAACTCCTCAGCAGGATGAGCCGACGATGCCGCTTGGATCTGCTTGGATTTGGGTTGTTCGGAACTCACCGGGCATTACTCCCCAGAAAATCGTATGCACAACGCCAAGCCGCCCGATCCTGGCGGGAGGGTGGCTTTCCCGTCTGCTCGTCTAAGCTTGCTCCGTTCTTCTCCTACTGTCTTGGCGACCAGCATTGTAAGCTTTCCTGCTCAATCTCCATATCTACAAAGGCTCGGCCATGAATGCCACGCCTCGAAGTCGTGCGGCGCCAGGGCTTTGGCGGAGTGCTGCTGGTCGCAGGCAAACTTGCAACGAAGCTCTATTCGACCAAATGGTTTCTTGCTCGTAATCATCTCTGCAAGCTGCAAAGAATGTTGATGCCTCAATGTTCGTTTGCGGTTTACCCGCGTTAAGCATCTTCGAGATAGAGCAGCGCTAATGGGGTTCATCCGTATCGAAAGCCGCCTGCAGCAACCGCGGCAGCATGTCGCCGGCCGTGCCGCGCAGCCAAAGGTCGGACGCCGTATCTTCCGGATCGATGGCGATCACCGCCGCGCCGTGTTCTTTGGCCGTGAGGGTGAGCATGGCGGCCGGAAACACCTGGCCCGAGCAGCCTACTTGGAGGACGCAATCGCACGCCTGCGCCGCGGCCACCGCCTGCGACCAGTCGGGCTCGCACATGGCATCGCCGAATAGCACCAGTTTGGGCCGGTAGAGTTTTGTCCATTTCAGCCCAATGAGTGGACGCAATGCCCAGACCAGCCGCGCCAGCGGCAGAAGCCAGGCTCGCCGCAATTTCGCCAACCTTGCGGCCACGACTGTTAGCTCACGACGGGACATCAATCGCAAGAACCGCAGGTCCGCATACACCACTTCAAACAGCGTGCCATGCACCGCGTACACGGTGGTGCTGCCAGCGTCCTGGTGCAGGTTATCGATGTTCTGGGTGACGACCGTTAGGGGAGCCCCCCAGCCTATTTTCTGCCCGGCGTTGCCGTCGTGCTGCAAGACAACGGCCAGGCGTCGCCGGTTCGGCCGCCGGCTGGCGCGGTGATCCAGTTTCGCCCGCCTCGGGCGACTCATCGGATCGGGTCGTCGCCCAAAACCGGGGGTCCCCGTCCCGGTGGTTGTTGCCATTTCTCCCCATCCGGCAACACGGTTGGTGAACGATATCCACAACGGGCACGTAGCAAAAGGAGGGGAATGAGGCCCTCTTGGTTTTCTTAATCATTGTGACGCAACAGGTTAGGTGATTGCACGCTGGTGGCGATCGTTGCGATTGGCACGGCGAGTGCTTTTCCGTCTCCTCACCAAACGCTCGCGGCCCGACCGGCCTTGTCGTCCGGCGGCACGAAAATGATCCTCACTGGGGAAACGGACCTTGACCAAGGACATCAAGAAGACGCTCAGCACCAAGCCGGCTTCTCGCAAGGAAACTTTTTCTCGCCAGCCACTGGACGAGATCGAAGTGGACGATCACGCCTCGGATCACGATGACTTGGATGCCGATGACGAAGAAGCTGCGGCCGACGACGAAGGCAATGCCTACGGCGACGACGAACTGGAAAGCGACCATGACCTGATCGACGACCCGGTTCGTGTTTACCTGATGCAGATGGGCGAGATTCCCTTGCTGTCGCGGCAAGAAGAGATTTCGTCGGCTAAACAAATCGAGCACACCCGCACGCTGTTTCGCTACGGCCTGCTCACCAGCGAGTTCATTCTGGAAGGGGCCGTCACGCTGCTCCGCAAGGTTCGCGATGGCGAATTGCGGTTGGATCGCACCATCGATGTTTCGGTGACCGACGCCGCCGAAAAGAAACAAATCAACGCCCTGCTCCCTCCCAATTTAGCCACGCTCGAAAAGCTGATCGAGGCCAACGAGCGCGATTTCCGGGTTGCCTTCAGCAACCGCAACCCGCGCCCCGAGCGGTGCGCCGCCTGGCAGCGTTTGACTCGCCGCCGCCGCCGCGCCATGCGACTGGTCGAAGAACTCGGCCTGCGCACCCAGCGTTTGCTGCCGCTGTACGACCAACTCTGCGAAATTTCGCAGCGAATGGATGCCCTGCAGCAGCAGATTCGCGAGCTGGGCCGCGTGCCGCAAGCGGCGCCGCTACGCCGCGAATTGAGCCGCCTGATGCAGCTCACCCAAGACAGCCCCGCCACGCTGCGTCGCCGCGTGGAGCGTTGCCGCCGCTGGCGGTTGGCCTACGACGCCGCCAAACGCGATCTGTCGGCCGGCAACCTCCGCCTCGTGGTCTCCATCGCCAAACGCTATCGCAACCGCGGCCTCAGCTTCTTGGACCTCATTCAAGAAGGCAACACCGGCCTGATGAGGGCGGTCGATAAGTTTGAGCACGCCCGCGGTTACAAGTTCTCCACCTACGCCACGTGGTGGATTCGCCAGGCCATTACCAGGGCCATCGCCGACCAAAGCCGCACGATCCGGCTGCCGGTGCATATGATTGAAACCATGAGCCGGGTGCGGACCATGACCCGCAACTTCATTCAAGAATACGGCCGCGAGCCCACCATCGAAGAAACCGCCGAAGGCACCGGCCTCACGTTGGAAGAAACCCGCTGCGTGCTCAAAATGACCCGTCAGCCGCTGTCGCTCGACCAACCGGTGGGCGATCACGACGACAGCTTCTTCGGCGAGTTTGTGGAAGACGAACGGGAAGTCGATCCCCTCCAAGACCTCACCAACGACATGCTCAAGAGCCGCATCGCCGACGCCCTGGAATCGCTCAACTACCGCGAACGAGAAATCATCCGCCTGCGTTACGGCCTCACCGACGGCTACACTTACACGCTGGAAGAAGTCGGCAAAATCTTCTCGGTCACCCGCGAACGGGTCCGCCAGATCGAAGCCAAGGCCGTGCGAAAACTGCAACACCCCATCCGCTGCAGCGGCCTGGTCAGCTTTGTGGACCACCTGGAAATGGCCTGACACCTACCGCGCCATCGCCATCACGGCCAAGCCTCTCCGTCCAGGGGGGCTTGGCCGGTTGGCATTCGAACCGCGCGGATACGGCTCTGTAATGAACATCGGCTTGGACGCGAACTGCATGGCGAGAAGCTATTCTTCGGCTCGCTCGAACGTTTACTTGTCCTTCCTATGCGTGAGAATCCAGGCCGAAACCATCCCTCCGATAGCTACGATGATAGACGATACGATCAGCGATGTGCCGAGCGACGAAAAGTCCGGTTCGCCACCCTGTGCCAGAAGAATGCGGACATACATTGGATACCCGACCTCACCAACGTGTAATAATTGCAAATTCAAACACGATATATGCGGAATAGATTAACAGGAAAGAAGAGGTGAAATAAAGCATGGGCCTCAAACTTCTTGAGTCGTTTATCGTTCGCCACGATCCCGCCCACCGCCACGATCATTGGCAGGGTGGACCTCCCACGCATGACCAAGCGGTCTGCCCTCGCTGCGACGAGCCACTCTATTTATTCTGGGATCTGGACGCGAACGACCCCCGCTTTGTCACCAAGCAAGGGCGACCCATCTTTTCCGGAATGCGACGGTTGACGCTGTATTGGTGCGTCCCCTGCTGCAAATCCATCGACTATCGACTCGTGGACGATCAGCGTGTCGAGATCCTCGCCATCGAGGGCGAGCCATCCTCAACCATAGAAAAGAAAAAACGCGATCCGACATTTCCCTACCCGAACTTTCCGGCCGCATTCAAACGCCGCCCCATCGATTTGTTTGGGGTTTCTCAATTGCCCAAGACGGTGGTCAAGCTGTTATCGGCTGAGCCTGCTCCCAAGTTGACCGCCGCCCGCAAGCGTCTCTTGGAGTTCCACGTGGGGCATGACGTTTCTGCGAGGACTTTCGAAGTGATGCGCACCTGGGCGCATCAGTTTGGAGGAAAGCCCTATCTTCCGCAGGGGGACGAGGGGATCGTGTGCCGCAATGAAAACTGTTCATCGCATGGCAAGCGGATGCACGTGATTGCGGCTATCCGCAACGATCCTACCAATGAATTACCGATCATTGAGACTGTGGAAGATGTACGACGATCCAATGGATTCTTTAACTACTTTATCGTAGTGTATTTTCATGTGTGTAAACGGTGCTATTCCATCCATGGTCATACGCAGGGATCTTAGTTTCTAGCCCAACCGCTCCAGGGCCTGTTTCAAATCGGCCACCAAATCCTCGGTGTCTTCAATCCCGCACGATAGCCGGATCATGTTGTCGTGGATGCCGTACGCCTTGCGATCTTCCGCGGGGCATTCGTAGTAGCTCATCACCAGCGGCTGCTCGATCAACGATTCCACGCCGCCCAGGCTCGGCCCAATTCGCGGAATCGTCACGGCATCCACCACGTTGGCCGTTTGTCGCCAATCGGCGTCTTTCACCAGAAACGTCACCAGGCCGCCGAAGCCCCGCATCGTCTGTTGGGCCACCCCATAATAAGGGTGCGTTTCCAGCCCAGGGTAATACACCTTTTCCACCCGCGGATGGGCTGCCAAAAACCGCGCCACCGCCAGGCCGTTCTGATTGTGACGCTGCATCCGCAGTTCAAATGTCTTGAGTCCCCGCTGCAGCAAGTAAATATTATGCGGCGAGTTGATCGCCCCCATGATGCCACGGAGCTTACGAACCGGCTCCATCTTTTCCGCCGAACCCACCACCACCCCGGCCAGCAAATCGTTATGCCCGGCCAGGTACTTGGTGGCCGAGTGCAGCACGTAATCAATCCCGGCTGCCAGCGGCCGCAGGTTGTAGGGCGTGCCCAGCGTGGCGTCGATCAGAGTTTCCACCCCGTGCCTGCGGCCAATCTCGCCGAACCGCTCCAGGTCGATGCAGCTCAGGTGCGGATTCGTCGGCGACTCGCTCACCAAAATCTTGGTCCGTGGGCCAATCGCGGCCTCCATGGCCTGATAGTCGCACGCGCGAACTTCTTTGGTCACCACGCCAAAGCGGGCCAGGTGCTGGCGGCAAAACTCCCGGCTGCGGTGGTAGCATTCGTCGAAGAAAATGATCTCGTCGCCGGCATTGAGCTTGGCCATCAGCAGGCCCACCATCGCCGCCATGCCGGTGGAAAACAGCACGGCCATTTCGCCCCCTTCAAGCGCGGCCAACTTGCGTTCCACCACCCGCTCACCCGGGTTCCCGTACCGGCCATACTCTTCGCGAACCTGCTTTTGCTCGATGAAATCGATCACGCTTTGCGTGTTGGCAAAAGTGTAGGTGGCCGCGCAAAAAATGGGATCGGTGAGCGCGTCGCCCGGCTTCTGGTGGCATTCGCCCGCATGCACCGCCAGGGTGGAAGTGCCGAAATCTTGCAGATCGGCAACCTCGGGCGTGTCGCCGGCGAGCTCGGAATGGCCACGGGTGAGATGTTCTTCGTGCATGACTGGCAACCTCGGCGGCAGGACGTTGCGCGGCCCCCCCACCCGATGCACGCACCTGCTCGCCCCAAGGCGCCTCAGGCAGCAGGCTTCATCCGGCAGAGAAACCGCAGTTTCCCCACAGGGATTGCCGGAACAAAAAACGCCGCGGGGGGATAGGCCCTCGCGGCGTGAATGTTCAGGTGATCGCCCACAAGTTCAAGTACGCCAACCAAGCGGCGTTTCCTCTCGCGAGCGATGACACTTTAGCAGATTCGCACTTCAAAGACCCCGCCGGCTTAGGCGCGGGGCGTGCTAGGCTGCAAGCGGCCACAAATCCCTAACTGGTTTCGATTCTAAAGCAGCAACCCAGGTGAAACAAGTGCCCCCCGTTTGCTGGTAGACATTCCTTCACCGCGCAACTACCTTAAAATGCATCGCGATGCCGCCCCCGCTCGCGTTTGTTGCCATTTCCCATCTTCGTTTCCGGGGGGAACAGGGCCAATTCTCCATGTCGGCTCACATTGGCGCCGCGCTCGTTGCCTTGGTTTGCCTGACCGCCACGGCCCAGGCTCAAACGGCCGATTCCGTGCAACAGGCCCGCACCTTGGCCGAAGCCTCGCGACTGCGGCTGGAACCCAAAATCCTCAGCTACGACGCCCGCAGCGACACCTTCACCAAACAGTCGAGCGTGGGCACCACCACCAGCAAGGGCCGGCCGGGCGGCGACAACAATTACTACGGCACGCGACTCAACCAGTACCGCTTCCTCGGCCCCATGGAGCAAGGCGGCTTCTACGAGGCCTACCAGTGGTATCTGGAAGACCTCAACCTCGACCCGGCCAACTACCGGTATCGCTTTACCCGCTGAGCAAGGGAACCGTTGGTTAAGGCAGTTCGCGGAGATTCAACGGCGGCCGATGAATTTCAAATCTTCGACCAGTTCGCCAACCTAAGAGGACCGATCAGCGATGCCATCCATTCCGCAGCCATCGAACTCCGACAAAACCCCAAGCAGCGAAAAGCCATCCAGTGAAGACTCCTCGAAACCGTACGAGAGAACATACGGACCCTTTACGGCGGAGCAAAAGAATCGTTTGCTAAGTCATTTCGCGGATATTCAGAAGCATCAGCGGGAGTTGGGTCTGGAGTCGTATGGGCCGAAGAATCGCTAGTTGAGCGGTTCGCCAAAGCCTACGAGTCGCTGGGGCACGCGACGTACCGGCCGGCGCCGTCAATCCGCGAAATGGTGTTGAGGGCCTATCGGGATTGGGCCGAAGTCGAGCGGTACGCGAAGTGGTCCGAGGATGACAAACGGAAGCATCCGCGAGGCCAGCCCGGTATCGGCCGGGTGGCCTGTGCCACCCAGCCGGAATCTTGATAGATCCCAGCATCCGTGGCCTGCCACAATGCGGCGAGGGGCTAAGCGGCCGCTGCCGCGGGGCCGCCATACTCTCATGCGGCCGGATCAGGCAGTACGTTCACCGCGTTGCCGCTGCCGCTTTTGCCAGGTCCATTTGTGAAGCTCAATCGCCGGCACGATGAGCACGGCCAAGGGCACAAGCACCAGCCATGTTCCCATGGATACGGACCCCGTCTCCAGAACGGCTTGAATAAACGGCACATGCATCGCGGCCAGGTGAATCAGAAAGGCGCCGATGGCGCCGTACAGGAGCGTGGGACTGCGGAAAGGCGACAGGGCGAATGCGGACTTCGTTTCCGAACGGCAATTGCCGAGATGGAAGTTCTCAAAGAGCACCATCAAGAGCAGCAAGATATTGCGGGCTTCCGGTACTCGATCCTTCCAGCCGCCGTATTCAACCATCCAGTAGAACGCGCCGAAGCCGACAACCGCCATCGTTACCGAACTGACCAGCAGGCGTTCAATCATGATTTGATTGAAGATCCCTTCGTGGGGGGGCCTTGGTCCGCGGCGCAGCGTGTCTCCCTCGCCCGGTTCGAACGCCAGGGCCAGGTCTTGAATGCCGCTGGTGATGAGGTTCAGCCACAGCAGTTGCACCGGGATCAGCGGCAGGGGCATTCCCGTCGCGATCGCCATGAACATGATCAACAGTTCGGTCGCCCCCGTCGAGATCAGGAGGAACACCACCTTGCGGATGTTGTCGTAAGCGATGCGCCCTTCGTCAATTCCCGCCACGATGGAGGCGAAATTGTCGTCGCTGAGAACCAACTCCGCCGTTTCGCGGGCCACGTCGGTCCCGCCTCTGCCCATCGCCACGCCAATATTGGCCTTGCGAAGCGCCGGGGCATCGTTCGCGCCATCGCCGGTGACCGCGACAAAATGCCCCGCGTTTTGCGCCGCCTCGACAATCTCAAGTTTTTGCCGCGGTGCCACGCGGGCGAAAACGCGGGCCGTCCGCACGATCTCGACGAGCTCCTCGGGCGACTTGTCCGCCAACGCCGTTCCAGAAACCACCTGGGATTCTTGTTGGGCCAACCCCAGATCGCGGGCAATCGCCAGGGCGGTGATGCGGTGATCGCCCGTGATCATCGCCACCTCAACGCCCGCTTCTCGGCACGATTGAATGGCGTCTCGCACACCCGCGCGCAACGGGTCGAGCATGCCCACGAATCCCAGAAACGATAGTCCGACCGGCTCCGCGGGAGGGTGGCCGGGTACGATGCGGGCGGGGCCTGCCGCCAGGGCCAGCACCCGATATCCACGCCGGGCCATGTCTTGAGCGGCCACCTCCCAATCCGCCGTCCAGGCGGCATGATCGTCGTGCCCGCGGCACAAGCAGAGCACCCGTTCCGGCGAACCTTTGACAAAGGCCCGCGTCTCGTTTCCGACTTGATTGAAGGTGGCGGCGTACTGGTTTTCGGACTCAAACGGGATCGCGCCCACCTGGGCAAACTCCTCCGTGACCAGTTCGCGCTGCCAGCCCAACTTGTGCCCCAAAGCCAGCAGGGCGATATCCACGGCGTCGCCATGCCATTCCCAGCCGCGCGCCCGCGTGTGCAGATGCGCCTCGTTGCAAAGCACGCCGGCTCGCACCAGCGCGTCCAATTCCGGACAACTTCCGGGACTGACGGGCTGATCACCGCGAAGAACCAGGCCATGCGGAGTAAAGCCTTCTCCGGTGACCGCCAGGCGGTCTCCGTTGGCCAGCAGAATTTCCCGGATCGTCAGCTCGTTGACCGTCAAGGTTCCGGTCTTGTCCGTCGCGACCAGCGTGCAACTTCCCAAGCCTTCCACCGCCGCCAATCGCCGCACGATCACATTTCGCCGCGCCATCCGCGTCATGGCCACGGCCAGGGCCACGGTCATGGCGACGGGCAAACCCGAAGGAATCGCCGCCACGGCCAACGCAATGCCAAATAAGAGCATCTCATAAGGCGTATGCCCGGACAGGATTCCCAGGGTGCCAATGATCGCGGCGATGGCGAACGTGCTGACGGCGATAATCTTCGAGAACCGATCCATGCGCGTCATCAATGGCGACCTGCCGCCGGCCGTGCCGACCACGTCCAGCGCCAACTGACCAACATTCGTGGCTGTTCCCGTGGCAACAACTAGCCCCTTTCCCCGCCCGCGCGTGACGATCGCGCCGGCGAAGGCCATGTTGGCGCGGTCTCCCAGGGGGGCGTTGGCGTCTCCCTTCCAATCGGGATCTTTCTTCACCGCGATCGATTCGCCCGTTAACAGCGACTCGTCGATTTCCAACCCCGTCGTTTCCAGCAGCCGAACGTCGGCCGGGACGCGATTTCCCGACTCCAGCCAAATGACGTCGCCGGGAACGAGATCCTCGGCGGGAATATCTCGAATATCGCCATCGCGCTGGACGGCGGCGCGAATTCGCAGTAACCGTCGCAAGGCCAAGCTGCTGCGCTCGGCGTTCCACTCCTGGTGACCGCCGATGGCCGCGTTGATTGCCAGCGCGATCGCGATAAAGATGCCGTCCTTCAGATCTCCGATGGCCAACGCCACCACGGCCGCGATGAGCAGAATGTACATCAGCGGGTTGTAGAACTGCCGGAGCAGGGTCTCGCCCACCGAAGGGGGCTTGCGCTCGGGAAGGCGGTTGCGGCCGTACCGCTGCAATCGCAAACTCGCCTCGTCATCACTGAGCCCCGAATCAACGGCATCCAACTCATCCAATACCGCGGGCAAGGGAAGCACGTGCCAAAATTGTTCTGGCTGGGGCCGCGTGTTTGTCAAAACATCCGTCTCCTAGTTTCTGGTTCGTTGCCATCTTCGCAAGCCGCGAAGAACTTTAATACCTCAGCCCGCATTTGCGGTCTACCCGCGTTAAGGAAGGCGCAATAACCCAAAGTTGCCGCGGCGGGCGCGGCTTGCCCACCGCGCGTCAGGCCAAGCTCACGAATTGGCCTTCTCCAGGGGGGGCCGCACAATCTCCACCGAGCAGGGGGCATTCGTGGCGACCGCCAGCGACACCGATCCCAGCAAGAACCGCTGGATGGCGCCATATCCATGGGATCCCACCACGACCAGGTCCGCCCCCCAGTGTTCCGCTTCGTCCAAAATCACTTCCTTGGGCCATCCTTCCCGCACAACGGGGGTCACCAATAACCCTGGCGCGCTGCTTCGGAAAAGGTCCGTGGCATGCTTGAGGCGTTTGACGGTTTCCACGCGCTGCTGAGCGACCACCGCATCAAAGACGGTGGCCGAATCCAACGCCACCAAACTCTCATCGATCGGAGGTTCCACCGTCAACAGCCGAACCTCGCTTTGCGGGGGCCAAGGCCGCCGGCACACCTCCGCGACAGCCGCTTCGCTGCATGGCGAGCCATCGATTGCTAGCAGAATCTTCATGGTGACCGATCCTTTTCTGGCCGGGTGTAAATCCACGCCACGCATCCGCTCTCGCCGATGCGGGACAGTAAATGTAGGGCAGGCAAATGCCTGCCGCAATGCGGGGCGACTACTTATAGCGATCGCTCTCGGTGACATCTAATGGGGGTCGAGCTTGTGTCGCCAGCAGCGCCTGCACCACCCACCCCGTTGTGGACATCGTCTGCGCATAACTCTCGCCCCTCGCTGGCCGCGTGGTGGCTGGCCAACTGCCATCGGCCTGTTGCGTGTTCGCCAGGTAAGCCCGCCCCGCCTTGATCAGCGCCTGCATTTCCGCCCCGCGCTCGCCCTCTTTGGGTTGCGCCGCCAAGGCCAGCAGCACCAGGGCCGTATCGAACGCCTCCGGCCGGGAGTTCACAAACGGCCCCCACCCGCCGCTCTTCTGTGCCCCTTGGCCAATCAACGCCAGGCATTGTTCCCGCAGTCGCTCGTGAACCGTGTCCGGCTTTTCATCCCGGTCGGCCAGCCACAGCAGTAGCGCCGCCGCGTCGAACACGTTCTGGGGAGTTCGCCCCGCCAACCAGCCATCGGCATTAAGTCGGGCACGCACGAACTCCCACGACTTCGTGGCCTTGAGCACTCGGCGCGCCGTCACCGTCGCCAGCACCGTTCCATAGGTGACAGGCGACCCCAACGTGCCAGCGGCGTCGATCGGCCACGAACCATCGGCCGCTTGCTGGGCCACCACCAACCGGGCCGCTTGTTGAATGGCCAACTTCTGCTGTTCCTGCTGCTCGCGCCGATCTTGGCTTACGTGAGCATCGACCAGAGCCGCGGCAAAATGCACGGTCGCCAGCCGAGGATCGCTGAACTCGGCTTCACCGCCATTGTGTTCCCAACCGGCCGGCTTGAGCAACCAGTCAACGGTGCTTGGCAGCGCGGCAGCAGGAACCTCATGCCCCTGCCGCTGGGCCGCGAACAGTGCCCTGGCGGCGTCGCCATTGTTGTGGCAAGAAAAGCAACGATTCTCCTTGGGCCAGGCCGGCACTTCGCGAGCCAGGAAGCGAAGCCCTTTTTCGACCGCCAGCTTCGGCGTTGCCACTTCGGCAGGCAGCTCGCCGTCGCCAGCCTGTAGGGATGAAATCCCAGCCAGAACAAGCCCAGCCAAGAGCCCCCCAGCCATCAACGCCGCGCGCAACATGACTGCCGCCCTCCGCAAAGAATGACCTGGTTACTCGTCTTCAAAGCAATACAAGAATCGGTTGCCGCGCAGCAGCAGTTGCTTGCCCACGGCCACGGGCGAGGCATCGATCGGATCGTCGATCACGTTCGTGGCCAGCACCTCCAACTTGTCGCCCTGTTTGAGCACCAGCGTTGCCCCGTCGCGGCCGGTAATGTAGATCCGTCCGGCGGCCGCCAGCGGCGAGGCGTACAGGTTGCCCACGTCGGGCAGCCGCTCCGGCCCAAACACCAGCGAACCGTCGCGAACATTCAAGCACGACAGAATGCCATTGTTCGAGGCCGTGAAATAGATGCGCTCGCCCACCAGCAGCGGCGAAGGCACATACGGCGTATTTCGCGAGTGGCTCCAGAGGATCTCGGCCGAATCCGTCACGTCACCGCGGGCATCGAGCGGAATCGCCACCGCCGTGCTGCCGCGATAGCCAGACATGCAGATCACCGTGTCATCCATCACCACTGGCGAGGGAATCGCGTTGACCGTTTGGCCGCCGCATTGCCAGAGCACTTCGCCGGTCTTCAGATCGTAACTTCGCGCGCGGTTGGTGCCGTTCACAATCACTTGCACGCGGCCGTCGCGCGGCACCATCAGCGGCGTGGCCCAACTGGTGGGCTCGTCGCGATCGGCCTTCCAGCGCGTTTCGCCCGTCTCGGCGTCCAGGGCCACAATAAACGACTGGTCTTCGTGATCCCAGGTAAGCGCCAGGGTGTCGTCGTGCAGGGCCGGCGTTACGGCTTCACCCCAGCCCGAGCGGGTGCGCATGGGGCCAAAGTCGCGCTTCCACTGCAAGTTGCCTTGCAAGTCGTAGCAGTACACTCCGCGCGAACCAAAGGAAACATACAGCCGGCGGCCATCGGTAATGGGCGAGGCCGAGGCATAGGTATTCGTGAGATGCTGGCCTTCGCGCGGCACCTCTTCGGTGGCGACCTGCTGCCAGCGGATCTTGCCTGTTTCGCGATCGAGGCACAGCACCACAAACTGGTAGAAGTTCACCGGCGGGGCCGTCTTGGCCGAGTCGTCGGCGGGCGCCGGTTTATCGGTGGTGCGATCCGTCTTGATGGCGGCCACCACAAAAATCTGGTCTTCCCACACGATCGGCGTGGCGCTCCCTTCGCCAGGCAGCGCTGTCTTCCATTTCAGGTTGGTTTGTTCATCCCAGCGAATCGGCGGATCGGCCAGCGGAGCCACGCCGGTTGCCAGCGGCCCTCGCCACTGGTGCCAGTTGGCGTTGCGCTTGGCGGCCAATTCGTCGGGCGCTTCCGCCGCCAGCCATGCTGGCCAGGCAACGAGCACACAAATCACAAAAAATAAACAGCTAGCAACACGCATCATGGGGGGCTCCGTCGAAGTGCGTATGAGCGACCGCTGACTATTTTCCCACATTACTTGGGAAGCAGCCGCATAATCCCATTGTTCGCGCTCACCCCTCCAACGCAACCCGTCTTTCTCCCCTGGCAGTGCGCTAAATAGGCCGTTTGGGGGAAGTGCCAGCGCACTCTTTGGTCGGATTGACATTGGTGGCCAGCCAGGGAGCGACCTATTGTTCAAATGGAAAGTGACCCTATCACGGCCACAAACGCCGCCCAACCGGTCGTCTACCCCCCAGGTGTGTTGCCAATTCTCACCAAACGGAGATTGAAGAATGTTCAACAGTACACGTAATCGCTTTTTGGCGCTGGTGGTTCTCAATGTAGGCTTCTGGTGCGTGCTAGGCTTTCAACAATCAACCAGTGGACAACCCGACCCGCCCAAGCTGCCATTTGCCAATGCGGTGGAGCAGCGGTTTCAAACCATCCACGAGTTGCAAGAAATCAAACTCCTACTCAAACAGCAAAACGAGTTACTAACGTCGGGCAAGCTGCAGATCATGCTGAAGACGCCCTAGTCGTCGGCAAATCCTGCCTGCCAGAGAGGCAATCGGCTCCACGGTGACACGAAGCGCGCTCACGCTGATCGAGTTGTTGATCGTGCTGGCGCTCCTGGGAATCTTGGCCGCCCTGGCCATCCCCAGCGTGCAGCCGGCCACCAGCGAGCACCTGGTGTCGGCCGCGGAGGTGTTTGCCGCCGATCTCAACTCCGCGCGCAGCCTGGCCGTCATGGGGAATAGCAAATATCGCGTGACCTTCAATGTGATCAACCAGCAGTATGAATTGCAGCATGTCGGCGCCAACCCGGCCCTGCATGTATTGCCTACCGATGGCTTTGGTTCCGCATCCGACCCGCCCACACAACGGATTGGGCGGTTGGATCGGCTGCCAATGCTGGGTCCGCCGGTGCAATTGGTCAAGGCCAAGAACGGCAGCGGGGCCGCCGTTGCCAGCGTGGAGTTCGGCGCCCTGGGGGCAACCACCTCGGCTTCCGAAACCACCGTCTGGCTGTCGGCCGGCCAGGCGGCCAGCCAACGCTGGATTTCGCTGCGGATCGATCCCGTGACCGGCCTCACCCGCGTCGGTAGCCTGCAGTCCATTGCTCCCCCGCCATAAGAGAGAAGAGAGAAGGGGCGGGCAGGGCAACCCGTTGATTCCGGAAACCATTGAAACACTTTCGCAAGGAAACGCCGCAACATGGTCGGTTGGATTGGACAAGCCCGCTTCGGGCCCATCGCTGTCGATTGGGGGCGCAATTCGCTGAAATTGCTCCAGTTGTCGGCGGACCAATCCAGCGTCGTGGCCGCGGTTCGCTGCCCTTTCCCCGGCGACGACGAAGAAGACCCGCGGAGCCGCGATGCCCTCGCGGCCGAAATGCTCAAACAAACCATCGAATCCAATGGCTTTCACGGACGCCAGGCCGTGGTTTGCCTGGGGCCGCGCGAACTGTTCGTGCAAAACGTGCGCGTCACCAAGGGCGAAGAATCGCTGGCCAGCCAGGTTCGCCAGGAAGCCGGGGGCCGGTTGCCGTTCGACGTGTCGGAAGCCGAACTGCGCTATCTCGAAGCGGGCGATGTCCGGCACGGCGACCGCACCAAGCGCGAAGTCATTGTCATGGCCTGTCGCCGCGCCTCCCTCGAACGATCCCTCGAAGTTATCGAGAGGGCAGGTCTCCGGCCCGTCGCCGTCGATGCCGAACCGGTCTCGCTGGTTCGCTGCTACAACCACGTTTATCGTCGCGAAGAAGATCGCCAAACCGGCACGCTGCTGGTTCACCTCGGCAGTTCCAACACCGCCGTGGTCATCACCCAGGGCGACAAGGTGCTGTTCATCAAATACATCGACGTCGGCGGACGTCACCTCGACGAATCCGCGGCCCGGCTGCTCAAAATGAAGGCCGCCGACGCCGCTCTGCTGCGGCGCAACAACGGCGAACGGCGAAGCGATCGCCAAGACCCCGAAATTTCCCGCACCGTCAACGACGCCATCCGCCCGGTGCTCGATCGCCTGGCCAACGAAATCGCCTTGTGCCTGCGGTACTACAGCGTCACCTTTCGCGGCCACTCCATTTCTCGCCTGCTGCTCGGCGGGGGAGAAGCGACCACCTACCTGGCCGAGGCCTTCGGCCAGCGCTTGAATTTGCCGGCCGAAATTGGCGAACCCCTCCGCGGCTGCGATGTGCAATTGCTCCCCGGCCGCCCTCCGCAATGGGACGTGGCCGCGGGGCTGGCGCTCAAACCACGGGAGTCTTAAGGCCAGAGCCAAACCATCCGTCATTCCCGCGAAGGCGGGAACCCAGTCCAGCAAAACTTGTCATTCCCGCGCAGAGCCTGCCCTCGTGAAAACGGGGGCGGGAATCCAGAGCACGAAAGTAAAACCTGAGGACAAACCGAAGCCGTGACCACGTGGGAACAGATTGATTTTCTGCCGCCGCGCTACCGCGAGCAGCATGCCCAGCGAAAGAACTTCGTGTGGCGGGTGCTCGTGCTGGGGGCCTACGTGGGCTTGCTGGTCTTGGGAAGTGTGGTGCAGCGGGCTCGCCTCGCCGAAGCCAATCGCGAGTTGGCCGACGCCAAGCAACAAGTGGCCAACGCCCAACTGCTGTCTCACGAGTTGATCCATTGGCAGCAGCGGCTCGAACAGCAACGCGCGGCGGCCGAACTGATCACCTATTTGGAACACCCCTGGCCCCGCACCCAGTTGATCAAAGCCATCCTGCCGCAACTGCCCGCCACCATTCATCTGAATGAACTGCAGGTTCAAACCTCGAGTGAAAGCAGCGGCCAGCCGTCGTGGCAGCCTCCCACGGCCGGCGGCGCCGAGAAAAAGTCGCCCGCCCACCCGGCCGCGATGGACCTCCAACAACTCCGTCGAGAACGCGACGCGGCGGCCACCTTTGTGCAACTCAAAGGCCTCGCGCAAGATCAGGCTGCCCTGCATGCGTTCTTGCACGAACTGTCGGATGATCCGTTCTTTGCCGCGGTCGATCTGATTTCCGCCGAGTCGTTGCGGGGGTCGGGCCCCCTGTCGGGGTTCGAATTCCAAGCCCGCATCCGGCTCAAAGCCGGTTACGGACAACCCGGCGGCCCTCAGGCTCCGCTCTATCCGTCACCCGATAGCACGGCCCAAACCACATGGCCAGCCGACCCGCCGAGTGCCAGTGCTCATGATTTGGGTGCCACTGGCTCCGCCAGTGCTCGTGGGCCATAGCGCCGCCACCCCACGTGGCAAACCACAAACAAGCCAGTACGCAGTTCATCGCCTACGAGTACCTGGTCCAAATACGAAACCCCATCTGCCCACAACCTGCCGAGCAGATCGACATTGATCCGAATGTTCGATGCCCACTCACACTGGCAAAGCCAGTGGCGCCCGTCCTTCCCGCGAAAGCGGGAATCCAGCACACGAAACACGAGCTGATTCATGCCGCCCGCCCCTAAGAAACGCCCCGCTTCCAAGCTCAGCAATGTGAAAATCATTGTCGTGCTGGCGGCCGGCACGGCAGCCTACCTGGGATGGATCTACCGTCCGGTGGAACGCGAAATCTCTGCCCTCCGCGACGAGATAGGGGAGCAGCGACAGTTGATGGAGCAGGCCCTGCTGTTGCCCGCGCAGGTCGATCGCCTCCGCGACGAAACCCAGCGCACGACCCGTTACGTCAGCGCCTGGCAAGAGTCGTCGCGGCCGGAAACAGCCCGCATGTTTGGCGGGCTATCGCTGGCAATCGCTGCTAGCGGCGCCCGCACCACGCATTTCCAGCCGGAGCCCAAACACGATCGCAACTATCTTCGCGAAGTCGCCGTGCGGGTCACGTGCCGAGGCACATTGCAGCAGCTATTCACGTCATTGGGCGCGTTGGAAGGATTGCCATGGACCGTTTGGCTGGACGAAGTCCGCCTCTCGCCCGACAAGGAAAACCAGGCAATCCTTTCCTGTGAGTTGAAGTTGGCAATTTTTACCGAAAAGTCGGACCATTCCGATTAGGTAAACCTAGTCGTTCGTCCGATAACTACGGAGCCGGAAGATAACACCATGTCGGCTAACCTGTCACAACGCTTAATCAGCGAAATGCGCCGCTCGCCCAAGAAGGCCGCCTTGCTGGCACTGCTGGCTGGCGTTGCCCTTTGGTACTGGGCTCCGCTGCTGACCGGCATGCTGAACAAAAACTCCAAAGACAAAACCCAAGCGGTGTCGCCCCAAGGATTGCAAGTGACCTCGGCAATTTCCATCCCTCAGCAGCCAAGCCAGGGCTCCACGGTTCCGCCGACCGCGGCCGCCCCGGCGTCCCGGCAATCGTCGTGGCGCCATGTGCTGAGTTGGATCGAGCAAGATCAACGCATGCGTCCCGCGGCCGCCTTGGTGGTCACGCGAAATCCCTTTCAGCCCGTATTGCCCCCCGAACCGCCCGTGGAGGCGCCCCCGGTGGTAGACGAAACCGACCACGAGCGAGCACAGCAAGCCGCGGCCGCCGCCGCGGCTGCCTTGCCGCCCGAAAAACTTCAGTTGCCGCTGACCAGCATCGCGATCGGACCCTCGCAGCGCACCGCCCTGATCGGTGGCCGGCCCTATCAGGCGGGCGACACCATTTACCAGGGAGAAGTCGCCTACCTGCTGCTGCAAATCGAACGCGACCGGATCGTGGTGCGAAGAGCATCCGACCAGCAACTATTCGAACAGCCGTTCCGCCGCCGCATCGGTAGCTCGCAACTGGAGATTCGCCCTCAGCAACCCTGATCCGTCATTCCCGCTCGCATTTACTTCCCGTCATTCCCGCGCAGGCGGGAACCCAGTCCCAAAAACCGTCATTCCCGCGCGGAGCCTGCCCTCGTGACGACGGGGGCGGGAACCCAGCACAAGGCGAGTACCCAGCGCACGGCGAGTACCCAACCAGCGTCACAAACCATTCGAATCCAAATCTAAACTCGGGCAGCCGATCCTTGTCGCCCTTTAAGTAGCCGCCCCCGACCGCCGCGTTTCACGGATGATTCATGGCTCGCTTCGCTAAAATCTTCATGTTCCTGGTCTGCTGCTTGGGCGGCGCCGCGCTTGCCGTGTATGTCTCGGCCGAGCTCAGCTCCACCCAAGAAGCAGCGCTCTCGGCCAGCAGCGATGCCACGCACTCGCTAACCGGCAGCCAGGTCGCTGGCCCCGAGCAGGGCACCGCCATAAATGGCAACTCCAGAAACGGCGTCGCCACAAACAATGCCCTGGCAGCCGATCGAGGCGCGCAACCTGCCTCGGCCAGCACTCCGCTCGGCGTCCATTCGCAGCCGTCCGCCGACAATCCCCTGCAAGTGCAAGCCCGCGCCTTGCCAGTGCATCCCGATCACGAGCCCGAAGCGCCGTCCGCTCCGTTGCTGCTCGATCCGGCCTTGCAAGACAGCGCGCCGCTGCTCAACCATTCGCACCTGCCAGGCGATGCCAGCAACCAGGGTAGTGCTCGCGAGCCGTCCCCTTCTCGCCAACACCTGCCCCACCACACCGACATGAACGCCTTGGGCGACCAACTCGCCGAGCGATTTGTCAACCGGGTGGGCCAACTCTGGCAAGAGTCGCCGGTGCAGTTGGCGGCCCACGCCGCTCCGCTGGCAGCGGCGAACACCCCGGCGCGATCGACCGTCGGTTTCGCCAGCGCAAACCTGGCGCAAGAAATTCGCCCCCGGCCCAACTTCAGCGAGCCCGATCGTTCGTCCGGCGAGCGCATCCAGCCCGATCTGCCGCCGCCCGCTCATGCGCCGGCCAACCCCGCGCTGCCCGATCCCGCGGCTCAATATCCGCCGCCGGCCAATCCGAACGGCGCGGCGCCCCACGGCCCGCTCCCCGCCGAAAGCTTGCGGATGCGCCGCTCCGACGAGCTAGCGCCAGGCACGGCCGCTCCGGTGCGGCCGCGGGACGAGCATATGGAAATCTTCGCCCGGAACGAAGACTTGCGAGACGTGCTCACCATGCTCGGCGAGCAAGCCGGCGTGAACATTGTCACCACCAAAAGTGTGATGGGGCAAGTCTCCGTCGCCCTCAACCGGGTGACCGTCGATGCGGCCCTCAACGCCATCCTCCGCTCGACCGGCTACATTGCCCGCCGCGAAAACAACTTCATTTACGTTGGCACGCCCGCGGATTTTCTCGAAATCGAACAATCCAACGACGCCATCGAAACCAGGGTTTATCGCCCCAGCTACATCACCGCTTACGAACTGCAACTGCTGATCACGCCGCTACTCACGCCCAGCATTGGCCGCATCAGCGTCACCACGCCCGCCAAGCAGGGCATCGCCCCCAACGATAGCGAAGCCGGCGGCGACAACCTGGCCGAAGGCGAGGCCGTGCTGGTTCAAGACCGCGTGACCGTGCTCGCCGAAATCGACCAGGTCATGCGCGAACTCGATCGCCGCCCCATGCAGGTGGCCATCGAAGCCATGATTCTCAGCGTGGTCCTCGACGACAAACATGAGTGCGGCGTCGATTTCGAGTTCCTCCGCAACCAGGGCACCATTCGCCTGGGCGTGGGAGCCCCGATCACCAGCTTGGACGGCGTGAACTACGAAAACGGCGGACTCAAGTTCGCCTTTCTCGACAGCAACATGGGCTCGTTCGTCAAATGCCTCGAAACCATCGGCGATACCAGCGTGATTGCCTCGCCCCGCGTGATGGTGCTCAACAAGCAGCGCGCCGAGATTCTCATCGGCGCCCAGTTGGGCTACGTGAACACCACCGTCACCGAAACCACGGCCACCCAAAGCGTGGAATTCTTGGAAGTCGGCACCCAGCTCCGCCTGCGACCCTTCATCTCGCCCGACGGCCTGATCCGCATGGAAGTGCACCCCGAACTCTCCACCGGCCGCGTTCGCGTCGAGGCCGGCTTCACCCTGCCCGACAAAGACGTCACCAAAGTCACCTCCAACGTGATGGTCCGCGACGGCGCCACCGTCATCATCGGCGGCCTGATGCGCGAAGACCTCAAGACCGACACCAAACAGGTTCCCCTGCTGGGCAGCCTGCCGCTGCTGGGCAAGTTCTTTCAGACGACCGCCGAGCAAACCCAACGCCGCGAAATTGTGGTGCTGCTAACGCCGCGAATCGTCACCGAACCCGAGATGAACATCGAAGGCGATCAGGCGGCCTGCGATTTCCATCGCCGCCATCAAAACCAGGCCGATCAAATGAGCCACTTCACCCGCAATTACCTGGGCGAAAAGTATTATCGCCTGGCCAAACAAGCCTACCAGCAGGGCGATCGAGAGCGGGCCTGGCGCTACATTCAACTCTCGCTCGAAATCAACCCCAGCAGCCGAGCCGCCATCGAACTGCGGGCCAACATGGCCGCGGGCGTGCCGGCCGATGCGGCCCAGGCCGGAGCGGTGGGCCTGCAAGGCCCCCTGGCCATGGAGCCAGGAACCATCGTGCCCGTCGATTCGCTCGACCAACAAGACGTACCCCCTTGGTTGCTCAATGAGCTAAGTGAGCGCCCTCAATCAACCGTTTTGCCTCATCCGCGTGATCCAGGGGTGTCGGGCTACAGCCGGCCCATAGTGCGGCCAGGGAGAGAACCATGAACAAACGAACCTGCGATTTGCTGGTAGGCTTGCCCTTCGTGCTGCTGGTTTGCGGTTGCGCCGCGCCACCCTGGAACGGCCCCGGCCAGACTGCCGGCCCCGTCGATGTGAAACAAAGCGTCGCCACAAGAACCGCGGCCATGGGCGGCTGGGGCGCGCTCAAGCCCGGTCAGGCCAATGGCGTGAAATCCTACGCCGTGGCCAATAGCGCGGTCGATGCCGGCGCCTCGCGCTGGGGAGGCCGCGAAGCCGCCACCGGCTCGCTCCCCGTGCATGCCTCTCGCGAACAGGCCGTGGCCAATGCCGCCAGGCAATTGACCGGCCCGGCCGCCGATACCTCGCGCGTCGCCACGTCCGATCTCGATGCCATGCGGCGCCACGCCGCATTCCCGGCGTCCAACGCCAGCAACCCTCGACATCCGCAGACTGCCAACGCCCGCTATCAGGCCGCGCTGGCCTGCTGGCAACAGGGCGACGTCGCGGGCGCCAAATTCCATTTGGATCAGGCACTCGCGAACAATGCCCAGCACCGAGACGCCATTCTCCTCTTTGCCGAATGGTGCTTGCTGCAAGACCTCGCCGAACACGCGGTTCCCCGCATGGAACAGCTTTGTCGCACCAACCCCGGCGACGCCAGGGCCTGCCATACCCTGGGCATGCTGCTCTCCGCCACCGGCCGCGAGTCCGAAGCCCTCGCCTTCTACCAAGAGGCGGCCGACCTTCAGCCCAACGACGACCTGTATCAATTCACGCTCAACGCTTCGCAACAAGACAACAAAGCCAGCTTGGAACAGTTGGCAGAACAACCCGGCGACCCCAAGCTGGCTGCCAGGCCCTCTGCCAACGACAAGCCAGAACCGATCGAGGCCCTGCGCGACGACAACGTGCGGCAGTCTTACTACGGCGAAGATCTCGAGTCGGCGAGCACCTCCATTGGCGCCGCCAAATATGCGGAATTGAATACCGCCACAACCGCTGCCCCGGCCGCCGAACCCGAACCCCTCCTCACCAACTCGCCCCACCGCGAACCCCAGCGGCTGGCCACGGCATCCCCGGCCACCGCCGACCTGCGGGAAGGCGCCGAACTCTTTCAAGAGATCTCGCAAATCCGCGATCGCGCCCCACAACCGCTCGCCACCGGCAAAAACGCCAGCAAACCTCGCAATTGCAGCGTCTGCAGTTCCCATCGAACCGTGTCGGCCGAACTCGAATCACAGTCGAATCCTGAACCGGCTCAAAACGCTCCGCAACCGGCAGGCAACAACGCCACCAGCCCCTTGAACGCCAAACAATCCCCCGCTCCGCCGCTGCGGCTGCAGTTAGGCGCCGGCCAACCGACGTTGCGGCGGACAGACTCGGCGAGCCAAAACGCGGCGAGTCAAAACGCCCACCCCTCGCCCCATGCGGAGCTCCTGGACCAGGCCCAACAGGCGTTCAACTCGGGTGCAATTAGCACCGGCGTGGAACGGCTGCAACAGGCCGCGGAGGCCACCGCGGCTGCTCCCGATCGTGAATCCGCCGAAATCGAAGTGGCCGTCGAAGCCCTCCATCGCGGCCAAACGGCACTCGCCATCGAAATCCTGGAACCCGCCACGCGCCGCGAAATCGTTACAGCCCGCGTCTTCCGCACCTTGGGCACCGCTTATTACCGCACGGGCGACTATTCCGCCGCCCAAGAAACCCTGGAGCAGGCGCTTTCTTTGGACAACACCTCTGCCTTGTCCTACTTTTTATTGGGCTCCACGTTACACAAACTCGGGAAACAGCGCGAGGCCGCCAAGTACTTGCAGCGCGCGGCACAACTCGATCCCCGCTTTGCAGAGACGCGCTAGTCGCCAAAACACACACGTTCCTGGCAATGCAGCGCTGTCTCTCCATCGCTCGGTTTTGAGCATGTGCGCGGCGAATGACTTGCCCCACGGCCCTGCGCTGTTGCTCGAACCGGATCGCGCCCGCGGGAATCCAACCAGCGTTAAGCATTGCCGCCAGCCAGGCGCCGCAAGCTTGTCGTCGCGGTTGGCCGGGAGGGTTCGGCGGACAGTGAAAATGCCATGAACGAGTGTCGATATCAATTCTGGATCTGCGGTATCTCGCTGGCCTTGTCGCTGGCGGCAACCATCTGCTGGTTCACCGCCGCCAGGCAAAGCGCCGGCTCCGTCTGGACGTCGTCGGGCTTGTTCCTCGGTTGGACTTTGCTGGCCGTCGTCGCGGCCGCCACCGTGTTAGCGCGCTGGCAAAACCAATGGACCCACGGCCTGCAAATCCTGGGCGGATTGCTCAACCGGCCCCTGGCCGATTTCCAAGACTCCCACCCGCCCGGCGTGCCGCTCCCCACCAACCACCCCTGCCGCGCCGCGGCCCAACGCTTGGCCGCCCGACTCCACGAAATCGCCACGCAGCTGCAAGAGTCGGAAGACCATTGGGCTGCGCTCGAAGTGCAACTGCGCCGCCAAACGGCCGAGCAAGACCGAACCAGCGCCGTGCTCGCCAGCTTGCACGAACCCGTGCTGGTGGTCGACGAATACGGCGAACTGCTGCAGGCCAATCCCAGCGCCGAGCGGCTATTCAATTTCGACGCCCACCAGGTTCACCGCCGCGCGGTCAGCAACATCACCCAATGCCAGCAATTGCTGGACCTGCTCAACGAAACCCAGCGCCGCGCGTCGCACACCACGCGTCTCGAAGAGATCGAACTCGTCGATAGCGCCGGCCGGCGCCGCTGGCACGAAGTAACCGCCAGCAGCTTTGCCCCCGCCGGCGTTCGCGAAGCGATCTCCCTATCCGATTCCGCCGTCCTCTCGGCCTCCGCCACCACGCAGGGAGCCGTGGTGGTCCTGCGCGATATCACCGATCAAAAAGCGGCCCAGCGGCGCTATGCCGAGTTCGTTTCGTCGGTCAGCCACGAAATGAAGACGCCCCTCTCCAGCATCAAGGCCTACGTCGAACTGCTCGTCGATGGCGACGCCGACGACGAACAAACGCGGGAAGAGTTCCTTAGCGTGATCAACAGCCAGGCCGACCGCCTGCACCGTTTGATCGACAACGTCCTCAACCTGGCGCGGATCGAGTCCGGCGTGGTCGAGGTCCGCAAGCAGGCTCAACCGCTCAATCCCGTCTTGCAGCAAGCCTTCGATACCGTCAAACCGGCGGCCGAAGCCAAACGCATCCAACTGGTCGCCGCGCTCAGCCCGCTCTATTTGCCCGCCCTGATCGACCACGACCAGATGCTGCAAGCCGCCATCAATCTGCTCTCCAATGCCGTCAAGTACACCCCCGCGGGCGGAACCGTCTCGCTCCGCAGTCGCGACCTCGATGGGCAAGTGGAATTCGAAGTCGAAGACACCGGCGTCGGTCTCTCCCCCGACGATTGCGTTCGTATCTTCGACCGCTTCTATCGAGTCAAAAAAGACCAGCAAATGGCAGCCGGCACCGGCCTCGGTCTGCCGCTCGCCAAAACCATTGTGGAAGACATGCACGGAGGTCGACTCTCCTTGAGAAGTGTTCTCGGCCAGGGAAGTGCCTTTACGGTTTCACTGCCCGCCGCTAGCGAACTGGTTTGATGTTTCCGCCGCCCTCGGAGCCCGCTCATGACACATCGCATTTTGATATGCGACGACGAACTGCACATTCTCCGCGCCGTGGAATTCAAACTAAAGAAGGCAGGCTTCAGCGTCCTCTGCGCCGGCGATGGCGGCCAAGGCTGGGAAATCTACCAGGCAGAACTGCCCGATATGCTGATCACCGACCTGCAAATGCCGGTCATGAACGGCTTCGAACTGATCGAACGCATTCGCGCGCTCGAAGAAGATCACACCCCCATCCCCATCGTCATGCTCACCGCCAAAGGCTACGAAATGGCCTGCCGCGAACTGGCCGATCGCTGGGGAATCGAAGCCATCCTGGCCAAGCCGTTCAGCCCTCGCGAA
Organism: uncultured Pirellulales bacterium; assembly: GCA_964445985.1. Classification (GTDB taxonomy): domain Bacteria; phylum Planctomycetota; class Planctomycetia; order Pirellulales; family S012-138; genus CAYUMU01. Next base: position 51,057 of record CAYUMU010000011.1, on the reverse strand, counting down.
GTCGTCGAACTCGTCCAATCCTCGCTCGTGGCGGTCGAACCATGAAACTGCCCGTTGAAGTTTTTGCCGATACGATCGTGGTTCATACGCCAGAAGAATTCACGAGCGAACAGGCCGACGGCTTCCTGGCATTCATGTCCACGCTCTCTCAAGATCGCGTCGTCCTCGATCTCGATAGCACCGAAAACTTTGACAGCGCCGGCCTCGCGGCCATCTGCGACCTCGCCGACCGCCTCCGCGAAGCAGGCGGCGACGCCAAAATGGCCACCAACGCCCCACTCAACCGCAAACTCCTGGAGATCACCCGGCTCGATCAACAGTTCGAAGTCTTCGACAGCGTGGTCGATGCCGTCAAAAGCTTCCGCTAAAGATGTCTCCCTCCTCCTCGACGGGGGAGGGCCGGGGTGGGGGTGATGCGGCGGTATGGATCCCACTATTTCAATAGGTTCCGCCGGCGGGAATCCAGTTCTCTTCCGCGGCAGCGGAAAACTAGGCACGTACACGAAAAGGTCCATGGTAGGAAACGCCTCGCCCCACCGTCTGGGAAGTTACCTCATCGACCGTGGCTATGTCACGTCCGAAGACTTGGAGCATGCGCTCATCGCCCAGCGCGGTTCCCAAGGCCACAACCGACTGCTGGGCGAAATCCTCGTCGATCTGCAATTATGCACCGAAGAGCAGGTCGTGGAATGCCTCGCGGCCGACTACGGCGTTCCCTTCGCCAAGCTCGACCCTCGGCTGGGCGACCCCCGCGTCGTCGATGTCTTGCCGCGCGAGTATATCGAAAATAATCAGATCCTGCCGCTCTATATCATTCGCAAATCGCTCACGATTGCCGTCGCTGAGCCATCGAATCTGTTTCTGATTGATGAAATCGCCAGCCTGACAGGCTTGCAAGTGCAGATTGTGGCGTCCACCGCCAAAGACATCCGCCGGATGCTGACCAATCTGCCCGATTCCAAAGTCTTTGTCATCGACGACATCATTGAAGATTCGGAAACGGCCAACGTCACGCTGATCGAAGACGCCATCGAAGACATTGGCGACGTGGAAGAAATCGCCGGACAATCGCCCGTCATCCGGCTGGTCAACTACATGATCTATACCGGCGTGAAGGAAGGCGCCAGCGATATTCATATCGAACCGTCCGAGCGCAGCTTGCGCGTTCGCAATCGGATCGACGGTCGGCTGCATAAATCGCTCGATGTGCCCAAGCACCTGGCCAACGCCGTCACCAGCCGCATCAAAATCATGGCCTCCATGGATATCAGCGAACGCCGCTTGCCTCAAGACGGACGCATCCATGTGATGCTCGACGGCCGCAAGATCGACCTCCGCGTCAGCACGTTTCCCACCAGCAAGGGCGAAAAAACCGTGCTGCGCGTGCTCGATACCCGTAGCGTTTCACTCAACCTCGAAGACCTCGGTTTCTCTGAAGACATTCTCGCCAGGCTTCGCGAAAAGGTCGATGCGCCCAACGGCATCGTGCTCGTCACCGGCCCCACCGGCAGCGGCAAGTCCACCACGCTCTACGCGGCCCTCAACGCCGTCAGCTGCATGGAAAACAATGTCTGCACCGTGGAAGACCCTATCGAATATCACTTGCCGCTGATCAATCAGTTTCAAGTTCAAGAAAAAGTAGGTCTGACATTTTCCAAGGCCCTCCGCACCCTCTTGCGTCAAGATCCCGACGTCATCATGGTGGGCGAAATCCGCGATGAAGAAACGGCCCGCACGGCCATTCAAGCCGCCCTCACCGGTCACCTGGTGCTGAGCACGCTCCACACCAACGACGCCTGCTCGGCCGTTACCCGCCTGGTCAACATGGGCGTGGAGCCCTATCTGATTTCGGCCGCCCTCAACATGGTCTTGGCCCAGCGCCTGGTGCGCCGCATTTGCGCCAAATGCCGCCAACCTTACGAGCCGCCCCGCAACTTGCGAAAAGCCATCGAACGGATGGGCTTTGAGGTCATGGAGTTCTACAAGGGCGCCGGCTGTCGGCATTGTCGCAACACCGGCTACCGCGGCCGCATCGGCATTCACGAACTGGTCACCTTCGACGACGACGAAATGCGCGACGCCATCACCTCGGGAGCCACCGTCACCCGCATCCGCGAACTGGCCCGCGAACGCAAGATGCCCCCCCTCAGCCACGACGGCTTCCGCAAAGTCCGCGAAGGCATCACCACCGTGGAAGAAGTCCTCCACGCCTGCGGAGAACTATAAAAAATATATATCTATATTCCCTCCGCTCCCTCCTTATCTCCCTCCCCCTCGACGGGGGAGGGCCGGGGTGGGGGTGATGCGGCGGCATAGTCTCCCCCATCTATATTCGCCCCGCCCAAGTGTCAACTTTCAAACCTTCCTCTCAATAATCAGTGCCCCCCATGCGAGCCACCCTGCCCAAGCCCGATCAGCCCCAGGGCCGCGATTCGCAGTTTGGCAATCTGTTTAGTCAGGCCGACGAATGGAAAGAAGACGTGCCCGCGGAACCGGCCGAGGAACTGACCCTGTTCAAACGGCCGATCAAGCGATCCGATATCATCTTCTTCACCACGCAACTGGCGGTGATGGTCGATACAGGCATCTCCCTGTCTTCGGCCCTCTCGGGGCTCATTACCCAGGAAGAAAACCCCAGCTTCCGCAATCTATTGCAAGACCTCCGCTCGGCGGTCGAATCAGGCCAGGACTTCTCGCATAGTTTGGCCAAGTACCCCAAACAGTTCGACAAAACCTATGTTTCTCTCGTCCGAGCGAGCGAGGCCACCGGCAGCCTGGGCAAAATGCTAGGACGCATCGCGGAGTATCTCCGCCGCCAGCAAGAAACCGTGAACAAGGTTCGTTCAGCGCTCACCTATCCGGTCGTCATGCTCGTCATGGCCGTCGGCGTCACGATTTTCCTGCTCACCTGGGTATTGCCGCAGTTCACCCCCATCTTTACCAGTCGGGGAATGGACCTCCCCAAGGCCACCGTGATTCTCATGGCCATCTCGGAAACGCTGATCGGCCATTGGTATTGGTGGCTGGCCGGCCTCGTGGCCGCAATCGCCGGCCTGATCTACGGCAAACGCACCCCGCAAGGCCAGGAGATCTGGGACGGCATCAAGATCAACACGCCCATCATTGGACCCGCCGTGCGAAAGGTGATCTTGAGCCGCAGCATTCGCACCTTGGGAGTGATGGTCGAAGGCGGAGTCTCCATGCTCGACGCCATTCGCCTCGCGGCCGACGTCAGCGGCAACATTCATTACGAACGCGTCTGGCTCCGCGTCCTCGAACAAGTGACCGCCGGCAACGAAATCCACACCGCCCTCGAAGACTGCAGTCTCTTCCCGCCCACGCTCCGGCAAATGATCGCCTCGGGCGAAGAGACCGGCAAGCTCGACCAGGTGCTGTCGCAAGTCAGCACCTTCTACGATCAGCAGGTGGAGATCGCCCTGAAAACCGCCACCAGCGTGCTCGAACCACTCATGATCGCCATCATGGGCGTCGTCGTCGGCGGCATCGGCATGGCGCTCCTCCTCCCCATCTTCTCCCTCAGCCGCCCCATGGGCTAACGGACCACTTCCCTACGGGCACGCCCCTCCTAAACACCAAAATCCGCCCCCTCCAATTTTCTGAGTCTAATAGATTCTAGGTGCGTGCCTTTCACGGAGACTGAGCATTTTTCAATTTTCAATTTGCAATCCAAACCGCCCATCCCCAAAAAAAACAACCCCTGATCCGCCCCATAACCCCGCACTCCGAATTCCCAACTCCGAATTCCGAATTCCCAGCTCCCCACTTCACCTCCGCCTTCTTTCCAGCCACAATCGGCCACACAATTGATCTCTTTCACTCAATTCGGTCGACATCCATGGAACGCGCGCTGTTGACGTTGGGGCTGGCAACGCCCATTCTGCTCGCGCTGTATTACCTCGCGCTCAGCCTCCTGCCACCCCAGCCAGAGACATCGATGGGGCGGCGCTTCGTGCGCGGCCTCAGCGCTGCCCTGGCCGTCGCCGCCGCTTGGGCCGCCTTCGGCACGGCGGAAAGTCTCTTGCCTTCCGATCTCCAGTCGGGCCTTTCCACCCCGCTCCAACTGACGTTGTTGACGGCGGTCGTGGCTCTTACCTGGCTGCTGGCCGCCGGCGTGTATCGAGCCCTGCAAGTTCCCCGCGCTGCCTCGCTCGCCGCGGTGCAAGCGGCCGCCGTCGCCTCGCTCGGCTTGCTCTATGTGCTCGGCCCGCTGGGCTTGGCCATCGACTTCGGCCTGCTCGCCTGGCTCCAGTTCCGCTCCCCTCAGGCCCGCTTGCTCGGTGGAACGCTAGGGCCGTTGCTGGCCTTGGCCGGCGTGGTGTTGTTCTTTGTCGCGGCCGAATTCGTGCTGGCCCTGCAAGACGGCCTCGGCGGCAACAATCAACGCGGCCTCTTCGATGTGGTCACGGATTTTCAAAGCAAGTTTTGGACCGCTCAGAACGGACGCACCATGCTGGTGCAGATCTCCACCGTGGCCATGGCCGCTCTCGGCATGACGGTCATCATGATTGCCGGCGGCATCGATCTCTCCGCCGGCACCGCCATGGCCCTGGCCGGCACCGCCATCGCCCTCAGTTTGCGCGAAGGCGCCAGCGGACCCGCGGCCGTATCCATCGGCCTGGCCGTCGGCGTCGTCACCGGCATCATCAACGGCGCCCTGATTGGCTTGCTACGGATTGTGCCGTTCATTGTCACGCTGGGAACCATGACCATCTATCTCGGCATCGGCAAACTGCTCGCCGAGGAAACCACCGTGCGGCCGGCCCGCGCCGCCATTCCCCAGTGGGTTCAACAACTGCTGGTTCCCAATCCCACCCCCAGTTGGCTGCTGCTCCCCTCCGGCATTTGGATCATTCTCATCCTCGCCACGCTCCTCGCCGCGGTGCTCAAATACACCGTGCTGGGAAGGCACGTGTTCGCGGTCGGCTCCAACGAAGCCACGGCTCGACTTTGCGGCGTGAATGTGCCGGCCATCAAAGTCGCCGTGTTTGCCATCGGCGGCTTCTTCGTCGGCCTGGCAGGGCTGTTTCAGTTCTCTCGGCTCTATGTGGGCAACCCCGAGTCGGGCAGCGGAACCGAGCTCGAAATCATTGCCGCCGTGGTGATCGGCGGAGCCAGCCTCAGCGGCGGCAAAGGCACCGTGATGGGCACCCTCGCCGGCGCCGGTATCATGGCCGTCATCTACAACGGCTGCACCATGCTCGGCATGCGCAATCCCATCCAAGAAATCCTCGTCGGCGTCATCATCATCACCGCCGTGGCCTTCGACCAACTACGCCAACGCCGCCAAGAAAGATAGAACGCCGATTTCCGCGTTCCGTAATTCGGTGACAACTTCTGTCGCAAATCGGCGAACTTCACGGGATATTGCGGTTTTTCAGGGAGGCGAGCATGGACGGACTCGGTTACAAGGACTACTTTCTGCAACCCGCCGAAGGCTGGCAGCGACGCGACGAAGCCCTGCGATGCGTGCTGGTCGAAGAGCAACCGATGAAGCCAGTCGCGAAACATTTTCAGGCCAGCGCTCGAGAGTTGGTGATGAACCACGCGCGCCGCAACGGCGTGGAGGATGCGTTGGGGAGCAGCGTGAATTTTTTTCATCTGGATTGTCTCTCCAGCGAAGTCCGCTTGAATGTGGATTGGGATGTTGTGTTGACCGTGATCGCCAACGGTTGTTACCGTTGGCTGGGCAGCCAACTTCACGGCTTCGCCCAGAGCAAGCCGAAAGCGTTGTACCGCAAATTCGTGGAAACCTCTGGCGCGGTGGAGATCGAAGCCGGTCGTCGGATCGTGGTGTATCTCGACCGCCGCGGCCACAACCCAATTCCGCAGGAAGCGGCGCTCGACCAGGCCCGGCCACGGATTCCCTGGCTGGCGAATCACCGCTTGGAGTTTATGTACGCATGAATAGGTAAAATTGTCATCGAATTTCTCGCCCCGCGGAAATCGGCGTGCAATGAGCAACGAGCTCGCGAACCGAGCTGCCGTTTTTGAGGGTGGAAGCAACCGACGTGCGGCGTTGGGAACGACGCCGCGCGTCGCGTAGGTTTCGCCGCGCTATCCTCCTCGCCCCCGCCCGGCCCGACCGGAAAGTGTGGCCTGCTGAGAGCAGTCCCCAGGAACGATACCAACGGGGCATCGCGATTCCCGCTGAGGGTGGGATTCGTAACTCCTCATCCGGATTGACCTTGGGCCACGGCATCTCTACACTGACCACCTTAAATTCAACCTGGCAGGAGCCGAAGTGCAGCCCATGGCCGAAGTGGTGGTATCCGCAGTCCGCAGCAGCAAAGACCGGAAAGACTTCTTCCATCTTCCCTGGGACTTGTACCGGGACGATCCCAATTGGATCCCCCCGCTGCAAGGCAATCAGAAGCAATTGTTGGGCTGGAAGTACCACCCATTTCAAAAAATTGCCGAGATGGACACGCTGGTTGCCCGGCGGGGCGATACGGTGGTCGGCCGGTTGGCGGTGATTCTCAATCACGAGCACAACCGCGTACAGAAAGACGACCGCGGGTTCTTCGGCTTCTTTGAATGCCGCGACGACCAGGAAGCGGCCAACGCCCTGTTCGATACCGCCCGCGGCTGGCTGGCCGAACGCAACATCACCAAGATTCGAGGGCCGGCCAATCCCTCCATGAACTACGAGTGCGCTCTGCTGATCGATGGCTTCGATAGCGCGCCCACCTTCATGATGACCTACAACCCGCCTTACTATGAGCGGCTGGTCGAGGACTACGGATTTCGCAAGACGCACGACTTGTTGGCCTACTCGGGCGAGCTCAACCAACTGCCCGAAGTCCGCCAGAAGTTGGAGCCGCTGTATAAGCAAATCATCGACCGCACCGATGTCAAACTCCGGCACATGGACAAAAGCCACTTCATGCGCGAAGTGGAAATGTTCCTGGAGACCTACAATCGGGCCTGCGTGAATATGTGGGGGTTTGTGCCCTTCACGGCCGACGAGCTGCGCTACTCGGCCACCAATCTCAAGCACCTGCTCGTGCCCGAGATGGCGCTGGCCGCCGATGTGGACGGCAAGACGATCGGCTGCGTGCTCGGTCTGCCTGACTTCAACCCGGTGATCAAAAAGATCAACGGCAAGCTGTTCCCCTTGGGCGTGTTTCGCATTCTCGCCGCGCGGCGCAAGTTGAAACGCATCCGGATTATCAGCATCGACGTGGTTCCCGAGTTTCAACGCTGGGGAATCGGGCTGGTGTTGATGGGCGGCCTGGTGCCCGAGGGCATCAAGCTGGGCTTTCAAGAGGCCGAGTTTTCGTGGATCTCGGAAGCCAATGATCTGGCCCGAATGGGTTTGGAAAAAGGGGGCGCCAAGCTCATCAAAACGTACCGCATGTATGACTACGCTCCGGCGGAAACGGAGCCTGCCGAGTAGCCACGAATCTTACGTCCTCATATTACCTGGCATTACCAAGAAGTCTGTACGTGGTACTGCCGCCTATGATTGCCCTCGCAAAAACCAGTTGGTAGTGCAGGCGCGCCCCGACAGGTTACGCTAGTCCAAGTGCAACTCTTCAAAAGAGTAGCGTTTGCGAACTGGCTGCTCTTTTAGTTGTCCAGGGATTGTTGTTGGCATATTTTTGAAATTCATCCGCGCGGCCCAGTTCGATCGCAAGTTGATCCAAGCTGAGTGTCGAAAGCAGCTCCGTCGTAATGGGGCGTTTGGAATCCCAGAAGACCATTGAATGAAGAATCTCGCGAGCGGGGTCGCTATTCAGCAGCGTTGTTAGCAATTCAGCTTCCTCTCGACTCACGCATGGCAGCAAGTAGCTCGTGTCATCCAATACAATGGGCTTTGCTTGATGAGGGCCAAGCCGGGCAAAAACAGTCGCCTTATAGAAGCCAGAGATGGCTACTTTCCAGGGTGAAAAGCTATACGATCCGACACCGAATACCGAAAAACGGGGCCGCTTGCGATAGATAGAACTCCCGCGGTTATCTAGTCGCTCCGCATGCAAGAGCAAGTATCGCCAGGTCTTCGGAACAATGTGGGCGAGCGGCGACGTTTCTTCACCGACTGAACTTTGCGGCACCAACATCCAGCGGCGTGGATTGCTGGTTCTCCCATTCGCGAGTTCCGAGCTTTTCAGCATGGGGTACAGAAGATCGGGCTCAATGTCCACCTTCTCGCCATATCCATTTCGAAGCCCTCCGTCGGACTCCACCAATTCCATTACCTTGGAGCAATCGTGCTTGACTCCGGAACGCCACCGATACGATGAAGAGCCAAGCAGATGTTGCCAATGGCTGTAGGTATCGAGGTTCGCGACCAAGCGACCGTCATGGTATCCGAAAAAACTGGATTGACTGGATCTGTCAACACTTTCATAGACTTGGCAATCCGTGCTTCGCTGTCCTGGCTGGAAATCGCAGCACAAAAGACATGCGTCAACGCCTGCATTGAAATGCGCGGCAGCGTCAATTCGATAGATTTCCGCATTTCGCAGTTGCAGTCCACGCTTCCATGCATTCTGCAAAACCTTGCGCGCGACGGCCGTCTTGCATAGCATCGCCAATGTGGCAACGCGACCGTCAAGCCGTTCCATGAGGTGGATCAGCATCGACTCTGAAATATCGAAGTTGCTCTTGCCCGTGATTGCGTCACAACCGCTGTGCCGTTGAAAATTCCCCTTTTTCGGCAGATTCGTACTGCCGAGACTGCTCAAGGTTGAGTTGGTCACCCAAGGCGGATTGCCAATTGCCAAGATCGGTTCTGGCATCTCCGTCAATACGGATTGCCAGTCAACCTTAAAAAAGTCTCCAACGTATACAGAGCATTTTGGATGCGATGCGGTATCGCGTTGACATTGTTCTACATAGGATGGATTCACATCGAATCCCTGAGCGGCGGCATTTGGGAACGAACGAAGGGCGGCAGCGAGCAAGGAGCCCTGGCCACAGGTCGGCTCAATGATCGAGGCAGGCGGCACGCCGGATTTTGCCAGGAAATCACAGATCGTCGCCGCTAACGGCGGCGGTGTTTGAAAGTCGCCAAACTCGGTCTTCGTGGCATTTGCAGTCATATCTCCCTTTGCGGCTGGAAGCTTAACCCAATGGTAAAAGCTCGATTGACAAAAGTACAGGTGTTCAATCTTCGCAGTGGACTGCTTCCGGGCTTGCATCGTCGGTAGGGCGAACTGGACCGCCGCAGCTTTGGGGGGTGGTATTTGCGGCGCCGCATTGCTTGCACCGCAGTTGGTACGCCTCTACATTGGCGGCACTTGCTTCCTGGCCGTCTGCTGATGGCGCCGCCCCCGTCCTCTCCTTCCACGCGCGAGATTCCGCATGCCTGAGCCAACTGCCCGCCCCACTCGGCAGCGGTTTCTGGTGGTGTTGGCAGCCATGCTGATGTCGCTGCTGTTGTATCTCGACCGCAACTCGCTGTCGGTGGCCGAGGTATATATTCGCCAGGGGCTGAATCTGACCGAAGGTCAAATGGGCTGGTTCTTTGCCGCGTTTTACTACAGCTACGCCCTGGGGCAGGTGCCATCCGGGTGGCTTACCGACCGCTTTGGCTCGCGGAAGATGCTAACCCTATACATTCTGCTGTGGTCGGCATTCACGGCCCTCACCGGCCTGGCGTCCGGCTTTGTGGCGCTGATCGTTTATCGCATCGGTTTCGGCTTGGGCCAGGCCGGGGCTTATCCCACCGCCGGCAGCATGATCAGCAAGTGGGTGCCCTTTTCGGCCCGAGGCACCGCCAACGCCATGGTGACCATGGGTGGTCGCGTGGGTGGTTCGCTGGCGCCCTATGTCACGGCGCTGCTGATTGTGATGTTCGTGCCGGTCACGATTCAGTCGTTGCTGGGCTCGAACGATCTGCTGGACTTACCCCGCACGGCCTACGAGATCACATTGGCCGATCGCAGCGAACCCGACACGGAACTCAAGGGCGAAGATAAACTCCGCGCCCAGGTGGGCCAGCGAATTCTGGCACGGTTGGAGCCAGCCGCGGCTGAACAACTGCGCTCGCTGGGACGGGCTTACGCCGTGGCGTTGGCCGCGAACAACGCGGCTGCCGCGAAGACCGGTTCCAAGCCCCAAGAACCTGACGCAAAGCTGTTTGCAGACCAGGTCGAAGCCATCCGGCCGGAAATCGTGGCGGCATTCAATCCGTTGCTTACGTCGCCCGACCTGGTCGACCCCGTTACGTTCTCGGCGGCGTTGCCCTCCTTCTCGCTGCAGGCCAAGTCGCTCTTAGAGGAGCAGCAAAGCCTGCACGAAGCAGGCCAGCAACTCGACGCCAATGAGCAGACCCGGCTTAATCGGCTCGCGCTCGAAGCGGTCTACCCAGGCATCCGCCGCATTTACGGCGAAGGCTGGCGCAACGTGATGTATATCTACGGCGCGATCGGGCTGCTCGTGGCGCTGCTATTTTGGTGGCAAGTTTATGATGAGCCGCGCGTGCATCCCCGCGTGAACGCGGCCGAAGTCGCGCTCATCGAATATGGCCGGCCAGCTTCGGTCAGCACCAGTCAAGGGCATGCCAGGGGACTACCTTTCAAAGCGCTGCTGACGAGCGCCAATATGTGGCTGACCTCCATCTCCCAGTTCACTACCAATTATGCCTGGGTGTTTCTGGTGACGTTTTTGCCGCGTTACCTTGACGAAGTTCACCATGTGCCGATCGAACAGCGAGGATTCCTGACGGCGTTTCCCATTACCGTGGGCTGGATTGGCATGCTGATGGGCGGTCCGCTCACCGATCGCATGACCAGGCGGTTTGGCATCCGCTGGGGGCGAGCGTTGCCGATGGGGCTCACGAGGTTCATGGCCATGCTGGGCTATTTGATTTGCATGTTCGACGTCCTCTGGGCCAGCGAGTCCGCGATTTCGTCGCCCTGGATTGCCGTCGCGGCACTGTCGCTTGTGGCCTTTGCCACCGACCTGGGGGTTCCCGCGGTGTGGGCTTTTCAGCAAGATGTGGCCGGACGGTTTGTAGGCTCAGCCTTAGGCTGGGGAAATATGTGGGGCAACTTTGGAGCAGGCGTGGCATCCAATACCCTGATGCTCCTGGTGGTCTACTACGGCTGGGAAGGGATGTTTGGCGTGGCCGCGGGAGCTTTCTTGCTGAGCGGCATTACCGCTTTAGGAATCGACGCCCGCGTGCCACTGGTTCCATCCGCGGACGAGCAGCCATGATTCGCGAACGCCGCCCCTGGAACCAACCGCTGGCCTGCGTCGCGCCACCTTCCGCGGCGCCGTTGGCCTGCGCACGGACGGAACCGTGGCCGAGTTGCCGATGAGCACCGCCGCCAAGGTCCGAGGAAGCCGAGTCGTCGAACCCTCTTCGATGCTCATGCCCATCACGGCCTCCACGGCGGCGCTGGCGCTGCTGTGCGCCATGCTGTGGGGCGGCACGTCGGTGGCCATCCAATTTGCTCAAGACGATTGGCCCCCGCTGCTGACTGCCGCGGCCCGGTTTGCCATGGGCACGGCTTTCATATTTGCCTGGTGCCTGTGGGACCGGCAGCCCATCGCGCTGCGCGCTACGCAGTTGAAGCCCGTGCTGATCAGCGGCACGCTGCTGGCCGTGCAGATTGGTTTGTTTCACTGGGGACACCGCTTCACCTCGGCGGCGCATGGACAGGTGCTGGTTGGTTCCAACCCGGTGTGGGTGGCATTGCTGGCTCACTTCTTGCTTCCGGGCGATCGCTTGACCCTGTGGAAAACGGCCGGCCTCACGCTTTCGGCCTTGGGCGTGGTGGCGGTGGTGGTGAGTTCCAGTGGCGGCGAAGGGCACGCCATGGATGTGGGCAGTTTGTTTGGCGACGTGGTGGTGTTTGTGAGTAGTTGGTTCCTCGCCACCAAGGTGGTTTACACCAAGTATGCCTTGAACAGCGTGGAGCCCGGCAAGCTGGTGCTGTGGAGCAACCTGTTTGGCACGCTGCTGCTATTGACGGTGGGCCTAGCGACCGAGCCGGTTCATCAACTAACATTCACCGCCGTGAGCGTGTGGGCGCTGCTATATCAGGGCGTGGTGGTGGCCGGATTTTGCTTTTCCATGTGGACGTATTTGCTGCGTCATCATCGCGCCAGCCAGTTGGCCGTGTTTGGGTTTGCCCAGCCGCTGTTCGGCATTCTGTTCGGCGTGTGGCTGCGAGGCAATCAAACCAGTTTCTGGCTGCTCGCCGGCGGCGCGGCCGTGGCGGCGGGCATTGTGATTGTGACGAGAGAAAAAGCGACGCCGCGGCAGTCGCAACCCGCTGCGTGAGCGAGGGAGTCGCCCAAGCTGGCGCGCGCTGCGCCACCTGTCCGGTGGGTGCATGTCCCGAGAACTCCCTCACTGACGTGTCGGGTTACAAGGTGAGCGGCAGAAAAAGCGGCAAAAAATCGTTGATTTGCCTGCCCCCCCGCTTGCGCCCATTTCCCAGTTCATCTTGTCGGGCCGATTCGACCTCGGCTATGCTGGAGAGTTAGGCGCGGCACACACGGCCTCGCCACGCCCAACCCGAGCAACCAACCCCTGCCTACGAACCCCAACGTGAGGGCCATGCGCAGCTTCACGAGGTGTGACTTTCTTCGCCTGAACTTGCCGAGCGTGCCTGACCGATCCAGGCATTCCGCCAGAATTTTCGTTGGCCGCTGCCGCCGGTCTGCCCTAGCGGCTCTCTTGGCGTGGGGCGCGCTGGTGCTGCCCGCCGCGGCGCGGCAGCCCTCGACCGTCGGGGTCGGCCCGGCCGTCTCCGCGGTGGCCACGGCAGATTCGCGATCCGATGACGAGCAGATTGCTCAGCTCATCCGCGATTTGGGCGCTGAGGATTATTTCCAACGCCAACGAGCCCAACAGTTGTTGGCCACCTTCGGCAGCAAAGCCTTCGATGCCCTGGTGGCGGCCCAAACTCATGAAGACATTGAAATCGCTTCGCGGGCCAAGTTCCTGCTGCATAAGATCGATCTGAGCTGGGAGCACGAGGGAGACGACCCCGACGTGCATCGCATTTTGAAAGGTTATGGCGAGGCTGACGAAGAAACGCGGATGGGCCGGGCCGCCAATCTGGCGCTGCTCCCTTGCGATATTTCGGCCGGGCCGTTGGCCCGCATCGCAAGGTATGAGCCTTCGGAAGCGATCTCGCGGCGAGCGGCCTTGTTGCTCATACAACAGAAGGCGTTCAGTGAAATTTCCGCGCGGAAGCGGCGCGAGGAGATTGTCGACAAGCTGGGGAGCAGCCAGCGGGTGGCGGCCGATTGGTTGCGCACTTTCGTCAAAGCGGCCGACGATCCTCGGGCCGCCGTGGTCGAATGGACCAGGTACACCGATCAATTCCGCAAGGTATTCGTGGCTGGCCAAGATCGCGTGGTGGAACGCCAACTGATGCTCGGCCTGTTGCAGTATCAGGCCGAATTGTGGAACCAGCTGGGGCAGAGCGAGCAGGCTCAGCCGCTCTATCTTCAAGTGGTGGAGTGGTCGGCTACCAGCCCCGATAGCATGCTGGCCCTCGTGCGGTGGCTGGTCGAACAGAAAGCATTCTCAGCGATCGATGCCTTGGAACCCCGCCATAAAAAATTCATCGATACCGAACCGCTCGTGCTGTACGCATTGGCCGAAGCTCGCGACCAGCAGGGCGAAGCCGAGTTGTCGGAGAAGGCCGCGGCCAAGGCGTCGTTGCTGTCGGAGCAAGATACGTTGCAACACTTGCGGGTGGCCTATTTTCTTCGGCAGCAAGGCCTGATGAAGTGGGCCGAGCAGGAGTTCAACACCGTCACCAAGCTGGTGCCGGCCACGCACTCCAACGCGCTCAGTGCCCGGTTTTTACTGGCCGAAACGCTGCACGACCGGGGCCGGCACTTCGACGCCGCCAAGCTGTTTGAAGAGGCCGTGGCCGCCATGCAAAAGAACGAGGCCGAAGGCAACGCCGACCAGAACAATCGTCGCGAGATCAGTTCGGCTCGCAGCCGCATGCATTACTTTTACGCGCGGCACTTCGAGGAAATGAACGATCGCGCCAAGCAGAAAGAACACCTGGAGCAGGCCATTGCGATTGACGCGACCGATGCCGACGCGCTGATTTCGCTGTATCGGCTGCCGAATCCTTCGGAAGAAGATCGGGCTCGCGTCTCGTTGCTGCTGCGAACGGCGGGCATTGCTTACCGCAAGCAAATTGAGCAAGAATCGGATAATGCCACCGCCTACAACCAACTGGCCTGGCTGGTGGGAAGCACCGAGGGCGACTACCACGAAGCCGTGAAGCACTCGCTGAAGTCGCTGGAACTTCAGGCGGGCACCGCCGCTTATCTCGATACACTGGGCCGCTGCTATTATGCGGCCGGCGATCTCGACAACGCCATCAAGCATCAAATCATGGCCGTGCAGCGCGAGCCCTACTCGGAGCAAATGCAGCGGCAACTGAAGACGTTTCTGGCCGAGCAGGCAATGCGCTAAGAGCCTATCCGCAAACCCTGTTTCCCCCTTGCCCCAGCCCTCTCCCGCCAGGGGCGAGGGAGTCATTGGATAGGCTCTAAGCAGGCCTGGGCTGCCGATGCCCCTGGGGAACAGCCATGAATCCGCGGCCGGCGATTTTTGCGACCAGCGCTCGTTGGGCCTGCTGCTGGCTGGGGGTGCTGTTTGCAGTGCCCGCGGTGGCCGCCGAACCGCCGCCATGGCGAAACGTGGCGATCGTTGCGGTGCAGGGGCTCAACGGTTGGCGCGGCGATCTGGCCACGGCCGATCAGCCGCTCTCGGTTACGCTGCCTGATTTTCTGGCCCGGCGAACCGGCGTCGCCAGCCTGGCGGGTCTCGATGGCCAGCGCGGCGGTTTTGTGGCGCTTCGCACCGATGGCATTACGTTGGCCCCCCTGGCAGCTATTCCGGTGGAGAATGGCGAAACGCTGTTGGCCTCGCTCCGGCCAGCGGTGGGTGAAGTGGAAAACTTGCGGCCCGGCCTGTGGAAACTGGGGCGACGGGAGTGGACCGCGTTTGCCCTGGAGCACGATGGCTGGCTGTATGTGGCGCAGACCGAAGCCCTGCTGGCAGGCAATTTTCGCCCCGACCCGGCCGAGATGCTTCAACAGGTTCCGGCCAATCACGATCTGGCGATGGTCGTCCAGTGGCAGAACCTGCCAGAGGTGTTCCGCGGTTGGGCCATCGACCGGCATCGCGAAGTTGTCCAGCAGAATCGAGCCATTTTGGGCGCGGCCGAGCCACGGCCGTTCGCGGTTGCCGCCGCAAACGCCCTCACGGAGCGACTGCTGCTCGATCTCGATCGACTGACGTTGGGCTGGAACTACACCGCGGCTGGCGAAGCCGAACTGACGTTTTCGCTGCGGGCCAAGTCGGGCAGTCCGCTCGCTTTGATTCAACAGGGGCTGGGGGCTTCGTCGCTACCGGCGGGCTTGGGTAACGATGGCGCGCTGCCTGCCGACAAGGCTCGGGACGAACGCTGCCTGCGGGCTGATCTCAACCTGGAGCTAACTCCCGAGGCGGCCGCGATGGTTCAGCAGGTTTTTGTGCTGAACGCTGCCCAGGGTGAACGGCTTGCTCCCGGAGACTGGCTGCACCAGGCCTTGCGCGCACTTTCTCAAGGCAAGTTGCAGGCGGGCGTGAACATCCATGGCCGTCGACCGCCGGCGGCCGTGATGTGGAACGTAGCGGGGGGCGACCTGGCCCAGTGGCGCTTACTGTTGGCTCACAGCTTGGGGGGCGCCAAGCCGTCGGGCGCCGCGCGCGAACTGCAGCCTGTTGCCCCGCTGGTGGTGGATTCTCAAGCCCGGCCTGATTTGCCGGCCTGGCAATTACCCCTCGGCGATCGCGATTCGCTGAGAAATCTGGCCGGCCCTGGATGCGAGGGCCTGGTTGTCGAGAGCGCGGCGTCGCTTTACGGCGTGGTGGCGGAGCATGCACGTGATCGGCTGAAGGGGCGACTTTCCGCCGTTCCCAAAGCCGTGAACGATGCTGGGCAGCCTGGGCCGGGAGGGCTATTTCGCGCGGAAGCGCGCATGGCCGCCCTGCTGCGGTTGTTCAGCATCGCCGCCGAAGATTGGGAAACGAAGGCGCTTCTCGGCAAGTTGACTCTGGTGATCTCGCCTGACCACGACCGCCTGGGCTGCACCTGGGATCGCCATGAGGACGAGCTTCGGCTCCGCGTCACGGCCGGTCGAGGGCTCACCCAGGCAGCGTCGCTCGGGCTGACCTTGCTGCTGCTTCCCTAGCGCGTGCCCGTCTATTTTGGCATGTGGCGAATCACGTCGGCTGCGTCCTTGCACCAGGCGGCTGCCTGCTCCTCGGTTTTGGCTTCGGCAATCGCTCTCACAATGGGCTCGGTGTTGCTCGCGCGAACGAGCAGCCAACCTTGGGGCCAATCGAGCCGCAGGCCATCGAGCCGATCGACGGTGGCGGCGGAAAAATGCCTTTCCAGGGCGTCCAAAGCCGCCGGTACGCGCTCGCTGGCCAGCTCAATCTTGGTTTTCACAATCCGATACTGCGGCAGTTGGTTGGCGAGTTGCCCTAGGCTTTTGCCGCTCACCGCCATGGCTTCCAGCACCAGGGCCATGCCAATGAAGCTATCGCGGACGAATACCACGCGGGGGTCGATCACGCCGCCGTTGCCTTCGCCGCCGATCACGGTTTGCTTGTCTTGCATCACGGCCACCACGTTGGCCTCGCCCACCTTGGAGCGGTAGCAGGGCACGCCCGCCTGTTCGGCCAGGTCTTGGGTCATGCGGCTGGTGGAACAATTGGTGGCCACGGGGCCGGGCCGCTGGGCGAGCACGTGGGCCGCGCAGATGGCCAGCGTGGCTTCTTCGCCGATGTACCGGCCAGACTCGTCGATCAGGGCCAGGCGATCGGCGTCGGGGTCTTGGCAAAAGCCGGCGTCAAAGCCCGAGTCGGCCAGTTGCGAGGCGATGTCGCGCAGGTTTTCGGCCGTGGGCTCGGCCTCGTGGGCAAACTGCCCTGTGCTGGCTTCGCCGAGAACAGTGGTTTCGCAGCCCAGGGCTTCGAGCAGGCGGCGACCGAGGGCGCCGCCCGAGCCGTGGTTGGCGTCGAGCAGCACGCGAAACTGTCGGCGACGGATGGCTTCGACATCGACCGCGGCCAGCACCCGCTGGAGGTGCGGAGCTGCCGGGTCGGCAATTCGCTCGCGAACGCCAACCCGGGCGTGATTGACCCAGGCGGTGGCGCCGTCTCGATAGCGCTGCAGCACGGCTTCGCCATCGGCGGCGGCGAGCACTTGCCCTGCGGGCGAGAACAGCTTGAGCCCGTTGTAGGGGGCCGGGTTGTGACTGGCTGAGATCTGAATGCCGCCCGCGGCCTGGTGGTGGTTCACCAAAACGCCGGCGGTGGGCGTGGCGGCGACGCCGGCATCGAGCACGTTGCGCCCACAGGCGGCCAGCGTGCCGGCGACAATATCGGCCAGCCAAGGGCCGGTGGCGCGGCCATCGTAAGAAATGACGATGGCCCCCGGCGGCGCCCAGCTGGCAAACGCGGCGGTGTATCGCGCGGCCACCTCGGGCGTGAGCGTTTCGCCCACAATTCCTCGCAAGCCTGAAACGCTGATAATCAATGGCGACGACACGGTTGGTTCCTTCCAATTGGGAGCACGAGCGCCTCCATTTTCCACCGGGGGGGAAAGGATCAACCAAGCCCCCCAGCATACCCTTATGCTGGCCTGATAAAAAACGGTTGCTGGCGTGCTCGGGTTTTGTTGCGCGGCTGGGTGTACTTCCGCCGCTCGGCATTTGATCGGGTTCGAGCGAATCGATCTCGTATTGTCTACGACCTCAACTGCATATTGGAAATTGACTCACCCTACTGTTTTCTAGGTGCGGTGTATTTTTGCAGGCTTTTCGCGGCTGGCCCCGGTGTTGTGAATTCCCTCTAACGACTTTCCTGCTCCCTTCTCCCCCGGTACTCCGGGGGAGAAGGGCTGGGGGGCTTTACGCGCGTTTGACATAGCATACTCAACTCCGCTCCCAAGGCCCCCCCCGACCCCTCTCCCCGGAAATACCGGGGAGAGGGGAGAAAAGGGTTTCACGCCCGCTGCTTTCCACGCGAAAGGGACGCACCTCGAATCCGTTAGAGTGAGAAAATTGCAAATTTCATCAGGGCAAACTCATACTTCTTTCAATTTGCAATTTGCAATCCAATGCGGCGTGTAGGCCATATGCATTGGATTTGCCGGGTAGGGTTGAACACCAGTGACGATTAACGCGCAACCATTTCGGCGCGGCGCAAATTCTTCAACTCGCCGCAAACGAGGACGTTTTTATCAGGCCACCCTTATGCCCCATCTCGTCTAGCGAAAGGAAACGGCCCACGGCAGCCCGCGATCTACCGTTACTCGTATTCCCACTTGAGAATCCACGGGTCGCTGGCGTCTTGCTGGAATCGCTTCAGCTTCTGCTGCATTTCCAACAGCACGCTTTGAAACTGGGGGTCTTCGGCCAGGTTCTGGCTTTCGTGCGGATCTTTCCGCAGGTCGTACAGCTCAAACTTGGGCCGCTGAATATATTGCCCCACCGTTCGTTTGCCATAGGGGGCGTCTTTGCCCAGCTTCCATTGGGCTTGCCAGGTAGCAGCCGCCCAGAGGTCGGAAGCGAAAGGGTAGGGGAGGGGGTAAGCGATGTTCCAGATCAGCTTGTATTGCCGCTCGCGGACCACGCGCATGGGGTAGTACATTTGGATTTCGTGGAAGGTGTGCGAGGCGTTGATGCGGTCCCAGCCTTCCGGCTTGGTTTGATCCACCACGCTCAGGAACGAACGGCCGTGAAAGCGGTAGGGCTCGGCCTTTTTCTCCTTGCCTTTACCCTTGCCTGGCAAAGAGGCCATGTCGACTGGCACGGTTCCGGTGGCCGGATCGAGCACGCCGGCGAAATCGAGCAGGGTGGGCGTGAGATCGACCCAGCTCACCATGGCGTTGCTCTCAATACCGCGCTGGCTGGCCGTGGGGCCGCGGACAATGCAGGGCGAATTCAGGCCGGGCTCGTAAACCGTGGTCTTGCCGCCGGGCATGGCGATGCCATGGTCCGAAATCAGCAAGATCAGGGTGTCTTCGTACACGCCCGCCTTCTTGAGGGTTTCCAGCAGGTAGCCAAAGCCCTGGTCGATGCGCGACACGGCCTCGTAGTATTGGGCCAGTTCCGCCCGGCAGGCGGGCGTGTCGGGCAAGAACGGCGGCACGAGCACGTCGTTGGGCGAGTACTTGATGGGCGTGATGCCTTTATATGTGCCGGTCTCCAGGTTCCCAAAGCGGTCGGGCTGGTGGGGAAGTTCCGTCGCCTTGCCGCCGCCGCGATGCGGGTCGGAAGTGCAAATGTACAAGAAGAAGGGCTGGTCGCTCTTGGCCGCGATGAACTCCCGCGAATTGTCGGTCATGGTCACCACGTCGCGGCTGTTGCCGGGGAAGGCGTGATCGAATTGAAACACCTCCTCGGGCGCCACGTGGTACTTGCCCACCCGGGCGGTGCGATAGCCACCTTTGCCCAACAAAACCGGCAGGCTTTTCACCCAGTCGTAGGCCGAGAAGTGATGGTAAGCGTGCTGATGCCCGTAGTGGGCGTTGGCGTGATTGTGCAGCCCCGTGAGAATGACCGACCGACTGGCGCTGCAACTGGCCGTGGTGGCGAAGGCGTGCGTGAACACGGTGCCTTCTTTGGCGAAGCGGTCGATGTTGGGCGTCTGGATCACCGTGTTGCCGTAGCAACCGAGATCCCGGCCCAAGTCGTCGGCCACAAACAGCACAATATTCTTGGGGGCCGACCAGGCAGGCATGGCCATGCCGAGCAGGGCCACCGCGGCCAACAGCAAGAGTCGAAACATATCAAACGTGCTCCGTTAGTATTCGTTAGAAGGCGCCCCCACCCCAACGTGGCGGGAACTCGTTGAAAGCCAGCAAATCAGTGTCGCTTCCCCTGAAACTCCCCCCATCGTATCTCCCCGCGGCGCGGGCTGCCAACAAACGTGCGTGAGGGGTAGACGCCTTCCCGCATTGCATGCTTACGCCACGGGCGTAAGCATGGCACCCAGCGCGCGTACCGTTGGCACCCAAGGGCGGGACAAAATTGGCTGGCCTCCTACAATAGAGAGAACCGACCCCGGCAGGGCTTTTTGAAAGCCGCCGGGGCTTGGATTCGCTTCTCTTCGGAGCTTGTACACGCGCATGCCGAGCCGCACTTCCAAGAAAGCCGTCGCCGCGGCCTTGCAGCATTTTCAGCCGGCGGTGCGGCATTGGTTTACCGAATCGTTCGCATCGCCCACGCCGGCTCAAAATCAGGCCTGGCCGGCCATCGCCGCCGGCGAGCACACGCTGCTATTGGCCCCCACCGGCAGTGGCAAAACGCTCGCTGCGTTCCTCGTGGCTATCGACCGCCTGATGTTCCGGAGCGTGGCGCCCGATGCGCCCGCCGGGGTGGGCGTGCTGTATATCAGCCCTTTGAAGGCCCTGGCCGTCGATGTGGAACGGAACCTGCGCGCGCCGCTGGCCGGCGTGCGGGCCGTGGCCCAGCGCGACGGCGTCGCCTTTCGCGATCCGCGGATCGCCGTGCGGTCGGGCGATACCGCCTCGGCCGATCGCTATCGCATGACGAAGTCGCCGCCCGATATTCTGATCACCACGCCCGAGTCGCTGTACTTGCTGCTCACCTCGCGCGGCCGCGATATTTTGCGAACGGTTGAAACCATCATCCTCGACGAAATCCACTCGCTGGTCGCCACCAAGCGGGGCTCGCATTTGTTCCTTTCGCTGGAACGCCTGGAGCGCCTGCGGCGGGAAGAAACGCCCGACCGCGCCGCGGCGCAGCGTATCGGGCTGTCGGCCACGCAGCGCCCGCTGCAAGAAGTGGCCCGACTGCTCGGCGGGGCGGAAGCGACTGCCGATGCGAACGTGCCGCCGCAACCTCGGCCGGTTTCGATCATCGAGGCCGGCCACCGCAAGCAATTAGAGCTCACGATCGAAGTGCCCGTGGAAGACATGGCCCGGCTGGCGGAGCCCACGGCGCAATCCGGGCCAGCTTCGGCGGGACCAGCGATCCCTTCCATTTGGCCGGCCATGCACCCGCGGCTGGTCGAGCTGATCCGGACCCATCGTTCCACGATGATCTTTGTGAACAGCCGCCGCCTGGCCGAACGCATGGCCACCGCCATCAACGAGCTGGCCGAAGCCGAGATCGCGCTGGCCCACCATGGCTCCATTGCCAAAGACACGCGCGCCCTGATCGAAGACCGCCTCAAGCGAGGGCAATTGCCAGCGATCGTCGCCACCAGTTCGCTGGAACTGGGCATCGACATGGGCGCCGTCGACCTGGTCATTCAAATCGAGGCCCCACCCTCCATCGCCGCTGGCATGCAACGCGTGGGGCGTTCGGGCCATGGCGTGGGCCAGATCTCCAAGGGCGTGATCTTTCCCAAGTATCGCGGCGACTTGCTGGCGTGCAGCGCGGCCGTGACCCGCATGCAAACGGGCCAAGTCGAGGCCACCTACTATCCCCGCAATCCGCTCGATGTGCTGGCCCAGCAAATCGTGGCCATGGCGGCGCTGGGGCCGGTGAGCGTGGATGAGCTTTACGCCACGGCTCGCTCCGCCGCCCCCTTTGCCGACTTGCCCCGCTTGGCCTTTGAAGGCGTGCTCGATCTGCTCTCTGGCCGCTATCCGGCCGACGAGTTCGCGGAACTTCGCCCTCGTGTTACTTGGGATCGACTCGCCGGACAAGTAACGCCCCGCCGCGGCACGCAGCGCGTGGCGATTGCCAATGCCGGCACCATCCCCGATCGAGGGCTGTACGGCGTCTTCCTGGCCGATGGCAGCGACGGCCGCACCAGTAGCCGCGTCGGCGAGCTCGACGAAGAAATGGTGTTCGAAACCCGGCCGGGCGATGTGTTCCTGCTCGGCGCTTCTTCGTGGCGGGTGGTCGAAATCACCCACGACCGCGTGCTGGTGGTGCCGGCTCCCGGCGAGCCCGGCAAGATGCCGTTTTGGCGCGGCGATGGACCGGGACGCCCGCTGGAATTTGGTCAGGCCATCGGCGCGCTGGCGCGCGAGCTTCTCAAGGCCGAACCTTCCGCGGCCAGGGCTCGCTTGATCGACAATCACGGACTCGACGCCCACGCCGCGACCAACCTGCTGCGTTATCTCACCGATCAGGCCGCCGCCACCGGCGAAGTTCCCAGCGATCGCACCATCGTCGTCGAGTCATTTTTGGATGAGGTGGGCGATTGGCGCGTCGTGCTGATGAGCCCTTTTGGCTCGCGGATTCATGCGCCTTGGGCCATGGCGGTGGCGGCTCGGCTGCGCAACGAAACGGGCGGCGAAGTGGACATGATGTGGAGCGACGACGGCATCGTGTTCCGGCTGCCCGAGTCGGAGCGGCAGCCGCGGCTTGATCTGTTGCTCCCCACGGCCAACGAGATCGAAGACATGGTGGTTCGCGAGTTGGGCGGCACCGCGCTGTTTGCTGCCCGCTTTCGCGAGAACGCGGCCAGGGCGTTGCTGCTGCCTCGCCGCCAGCCCGGCCGCCGCACGCCGCTTTGGCTGCAGCGCCGCCGTTCGGCCGACCTGCTGGCGGTGGCCGCCAAGTACGAGCGGTTTCCCATCTTGCTGGAAACATATCGGGAATGCCTGCGAGACGTGTTCGACCTGCCCGGCCTGAAGCAGGTTCTGCAAGACGTGCAGCGCCGCACAATTCGGGTGCGCGAGGTCGAAACGGCCACGCCGTCGCCCTTCGCGGGGTCGCTGCTGTTCACGTATACGGCCAACTTCCTCTACAACGGCGACGTGCCCCTGGCCGAACGCCGCGCGCAAACCTTGGCCCTCGATCATGCGCAGCTCCGCGAGTTGCTGGGCGATGCCGAACTGCGTGAACTGCTCGATGCCGACGTGATTGACGCCGCGGCCTTGGAACTCGCTCGGCTCGACGGCAAGCGGGCTTTCAAGCATATCGACGCGTTGCACGAGTTGCTGCTTTCGCTGGGCGATCTCAATGGCGATGAAATTCAGGCCCGCGCCGATCATACCAGCGTTTCACCCGGGCAAGTGGACGACTGGCTGCTGGAGTTGCGCGCGGCCCGGCGAATCGTGTCGCTGAAGGTGGCTGGCGAGCCTCGTTACATTGCGGCCGAAGACGCCGCGCGGTATCGCGACGCGCTGGGCGCGGCGCCGCCTCCTGGGCTGCCCGACGCATTTTTGGAAAGCGTGAGCGACCCGCTGGGCGACCTGGTTTCTCGATACGCCCGCACGCATGTGCCGTTTCATGCGGACGATGTGGCCGCGCGGCTAGGGCTGGGCGTGGCTCCCGTTCAAGCGGCCCTGTTGCGGCTGGCGGCTCGCGATCGGGTGATCGAAGGCGAGTTTCTGCCGGGCGGTCGTGGCCGCGAATGGTGCGATGCCGAAGTACTGCGAATGCTCAAACGGCGTTCGCTGGCGGCGCTGCGCAAACAGGTGGAGCCCGTGGCGCCGCGCACGTTTGCCCGCTTCCTCACGCAGTGGCAAGGGCTGGCTCGTCCGCGACATGGTCTGGATGGATTACTCGACGCGATCGAACAGTTGCAAGGCGTACCGTTGCCGGCCAGCGTGCTCGAGCGGGAGATTTTGCCCGCCCGCGTTGCCGACTATCGCCCCAGCCAGTTGGACGAGCTATGCGCGGCGGGCGAGATCGTGTGGCGAGGTTGCGAGACCATTGGTCCCAACGATGGCCGGGTGGCGCTGTACCTGACTGACCACGTGAGCCGCCTCGCGCCGGTTGCCGCCAGCATCGAAGAAGACGACAGCACGGGGAAGCAAATCTATGAATTGCTGCAAGCTCGTGGGGCTCAGTTCTTTGATGAGATTGTTCGCGGCCTGGGAGGTTTTCCCAACGACATGCTCGATTCGCTTTGGCGCCTGGTTTGGGCAGGCCATGTGAGCAACGACACCCTTTCGCCGCTCCGTTCGCTCTCGCGGCAGGCCAAAGACGAGCGACGCAGGGCGCGCCGCACTCGTCGCACGTTCCGGTCCCGTCGGGCTGAACGCCTGCCAGGCTCGGAGGGCCGTTGGTCGTTGCTCCCGAGGGCTGGCAGCCAGGTGGCCACGCCCACCGAGCGACTCACGGCCATCGCCAGCCAGTTGGCCGAGCGCTACGGCGTGCTCACCCGCGAGCTCGTGGCCAGCGAAGGCCTCGCCGGCGGGTTTTCGGCCATTTATCCCGTGCTCAAAGCCATGGAAGAAGCTGGCCGACTGCGGCGAGGTTACTTCATTGCCGGACAAGGGGCCGCGCAGTTTGCCGTGCCGGGGGCGGAAGACCGCCTCCGCGAGTTGGACCAACGCCGCGCTGACGAAGCGCGCGAAACGCTGGTGCTCGCGGCCACCGATCCGGCCAGCCCTTACGGCTCGGCCTTGCGATGGCCGGGCGAAAGCCTGGGAACGTCGTCCCAGCCAGCTTCACCGGACGAGGACGGTTGGGAAGAAGGCGATGCCGCCGCGGACGGGGCTTCGCCTGCGGTGATCACGACAGCTTCTGCATCCACGGCCGCGATCCGTCCGGCCGTGGCAACGGCCACAACCGCGCGTCGCCCCCAACGAGCCGCCGGCGCCCGCGTGATACTCGTTGACGGCGACCTGCGAGGCTACATCGGCCGCACTGGGCAGCACCTGCTCACGTTCCTTCCGCCCTATGAGCCCGAGCGAACCACGGCGCTGGAGCAACTGGCCGCCGCTTTGGCGATGGCGGCAATGGCGGCCTCGCACGACCAAGGGCTATATCTGCTTCGCGTGGACGGAGCGGCCGTGGGCGAATCGCCGCTGGCCCCCTTTCTGCAAGCGGCCGGCTTCCGACCCAGCGGTCGCGGTTACCTGTCCCCGGCAGCGGCTTCCACTTAAGCAACTCTTCCGAAAAGAACCATGCCCGAAGGCGATACCATTTTTCGAGAGGCATGCTGATCGCCATACGAAGGCGGGGGGATTTGGGCCGGTCGACAAATTACTGCCCCGGCTTGGCGTGATAAAAATGTCCTCGTTGGCGGCGAGTGGGAGAAATTGGGCCGCGCCGAAGTGATTGCGCGTTGATTGTCGGTTACGTTCAACCTGCCGGCAAATCCAAAGCACATGGCCTACACGCCGCACTTCGATTGCACAGATGCCCCCCAAAAAAAGAATCTTTTGCTCCCTCTCCCCGGTATTTCCGGGGAGAGGGGTCGGGGGGGCCTTTGGAAGCGGAGTTGGGTCGGCAATCTCAAGCCCGAGCAAAACCCCCCATCCCCAGCCCTTCTCCCCCGGAGTACCGGGGGAGAAGGGAGAAAGAAAGGTCGTGCGAAGCTTTTTTATCAGGCATGCCCCGGCTGCCAGGGGATCTCTTTGCTACCTGACATGCCAAAAAACAGTTAGCTCGTAAGGGCTTGCGCCGCATCATCGTTCTCTCCGCATTCGGTGCCTGGATTCGCTTCCCAATCACTGCAACAATGGGAAGGAACTTTCCCCTCGCCTGCGGGAGACTTGGGCAGCGGCGAGACGCATTACGAACGCCAACCAGAGAGTCTGAGGACGATGACAAAACGCTGGCGCATTGCAAGCCACGATCCCCAGCGCGTGGCCGATCTGGAAAGGGCAGCCAACATTCCCGCCGTGGTGGCGCAGTTGCTGCTGTGCCGCGGCATTTCGCATCCGCAGCACGCCAAGGCGTTTCTCGATGCGCCCATGACCAGTCTCCGGGCGCCCCTCGAATTGCCTGGCATGTTGCCGGCGGCCGAGCAGTTGCTAAAGGCCGTGCGCGCCGGCAAGCAGATCGTGGTCTATGGCGACTACGACGTGGACGGCATGAGCGGCAGCAGTATCTTGCTCGAAGCCTTCCGCGTGCTCAAGGCCAAGGTGCGATACCACATTCCGCATCGCTTTACCGACGGCTACGGCTTGAACCAGACCGCCCTGCGCAACCTGGCCGAACAGGGCGCCGAGGTGGTGGTCACCGTCGATTGCGGGATTACCGCCGTGGCGGAAGCCAAGCTGGCCAAAGAGTTGGGCATCGAGCTCATCATTACCGACCATCATGAAATGGCCGAGGAACTGCCCGACGCGGCGATCGTGCATCCGCGCCTGCCCGGCTCCAGTTACCCCTTCACGGGGCTTTCCGGCGCCGGCGTGGCTTTCAAGCTGGCCTGGGCCCTGGGCGTGCTCGACGCCAACCAGGGCGAGCGCGTCAGTCCCGAAATGCGGGCTTTCCTCTGCCGCGCGGTCGTGTTTGCCTCGCTGGGAACCGTGGCCGACGTGGTTCCCCTGATCGACGAAAACCGCATCATCGTGCGGCATGGGCTGCGCAATCTCAAGGAGTGGGCATCCCCCGGTCTGCGCACCCTGCTCGAAGTCATCAAATTGGGCGACCGCCCGAACTACACGAGCGAAGACATCGGCTTTGCCATCGCCCCGCGGCTCAACGCGGCCGGGCGACTAGGGCAAGCCCGCCTGGCGGTGGAACTGCTGACCACCAGCGACGCCGCTCGGGCCAAAGAACTGGCCGAATACATCGACCAGTTGAATGTTTCCCGCCGCTCGCTCGAACAGAGCATTTACCTGGCGGCCCTCAAACAGGCGCAAGAACAGTTCAGCCCCGATCAGGATTCGGCCCTGGTGCTTTCCGGACGGGGTTGGCACGGCGGCGTGATCGGGATTGTGGCCGGCCGGCTGGCCGACAAATTCCATCGCCCCGTGATCATGATCTCGCTGCCGGAGCTTGGCGATCGGCCCGCCACCGGTTCCTGCCGCAGCGTGCCGGGCTTCAATCTGCACGAAGCCCTCAAGGCTTGTGGGCACCGCTTGCGCGGGTTCGGCGGTCACGCGGCGGCGGCCGGGTTGACCATCGATGAGGACCAGATCGAACACTTCCGGGCCGACCTCTGCGACCACGCCGGCAGCGAAATCAAGCCCGAGGATCGCATTGCCCAACTGGCCATCGACGCCGAGGCGCCGCTGTCGGCGTTCACGCTCAAGACGGTGCAGCAAATGGAGCAGCTGGCGCCGTTCGGGGCTGGCAATGCCCGGCCGATGCTTTGCACCACCGGGGTCAAACTGGCCGCGCCCCCCAAAAAAATGGGCGGGGGCGACCGGCACCTGTCGCTCTCGTTGGTGCAGCACGGCGTGCGGATGCGATCGGTGGCTTTTGGCCGCGGCGAGTGGGCCGAGGAATTGGAGCGCCAGAACGGGGCCGAACTGGCCGTGGCCTTCCGTCCCGTGGTTAATCGCTTCAACGGTCGAGCCAATGTCGAAATTGAACTGGCCGACTGGAAACCGGCCGATCAACCGCTGGACTAAGCGGCGACATGGGGCTCTTTCCCCGCGTGGCTGCGTGGCTTGTCAGGCCGAAAACCAACCAGACTCGTCTTGGGGCGAAACTTGGTTTTTGCTAGAGTTCGCCGCGCGCTTGTCTCGCTGCAACGCTGCCTTCGGGTACTTGAACCAAGTCACGCACCCCTAATGACGAACCGACGCTAGCTGCCATGTCGGCGGGTGCGATCGGTTTCCAGGAACGCTTGCGATGGGAATTTTGACGACCCTGCTGATGATTGTGAGCCTGCTGCTGGTGCTCGGGATGATGTTTGTGGGCTTCAAGGGAATCGCCGGCTCTCGCCACAAACCCCAAGACGAAGCCCCCGGCGAGCGAACAATTTTTCGGCGTTCGCGCAAGCAACGGTTGGAGCGATCAGCACCCCAGCCCGAGAAGAATGAACCTCCGGATTCGCAGCGGGCTGCCTGATCGCAAGCAGCAGGGCGGGCCGCCAATCGCGATGAATGTTCGCGGTTACGTATCTTTAGGAAAGAAGGCCGCGCCGTTGTGCGGCTCGAACGAGAGCGGCTGATCGGCGGCTGGGTTGGCAATGCGAATGACCAGCCGGCCAGCCAGCAGTTCATCGAGCGTTTTGCCAATGACCTCGGCCCGCCAGCCCTGGGCCAAGACAGGCGCTCCCTCGGCCGACTCAATTTCTCCCAGGCGATACGAAATCAGATCGCGCACATCGCTGGCCGTGCCCACCAGGGCCGCGGCGACTTCGGCCGATTGGCAAATGCTGTTCAGGGCAGAAATCAAGAATTGCCCCAGCGGGCCGCGCTGATTGTTGGACGTATCGCGGCGCGACTGGGCAGGGCAGTCGGCCGCCGACAGTTGCAAGGCCCGTTCGATGGCCTCGGCTATCTCGGGCACGGCTTTGCGGAAATTTCGCCGTTCAAAGCCCCGCACCGCCACAATCCGCTTGGTGTCGGAGGTGCGACGCCGGGCCAATTCGACAATCAGGTCGTCTCGCAGCACCTGCCGCGGCGGCCGGTTGGTTTGGCGGCATTCTTCTTCACGCCATAACCACAACTCGCGGACGATGGCCAATTCGCGGCTTTTCAAGCCGCCAATGCCCGAAACTCGCCGCCATTGCTTTTCGCCCAGCACGGCTTCCAGGTCGTCTTGCCAGACAGCCATTTCCTGGGTTAGCCAATGGCGCCGGCCCAGGCTTTCGAGCTTTTCGACCAGGGCGGTTTGCAGGTCGAGCAGGTAACGCACGTCGTCCAGGGCGTATTCCAACTGGTGATGCGTGAGCGGGCGACGACGCCAGTCGGTGCGGGTTTCTCCTTTTTGCAGCGACTTGCCGAGCACCCGCGAAAGCAGGTTTCCATAGCCGGCCGGGTACTCGGCCCCCACCAGGCCGGCGGCAATTTGCACGTCGAACAGCCGCGAGGGTCGCTGCCCTACCGATTCGTGGCAGAACAAGAACTCCTGGCGGCCGGCGTGCACGATGGTTTCGTGCGAGCCATTTTTGAGCACCTCCCAGAAGGGCGTGACGTCGACGCCGGCCATGGGGTCGATGACCGCCAGCCGAGGCGGTTCATTGGCCACTTCGGCGGCCACCTGCACCAGGCATAGTTCAGGGCGGAAGGTGTACTCCGACACAAATTCGGTGTCGAAAGCAATTCGCCGCGCGCCGGCCAGCCAATCACAAAAGGAAACGAGGCTTTGATTGCTTGTTATTGTCTGGCTCGACACCGTCTCAACCTTGAGGGGGAGGAAAATTCAAAATCACGGGTTCGGTTGGCTCTCACCGCCAGCCACGGCTCCGCATGGTCGGCGTCACCGAAGTCGCCGCCGCGCAGGCGTTTTGAAACGCAAAATCGGCTGCGCCACACATTAATCGCTCGACTACTCCTGCTCCTCCTCTTCCTGTCCCTGGGGACCTTCTGGCCGGTCTTCGCGCGGCGCTTTGCGAAACACCGCCACGATATCTTCCACGGGGATAATGAACAGCTTGTTGTCTTGCTCAAAATCCACGGGAATGCTGTTCCGCGGATCGAGGATCACCTTGTCGTACTTTTGCAGCGGATAGTCGGTATCGTTTTCCACTTGCGCGCTGAGTGCCACCACCCGGCCGGTAATCACGGGAATCTTGGCGTCGTCTGGCAGGTGAATGCCGCCTTTCGTCGTTCGTTTTTCCTCGTCTTTCCGAATTAGAACCCGAAGTCCCATCGGTTCGATGACTTCCAGCGGCATCCTCGTTCCCTTTGTCTGCGCTCAAAACCCAGCCAACTCGCCGCCGCGGCTTCACCACAAGCTGCAAAAAAATCGTAGATCGCTCGCGGGCAGGCGTCGGCGCCTCAGACCTTAAATTATCGTATCTCCCCCCGCCTCTACTAGATGGAACTAAGATAAGACTTTAAGACTTATCCCCAGCGCTGGCCAGACATTCCCTTTGCCATGGATCAGGAAGAACCCGCCCCCCCAAGGGCACTTGGTTACCGCCAACCTGGAAAAACTACCGCCGGGGAGGTTCGCAGCCGACCCCTCGCACCATAGAATCTGCTTTTGGCTGGAGCATCCCCCCTCACCCACCGCACTTGGTGCCAGGTTAATCGTTCGCCATGGAAATGAAGGTTTTTAGCGGGCGAGCCAATCCCAAGCTCGCGGCCCGCATTTGCGAATACCTCGGCATCCCGCTGGGTCGAATCTCGATTGGCAACTTCCCAGATGGCGAAATTGCCTGCAAAATCGACGAAGACGTGCGCGGGCGGGACTGCTTTATCGTGCAGCCCACCTGCCCCCCCGTAAACGAAAATATCATGGAGCTGCTCGTGATGATCGACAGCTTTGTGAGAGCCAGCGCCGGCCGGGTAACCGCCGTGCTCCCCTATTACGGCTACGCCCGGCAAGACCGCAAAGACGAAGGCCGCGTGCCGATCACCGCCAAACTGGTGGCCAACATGATCGTGCGGGCCGGGGCCCATCGGGCCTTGACCATGGATTTGCACGCCTACCAAATCCAGGGGTTCTTCGACGTGCCGGTCGATCACCTGCACGCCGCCCCGGTGCTCGACGAATATTTCGCCAAAATGAACATCCCGGAAGCCGACCTGGTGGTGGTCAGCCCCGACGAAGGCAGCATCAAGCGGGCTCTCACCCACAAGGCCACCCTCGGCGGACGCCTGGCGATTGTCGATAAACGCCGCAGCAGCGCCGAACACACCCGGCAAGAAAACATCATCGGCGGCCCCGTCGATGGCAAAATCTGCATCATGTTCGACGACCTGATCAGCACGGCTTCCAGCATTTGCGGAGCGGCCGAACGGCTCATGCAGTCGGGCGCCCGCGAAATTTACGTGGCCGCCACCCACGGCGTGCTCTGCGGCCCGGCCATCGACCGGCTCAGCAACGCGCCGATTAAAGAGCTGATTCTCACCGACACCATCCCGCTCCGCCCCGACCAAATGCTGCCGAAGATTCGCGTGCAATCGGTTTCCGAGCTGCTGGGGGAGGCGATCAAACGCATCCACTTGAATAAGTCGGTTAGCGCTTTGTTTTAGAACCCGGAGGATTGCAATGTTGTGGAATCGCACCGCTAGCAGCACCGTAAGTCCTTTGGCATCGGTGTTCTGGACCCTGGGCTTTGGGGACTTCGCGGCTCCTGGGGGTGCAATGCCGTGAATTGCAAGATAAGATGATTTTCCCGACAATGGGGGGCAGCGCATGCACCTTGCGGGGTATTCATTCGGGATTTTGAATGTTTGCACGCACATTGCATGTTGCGCGTCGGTAGTCGGTTCGGACCAAACTTCTGAAGCCGAAAGTTGGTTCTCCAACGCATCTGAAGTTCTGCGCGACCGCGCGGAGCAAAGGTAGTTTTTGCATTGCACGGGGGGAAGCCGCATCAATGTCCGGTTCAACTTTTTCTGCCAACCAGCAGCGTTGTCCCGTGGGCATCGACTTGGGAACCACCTATTCCGCAGTCGCATTCCTAGAAGACACTGGTAAACCGCGAACAATCACCAATGAAGCGGGAGACCTTCTCACGCCGAGCGCGGTGCTTGTGGAAAACGGCGAGATTATCGTGGGGAAGCAAGCGCTAAAATGCTCCACGATTGCCCCCGATTCCTTCGCCGATTGTTTCAAACGAGATATGGGAGAGCCGGCTTTCCGTCGAAAATTGCGGGGGATTGAAGTTCCGCCGGCGGTGCTCAGCGCTTTTGTTTTGGAAAAGTTAAAGAGAGATGCGGAAACCCGGCTGGGGCCGGTTCGAGACGCCGTGGTCACGGTTCCCGCCTTCTTTGATGAAAACCGCCGCCGGTGGACGCAAGAAGCTGCCCGCTTGGCGGGATGGAACATCCTCGACATTATCAACGAACCAACGGCAGCGGCAGTCGCTTACGCCTTTGAAACCGGGGTGGCGAACGGCAGGGTGGAGGTCACTGGAAAATCCCCCGAGCGAGTTCTCGTTTATGACCTCGGTGGCGGCACTTTCGATGTAACCATTCTGGAGATTACCGGGGA
This sequence comes from uncultured Pirellulales bacterium, assembly GCA_964445985.1. Taxonomy (GTDB): domain Bacteria; phylum Planctomycetota; class Planctomycetia; order Pirellulales; family S012-138; genus CAYUMU01. The sequence continues at coordinate 19,323 of CAYUMU010000011.1, read as the reverse complement.
TAAGTTTCGGACGCTGGGTACCGATGGCGATGTGCAATTGGGCGGCAAGGACTTTGATCTCCGAATTGTGAACTTTGTGGCGGAGCATTTTCGCCGCGCTCACGGCCTGGATCCGCGCGGCGACCTGCAAGATGCCGCCCAGCTTTGGCTAGACGCGCAAGACGCAAAGCATGTGTTGTCGCAAAGGCAAAAGACTTCGCTGGTCTGCTTCCACGGCGGCATTCGAGAGAAAATCGAGCTGACGCGAGAGGCATTCGAGGACCTGACTCGCGACTTGGTGGACCGAACCATCACTACCACCAATCTAACGGTTCGCAGCGCGGGGCTGAAATGGTCGGACATCGACCGGGTTCTGCTAGTGGGTGGCTCCAGCCGAATGCCTATGATCGTCGATGCCTTGCGGGCAGCATCCAGCAAAGAGCCCGACCGCTCCCTATCGCCCGACGAAGCCGTGGCACACGGCGCGGCAATTTACGCTGGTATGTTGACCAACCGCAACGCCGGCACCATCGTTCCAAAGTGCGAATTGGTGAACGTCAACTCCCACAGCCTGGGCGTCGTGGGAATTCATGCCAAAACTCAGCAGAAGACCAACGTCATTCTAATCCCCAAGAACACGCCGCTTCCAGCCCAGGCGGTGCGCTCGTTCCGAACGGCGCGGGCGGGCCAGCGGGACGTAAAAGTGCCGGTGGTGGAAGGAGAAAGCCATCGTCCCGAGCACTGCATCTCGCTCGGTCATTGCGTTGTCCACAACCTGCCAGCCGGTTTGCCCCAAGGGACTCGCGTGGATGTCGAATATCGATATGCCTCCAATGGGCGAATCTCGGTATCGGCCCGCGTGCCAGCCTCGCGCCAATCCGCCGCAGTAGAGATTCAACGGGATACATCGGTTGAATTAGAAGACTTGGAGCGTTGGAAGCAGAAGCTGAAGGGAGCACAATCACTTTCTGGCTCTGGCCGCCGCCCGCGGCCGATTCCGATCGATTCCTCAGAGGTACTTCATAAATTGGCCCAACTGTACCGGCAGATTGGCATGGCTGCCACGGAATCCGATCCGCCGCGCAAGTTGCGAGCCAGCCGCGACGCCGCCCAGCTTGCAATGGCAAAGTACCACGAATCCCTGGGGAAACTGAAAGCCATCCAGAGCAATCCCCAACCGGCCGTGAGCAAGTCAGAAACTCTTTGGTACGATGCCGAGCTTGCGAAAGCTCACCGGGAGATAGACAACGCGCGAGAACAGGCTGATGCTTCGCTGGTGGTTCTGGGTCGCGAGTGTCTCGCCGCTCGGTTTCACCCTCCTGGAGTTGAATCCGCCATTGCCGAAACTCAGAATTTAGAGGGCACTGGTCTATGAACCAAGATTTCGATCCATACCACCGCTGGCTGGGCATTGCCCCCAAGCATCAGCCTCCCAACCACTATCGGTTGCTAGGTCTCGAAGAGTTCGAACCCGATCCCGAGGTCATTACCGATGCCGCGGAACGGCAGATCGCCCATGTGCGGCGGTACGCACTAGGGGAACACGCGGAGCTGTCCCAGCAGGTTCTCAACGAACTGTCGCGGGTTAAGTGGACATTGCTCGACGAGAATCACAAAGCCGCGTACGACGCGGAACTCAGGGCCTCCCGGCCAGTTCTACAGCCGGCGGCTTTTTCTCAGTCGCCACCGGCGCGCGTCGGTTCGTTGCCTGTCAATCCGTCACCCGGCAGTCCGTCACCGTTGCAGACGTACGCGGGACCACGTGGCCCATTCCCGGCGCCCCCCCCCCAGAACACTTTCCTGGTCCGAACCAATACAACCAATACGTCCCGCCGCCGGTTGCGGCTCCTGCAGGCCCTCTTGAGTGGCAAGGGACGCCGCCACCGCCGCTCTCGGAGTACGCACCCCCGCAACCGCAGGTCGCTTCCAAACGCAAACGCCGCAAAAAGAAGCAGTCGGCGCTGTCCATGGCGATGCACATCGTGGCGCCGCTGTTGGGCCTGACGGCAGGCTACCTCGTCCTTTGCTATCTGGGGCCGCAGTACGATTTTCTCGGCCTGATGGGCCGGCCGCCGGAGCAGCAACAGGAGGTGGCCGCACCGGCCGTTTCGCCCTCCCCGCCCCGGAGACCTACCACTCCACTCCGCAGAGCGACTATCCCGCGTAATTCGCCCCCCTCAATACCAAGAAATAATCCATCGAACCCCTCCACCCCTCCACCGGTAAGGCCCATCGAACCGGCGCCGAGCCCTCCCGCAGTGCCGAGTGTGGATCCCGCCCTAGCTCCATCGTTGCTGACAGGCAGCCGCGCTGGCGAAACGCGGGACGACAACGGTTTGAAAATGAAATTCGTCTGGTGCCCCCCGGGAACATTCACCATGGGCAGCCCGCCGAATGAGCCAGGCAGGGCAAGCGGCGGGAAGGAAGACCAGGTTTCGGTCACGCTTACCCACGGTTTCTGGCTGGGCCAAACGGAAGTCACACAGGGCCAATGGCAAGCTGTGATGGGTACGACGCCCTGGAAGGGACAGCGTAACGTGAAAGAAGGCGCCAATTACTCGGCCAGCTATGTAAGTTGGAACGACGCCGCGGCATATTGCCAGAAGCTCTCCGAGAGCGAACGCGTTGCCGGCAGTTTGCCGGTCGATTGGGAATACACGCTGCCAACCGAAGCGCAGTGGGAATACGCCTGCCGGGCCGGCACGACCACGCGGTATCACTTTGGCAACGACGTAACGGCGCTAACCCAGCATGCCTGGTACAATCAGAATGCTAACAATCTGGGGAAGACATACGCGCATGAGGTGGGGCAGAAACTCGCCAATCCGTGGGGTCTGTACGACATCAATGGCAATGTTTGGGAGTGGTGCCAAGATTGGTTCACGGACAAACTGCCGGGCGGAACCGATCCTACGGGGTCTGCGTCCGGCTCTCGCCGCGCGACCCGTGGCGGCAGTTGGGGCAGCACGACAGAGGACTGCCGGTCGGCTCTTCGCAACGCATACGAGCCAGACTACCAGCAATTCTACCTTGGGTTTCGGGTTGCCCTCGTGCCGGTCGCGGCAAACCACACCGCGCAGCTTGATCGCGAGCCGGCGAACATTGATGCTGCGAAGCCGCTAGTTTTCGCGGGCAGCCGCGCCGGCGAAACGTGGGACGAAAACGGTTTGAAAATGAAATTCGTCTGGTGCCCGCCGGGAACATTCACCATGGGCAGCCCTGCGGACGAACCGGGCCGAGGCCGCTTCGAGGATCAGGTTTCCGTCACCCTAACCAGTGGTTTCTGGTTGGGCCAAATGCAAGTCACGCAAGGCCAGTGGCAAGCTGTGATGGACACGACGCCTTGGAAGCGGCAGCGTAACGTGAAAGAAGGCAACAATTATGCGGCCAGTTATGTAACTTGGAACGACGCTGCGGCATATTGCAAGAAGCTCACCGAAAGTGAGCTCGCCGCGGGCCGGTTGTCGCCCGATTGGCAGTACGCGCTGCCCACCGAAGCGCAGTGGGAATACGCCTGTCGGGCCGGCACAACCACGTGGTTTCATTTTGGGAACATCGTATCGCCGCTGTCCCAGTATGCCTGGTACGGCGGAAATGCTAATGCTGGCGAGCCATACGCGCGCGAGGTGGGCTTGAAACTCGCCAATCCCTGGGGCCTGCACGACATGCACGGCAATGTCTGGGAGTGGTGTCGGGATTGGTACGCGCCCAAACTGCCGGGCGAAACCGATCCTACGGGGCCAACCGCGGGCTCGAACCGCATAATCCGTGGCGGCAGTTGGGACTACGCGGCTGCAGGCTGCAGGTCGGCGGCGCGCGCCTGGAACTTACCGAGCAATCGGCACTACTTCATTGGGTTTCGGGTTGCCCTCGTGCCGGTCGCGGCAAACCACACCGCGCAGCTTGATCGCGAGCCGGCGAACATTGATGCTGCGAAGCCGCTAGTTTTCGCGGGCAGCCGCGCCGGCGAAACGTGGGACGAAAACGGTTTGAAAATGAAATTCGTCTGGTGCCCCCGGGAACATTCACCATGGGCAGCCCGCCGAATGAGCCAGGCAGGGCAAGCGGCGGGAAGGAAGACCAGGTTTCGGTCACGCTTACCCACGGTTTCTGGCTGGGCCAAACGGAAGTCACACAGGGCCAATGGCAAACCGTGATGCGTACGACGCCTTGGAAGGGGCACCCTAACGTGAAAGAAGGCGCCAATTACTCGGCCAGCTATATAAGTTGGAACGACGCCGCGGCATATTGCCAGAAGCTCTCCGAAAGTGAAGGCGCAGCGGGACGGTTGCCGACGGATTGGCAATACGCGCTGCCGACAGAAGCCCAATGGGAATACGCTTGTCGGGCCGGCACGACCACGCGGTATCACTTTGGCAACGACGTAACGGCGCTCTCCCAGCATGCCTGGTACGACCAGAATGCTATCAATGTTGGGGAGACATACGCGCATGAGGTAGGGCAGAAACTCGCCAATCCGTGGGGTCTGTACGACATCAATGGCAATGTTTGGGAGTGGTGCCGGGATCGGTACGCAGACAAACTGCCGGGCGGAACCGATCCCATTGGGTTTGCGTCCGGCTCTCGCCGCGCGATCCGTGGCGGCAGTTTGAGCACCGCGACTACCTACTGTCGGTCAGCGAACCGCAACACCAACGCGCCGGAACTTCGGAACTTTAACCTGGGCTTTCGAGTGACCCTCGTCCCCGTCGCCGCAGTGCCGAATGCATCTGTACCAACAAATACTGACTCGACCTCAGAACAACCCGCAGTCCAGATTTCTCAACAGAACTGGGCGCGTCAACTGGGGCGGCAAGTGGTGGAAAAGAATAGTGTTGGGATGTCGCTAACCCTTATTCCCCCCGGCGACTTCCAGATGGGCTCTCCCGGCAAGGAACTCGAACGGCAGGCTTCCGAACTGCAGCATCCGGTGACGATCGCACAGCCATTCTTCTTGGGCACATACGAGGTCACCCAAGAAGAATACACGCAGGTGATGGAAAGCAATCCCAGCGTATTCTCGCAAGCTGGCGTCGGCCGAACTCACGTTGCCGGAATGGATACTTCACGATTCCCCGCGGAGAATCTTTCCTGGGACGACGCTGTGGCATTTTGCCAAAAACTCAGCCAGTTGGAAGGCAAAGCTTATCGTCTTCCCACCGAAGCGGAATGGGAGTATGCCTGCAGGGCGGGAACCTCATCGCCCTTTTCGTTCGGCGAAAACCTTAACGGAAGCCAAGCCAACTGCAATGGCCAAAGTCCCTACGGCACCACAGCGGCAGGCGCCAATCTCAAGCGCCCTGCGCGCGTGGGATCGTACGCTCCCAATGCATTCGGGCTGCACGACATGCACGGCAACGCCTGGGAATGGTGCGCGGACTGGTTTGACAAAGATTACTATGTCGCCTTGCCTGCCAAGGATCCGCTAGGACCTGTTGCGGGAGCAACTCGCGTTACCCGCGGGGGGGCGTGGGATTATGTCGCGCGAGGCTGCCGCTCGGCTCATCGCCATCACAATCCCCCGTCTTTCCGGAACGGCACGAGCGGCTTCCGCGTGGTTTGCGAAGTCGCCTCTCAGCCTCTGGAGGGAGAGCAGGACAAGATTCCCGGAGTATCTGGCATCCCACGGTAATTAGTGCCGACCACTTCATGATGAACGAAAGTGGCAAGGCATTTGCCGTTCGGATCTCGGGCGTTGTAGACAATTATCAGGTGCAGTCGAGCAATATTGTAAATACCGGCACCGTCAGACTGCCGACCGGCGCGTCTGTACCCTACAACGCGGCCCTTCACGGACTATTTACTTTCGCTTTGCGAAACAGCCCGCGGGGATATCTTGGCACTCACGACCCCCTCACTCAACGGCGTTCCAGGCGGTGCCAATCCTGCCCCACCCTACGCATCTATTCTCCGACCGCCGATTGACATAAAATTTGACTCAACCTATTTCTAAAATTGAGAATGGTTGTCCCTCGACTTCGATCCAAAGAACGTCTGCCATGCCCAAACCTAAGGTTTTTATCACCCGCCAGATTCCCGCCAACGGTTTAGAGAAGGTGCAAAGCTTTTGCGATGCCGAAGTTTGGAGCGAGCCGCTGCCCCCTTCGCGCGACGTGCTGCTGCAAAAGGTGGCCAACTGCGACGGCCTGCTGTCGCTGCTTACCGAAAAGGTGGATGGCGAGTTGATGGATGCCGCCCCCCAGCTCAAGGTGGTGAGCAACTACGCGGTGGGCTTCAATAACATCGACATCGCCGCCGCCACCGAGCGCGGCATCGCCGTGGGCAATACGCCCGACGTGCTGACCGACGCCACCGCCGACATGGCCCTGACGCTGATGCTGGCCGCCGGCCGCCGCCTGGTGGAGTCCAATCGCGACACGCTCGCAGGCAAATGGAAAACCTGGGAACCGCTGGGCTACATCGGCCAAGACCTGGTGGGCAAGACCATCGGCATCGTGGGCCTGGGCCGGATTGGCTGCGCGGTGGCCAAACGCTGCCACGGCGGCTGGGATATGAACGTGATCTACCACGACGTCCGCAACAACACCCAGGCCGAAAAGGACTTCGGGGCCAAGAAGGTCGATCTGGAAACCCTCCTGGCCCAGTCCGATTACATCTCGCTGCACGCCAATCTCGATGATTCCACCCGCGGCCTGTTCAACGCCGCCACCTTCCAAAAAATGAAGCCCACGGCGGTGCTGATCAACACGGCGCGCGGCCCCTTGGTGGTGGAGCCCGACCTGGTTGCCGCCCTCAAGGCCGGAACGATTTTTGCTGCGGGGCTCGATGTCACCGATCCCGAGCCGCCCGCTCCCGACAACCCGCTGCTGACCTTGCCCAACTGCGTGGTCGCGCCGCACATTGCCAGCGCCACGGTTTCCAGCCGCGGCGGCATGGCCGAGATCGCGGCCGACAACCTGATTGCCGGCCTGCAAGGCAAACCCCTGCGAGCCTGGGTCAACCCCGAACTGGGCGACCGCCGCCGCAAGTAAGCAGCGCAGTCTCCGCCAGAATCAATCCATCGGTCGCCGCGCCAGGCTAAACGACTGCCCCGTGGGGCCGCCGGGCGGTTGCGTGGCCAGGAATAGCGCGAGCGGAACGCATGGCCACTCCGCCCGCGGTGGTGATAGTATCCACCACTTCATCCAGTTGATCGGCCCGCCGGGCCGTCACGCAAACGGCGGCCCCTTCCGCCGCGAAAGCCAAGGCCATGGCGCGGCCTCCACCGGTTACCAGCACGCGTTTGCCGGAGAGTTGCATCGCCATTCGCCTCAGGGTTGGGGTTCCGGGGGGAACGTCTTCGGTAGCCAACGGACAGCACGCTTCAACAAAAACAGGGATTGCCACGCTTAATAGCGCGGCAATCCCTGCTGTTTACCCAATAGTTTTTCGGCGTTTGCACGGCAGGCAAATTTAAGTTCGCGCTGCCTGGCAATAAGGTCACCCGCTTATGGGTTCTGGCTCACGGCATCGCCCAGGCTTTGGCCTTCCACCGTGGGCTTGTCTTTCTGCTTGGCCTGAACCGTGGCGTACTGCACCAAATTCACGGCGCCTTGCATTTCGAGTGGGTTGAAGTACGAGTAGCGTTGACCGTTCAACCGGCGAATTTCTTTGGAGGCCAGCTCTTGCCAGCTCATGTTGTTGGCCAGGTGCCAACTGGCAGCCTGCGCTACGCGCTGCGAAACTTTCCGCTGGCCAAGCAGCGTGAGCACTTCGCGCAGGCGGCTATCGGAGCTGTAGGCTTCGAAAGGTTGAATCTTGTACTCCAGGCGAGGATTCGGCTCGTCCTTGCCGTGCTCCAGGCACACGCAGGGAACTTCCATCTCGCCCACGCGCTCGGCCGGAACATTGAAGAAGTTGTTGCCGCCACCTTGGCCGCCTCCCATGTTCCCCATGCCCCCGCCGGCCGACTGGTTCTGCTGGTTGCCGCCTTGGCCGCCAAACGGATCGGCGCCAAAGCCACCTTGAGCCAGCACGGCGGTAAAGGCTTCGGGCAATTGCACATTCAGCGGGGCCTTGGTCTTGTTTTCAATGAAAACATTGGCCTCCTTCGAGCTGAGCATGATGATTTTGACATCGATCTGCCCGGACTTCATGCCTTCGAACATTTCGACCGAGGCATGCTCGGGGTTGAAGTCCCCCTTCTTGAAGGTCGGCTTACGCCGTTCCGCGGCAATGAGCAGCGAAGGAATCAAGCACAAGGCCGCGGGCAACAGCCAACGGGAGGACCGGCTGACCGGCATGAACATGGTCCAACTCCTAATGTGACGGGGGGCGCTCTCTCGTTCCCAGAGTGCAAATGCAATGGAGCCCAGGCGCGAATGCGCACGGACACTTACACCTTAGATTACTCACCACCCGCTTTAATTCCAAGAAGAAAATGGAAAGCTAGGAAAGGTAGGATGGAAGCCGTGCGGGATTGAGGGGGTTTACGCCAACTTGGAACCCCTCACAGGGGGAGGCTGATGACGTTGGCGCGCCCAATCGGCCCGCTCTGGCTGCATTGCATTTCCTTCCCCTGGACGGCCGAACCTTTGGCCGGGAAAATACTTCCAGACGATAGGCCGGCGCCGCGCGCGTTGGTTCTTGCCGTCTCCCCTCCCAAACCTAGCAGCGGTCCCAGTCCCGTCTTTCTCCTATGTCGAAGTCGAACAGCGGCGAATCCCAAATCGATCTGGCCATGCAGGCCGATCGTCACCGCCTGCGCCGTTTGTTGCAATCCATTCGCCAGGCGGCCGAGGCCGGCAAACCGACCGATCGCAATCAGCAAAAATTCGAGGAACAATTGCGCCGCTCGCAACAGCAGCGGGCACGCCGCGCCGCCCAAGTGCCGGCTCTTACATACGACCCCGAGTTGCCGATCGCGGCCAAGCGCGAAGAAATCGCCGCCGCCATTGCCGCCCATCCGGTGGTGATTGTGTGCGGCGAAACCGGGTCGGGCAAATCGACGCAGTTGCCGAAGATCTGCCTGGAGCTCGGCCGGGGCATCAACGGTTTCATCGGCCATACCCAGCCCCGGCGGATTGCCGCCCGCAGTATTGCGGCCCGGCTGGCGGAAGAGCTCGGTTGCCAGCTCGGCACGCATGTGGGCTTCAAGATTCGCTTCGCCGATACCACGCGCCCCGAAACCTACATCAAGCTGATGACCGACGGCGTGCTGCTCGCCGAAACCCAGCACGACCGATTTTTGGACCAGTACGATACGCTGATCATCGACGAAGCCCACGAGCGGTCGCTGAATATCGACTTCCTGCTGGGCTATCTCAAGCGGCTGCTGTCGCGGCGGCCCGACCTGCGGGTGATCATTACGTCGGCCACCATCGATGCGGCCCGGTTTGCCGAGCATTTTGCCAGCGAACTTGGACCGGCGCCGGTGATAGAAGTCTCTGGCCGCGCCTACCCGGTGGAAGTACACTACCGCCCGCTCGAAGCCGACGCCGAGACGGGCGAAGAACCCGACCCGGTGACCGCCATCGGCGACGCCATTCACGAGCTGGCGCGGCGAGGGCCGGGCGATATGCTGGTCTTTTTGCCCACCGAGCGCGAAATTCGCGACGTGGCCAAAGTGCTGCGAGGGCACAATATTCCCGGCTCGGGCGGCAAGACCGAAATCCTTCCCCTGTACGCGCGCCTCTCGGCCGCCGAACAAAATAAGGTCTTCAACCCCCAGCAGCACCGGCGGATTGTGCTGGCCACCAATGTGGCCGAGTCGTCGCTTACGGTGCCCGGCATTCGTTACGTGGTGGATACCGGCACCGCCCGCATCAGCCGTTACTCGCCGCGTTCTAAAGTGCAGCGGCTGCCGATCGAGTCCGTTTCGCAGGCTTCTGCCGATCAACGCCAGGGCCGCTGCGGCCGCATTGGGCCGGGCATTTGCATCCGGCTGTTCAGCGAAGAGGACTACCTTAGCCGCGACCAATACACCACGCCCGAAATCCGCCGCACCAATCTGGCCGCCGTCATCTTGCAGTGCCTGGCGCTCAACCTGGGCGATATCGAAGATTTTCCCTTCCTAGAGCCGCCCAAGCCGGAAGCCATTCGCGACGGATATCGCACCCTGTTTGAACTGAGCGCCATTGACGACGACCGCCGGCTAACGCCGCTGGGCAAGCAGTTGAGCCGGTTGCCGGTCGATCCTCGCATGGGCCGCATGATCCTGGCCGCCGACGCCCAAGGTTGCCTGCACGAAATGCTGATCATTGCCGCCGCCCTCGAAATCCAAGACCCCCGCGAGCGGCCCGTCGAGAAGCAGCAGGCCGCCGACGAAAAGCACGCCGCCTTCGTCAATCCCGATTCCGATTACCTGGGCTATCTCAAGCTGTGGGACTTCTACCAGCACCTGAAAGAAACGCTGTCGCGGAACCAGCTTCGTCGGGCTTGCCAACAGAACTTCCTTTCGTTCAACCGGCTTCGCGAGTGGCAAGACGTGCATTTGCAGCTCATGCGGCTGGCGCAAGAGATCGGTCTGAAGCCGGGCCATCGCCGCGACGATTCCAACGCCATCCACCAGGCCCTGCTGCCCGGCTTGCTCTCAGGCGTGGCCTTGCGGAGCGATAATCGCGAGTACGTGGGGGCGGGCGGAACGCGGTTTCACCTGTGGCCGGGGGCGGGCCCGTTCGCCAAGCGACCGCTCTGGATTGTGGCGGCCGAACTGGTGGAAACCTCGCGGCGATATCTTCGCACGATCGGCCGCGTGGAGCCTGAATGGATTGAACCGGCGGCCTTGCATCTGGTGAAACGCTCGTATAGTGAGCCGCATTGGTCGCGGAAACGCGGCACGGTGATGGCCTTTGAAAAGGTGTCGCTGTTTGGTTTGCCGCTGGTGCTCAAGCGGCCGGTGCGATACGGCAACATCGATCCGGCCCACTCCCGGCAACTATTCTTGCGGCAGGCCCTCGTGGAAGGCGACTGCGACTTGCAAGCCGAGTTTGTTCGTCACAATCGGGCCGTGGGCGAGGAGATTGCCCAACTGGCCGCCAAGAGCCGCCGGCACGACCTGGTGATCGATGAGCACGCCCTGTTCGAATTCTACGAAGCGCGGTTGCCGGCCGAAGTGTATGACGTGGGCACTTTTCAGCAGTGGTGGAAACGCGAAGGCTACCGCGACCCCCAGCGGCTGCACATCACCCAGGCCGACCTGATTGGCGAAGACGAAGCCCCGCTAGGCGTGGAAGACTTCCCCGATGAGTTGGCCGCCGGCCCGCTCACCATGCCGCTCGACTATTGTTTTCGACCCGGCGCGGCCGACGACGGCATCACGCTGACCGTACCCCGCGAGGGCCTGAACCACTTGGATCAGGAACAGATTTCCTGGCTGGTGCCCGGCCTGTTGCAAGAAAAGGTCACGGCCCTGATTCGCTCGCTCCCCAAGCCGCAGCGGCGGCAGTTGGTGCCTGCCCCCGATACGGCGGTGGCGGCCGTGCGTAAATTGAAATTCGCCGCCGGCCCCTTTCTGCCACAACTGGCGAGCGTGCTCAGCGAACTGGGCGGCACGCGGATTTCGCCCGCCGATTTTCAAACCGACAAGCTGCCTGATCATTTGCGGATGAACGTGCGGGTGATCGATCAGGAGGGGCAAACGCTGGCCCAGGCCCGCGACCTGGGCACCCTGCGCAGCGAACTGGGCGACGTCACCACGGCCGGCGCCCAGGTTCATAGCCCCGAATGGACGATCGCAGGGCTCACCGCCTGGACGTTTGACGAACTTCCTCCGCAGGTGGAAGTTCGTCGCGGCGCGTATGCCGTGATTGCGTATCCGGCGTTGCTCGACGAGGGCAAAACGGTTTCGCTACGATTGCTGGATAGCGCTCCAGCCGCCGCTCAGCAAACGCGAGTTGGCTTGCGGCGTCTGTTTCTGCTGGCGAATGCCCACGAGGCGGAAGCGCAAGTGCGACGGATCGCCCACCTGGGAACGCTGGAAATCTATGCCGCCACGCTCAAGCACAAGACCAGCCTGCGTAACCAGCTGACCGAAGTTCTGGCCGACCGGGCCTTGTTCCGCGAAGGCCCGCTACCCCGCAATGCCGACGCCTTTGCCGCGGCGGTGAAAGCGGCCAAACGCAACCTGGGGCTAGCCACGGCCGAAGTGGCGAAGGTGGTAACGCCGCTGCTGGAGTACTACCACGTTGCCAGGGCTGAGCTCGACGACGCCAAAGCGCCCGGCTGGCGCGAAGCGGTCGCCGACATGGAGCGGCAGCTGCGCGAGTTGCTGGCAGAAGGCTTCCTGGTGAATACGCCCGAAGCCTGGTTCCCGCACTTACCACGGTTTGCGCGGGGAGTGGTCGCCCGGCTGGAGAAGCTTCGCAACGCGCGGCTCTCGCGCGACCAGGCAGCGATGCAGGAGCTTTACCCGTGGGTCGAGGCCTACCATCGTCAGGCAGAAACGAACGAAACCCAGGGCGTGTACGACGAAGCCTTGGTGCAATTTCGCTGGATGCTCGAGGAATATCGGGTGAGTTTGTTTGCGCAAGAGTTGGGCACCTCCATCAAAGTGTCTTCTCAGCGGCTGCAAAAGCAGTGGAGCCTGGTGCGGCGGTAGGCTTGCCACCAGGGTGGGTAGGCCAGCCATGCTGGGAGCGGTGGGGGAGCCAAGCGAGAGAATGCCAATGCGGACCCAAGCCGAGTGCTGGCGCGCAGCATCGACCCGTGGGCAGGTGAGGCGAGCGCGCCTTCCGCCAGGTTAGCGGTGACGAATCACAATGTTCGACACCATCGCCAAGACCATGAAGAACAGCGAGGCGACCAGGGTGTGCAGCCAGGGAAGAGGCATTGCCGAGACCTTTCAGGATAGAACGGGGCGCTAACCGCTCGCTCCCCCGTTGCCTGGGGATCGAGTTCCATCCTTGGTCTTACTTAGCCTTGCGAGGCAAAGTTCCCTGCCTCTAAGGGAGTATTTCGGCCTCGCCGGGCGAAAAGGCTCAAGAATTACGCGGGGCACGGCAGAGAGAACGCAAACGGTTCACCTTGCCTGCCTGTCGCTACTTTCCTGTCCGTCTCTACTTGCCTGGACGTCGCAACTTTTCAGGACGTCGCAACTTTCCAGTCCGTCGCAGATTTCCAGGCCGTCGCAGCTTTCCAGGCAGCCCAGCATGAACCGGCAATTTAGCTCTGGGAAGTTGCCCGCTACGAACCGCTCGGCGAGTAGCTCGACCGCATTCGCCAGCCAGCCACAAACGTAACGGCCCCGTTGCAAAGCAGGTTGGCGCCCACGAACAGGGCGAACAACCAAATGGCGGCGGCCGGGTAGAGCATTACCACGATGCCCAGCACGATGCTGATCAGCCCGGCGATCTTAATGGAGGTGGAGCGGGCGTTATGCCCAAACACCATGCCGGCCAAAAACTGAAGCACGCCCAGCACCAGCAAGAAGACTCCTAGAATGAGCACCACCAGCCTGGGGAGCGAAAGGGGATTGAACACCAGCAGCAACCCCACCAAAAAAGCCAGGATCGGTCCCACGTAACTGGGGGCCAGTCGCACGCCGCCGCCGTAGCGAGATTGCAACGTGCGGAAGATGCCCAGCGCCCCGAGCACCAACAGGCCAATGCCGATCAGGATGGAAACGGCTTTCACAAATTGCAGCGGCAGCAGTGCCATGACAACACCGGCGATCATCATCACCGTGCCTTCCAGCAGCAACATCCACTTCAATCGTTTGGGGTCCTGGTTCATGGGGGCTGGTGGCTAGGGGCTGGGGATTGGGGGCTGGTTGCTAGTAGCTGGTAGCTGGGGGACGCATCCACTTCAATTGTTTGGGGGCTTGATTTGCGATGCCCGACTTGAGGCGCCATGTTGAAGCAGGGCGGCCGAGGGTCGGGCGTCCGCGATTACGACGACGGCGCGAGCCTTCAGAATTCCAGAGGGACCCGCCGGCCTTCCAAAATGCTGGCCCGCGCCGCCGACAACACGGCGGTAGCCCGATAGGCGTCGTCCAATCCCGACGAATTGCGCACCAGGCTGGTTACTTGCCGATAGAACCCCAGCAGCAAGGTTTCGCCCACGGGCCGCTCGCTATCGAGCGATTCCATGTGCCGGCCGGCACTGTCGAACCAGACCACCGTGGAGGGCAAGTCCACAAAGGCGATACCATGCTCGCAGGCGACCTGCAGGGCGGCCGGCGGCCGGAAACTGATAGCCTCGGGCCAACTGCTGGCCAGGTAATTGCCGCAGCTGATTTGGGCCAACGCCGTGTTCTTGGGTTGGCCTTCTTGCGCGAACTCCAAACTAAAGGCGTGATAATCGCCGTCGAAGTTGCCCGGCTGGGCGTCGTGCGACGAAGCCACGATGGACGTGGGATCGCGATCCACCACGTACCGGCACCAGTCGACCAGTTCCGCCAGATCTTGGGCAACGCCGACCGGCAGCGTGCGACCATTCCGCGTGGGTGGATTGACTGGCTTGCGAAGGTGGGCAAACAGCAGCCGGGGAGCGCCCAGACGCGTGGCGATCAATTCTTTGAGCCGCAGCGTGGCGGGAGCATGACGCCGGGGAAACTCGGCCATGAATGCCACGCCGGCCGACTCGATCCGCTGTTTGAGTTGCCCTGCCCCTAGCAAGTCGGGCGCCAGGCCATCGCAACAGTAAATGGCCTTGCCGGCATCGCAGGCGGCTAAGATCGGCAAACAGCCAAACCAATGCCGGGAGAGGACCAGCACGGCGTCGACATCTTCACGCCGGGCCAGAGTGCGAAATCCATCGACGGCGGCCGCGTTGAATTCGCGCGCCACCTGCGTGGCCCGCAAGGCCACCGGCTCGCAAACCGCACGCAGTTCAAACCGGTCGCCCAAAGCCCTGAGGGCAGGTCGATAGCGCTTTTCCCAAGCTTCTCCGGTTCCGACAACACCCAGTCGCAGCTTCATGGTTTGGTTTTTGGCGCTTCGCTGCGCAAATAGAATACGGTGGCCCGGACAAGCGGGACGGGAGCATACAGGGCGCCAAAGGGGCGGAAGCCGCCAGGAATTCGATTGCTTCCGCGCTACCAGAGGGTGGGCGGGGGACTCTCGCTCTCCTTTGCAGGAATCGCGCCCGCCATGGGTGCCAACTGGCCGTCAATATAGCGGCTACCCGCCCAGCGCTGCAAATCGTGGCTGGATTTAGCGACTGCGAAAACCTGCTGGCCCAGATCGATCCGCGCGATGGTCGGGGTGGGGAGGATGGTGACGAGCAACGGGACGCCCGCAATTTGCGCATTCCCGCTTCGTGGCCGGGGGGTGTCCTCGCCGAAGAATCCGCGTTGCCGTGTCAATTCCGCCACGCCTTTCGCTTTCACGTCGTTTCGCGAAGGACGGCTCGGGCTCGTCGCGGCTGCCTGCTGATGAGTACGCTCTCGGCGGAAGCTGGACGACGGCCCATGGCTGGCTTTGCTGGCTGGCCGTGCTGGATTAACGCGGCGGCAGGGCGCCCGGGGCTTCGATCCGCTGGGCCGTGGGAACGCCGCCGTTGGGTGGAGCGCCCGGGGTGCCGTCAGGATTGACAATCCGGGTCCAACCGCGAGGCAAATCGCCTTCAAAGTCGGAACCGCGAATGAAATTGAATCGATCGTTGATCACCACATTGTTGAATTGGTGAACGGTTTTGCTCTTGCCGTTGGGGGAGAGCAGTTCGATGGCGCTGATTTGCATGCTGCCTTTGAGCAGAATCACCGTGGCCCTGCGAAAGTTCGCGGCGTCTTGCTGAAAGCGAGGGTAGGCCTCGATCCAGAGCTGCGTGTTGGCCACGTTTTCCGGAGTGACGACCCGCAGAAAATAACGCTTGAGCATCTGGTCCGCGTTGGCGCCGAACAAGAATGGCATGGGGCCGTTGGAGATGCCGTTGCCTTGCAGTTCGGGCGGCAGCGTGCGTTCGATCAGCTTTTGTTGGTCGTACTTGTACTCAAAGATGGACTTGCCATCGCACAGCCAATGCTCCACGTACTGTTTGCCCTCGGTGTCTTTCATGCGATACAGGCCCTTGTCGGGCTTGGCGTACTGCATTTCGCCGCCGCGCTGGGTCTTCACTTTGAAGACGTCGTCGTATTCCCAGAGCATCAAGTCGCAACGCATGCGTTGAACATTGTCGCTTTCCTTTTGCCACGCCTGGAGCGCTGCCCAGAGCGTGTCGAACTCCGCCTGGGTTAACTGGAACGGCGCTTGGGCTCGGGGGGGCAGCGGCACTTGCTGCTTGGGGCCGGGAATCTGCTGCGCCGGATCGCGTTGCTGCGGTTGAGTCGTGGGGTATTGCGGTTGGCCGCCTGGATGCATGCCAGGTTGTGGTTGCGTGGTGGGGTACTGCCCTGGGCGGGGCGCCGCGGGTCCGTAGGCAGGCTGGGGATTTCCTTGATTGCCTGGAGCAGGCCCAAATTGAGCGCTTGCCGGGAAGGTAATGAGCCCAGCGATCAGGCAACAGGCGGCGGCGGTCAGCCTACGCGAGAGTCGGAACATCGGCATCCTCTCCGACATGGAAGTGATTGGCGAGCCGCGACCGTGCGGCGGGGCGGGATTCTAACAGGATGCCACGAAAGGCTCTATAGCGGAATCGCCGGGAAAATGGGGGCGGATTTTCCGGCCAGCGGCGGTAGGGTATGCACCCCGTGCATACCACCCGCGCTGCCGTTCGTTTGACGACGCCCCTTTTTCTGGGAAGGAGCGTGCGCAGCCGCGGCGGTTTGGTGATGTTCCATCCGAAAGGTACGCACGGGGTGCGTTACCCTACCGGCCGCCGCGGAGCAGTGGTTCGCCCAGCTTGCGATCGGTGACAATGCCGACGGTCTCTCCGCGATCGTTGACCACGCGAGCCATCGGTTCGCCTGCGGCCCTCAGGCGGAACAGCGCCGAGATATGCGATTCGCGATGATTCAATTCGAGCAACGGATGCACCGCTAGCACTTCGTTCCGCGGATCCAACCGCAGTTCGATCACCCGCACGTATCCGATCAACTTCCGCCGGCCCAGCGGTTCTTCCACTGGCAAGGCCGAAACGCCGTGGCGGCGGGCAAGTCGCAGCACTTCTTGCTTGTCGGTGCCGAGCCGCACGCGGGCAATCCGATTGGCCGGCACGGCAAATTGCCCGACCGGCTCGTTGGCGGCAAAGAACAGCCCTTGGGCCAACTCGCGCTGAGCCGGCCGCAAAATGCCGGCCTCGTGGGCTTCTTCCAGCACCGTTTGCAATTCGCGGCGGGCGAGCCCTAGCTTGAGCTGGGGGTGCGATTGCCCCGCCAGCAGTTCCAGCAACTTGCCAAAGCCAAACAGCAACAGGCTCAGGGGCGAAAACAACACAGCGCAAATGAGAAATAGCGGCCCCCCTTTGCGGAGCAAGCTATAAGGCGATTGAAAGAACAACTGTTTGGGAAGCAACTCGCCATACACGAACAGCACCGGGGCCAGCACGATCGGCGCCAGAATTTCGGTCACCTGGCCGCCCAACGATAGGGTCTGGGTCCCGATGACAATCGCCAGCGACACCAGATAGTTAGCCAGGTTGTTGCCCACCAGCGTGGTGCCGACGAACAGGGCCGGCCGATTCACCAGCCACCACAGGCCGCGCGCGATCAGGTCGCCCTCCATGGCGTCGAGCCGCAACCGCACGCGCGTCACGCGGTAGAATCCGGTCTCCGATCCGCTGAAGAAAGCGCTGAAGAACAGGCCCACCGCGCAGAGCAGCAAAGCCGCGATCATAGGTCAGGCTCCTCGGCCGGCGCCTGGCGACGAAACTCCACCACGATCAGCCCTCGCGACAGCACTTCGGTTACCCTGAGATGGAAGCCGTTCCAGTCGCATTCGTCGCCCATCCGCGGCAGGCGCTGCACCAACTCTTGCACCAGGCCAGCGACGGTATTGCTGCTGGTATCGTTGCGCGAGAGCTGAAAGTAGCGATGCAAACGGCGGAGACTCGTGATGCCCAGCACGCGAAAAACACCCGGCTCCAGCTCCTCGATCGGGTTCTGCTTGAGCAATCGCAGTCCGCGGCTGGCGTCTTCGGCAAAGACCGTGTCGATGATGTCATCGTAGGTCAGCACCCCGATGGTTTCGCCGAACTCATTCACCACCACGCTCACGCGGCGATCGCGGCGCAGCATTTCTTCCAGGGCCACGGCCACGGTGGTGCACCACGGCACGTACACCACCTCTTCGGCGTAGCGTTCCAAGTGATCGTCGGGCACAAACGCCAGGTGTTTCAGCGGCACGGCCAACGCCACCTCGTCGCTGTCGGGCTCCGAGATGAACAGGTATCCGCCGAAGGGAATCTGGCCTTCCAAATGCGGCAAGCTGACCGGCGGGCGGAAGGTCCGCGTTTGCGTGCGAGGCGTCATCAACTCATCGACCCGCAGTTCCGAGAGCGAGAGGATGTTTTGGAGCACGGCTTCTTCTTGCCGCAGCAGCGAGGCATCGGTTGTCGAAAGCGTGACCGCTCGCTCCAAATCGCCAAGCGCCAGGTACGGCTCGGGCTGAAACCGCGGAAACAGCAAGCGCCGCGACAACAACGTGACAAACCGCAGCGCCGGCGCCAGGGGGTCCACCAATCGCACGGCCACGGCAACCGGAATGGCAAGCATGGCCGAAAACAGCCGCGTTTGCAGCACGGCAATGTTTTTGGGGAACATTTCTCCCAGCAGAATCAGCGCCAACAACGAAGTCAGCGTAAGCCAACCCGCCTCGGGCAGCCGGCCCTGGCTTTGCAAGCGGGTGCTCACGATCGAAGCCAACGTGAAATAGGCCACGTTGATTATCAGGTTCCAGAACAGCACCGCCGTGAGCAAACGGTCGGGCTTTAGCAGGAGCTGCGCCGCCATTTGTTGGGCCGGGTTGCCGTTGGCAAACGCGCTGCGATCGCGGCGGTTGAGATAGAACAACGCCGCCTCGCTGGCCGAAAAAAAAGCCGATCCCCCTAGCAACAGCAGCATGGCTAGCAACCACGGTGCATAGTCAACCAGCAACGCCACGCTCGATACTTTCTCCGTTGCGTTCTCTCAAAGGATGGAGCGGTCGGCCGTCGCCGCTTTCCCCCGCCTATTCTAGCCGCTGGGTCCGCGCCCGCTATCGATAACCAGCGCGGCCGGGCCAGGTTTTGACCAACGGGAGCCCACCGGCCAGGAGGCCACCCCCTCGGCCTGGCCTGATAAAAACGTCGTCATTTGCGGCGAGTTGGAGAAATTGGGCCGCGTCGAAGTCGTTGCGCGTTGATCGTCACTTGCGCTCAACCCTCCCCGGCAAATCCAATGCACATGGTCTACACGCCGCATTGGATTGCAAATTGCAAATTAACCATTGCCAATTGCAAATTGAAAGACGTAAGAGTTTGCCCCGATGGAATTTGCAATTTTCAATATGCGGTTGAGGTCGCGGACCATTCAGGATCGATCCGCTCGAA
>CAYUMU010000010.1:0-107337 GCA_964445985.1 uncultured Pirellulales bacterium | reverse complement strand
GGAACATCGACCTGGAAGGGACTTGCACCCTTCCGATCAAACGCCGTCACAGGCGCACTGGCTTGGCCGCCCTCGGCCAAGAGTGCGTTGGCGGTTGGGCTGTGTTTGAAGGCTGGCGGTTGTTGTTGGGGCGGCGCGGATTCACGGGTGGGGCACATCGGCTCTTCATTCGCCTTCCGGATGCCAGGCGATGTTGCCCTCGATGGGGCTCGAGGCCGTGGCATAGAGCTTTTTGGGGATGCGGCCGGCCAGGTAGGCGGCGCGGCCGGCTTCCATACCCCACCGCATGGCTTTGGCCATCAGCAGCGCGTCTTTGGCGTGGGCAATGCCCGTGTTGAGCAGCACGCCATCCACGCCCAACTCCATGGCCGCCGTCACGTCGCTGGCCGTGCCGACTCCGGCATCCACAATCACCGGGTAAGTCGGATCGCCGTCTTTGAGGTATTCCAGGCAGAGGCGAATGTTGTAGGGGTTCAGAATGCCTTGGCCCGAACCGATGGGGCTACCGGCCGGCATCACGCTGGTAGCGCCGGCTTCTTTCAGGCGCCGCGCGGCCACCGGGTCGTCGGAGGTGTAGCACAGCACCTGAAAGCCCTCGGCTACCAATTTTTCGGTCGCGGCCAGGGTGGCGATGGGGTCGGGCAGCAAGGTCTTGGTATCGCCCAGCACTTCGAGCTTGACCCAATCGGCGCCGGGGTTTTCCAGGCCTTCGAGAATTTCGCGACCCAGTCGGGCCACGCGAATCGCGTCTTCGGCGGTGAAGCAGCCGGCCGTGTTGGGCAGCAGGATGTACCGCCGGGTATCGATGAAGTCGAGAATATTCTGACCGGCGGCATCGAACAGGCGCTCGCGGCGCACGGCCACCGTAATGCAATCGGTGCCCGAGGCATCGAGGCATTCCGACATCAGCCCATAGTTGGCGTACTTGCCGGTGCCCACGATCAGGCGGCTGGCCAGGCGATGGCTGCCCAGTTGAAAGGAATCGGCGGCGGCGCCGGCTTCTGAAGGGCCGGAACTGGAAACGGGGCTGGTGTTGCTGCTGGGCATCGGAGAGTACTTAACGCGGGTAAACCGCAATGGGAGATCGGATGGCGCCCACGTCTCCGCTGGGGGGGCGGAGAGGGTAGGCAGATAAGCAACGAACGTGAGCAATTCAAAAACTAGCGGCTGGCCCGGCAACTATCCTCCGCCGACCAGCGTGACCACTTCCAGTTGATCGCCTTCGGCCAGGGCATGCTGGGAATGCAATCGGCGGGGCACCAACTCACGGTTCACTTCCACCGCCACGTGCCGCGGAGCGATCTGCAATTGGTCCAGCAATTGGGCCACGGTGGCGGCAGCCGCGAGCTCGCAAGCTTCGCCATTCACAAAAACCTGCACGAACGGTTCAACCTCGGGGAAAAACAGGAGGGGCGCGTCGGGCAGCGGAGGGCCGCCCGGCAGTCGATCCAGTCTCTACGCCTGCCCACCGATTCTAGGGTAGCTAGAAATCGGGTCAAGGAACCCCTGGGGTCAACACGGCGGCGAAGCCGTCGCGAGCTCCGCTCCTGGCGATGGCCCGTGAATACGAACGGCTCGCCCTTTCTAGGGCGGGTCGCCGTGTTATTCTAAGGGCGCAGGGGTGCGACTCCATTTAAGTCGCGCGACCGCGCAACTGCCTGCTTTTGGGGTACGCGAGGGGAGCCAGCAGATGCCAAATATTCTTGTGGTCGACGATTCGGTGATGGATCGACGTTTGGTGGCCGGGCTGCTTAGTAAAAGCGACCGCTTGGATCTCGTCTTTGCCAGCGACGGCGTGGAGGCCCTGGAGCAGATCGAGCACCATCCGCCCGACCTGGTTCTCACCGACATGATCATGCCGCGATTGAACGGCCTGGAATTGGTGGCAAAAATTCGAGCGTCGCGCCGCCGCATTCCCGTGATCTTGATGACGTCGCAGGGGAACGAAGAACTGGCGTCGAGCGCGCTCTCGCAGGGGGCCGCGAGCTATGTGCCCAAGCGTTCGCTGGCGGCCGAATTGTTGCCCACGGTGGAGCGCATTCTGGCCCTCAAGGAACAGTGGAGCCTGCACGAACGCTTGATGCAGCACATGGTGCGCAGCGAATGCGAGTTCTTGCTGCGCAACGATACACGCCTGATCCCCTCGCTGGTGGGCTATCTTCAAAGCAACCTGAGCATGACCAACCTGGTCGACGAGGCGGATCGCATGCGGATTGGCGTGGCGCTCGAAGAAGCCCTGATCAACGCCATTCACCACGGCAATCTCGAAGTCAGCTCCGAGCTCCGCCGCGACAGCCTGGAGAGCTATCAACTCCTGGTGCAAACACGAGCCCGGCAAGATCCCTACCAGCAGCGGCAGGTGCGCGTGTTTGCCCGCTTTTCGCGGGATGAAGCCGAGTTCCGGATCGCGGACGAAGGGCCGGGGTTCGATCCCGGCTTGCTGCCCGACCCCGAAGACCCGGCCAATCTCGATCGGCCCAGCGGTCGCGGGATTGTGTTGATGCGGTTTGTGATGGACGAAGTTCGCTTCAACGAGCAGGGCAACGAAGTCACTTTGCTGAAACGCTGCTTGCCCAAGTCCGAGGTGGAGTTCGAGCTTTCGGCGTGAGAGATTACGCCCACGCCGCGGCGGCAGCGGTTACTCGGCGCGATTGGCAAGGCATGGATGCTTTGGCTGGCGAGGTCATCGAGTCATGGCCGCTGAAGAACTTGCCGAAATACGCCGCACGACGTGGCCGAAGTCGATTGCATCTTGACCGTAAACGCCGCGCGACAGGACGTCGGGGCGAGTCCATTTCCCGGCTTCGGCGGGCACGACACTTCGTTGGATTGCCATGCAGTCTCAGTCGCCAGTTCGCGGCGATCGTGGCATGGATGAGGCATCGCGATTTCGCGGGGCTTCGGCGCCGGTAGGCTGGCCGTGCAGGCGCTGCAGGATGGGCGTCATCGCTTCGAGCTCGGTATAGTACATCGCGCCGGGATTGATTCTCCGCGCTTCCAAGAACTGCAAATGCTTGTGAACGCTGTCAACCGACGCCAGCCAGGGAAGCGCGAGCAGCCAAACGGCCGCGATCAGCGAGAGCGCGAGCAGAAAACGAATGCGGCCGCGCGTCTTCTCGTCGCCGGCTGCCAAGATTCCGCGGCTCGTCATTGAATGTCGCCTTCATCAAGGGCCCGCTTGATTGACCAGGTCGCGGAACAGCACCTCGAACATGAGCCAGGCCATCGCGAGCGTCAGCACTAGATTCAATGCTTGTCCGCAGAGATACAACATCAGCGGCTTACCGCCGCGCAAATACGGAGCGAACTGGCGAATGTTGGTCTCCAAGCCAATGGAGACAAACGCGCAGCAGAACAGCCAGCCTCGCACGGTCTTCGTCACGCCGCCAATCGCCGCGTCGACAATATACGCGGACTCCGCCGACGATTCGTAATACAGCGTGCAAACGATCGAAACCAGCACAAAACCCAGCACGAACTTCGGAAACCGATACCAGATTTCCATCGCGCTCGGACGACGGCTCGACGAATCGGATTCGACTCGGGCCACCCAGTAAACCGCGACGCCGAAGGCGATCACGCCGATGAGAATGTTCTGGATCATCTTCACCGTGGCGGCGACCTCAAGACCTCGATCGCCCAGCGCCGCGCCCGCGGCCGCCACCGCGCCGGTCGAGTCGATCGTGCCGCCGATCCAGGCGCCACCCAAGGTCGCGCTCATGCCCAGGGCTTTGATCGCCGCGGGCATCACGGCCATCATGATCACCGTGAACGTGAGCGAAAGGCCGATGGCCAGCGACAGTTCCTCTTTCTTGGCTCGGCAGGCGGCCGCGGTGGCAATGGCCGCCGAAACACCGCAAACCGACATGTCGGCCGAAATCACCATGTTCAGCGACCGCGATGGAATCTTGAGCACCCGCTGGCCAAAAATGTACGTGGATACCAGCACGATCGGCGTAACGACCCAGGCCACGAAAATGCCGGGAACTCCCAGGGCAAGCAACCGATTCAAGAGAACTTCGGCCCCCATGATCACCAGCCCGGTCTTGATATAGAACTCGGTTTGGACGGCGGGACGCAGGAAGTTGGGCAGGCCGATCGTGTTCGAAATCAGCAACCCCACGACCAGCGCCCATAACACGTATTCCAGGTTGTAGGCGTTGATGACGCTCTGTCCCGCCATGACAAACGACACCGTCGCGAGCAGAAAGACAACGAGAAAGGCGGCAACGAATCGCACCATCGAGCGGCCGCGAACCGCGGCGGCAATGGCAAACACAACCGCCAACAAGATAAACGCGCCTGCAATGCCTGGTCCGGCTTGAAACGCCGGCGCTTTTTCCGTCGCCGGTTTATAAAAGGCCTCAACCGGATTCTCCGTCCACGAGCCCGGCAGCGACAGCCAGGGTTTCAACCCACTGCTGATCTTCACGGGTTCGTCCGCCGCGACTTGTTTCGCAAAGTCGCCTGGCAAGTTCCACCCAACCGAGGCAAAGGCAACCAGCAGCAAAAACAACCCCGCCCACACGGCCCACCAGTCTTCGTGCGTTCGCATTTCCACCCAGAGGCTTGGGCGTTGGTCCAAGGCAGGCTTCTCGGTCGTTTCCATTGTCTTCAGCGCCTTCCCGTTCGCGTGTTGCGCGGTTCACCCGAAATGCACTTGTAACGGCCGCTACTTCCCGTTCCCGCGGTTCGTAACTGTTCGCGGGCCGCGCGCTTCGCGGGTGCGACCGGTTTCCCCAAGTCCGCTGGAGCGTTATAACCCGTTATGCATATGGGTGCTTGTTTTAACAGCTCCTGGCACGATTTCGGAGGACTTTTTCGGTGACGCAAACGATTGAACGCGCTCTGCCGCCGCAAGTTCGACAAACGCGGTTGTTCATCGAGAATGACTGGGGGGATGCCATTGAAGGCGGGGCCCTCGAGGCCGTTCGGCAGGTTCAAGATGTCGGGGCCTGGCCGCGAACGGGGGCACGCGGCGCTCGAACACCACACGGAACTGAAGACCGTGACGATTAAACTCGGATAGCGGGCGGATTCATTTGTGAGCGCCGCGCCGCGCTCTGGATTAAGAAGGACGCCACCGGCGGTTGTTGCCCAGGGAAATCGTACGATGAAGCGCGTTGTGGTGCTGCAGCACGTGGCCGTGGAAACGCTGGGCTCGATCGAGGCTTCGCTCGTCGACGCCCAGTTGGCCTTTCAGTATGTCCGCCCATTTCTTGGCGAGACGGTTCCAGGCAGCCTGGATGGCATCCCTGGCCTGATCGTGCTGGGCGGACCCATGGGCGTGTACGAAGTCGATCGCTATCCCTACTTGCTCGATGAAATGCGGCTCATCGAGCTGGCGGTGGAGGCGTCCATTCCAATTCTCGGCATCTGCCTGGGGAGTCAACTATTGGCCCATGTTTTGGGCGCGAGAGTTCAGCCAGGGGAGCAAAAGGAAATCGGCTGGCACGAGATCCAAATGGAAGCCGAAGCGGCCAGCGATGCCATTTGGCGCGATGCGCCGCGAACATTTACCGCCTGCCACTGGCACGGCGACGTGTTTGACCTGCCGCGAGGGGCCCAGTTGCTGGCGCGTTCGGCGCTCACGCCTCACCAGGCCTTCCGATATGGCAACCATGCTTATGGAACCTTGTTCCACATCGAAACCACGGAGACGTTGCTGCGCGACATGATCTCGCAGTTTGCCGACGAACTGCGCGGCGGGGGGCTTTCGGGGGAGCACATTGCAAGCGAGGCAGCGGCGCATTTCGGAGCATTACGGCGAATTGGCCGGGGGGTATTCGACCGCTGGGGTCAACTTGTGCATCGCGAGCCTTGACTTGGAAACTGGCCCTGCTCGGCAAAGCCGGAGCATGTTCGGTTAGCTCTTTCCGGCACCGAATTCACTCCTCGCCAAGCCCAAGCCAATTGCTTGACAAGTCCAGCGCGACCTCCGACCATGATACGTTATGTAAAGAATGACATAGCGCTGCCTCCTTGCGCATGCCGCCAACAAACACAACCCCAACAACAGCAAGACGAACGCCCATGAAAAAGTATCTGCTACCGGTCGCTGCCACGTTCGCCCTTTGCCACGCGGCCATCGCTCAAGACTCCGCGGTCAAGGCCCAGGCCAAGCAATTTGAAGCGGGCAAGCCGCTGGGGGCCGTGAACGAGGCCGGCGAATTCGTTCCGCTCACGCCGAATGTGAAGGTTTACGGCAGCTTTCGCTTCGCCGAAAGCGTGACTTACGACCCCACGCGGAACCTGATTGTGGTGATGAACGCGGGCGTTCTCCAGAACCAGGAACCCAACGACGGCTACGTTTCGCTGCTCAATCCTGACGGCACGGTGCATACGGCCAAGTGGATTGGCGCCACGCGCGACGGCTTGACGCTCAACCACCCACTTGGCAGTTGCATCGAGGGCGGCACGCTGTACACCGCCGACATCGATACGGTGCGAACCTTCGACCTGGCGACGGGGCAACCGGGCAAGGCGTTCCAGGTTCCTGGCTCGACGTTTCTCAACGGAATTGCCGTGACGAAAGATGGCGCCATCTTCGTTTCCAATACGCGTCCGCCCGAATGCGTGTACAAGATCACTCCCTCGGGCGAAGTCTCCACCTTTGTGGAAGGCAAGCCGCTCGCCTTGCCCAACGGCGTGGCGATTGATCCCGATGGAAACGTGGTGGTGGTCAACGTGGGCGACAACGCGGTGCTAACATTCGACCTCAGCGGAAAACTGGTGAAAACCGAACACGCCGCCGAGGGAGGCAACGACGGTATTGTGATTCTGTCCGATGGCACCAAGTACGTGAGCAGCGTGCGGTTTGGCAGCGTTTCGCGGATCAAGCCTGGCCAAAAAGCCACGATCATTGCCGCCGGCATTCCGAGCGCCGCCTCGATGGGTTACGACTCCAAACAGCATCAACTCATCATTCCAATGAATCCCAATAACGCCGTGGCGTTTATCAAGCTGACCGAGTAGCTTTCACGCGCGGGCAGTGCGTGAAAGTATTCCATATCGACATGATTTCCGGGCAGGCGTCTCGCGAAGCTTTGCACTCCCAACGATCGATTGCTGAAAAGGAAATGAAGATGGCTACCGCAAGCCTGCCGCGTCCCGCGACTCCGAAAGTTCGCTTGACCAAGCTGCTCATCGACAATCAATGGGTGGACGCCGTGGAAGGCGGCACGATCGATGCGCTGAATCCAGCCACGGGCGAAACGATTGCCACGGTCGCGGCCGGGACCGCCGCCGACATTGACAAGGCCGTGAAGGCCGCGCGGCGCGCGCTCGACAAAGGCCCCTGGGGAAGCATGGACGCCGCCGATCGTGGGCAGATCATGTATCGGTTTGCCGACCTGATTGAACAAAACGCCGAAGAGCTGGCGGCGCTGGAGTCGCTCAACTGCGGCAAGACGATTACCGACTCGCGCGGCGACATGCAAGGGGCGGCCAACTTTCTCCGCTACTTTGCCGGCATGGCCGACAAGATCGAAGGACGCACGCTGCCGGTTCGCGGCCCGTTTCTTTCCTACACGCTCCGGCAGCCGGTCGGCGTGGTCGGGCAGATCATCCCCTGGAACTTCCCGGTCTTTATTCTGTGCGGCAAACTGGCTCAAACGCTGTTCGCCGGCAACACCGTGGTTGTGAAGCCGGCCGAGCAAACTCCGCTGACGGCGCTCCGCGTCGGCGAGCTTGCGATGGAAGCCGGCTTTCCGCCCGGCGTGGTCAACTTCGTGAATGGCTATGGCGAAACGGCCGGGGCTGCCCTGTGCGTGCATCCCGACGTGAACAAGATCGCCTTCACCGGACACGTGGATACGGCCAAGATCATTCAGAAGGCCACCGCCGACACCATGAAGCGCACCAGCTTTGAACTGGGCGGCAAAAGCCCGAACGTCATCTTCGCCGATTGTGATCTCGATCAAGCGGTGGACGGCGCTTTCCACGCCATCTACTTCAACGGCGGCCAATGCTGCACGGCCGGCAGTCGCCTGTTCGTGGAAAAGAAAATCCACGACGAGTTTGTCGGCCGCTTGGCGGAAAAGGCCATCGCCCGCCGGGTTGGCGATCAGCTCGATCCTGAAACGCAGCAAGGACCCCAGGTTTCACAAGAACAGTTCGACAAAATCATGGGCTATGTCGAATTGGGGGAGCAGCAAGGGGCCAAGCTGGTGGCGGGCGGGGCACGCGTCGGCGACCGGGGGTTCTTCGTGGCGCCGACGATCTTCGACAACGTGAAAGATGAAATGTCGATCGCCCGGGACGAAATCTTTGGGCCGGTCGTCAGCGTGCTGCCGTTCAGCGACATCGATGAAATGATTGCACGGGCGAACAATACTTTCTATGGCCTGGCTTCCGGCGTGTTCACCAAGAACATCGACAAGGCACATCTGTTTGCCAAGCACGTGAAGGCGGGCACCGTGTGGGTCAATTGCTATCACGTGATCGATGGCCCCACGCCCTTTGGCGGCCACAAGCAGTCAGGCACCGGCCGCGAATTCGGTACGGCGGCCATCGAACTTTATACCGAGCTCAAGACCGTCACCATCAAGCTCGGTTAAGCGAGCGGACCATGGTCAAGCAGCCAAAAGGGTTTGACGATGTCCGATGATGCGTTCCATGGCCGCGAAGTGCGTTTCGAGTTTGTGGGCGGCCCCACGACGGCCGAGTCATACGTACCTGGCTGCATGGCCCGGATTATGATGAAGGCGACGGCTTGCCGTGGCGCACCGACGGCGGGCGCGTGGGAACGGAGTTCTGGATGCCGACCGAATACGCCATTGATGCGATCCGAACTTATGGCATCGACGGAATCGATCATCTGACTCACTCCGGCCGCCAGTTTCCCGGCCACGCATATGAAGTCTTTGTGCGGCGCGTGAGTGGCAATGCCATCATCGTGCGAGCCCGACACCTTCGTGCCGAAGAGTAACTCTCACACCTAGCCCCGTGTGGTCGGCGACTGGCTGTTCTCTGGTGATGGCAAGAATCGCTTTCATTCCGAGAGGCCGATGGCCGCGGGAATGGAGGCGAAGCGGAACACGCCGCCGTTGAACGTGAGGAAGTACACTTCGCCGTTCTGGTCTTCGCCAAACGACATTACCGGCGCCACGTTGCCGAAGATCGGCCGATTGCCCAGCGCGCGTTTGGCCGGCAGATCGTACTCCAGCGCCCAGATACGGCCGGTCACGTAGTCGGCATAGAGATACTGGCCCAATAGTTCCGGCGTCCGCTTGCCGCGGTATACGTTGCCGCCGGTAATCGACTTGCCGAGATCATGATGGTATTCCCATACCGGCTCAATGAACTCGGGCTTGGGGGCGGAGCCTTGGGCGGTAAAGCGGTGCATCGATTCCCGCGGATTCCAACCGTAATTGCCGCCGCGCACGATCAGGTTGACCTCTTCCCAAATGTTCTGGCCAACCTCGCCCGCCCAACAATCGCCCGTCTCTCGGTCGAACGACAGCCGCCAAATATTGCGAATGCCCAGCGCCCAAATCTCGCCGCGCGCACCGTCCTGGTTGGCAAAAGGGTTGTCGCTGGGAATGGCGTAGTTCTTGCCGTTGGCCTGGTTGTCGACGTCGATGCGGAGAATCTTGCCAAGCAACGTATCCATTTTCTGGCCATTGCCGTGAGGATCGCCACCACTGCCACCGTCGCCCATGCCAATGTACAGGTAGCCGTCGGGACCGAAGGCGATGGTCCCGCCATTGTGATTGCCGTAGGGCTGGTGAATTTCCAGCACAATCACTTCCGACGCCGGATCGGCCTGATTCGGCGACTTGGGATCGACCTTGATTCGCGAAATCACCGAGCGGCGCGGCATGTCCACGGCCGTGTAGTAAATGAAGAGCTCGCCGTTCTGTTTGAACTTGGGATGAAACGCCATGCCCAAGAAACCTTCTTCGTTGTTCTTTTTGTATGGGGCGGTTTTGGCTCGCCAATCGAGGAACCGCGTGGCCTCGCCTTCGCTGGAGTCGCTGGGCAACACAAACACTTCGCCGTTTTGCCCAGCCACGAAAATGCGATTGGATCCGTCGCCCGCATGGGTCAGCACTATCGGCCGGTCCACCACCAGCTCAGGAAAGACTTGCTCGATGCGGACTTCGAGCGGGCTTTCGTTCGCGACCGCGGGAGCCTTGGAGGGCAGCGGCAGCTTGGTAATGGTTCCCGCCTTCATGTCCGGAACCATCAAGTAGCCTTGCCGTTCGTCCAGGCACATATCGGCCGCTGATACAAATTGGTTGGCAATCAGTTTGGCTTCGCTCGCGCCAGGCGACAGCACCGAAACTTGCCCGGTGCTCCATTGGCTGATGTACAGGTTGCCTTCGTTGTCGAGCACCAGGCCATCGCCGCCGGGGAAGCCGTCGGCAATCTTCCGAGCGCTGTTGTCGGCCAGATCGACCAGCAGTAAATCACCAGAAAAGAAATCCACGACCCACAGTTTGCCTTGGCCGTCGGGCAGCACGCCGTTGGGGCCTTTCACGGGCAAGGGACTCTTGGAATTGATGATGGTGGATACTTTTCCATCGGGCGAAATTTTATAGACAGCGCCGCCATTGCCTTTCAGATCGCCGGAGTCTGAAACATATAGATTTCCCTTCGTATCTGCCGCGATGTCGTTCAAGAACAAGGGCGGTTCGGGGAATGCCTCCGCGGCGGCGAGCACCGTTTTATTTCCCTTCAGGTCGACCTTCACCACTTGCCGCTTATCGGTGACCACCAGATCTTTGCCGAGCAGACAAATGCCTTTGGGGTCGTCGAGCCCTTGGGCCAGCATCACGGGAGGTTTGCCGGCAGGGTAGGCCATGATCAGGCCGTCACCGTCGCCATTGAATTCGCCAATCGCGGTAACATAGAAGGCGCCGTCGGCGCCTTGTACGATCGATTCGGGATTCTTGAGATCGCGGAACGCCGGCGCGACGGCACGGGAGGGAGCGACCGTCAGCGCCACAATGCTGCCGCCCTGCATATCGGGAATGAGGATCGACTTGCCGTCGTATCCGGCACAAATGTCGGCCGCGGATTTGAGTCCTTCCAACACTAACTCTGGCTCGGGATTGCCCGGCCTCACGCGATACACTTTGCCGCCGCGCACATCGCTCACGAACAGGTTTCCAGCGGCGTCTTCCACGATGCCGTCGGGAGCGCCGAGGCCATCGGCAACTTTCTCGAAGCCGTTGCCTTCCAAGTCCACTCGGTACAGCGCTCCGGTCATCACGTCGGCGAGCAGCAACTTGCGGTCGCTTGCCACGAGCACGCCGTTGGGCCGTTTGAGGCCGGGAATGCGCTGGTCATCGGCAATCGCCGAGACCTTGCCTTGAAACGAAATTCGGAAAACCTTGCCCTGGCTGCCATCCTGAGTTCCAGAATCGGAAACATAAAGGTTGCCGACCGGATCGGCGGCGACATCATTCAGAAACAACGGTTCGACCGGGAAGGCTTCCTTGGCGGCGTATACCGTTGCTTTGCCGTTGCGGTCGATCTTCCAGACTTGAACTTTATCGGCGACATACAAGTTGTCGCCCACGGCAACGATGCCTTTGGGATCGTTCAGACCCGTGGCAAATGGAACAACTTTGCCTTTGGAAATCACCGACACCCGCCCATCGCCGTCGATATTCCGTTCCCCGATCTCGGAGATGTAGATTCTTCCGTCAAAGCCAACGACGACGGATTCGGGATTCACCAGGCCGGTAGCCTTGACGTGGCGCAGTTCGTCGGCGATCAGCAGTTGGCCGCAGAAAATACCGCAGGCGCAGGCCGCCAGCAGTTTTAGAATATGCGAATGGCAAGGCATGATTTTGTTCCTCTCCAGCGGCAACATCGTGGATGAACTTGTCCGGCAGCGCGGCTCCGCCGCGAGGAAAATTATCCGCGCGGCAGGCCTGTTCGTGCCGTTATTCCCATATAAATATAGCGGCCAATGTGATTGCCCGCCGGCGCGTTGTCAAGCAACTGGGAAGATGAAACAATGGCTTCAGAATCGAACGTGGACCTCGTGTATGGGCGGCTGCTACAGGAATTGCGGCAATTGTTTGCCGGCGAGCGCGACGCCATCGCCAACCTTGCCAACTGTGCGGCCGCACTTTACCACGGCCTGGACGACCTGAACTGGGCGGGATTCTATCGTCGGCTCGGTAACCAGCTTGTGCTGGGACCCTTTCAGGGGCGGCCGGCCTGCATCCGCATTGACCTTGGCCGAGGCGTGTGCGGCACGGCGGCCGTCGAACAGCGCACAATGGTTGTGCCCGACGTCCATGCATTTGCCGGGCACATTGCCTGCGATGCCGTTTCGCGGTCGGAGATTGTGATCCCTTTAATAGTGCGTGGCCAGGTTTGGGGAGTGATGGATTTGGATAGTCCTCGTCTCGGTCGTTTTTCCGATCTCGATCGCATGGGTCTCGAGCAAATTGCCCAATGCCTTGTGGACATGACGGACCTTACTTAACGTGACCGAGCGAACCATGACGACAACCACAGGCAAAGTCGCATCGCTGTCTTCGTTCCCGTGAGACGGCGATTGGTCGGTGTCCTTGCAGCTTTGGATCGAGCGCCTTGGCGAGCAAGTATTGGGCAATGGCAAGGCCGAGTTGCTGCTGGAGATCATTCCCCAATGTCGAATACCAACTGTTTGACTTGCGACATCTCTTCCAGCGTGTACCGGCCGCCCAAGCGTCCGAAGCCGCTGATCTTGCCGGAGTAGCCGCCGAACGGCGTATGCGGTTGCCAGTACGCGCTCCCTTCGTTGATATTGACCAGGCCGTATTGCAATTGTTCTCCCAAGCGAAACGCGCGGCCTACGTCGCTGGTGAACAGCGCCGCCGCGAGGCCCGTCGCGCTGCCGTGGGCCAGACGAATGGCTTCTTCTTCAGTATCAAAGGTCAGCACGGCCGCCACGGGTCCAAACGTCTCTTCGCAATTGAGCAGCATGTGTGGTTGGACTTGATCGACCACCGTGGCGGGAAAGTAGCAAGCGGTGGGCTTGTCGCTAGCCCGAGCGCCGCCCACCAGCACTTGGGCGCCTTGCCGCACGGCCTGGGCAAGATGCGATTCAAGATGGGCCACCTGCCGCGCGTTGTGCATCGGCCCCAGCGTGGTGGATTTTTCCAGAGGATGGCCCAATTGAAACTCCGCCACCACGCGAAGTAATTCTTTCATAAACGGTTCATGAATAGAACGCTCGACAAGGATTCGTTCCGTCGAGTCGCAGATTTGCCCGGCGTTCCAAATGGCGCCGCGGCCGGCGCACTCGGCGGCCCTGGTGATATCGGCGTCGGCGAACACCAGCGTGGGAGCGTTTCCGCCGAGCTCCATCAACTGCGGCTTGCCCGACGCGCGGCGGCTGACCAGCGAGCCCACGCCGGAACTGCCGGTGAACCCGATCGCGTCGATGCCGGCGTGTCCGGCGATTTCATCGCCCACCACGGCGCCTTCGCCGGTGACCAGGTTCACAATCCCCGCCGGCGCCTCGGCGGCTTCCAAGCACTCCATCAACAAACAGGCGCAGCCGGCGGTCGACGGCGCGGGCGACCACACCAGCGCGTTCCCCATGACCACGCCGGCCGACAAGTATTCGGTAGGGATCGCGAGCGGAAAGTTCCAAGGCGAGATCACGCCATACACGCCGCGAGGCTGCCGGATGGTGACAATCCGCTTGCGGCGGTCCTCGCTGGGAGGCGATGTGCCGTCGAGTCGTTTGGCGTCTTCGGCCGCCATGCGCCACATCTTGGCGGCGGTGTCCACCTCGCCCAGCGCTTCGGCGTGGTAGGGTTTGCCCTGCTCCAGACTGAGGTGCTTGGCCAGCGGCTCGCGTCGCCGGGAGATTTCATCGGCCACGCGGTGGCACAGGTCCGCGCGTTCAAAGGCTGTCCACTTTTGAAAACCTGGCTGCGCGGCCTTGGCGGCAGTCACTGCCAGGTCCACGTCTTCGCGCGCGCCGCGCGGCACGATCGCCACGGTGTCGCCGGTCGCGGGACTCGTGAGTTTCATCGTTTCGCCCGAGGCGCTCGCTTGCCATCGGCCCGCTATGAAAAGTTGTCGTTCCATGGTTTCCTCAGGCGGGCTTGCCGCAAACAAGATAGCAGTGACGTTGCGGGCCAGGTCGCGTCGGCGAGGGCGCGGCAAGCGTCAAGCTTCCGCGGACGCGACAACCTGGCCGCGGCGTAGCAAAGCAACCAATCCAAACACCACGACCAGCACCACGAGCGGCACTTCCAGCGTGAGCAGCGATTGCTGGTAGGTAAAGCCTGCTTGACGAATGCGGCCCAGCAGGCCGCTGCCGAGAATCACGCCCGTCGCGCCGCCCAAACCAACAATCAAGCCAAACACCGTTGTGGTTGGCTTTTCGGTGGCTTCCACGGCAAAGGTCATAATGCTGGGCCAAATCTGAGCGATGGCGCCGCCGACGACAGCCAGAAAAATGCCGGCCATCCATTCATTGCTGGTCCAAACGCCCAAAGCCAGGCAGATGGCGCCCAGCGCCGCGCTCGTGGCGATCATCGCGGCGTGCGACACGCCGGAAAAGAGCTTCCATCCGCCAATGACCGTTCGCACCAACGACATCACCAGGAAGTAGCCGCTGACGACCATCCCTTGCCAGAACTTGGAAACGCCCAATTCCGCTTCCAGGAACGAGGGCGCCCAGATTGGGATGCCTTGTTCCACAATGGCATACACCAGCATGGCGATAATCAGCAGCAAGAACAGTGGTGACGCCAGCAACTGGCCAACATCGCGCAATGAAACCGCGGCAGCGCCGGCGGCCTGGGGAAACCGGCACGCCAATTGGCAGACAAATGCGATCACCGGCAATACGGCCGAAAAGCGATACACGCTTTGCCAGGCGACCCCCTGCGTTAGCAGCGATCCCATCAACACGGGGCTCAGCAGCGCAATCATGCCCACCATCCCAACCACCAGGCTCAGAACGCTACCGCGTGATTCGGCGTACAGATCCGTGATGGCCGCCACTCCCACGATCTGCAGAATAATCGCGCCCGCGCCGCTCAAGAACTGGGCAATACAGGCCGTGGTCAAATCCGTGGCAAAGCTCAGGAGGATCATGCCCGCGGTCAGCGTGAGCGACCCCGCCAACAGGAGAGCCTTGCGACCGATCCGATCCGCCAAGAAACCGCTGGGAGGAACAATGATCAACCACGCCAAAAAGTACGAGGTGAATAGCGGCCAGGTATCCTCCGGGATCGGCTTCTCCTCCGCATCCACCAGGCCGAGCGAGGCCGCGATTTCGTTCTTGGCCACGTTGGCCAACGGCACCGTGTAAGCGAACAGGAATAGCCCCAGGCAAATAACAACGGCAGGCACAAGGCGTGATGGGGTAGACTCAGACATGGACATTGCGGCCGGCGGGAAATTGGATGGCGGGATAAGGACCGCGCATGGGCTATATACAGTCGAGCATATCGCTCGTCAAGCGAATCGATTCCTTCCAAAGGACTGGGGTGCCGTCATGGCCATTTACGATTTGTAATCCCAGATTGCCACCGGTTAAGATTGTTCCGTTGACTTAAAAATACTTCCCCCACGGCCCTCTACTGGCATTCGAGTTCGCGGCGATCGCGATGCCCCTGGCCTGTTACCCACCGCATTCCACCAGCCTTCTGGAGACAGCCCGTGAGCATATTCAATCGACGTTCCTTCCTGCAGGCTTCTTTCGCGGGCGTGGTGTCGTTGTCGCAATTGCCTTCCAGGCAACGCCTGGCGGCCGACGATAAACAGCGAGAATCGGCCAAACGCTCCACGGGCGACACGCCGGTGCCGCAGTTCAACCAGGGCTCGCCCGACACGCTGTTCCTCACCTGGCAGCGCGACCCCACCACCACCATTACTGCTTCGTGGGTCGGAGAAGAACTGCCCAACGAAGAAACGGAGGTTCGATTCGCCGAGTTGGACAGCACGGACTGGATCTTGGTACAGCCCACGCGGCATGCTTATCCGGGCGGCGTGTTTTCCGTGTATCGCGCCGAGGCGACCGAACTGAAGCCCGGCACGCAGTACCGGCTGCGGATTGGCAAAGGCGCCCAGGATCATCGTTTTCAAACCATGCCGGCCAAGGCGACCGATTCTTTTCAGTTTGTGTCTGGCGGAGATTGCGGGTGGGGCGCGAAAGCCCGCGAAAGTAACAACCTGGCCGCCAGGCAAGACCCCATGTTCGTGCTCATGGGGGGCGACATCGCCTACGACAACGGCTTGCTGGGCCTCGCCAACTTGGGATTCCTCAAAAACTATACCAGCGACATGCTCGATTCGGCCGGACGGCTGATTCCCATTGTGCCCGCCATTGGCAACCACGAAACAACGCGGCTCCTCGGCGGCTTGAGGGCTCCATTTTTTCAGTCGTTATATGGTGGACTCTTCGCCGAACGATCGTACGCCACGCTCGATTTTGGAGATTACCTCAGCCTGGTCTTGCTCGATTCAGGCCACATGGCGCCGATCGAAGGCGAGCAAACTTCTTGGCTTGATGAACAGTTAGCCGAGCGAACCGAGCGGCCCCACCTGGTTGTCGCTCAGCATGTGCCTTCATACCCGTCGTATCGCTCATACAATACCACCGGCCGGGCCAGCCGCCAGGAATGGGTGCCGCTGTTCCAGAAGCACAATGTCGATATTGTCCTCGAGCATCACGACCACACCTTCAAACGAACCCATCCCTTGCAAGATGGCCTTGTGGACAAGCGCGGCCTGGTTTACCTCGGGGATGGCTCCTGGGGCGCGCTTCGCCAACTTCACGAAGCTGAATCAAGGCCATACCTGGCGACTGCTTCCTCGAACTACCATGTGACATTGCACCGCTTGGAAGGCGAACAACGGTTCCACATGGCCCTCGCGAACTCTGGCCGCGTGGTCGATGTCTGCACCACGAGCAAACGCCCCCGCCGCTCCATGGGCCGCGGCTCTTGATCGATGGCCCCCCAGTCTCTTTCGCCACGTGGGAGTACCGATTTGGCAAAGCGCCGCGCAAACGGGTTCCATCCGGCGACTATTGGCCTGGCACAACCACGGGAAAGAATAACGGTCGGTCATCGTAACGTCCTCGGCCGTATTCGGCGATAAAAGCCTGGGCGGAGGGGGATCGCACGAACCTGGCCCAATGCGCGGCCGCGGCCAGGGCCGGGTCCGAGGCATCCCCGGCCGCCACGGCCATCAGGTAAGGCCGCCTCAGTTTTTCGTCGCCTTGCACGAGGATTTCCAGGTCTTGTTTGGGCAGTTTGCCACTGAGAAAAGGGATGCGGCCGACGATGGTATAGGCCCGTTGCTGGCCTGCGAACATCAGCATTTGCCGGTGGCGATCTTCGGGCCGCACCAGCGTATGCTCGGAATCGAGTTCCAGCTGCTCGGCTTCAAGCAGGTCGTGCAGCACTTCCATCGAGCCTTGGCTGGCGTGGATCAGCAACGTCGATTTCGATTCCACAATTTTCCGCAGCGCTTCGCCGGCGCTCTTCATCCCGCGGATTCCGGCGGGGTCGTCGGGAGGGCCAACGAGGACGAAGTCGTTGCGGGCCCAAGGTTGCGGATTGACCGCGTGACCGTCGGCCACCGTATTGATGATGGCGTCGCAAGCGTGCATGGCGATCACGTGGGCGTGCTGGTCGCGGAATGCTTGCAGGACTTCCCGCTTGGGCCCTCGGGCCACGATCACCAGCTTATGCCCAGACTCGGCCGTGAACCGCTCGCCCAGTTCTTCCCACAACCCCGTATCGGCCAGGCCGCCGATGATGGCGCAGCGGATCGTTTGGCCCTCGCTGGTTTTGGGCGGCGTGCCAGCGGAGGAAGGGGCGGACGGGGATGTTGCATCCTCCGCGCCGCAGCCAACCAGTCCAACCCAAGCCAACATCACCGCGGCCACGGCGCTGGCTTGGGTGCGTCGCAAAAAAGGAAACGCGACCATGGAGGGGGTGGCCTGCTGCTTGGATGCTCGTCATCCGGCATGCCGCTTTCGCATGTCACGGCTGCCGGATGCGAGCAAATGGAAGGTTCAAGGGATTACGTTCCATCCACGGGAGCACGGCCAGGCGTCATCGTGACTTTGAGCGGCGAAACCCCGCGGAACTTGACTCCTCGGTGTGATCCGGATGGTTTCTCTAGCGCGTTTCCACAATTTGGATTTGCTGGGCGGCATCGATCTCGATCCGCGGCACGCCGTCTTGTTCGGTCACTTTGCCAGTGGCGCGGATCGTCTTTTGGTCGAAATGCTCGGCTGGATTCGCGATGCCCGCGTCGCGGAGCGCCGCCGCTCCCGCGCGGCTGATCACCACGGCGAAGTTCTGCTCGCTGCGAAAATCGAGTTCGCTGTCGAGATAGATCTCGCCCCGTTTCTCCAACCGGTCCTTCGCCGCTTGCACCAGCATTTCCACCACGACATCTTTGCCAACTTGCCGCCGGGCTTCGACGGCCGTGAGCGGCTTGGAGGCTGGCTCCTCGGCAATCAAACTGGCGCCGGCGATCGCGGCCGCCAAGCCTACGGCGCATAAAACCTGCCGGCCAAGCTGCCGAACGATCCAATGGGGACAGATGGAAATCATCGGAAAGGCTGCCGAAAACGAAGGGGTGAAGGAGAGTGGGCAAAGGCAATATACACGATCGTGTCGCCGGCGTGGCACGATCGTGCCATGCGAGCACCTAGATGCTACCCAACGGCCTAAGCCGATGCAAGCTAGATCCAGTCACTCACGTGCCGTGAATCGCCCAGCGGAGCGATTCCAACTCCACTTTGAACCCGCTCTCAAGCAGAGCCCAGCAACCGCTGCCGAGCAGGCGTTGGCTGTCGGGAAGCAGTTCTCTAACGAGCGGCCACGCGGCGCGTTCCGCGGCGGAAAGCGCGATCTTGAATTGGGTGGGGTCGCCGTGGATGTCTTCCCACAACCTGTCGCTCAAGCCAGCGTATCGGCAGCGTTGACTCCCCAAATGATCTCGCAGCCAGGTGAAGATCAGCAAATCGGGCGGGTCGAGATCGCCGAGAAACTCCAGGGAGTCCGCACCCAGCCATTCATCCAATTGACAAATTTTGGTCTTGTCAGGCAACCCGTACTGGCCTAGCACAATGGGTGACGGCAATTCTGCCGAATCGGCGAAGTGCGAATCCCGCAATACGGCTGGCTTGGTTGTATAGACAGTGCGGAGCCTGGTCCCGCTTGATGGAACGGACGGAAGTTCCAGCAAGTTAGTTGCCAGCTCAAACTCGCCATCGCCCGCGTGATCCGCAAACCAGCGTTCCACCCGGTTCGCCGCCTGGCTCATTTGGAAGCACCGTTTTTGCCGCGTTCGTCGCTGATGCCCACCACGAGGTTGCCCTTGCGGAACGCGCTGGCCATGGCCAGCGGCACGTCGGCTTCGGAAAGCACCACCAGCGCCCGGTTCTCTTGCACTTTGGCCTTCATTTCCTGCTCTTGGGCCGCCGCCAAGGCGCGGCGTTCTTCGGCCTTGGCGCGGGCCACCCGCATGTCGGCTTCGGCCTGGTCGGCCTGGAGGCGGGCGCCGATGTTCTCGCCCACGTCGATATCGGCAATATCGATCGAAACAATCTCGAACGCCGTTTGCGCGTCGAGACCTCGGGCCAGCACCGCCTTGGAAATAATCTCCGGCCCTTCCATCACGGCCAGGTGCGTTTCGGCCGAACCGATCGAAGTAATAATGCCTTCGCCCACGCGGGCAATCACCGTGTCTTCGGTCGCCCCGCCGATGAGTTGCGAGAGGTTGGTGCGCACCGTCACCCGCGCCCGGATCTTTAGCTCCACGCCATTGCGGGCAATCGCGCTGAGGGTTGTTTTGCCAGATCGCCGCGGATCGGGGCAATCAATCACCTTGGGGATGACGGAGGTCTGCACGGCGTCCACCACGTCGCGGCCGGCCAGATCAATCGCCGTCGCCCGATCGAAGTCCAAATCGATATCGGCCCGATGCGCGGCGATGATCGCCCGCACCACGCCCAGCACGTTTCCGCCCGCCAGGTAGTGAGCTTCCAGCCGGCGGGTACTGATTCCGCCAATGCCGGCCTGCATGGCCATGACCTTGGCGTCCACGATCAGTTGGGCATTCACCTGCCGCAAGCTCATGCCCACCAGGCTCCACAAGCTCACCTGGGCGTTGGACATGTAAGCCCGAAACCACAACTTGCCGTACTTGAGCACCAGCACGAGCAGCAGCAGCATGATTATGACGGCGATGGTGATGCCGACCACCGACCAAACCCAGCCGCCCTCGGGCATTTCAATTCCTTCGAAACCCTGGGCAAACAGAGCGGGCCACATTGTATTCATGCGCAATCCTTTGGGACGGCGAACCCAGTAGGCGAACCAGTGCAATAATCCACGGCCGGCAGCGCGAACCCCCGGCGATTAACCATTAAGATAATAGCAGGCCCAGGGGGGGAAGGGAAAGCATACAAACTTGAGCGGCATCAACGGATGCCGCACAACCTTTAACGAGCAGACCGATGCCGTCTCAAGCTTTCGTCCCTGCCGTCGTCACCAGCGAGCAACGCCAGGCGTTCCTCGCCGCCGGCTACCTGATGCTCCGCGACCAGATCGCGCCAGCCTTGGTTGCGCACTTCCAGGCCGATGCCGACCAACTCCTGGCCAAAAGCACGGCCCGCGGCGGAGCACGCAATGCCCTATCGCAATCGCCGCGGCTTCGCGAACTTGGCGAAACCGGCGTTTGCGCGGCGATTGCCCTGGCATTGATCGGCCCCCGCGCCAACCTGGTCCGACTGACCATCTTCGACAAAACGCCCGAGGCCAACTGGAAAGTGCCCTGGCATCAAGACCTCACCATCGCGGTTCGCGACCGACATGATATGCCTGGCTTTGGCCCTTGGACGGAGAAAGACGGCGTGCCGCACGTGCAGCCGCCGCTCGATATCCTCCAGCACATGCTCGCCCTGCGCGTGCATCTCGATGATACGCCGGCCCACAATGGCGCCCTCCGCGTGCTCCCCGGCAGCCATCGCCAAGGCCGGCTGAGCTCGCCGCGGTTGCAGACGCTGAGAGCCCAAACGGCCGAATATTGTTGTGAAACGCCCGCTGGCGGCGTTTTGGCAATGAGCCCACTTTTGGCGCACGCCTCGTCGGCCGCTAGCAATCCCAACCGCCGCCGGGTGCTGCACTACGAATACGCGGCGATTGACTTGCCAGACCCGCTAGAATGGCCAACATGGTAACGACCAGCTCGGGAAAACGGATTGTCGCCGGAGGTAGCTGGCGTCTATTGGGAGGATGCGACCATGCGTTTGCGAGTGATAGCCACGGACTACGATGGCACGATTGCCAGCGACGGATTTCTCCACCCGGCGGTTCGCGAAGCGATTGGGAAGGCGCGTCAACGGGGCGTGCTGGTCGTCATTGTTACGGGGCGGATTCTGTCGGAGCTTCGCCAGGTTGCAGGCCCGCTCGATTTCGTGGATGGCGTGGTCGCGGAAAACGGCGCCGTTCTGGCCTTGCCCAACGGTCACACCACCTTGCTCGGCAGCCCGCCTCTCATGGCGCTGCTCACCAAGCTCACCCAGCGGGGCATCGATTTCAAAGTGGGCCGCTGCGTGGTCGAAATGGACGCCAGCCTGGCCGATGTCGCCATCGAATTGATTCGCCTGCTGGAACTGCCGCTGGCCATCACCTTCAACCGCGGCCGCATGATGCTGCTGCCGGCCGCCATCAGCAAGGCAGGCGGGCTGCGCGAACTGCTCAACATGCTCGGTGCATCGGTCCACAATGCCGTGGGTATTGGCGATGCTGAAAACGATCATGAACTTCTGAATTGCTGCGAACTGGGCGTGGCCGTTGCCTGGGGCTCGGCCCGTTTGCAACAGGCCGCGGGCCACGTCCTCGAAGGCGCCGGGCCAGCGGCCGTTGCGGAATATATCGACCGCATCTCCACCGAAATCCGGTTGCCTCTCGAAACCACCACCCACCGCAAGCTCATCCTCGAAGTGCGCGAAGGGCACGCCCCGTTCGAAATGGCCATTCGCGGCCGCAATGTGCTGGTCGCCGGGGATACGCAAAGCGGCAAATCGTGGCTGGCAGGGCTGCTCATCGAGCAACAAATTCTGCAGGGCTACACCGTCTATGCTTTCGACCCGGAAGGAGACTATGGCAGTCTCGCCTCGCTGCCCAACACGGTCGTGCTCGGTGGCGGACGCTTGCTGCCCCAGGGCGACGATCTGAAAATGCTATTGCGGCAAGGTCTGAGCGTGATTCTGAACCTATCTCATCTTCAACAAACCGAGAAGTCTGAATATGTTCAATTTCATTTGCCCATGGTGGCCAACCATCGCCGCGAACAAGGGTTTCCCCATCGCATTCTGCTCGATGAATGCCACTATTTTCTAGGGCATTCTCAAGGCAAACACTTGCTCGATGCCGAGCTCGATGGCTATACACTGGTGACGTACCGGCCGTCGCAACTGCCGGCCAGCGTGTTAAAGTTGATCGATGTGGTGGCCGTCACGCGACTGGCGGAACGAGAGGAGGTAGACGCGTTACGGAATTTGTTGAATAACACTCCGGACGCGCAAATTGACGCGGGCGATTGGCACGAACAGCTTGGCAATTTGGGCATCTCC
The DNA here is from genome assembly GCA_964445985.1 of uncultured Pirellulales bacterium. Lineage (GTDB taxonomy): Bacteria > Planctomycetota > Planctomycetia > Pirellulales > S012-138 > CAYUMU01. The sequence goes on along the minus strand of CAYUMU010000010.1, from coordinate 84,764 downwards.
GAAGCGGCCTTGCTGCCGCCCACCATCGAAGCCGAAGGCCAGCTGCGCCGGTTTACGGTCGCCCCGCGTTTGACCACGCATGTCCGGCATCGCACCAAATATTTCGACACTCCCGTGGCGAACGGATGCGAGTTCATTTTCACCAACCGGGGACAATCGGTCGGCGCGGCTGCCACCACGCTCCGACAACTGCCAGCCGTAATGAAACGAGTCGCGCCCGGCGTGCTCGCCAACCATGCTCAGCACCATGACTTCTCACGTTGGATCGCCGGTCTGTTCTGCGATCGCGAGCTGGCCAACGAAGTGCGGAAACTGGAATCGGAGCACAAGCAACGCCAATCCACGGGCGACTTCGCTGACGAGCTCGCGGAGCTGATCGAAAAACGCTATCGCGGCGACTGACGTAAGGAACCCATGAAAAATAACTTTCGGGCATAGTCGCCTTTCGCTCCGCGAAAGCCGACTTTGTTTTTCGTGCAATCCTGATGAGCGAATGGTTTTTCCGCAATCGTTTTCTCGCCAGGCGGCCATGCCGCTTGCCGCTTTGCCCACCCCCCGTCTGCCAGCAAAATCGCGAGAAAAACATGTTCTTCAAGGTTTCTGAATAATCGCGATCTATTCTGCTCGCGTACCAACTGAGCGAAGAACATTCTCATTGGCGCCGCATCCGCATGCCGCGGATTGTTGGTTCGCGCTTGCCGTCCGCGCACCCTTGATGAACGTGCTTTGCTCAGCATCATTCTCATCGTTTTTCGCAAGCATAGGAAATATAAAACATGCAGGAACGACAGAAGCTCAAGCCAGGCTTTACCCTCGTGGAACTCCTGGTGGTCATCGCCATCATAGGTATTTTGATCGCCATGCTGCTGCCAGCCATTCAGGCCGCGCGGGAAGCGGCCCGCAGGGCCAACTGCTCCAGCAATCTCAAGCAACTTGGCACCGCGGTGCTGCTGTATGGCGATCGCAATAGCGAGCAGCTTCCGCCCTCGGGTTTTTCTGGTTATGGCAGCACCAGCGCCACCACCAGCAGTATTCACACCTGGGTGGCCCTGCTGTGGCCGGTCATGGATATGGGTCCCACCTATGCCGCCGCCAACCTGACCATTCACGCTTCGGAAGAACCGAACGAATCGCTCTACAACGCGGTTAGGTCCAATGTTTACCTGTGCCCTACCCGCGGCTATCGCAGCAGCGGCACGGCGAACGCCCAGGCGATCGACTATATGTGCGTGGGGGTGACGGAGTGGGTTTCGGCTCCCAGTTCGGGGAATCACCTGTTTGCCGTCAACTCCAGTTGGGCTGCCTTGAAAGGCCCCATCATCGGCCCCAGTGCCCGTACTGTTTTGCCTGCTGTGGGTTCGAACCCCGCGCAGCTTGTATTGCCATCGAAAGTAACGATCGGCGGCGTGACCGACGGCATGACCTACACCGCGCTGTTTGGTGAAAAGCACCTGAACCCCGAGCGGATTGGTTCTGCCACTTACGATAGCCCTGCCGCCCCGGCCAATGCCATGGGCGACTTTACCGGCTGCCGCATCACCGGCCTGGGGCTGGCGAGCCGCCCCGACACGCCGGCCATGGATACCAGCGCCTCCAATACCAACAACTATCTTTTCGGCAGTTGGCATCCCGGCATCAGCCAATTTGTGTATGGCGACACCCGCGTGGTCTCGGTAAAAACCTACGCCACGCCCGATACTCTGAAAGCCATGGGCGGACGGGCGGATGGAACGCCGTATGACCTGCCGTAAAGCTGTCATAGCGATTCTCGGAAAGGGAACGGGCCTTCACCAAGCCAAGTCCGCCGCCCCAATTACCAGCAGGCCCAAGCTGATCACCGCGTTCACTTGAAAGAATGCCACGTTCACGCGGCTTAAATCGTCGGGCCGCACCAGCATGTGTTCGTAGGCTAAGAGCGCCGCGACCAGGCCAACGCCTACATAGTAGATGGTTCCAAAGGCCGGGTAGTAGGTTGGCAGCAAGAAGAGCAGCGCCAGGGTCGCCGCGTGGCTCACGGCCGCCAGGCGGAGCGAGTTTTTCACGCCCAGTCGGGCTGGAATGCTGCGCAGGCCTTCGCGGCGATCGACGTCCACATCTTGGCAGGCGTAGATCACGTCGAACCCGCCCACCCAAAATAGCACCGCGGCCCCCAGGATCACGGCCGGCGTAATGTTCTCAAACTGAGCAATCGCGATCCACGCGCAGATGGGGGCCAGCATCAGCGCGGCCCCCAGCCAATAGTGGGCCAGCGACGTGAATCGCTTGGCGTAGCTGTATCCGCACAAGAAGAGCAGCACCGGCACGGAAAGATAGATCGGCCAGCGGTTGGCCGGCAGGAATAATAGCGTGCTCGCCACAAAGCCGAGCCCGCACAGCAGGGCGAAGCCCACCACGGTGCCCAGCGAAAGCTGGCCGGCGGGCAAATGGCGGCCGGCGGTGCGAGGGTTAAGGGCGTCGAGCTTGCGGTCGGCAATGCGGTTGAAGGCCATGGCCGCGCTGCGGGCAAACACCATGCACAGCAAAATGCCGAGCAACTCTTGCCAGCGGAAGGACTCTCCCCCAACGGCCGCGCGCTGCCGCCAGGCCATCAGCCCGGCCAGCAACGCAAAAGGGAGCGCGAAGAGCGTATGGCTAAAGCGAATTAAACCCAGCAGCAATTGAAACCGCCGCCAGGGTGACGGACCTGATATATCGACCGCGTCATCAGCAAGGCTCGGCATCACAGTTTCTCTAGCTCGTCTTTCGCATCGGATTCGCCAGCGGTTTCGACCGGCGGAATCACGGGGGACGCGGTTGGCGTTTCGCCCCAGCGGGCCATCAGATTGTGCTCAATTCCCAACTGGTCGCAGACCCTGGCTACCACAAAATCAACCAGATCGCTCACACCCCGCACGCCGTGGTAAAAGCCGGGCGAGGCCGGCAGCATCACGGCCCCCGCGTCCACGCACCGCTTCATGTTTTCCAACTGGATCGCAGACAGCGGCGTTTCGCGCGGCACCAGCACCAACGGTCGCCGCTCTTTCAAATGCACATCGGCCGCGCGGGCAATCAGGTTGGTCGAAGATCCTTGGGCAATGGCGCTGAGCGTGCCCCCCGAACAGGGGCAGACCACCATGCCGGCCGTGAGGAAAGAACCGCTGGCAATCGCCGCCGTGAAGTCCCGAAAGTGATGGTAGATGATTTGCCCTGGCGGGTCGCCGGGCGATTCCAGCACGTTGCTGTCTTCGGTCGATACGCCCGAGAGGCTGCGCAACTGCTGGAGCTTGGAATCGATGCGCAATTGCCCACTGTCGGGCAGGAGTGATTGCGGCTGAAAGTTATTCAGGTCCACATGCAAGTTCAGCTCGTGCCGCAGCAGTTCGCGGCCGGTCTCGCTGATGGAGAGATGCACATCGTGCCCCGTGACGATCAACACTTCGAGCAGCCGCGTGGCATACACGGCCCCGCTCGCCCCGGTGATTGCCAATACAAACGGCCTGCGCTTCATAGAGGATTTCCGAACCTATAGAGAGCTATCATGAGTGGGGCGTTGATCATTTGATTCCCGGATTGCCGCTATATTTTGTCATCGTCCATCCTTCATTCTGGGGGGTGCGGTAATCCAGGGTAGGGCTGATTCTCACCGCGGCCACCCAATTCACTAAGAGCTTGGGCCGCAGCAGCACGTACTTCGTTATTGTCGTCGTGCAGTGCGCTTTCCAAACGATGCGACGTAATCGCGTCGATAGGTCCGAGTTGAGGCAATATACTGCACGCGGTCAAACGCACAGAAACTTCGGGGGAATCTAGGGCCTTGCGAAGAATTAAGAGAGCATCGGATGCTTGATCGGAATTGTATATCTGCGATTGAAGTTCTGAGGAAACGATGAACCCGGGAGCACGCTCCAATTCCTCCCAAAGAAGGACTAGTGGCGGTTCCGCACATACGCATAGCGACACCCAGTCCGGCGGTTCCCATTGAAGCGTTTCGAGTATTTGAAGGGCAACTTGCAATCCACCCGGTTGCCTCCACGTTACATCGAGCTCGATGACGCGCCCACTGCGAGCGGCGAAAGCTCTCAGATTATTCTTGTCCAGGTTCGCGAAGACCCTCATCGCATCAACGCTATCGACCGCGATGGACGTCGGAAACCGTTCCTCGATAAAATGATCCTCCAAATAGGCATCTACTGCCTGAACCGGATTCCACGGCATGTCTTCATACACAACAATCCAGAGACTGGTCGATTCCGTGTCAACTATTGTGAACCCGTCCGGCGTCACCTCGTGACCAAAGTCACTTTCAATCTGAATCGTCCAATAGCCAGGAAGTCGTTGTTTCATTGCCTCTGCTCGCCGTTTCTGCCGTTCAACTCATTTCCGTTCCTATCACTTACCGTTTTTTTCTTCCCCGCGCAACTGCTCCAACAACGCCTGCAGGTCTTTCACCGTTGGCGGCGTGCCGCGGATTTTCGGCCAGGTCGCGATATTCTTGCGGATTGCCGCGAAGGTCGTATTCCGCTGCCACGACCGCTCTTAGCCAACCCCCAGGCACTCAACGGCAGTCTAGCCTTCGGGCAGCCGCGATTGGCTGGGGGCTTCTTGAGCCGGTTGGGCCTGATCGGTTTGGCCGGCGAGGCCGATGAGCTTATCGAACTCGTCGGTGGACGTACTGCTGCGGGCGTACTCCATGAATTCATTTTCGAGCAGCTTGGCGTCGGTGCCGGCCATTTCGCGGGCCACTCGGGCTTTGGCTTTCTGCTGCTGCCGCATGTCCCGCATGTCTTGCAGTTCTTTGGAGTGCGTATCCACGCTGATGCCGGCCAGCATGCTGTTGATTTCTTCTTCTTCGCGCGCCGTGATCATATCGGCCACGGTGGAAGAGGCCTCTTCCTTGAGCTTGTCGATTTCGCGCAGCAACTGCTGGAGCTGCACCTTATGGCCAGCCACGGTGCCGTTGATTTCTTCCACGTCGCGTTCGAGCTCGGCAATGTGGTTTTCTTTTTCTTGGAGCGAGCTGGAGAAGTCGTTGAAGGCGGCCAGGCACTTCATGTAGTCTTCGTTGGTTTTGATCTGGTCCATGCTCATGCCGCTGGCTTGCAGCTTTTGCACCACGCTTTTGGCCTTGGCGGCGGCGCCGGCCTTGAGCTGCTCCAGCCGGGTAACTTCTTCCGTGAGCTGGCCAATGCGGGCACGCTTCTTTTCTTCTTGGGCAATCAGCGCGGCCACGGCGTCTTTGTATTGGGAAATCCGCTGGGTTTTTTCGCGCACAATGTTGTCAAACGTGGCTCGAATGACATGCGGATTCTTGCGAATGTTGCCGCTCGCCGAATCCACCTTGCCGGTCATCAGATACCAAACGGACTTGAAAAACCTACCGACGGCTCCAAACATGAGACCACCTCTGCCTTATCTAGAGTACGGATGACTTTGAACTGGGGGGGCGCGGACGGGGCCGGGGAAGCAACACCGCCTACTCTCGCTGACCCAAGGGGCCTGACAACTCCGATTCCAAATCGTGCATGCGCTGTTCCACTCGGCGGGCGACATCGAGACTCTGATCGAGCTCTTCGCGAAAGCGGGCCAGGTCGTCGCTCCCCCGTTTGGTGATGGCCAGCGACTGAACTTCGTCCACGGTGACCGCAAACTGGTCAATGCTGGCGGCGATTTCTTTCAGCAGGCCTTGCCGCTGGGCCAGCAAGCGAGCGCGGGCCGACTCGGTGGCCATTTTCTTGGCAGCTTCCCACATTTCCAGCGATCGTTCCAGCGATGCAATGCAGGCCGAGAACAGTTTTTCGATGGTGGCGGCGATTTCGACAGCCGAACGACGGTCGACGGCGGTAGACCACTGGTTGTTTTCGCGGAATCTTTCGTACAGCTCGCGCAATTGTCGCAAGCTGCGCTGGGTGTGGCTGTCGTCGTCTTTGCGAAGCCGGCGGTAAAGGTTGTCGAGCTCGCGCTCGCGCTGGCGGGCGTCTTCCGCCTGCATTTCTTGAAATGTTTGCTGGGTGAGCCTATCGGTTCTGACCAGCAACTGCGTGGCCCAACTGCCCACGGCAGTGAGCACGCCGACCAGGCCGGCGAAAATGGTCACGGGGCTGGCCGCCACGGCGCCCACGCCTAGCGCAACCCCACCAATCACCGCCGGCACCGAAGTCCAGGGCGACGTGGCCGCTTTGCGAAACACGCGATTGCGTAATTGAAGTTGATCCATGCCCTAGTATCTTACCTTGCAGGCCGGCCCGCGTCTGCTGCCGGGAATCGGGGTGGCGAATGTATGGGGGAATCGGGGCAACGTGCAGGTGCGGGATCGTGTTGATGGTTGCCTCGCGCGGGTGGAGGTCGCAGGGTGAAGGGGGTATTGGCGCTGATTTTTGGCCGAGACAAGCCACGGCCCGTGAATCCGCGCCGCTTCAACAACAGCGGCCGAGTCCAAACCCGGCCCAATCCCCTACGCACTCTTGGCCGAGACGGCCAAGCCACGGTTAGCAGCGCAGGATCAGCGGCCACAGGCTATCGCTCACGAAAATGCCCGCACGGGTCAGGCGAAGGCGGTCGGCAGATCGTGCCAGCAAACCTTCGGCCAGCAGCCGGTCGAGCGTTTCCGTGCCGAATAGTTGTTCCACGCCCCGGCCCCAGCGGCTTGCAAATTCCGCGAGCGAAACGCCTTCCATCCGCCGCAACCCTAGCATCAAGGCTTCGCGGGCTCGGTCTTCGATTCCCAGTGTTTCGCTCTCCGCCACCGGAGATTGGCCAGAAATCAGGCGTTTTATCCAAGTGGTGGTGCTGCGATGGTTCACTTCGCGGCAACCGCCCACGTAACGAGCGGCCCCCGGCCCGGCCGCAAAGTATTCGAGAGCGTCCCAATACACATTGTTGTGACGGCAGCGAAAGCCCGGCTGGGCAAAGTTCGAGATTTCATAATGCTGAAAGCCCGCGGCCGTGAGCGCGTCGATGGACTCGGCATACATCGCGCTCTCGGTCGCCTCGTCGGCGCTGGCCAAGGCGCCCCGCAGCCGCCGACCCCAAAAGGTGGTGCCCAGCTCGAAGGTGAGTCCATACGTCGAAATATGGTTGGGCTGCAGCGCGATGGCCTGGCGGAGATCGTGTTGCCAGAGGGTCAGCGTTTCGCCCGGAGCGGCGAAGATCAGGTCGAGCGACACCGCGGCGCCCATCTCGCGCGCCAGGCTCACGCTGCGCCGAATGTCTTCGGCCGAATGGTTGCGCTCCAATTGCGAAAGCTTTTCGGCGGCAAACGACTGAGCCCCCAGGCTCACGCGGTTCACGCCGGCGGCGGCCAGCAGTTGGGCTCGGGCGGCATCGAAGTTTTCGGGGTTGGCCTCCACCGTGAACTCGCCGCCGGGGGCGAGCGGGAACCAGCGCTGAATCAACGCGAGCAGTTGCTCCAGCAGGGCCGGTTCCAACAGCGTCGGCGTGCCGCCCCCCAGAAAGATGGTCTCGACCGGCCGCGGTTGCTGAAGTTGATTCAGTTCCAGGCCGAGCGCCTCCAGGTAGCTGGGGGCCAGATCGTTCCGGCCGGCAATCACGGTGAAGTTGCAGTAGCCGCAGCGATGGGCGCAGAACGGGACGTGAACGTAGGCCGCGCGCGGCGCTAAAAGGTTGGACGCGCCAGCAGGGGTGGCGGCTTCAACGGAGGGGGGCATGGACTTCATTCACGCAGGGTTCGCCTGCCTGCAAAGCCGTGAGATTCGCCAGGGTGGTGGTGGCGATCTGAGACAAGGCGGTTTCGGTGAAGAACGCTTGATGACCGGTGATGATCACGTTGGGGAAAGTCAGCAGCCGGGCAAACACGTCGTCGGCAATGGCGTTGTTGGAGCGATCTTGAAAAAACAGGTCGGCTTCTTCCTCGTAAACATCCAGCCCTAGGAAGCCAATCTGGCCCGACTTGAGGGCGGCGATCACGGCGGGGGTATCGATCAGTTCGCCCCGACTGGTGTTGATCAGCATCCCCCCGCGCTTCATGGCGGCAATCGACTGGTGATGGATCAGATGCCTAGTTTCCGGCACCAGCGGGCAGTGCAACGACACAATATCTGCTTGCGCCAACACGTCGGCGAGTGGCAGATACTCCACTCCCGCGGCCTGGCAGGTTTCGCTGGGGTGCAGGTCGTAAGCCAGCACCCGGCAGCCAAAACCACGCATGATGCCAGCAAAGACCGCCCCAATGCGACCGGTGCCAATCACGCCCACGGTCTTCTCCACCAGATCGAAGCCGAGCAGGCCCTCCAGCGAAAAGTTTCCTTCTCGCACCCGGTTGAACGCTCGATGGATGCGGCGGTTAAGGGCCAGGATGAGTGCCACCGTGTGCTCGGCCACGGCGTGCGGCGAATAAGTCGGCACGCGCACCACCCGAATACCAGCGGCTTGCGCGGCAGGCACGTCAACATTGTTGAAACCGGCGCATCGCAAGGCGATGCACCGCACGCCATGCTCGGCCAACCGGGCAAGCACCTCGGCATTCGCCTGATCGTTCACAAACAGGCACACCGCGTCAAAACCAGCCGCCAGCGGCGAAGTTTCCAGCGTGAGCCGTGGTTCGAGAAACACCAATTCGTGCTGCCCGAGATTGTGGCGGACGAGCGAGTCTCGATCGTACGGTTTGGAACTAAAAACGGCGACTCGCATGGATACGGCTTGGCTATGAAGTGGTTTCAGGGCGGTGGATGACTGGCGCGTTTTGGGCTCGGCGTGCCGTTGATTGTAAGGCGGTTGCTTGTTCACCACCACCGTGGTGAAATGGCGGCTGAACCCTCGCTGGGACGCAATGCGTAACCATGTCGTTTGAGGGTTGCGGCGGCGACGCTGGATCGCGGCCGCGATTGAGAGTTCGCGCGCAGCCAATTCGCGTGCAGGTTTTTGATTCTAGGTGACCACCATGACCGGCAAATCAAGACGAGTTAAACTCACCGGCGGCCTGCCCCAATCGGCTCACTCCATTGAACTCCGCGAAGATGGATCGCTGGTTGCGGAGTTGTATGATTTCAGCGACAAGGCGAACGATTTTTTGGGAGGCGACATCGCTTGGATCATCACAGTTTCTAAAGAGGCTGTTCCGCAGGTTGTGTCCCTGCTGAGCAGCGACCCCGCATTGCAAGACAATATCCGCAGCCTGCCGTCTTCTTCAAAGGAGCCGATGCTGGACCTCCTGCCGCTGCTGCCATCTCGCTTCAAGCGTTACTACGATTTCAAAGAATGGCTGGAACACAATCGCATTCCACACACACAAGAGACGGACACGTGGGCCTAAGGCCTTGAAGTTACCCACATCTCACCGGGTTAGCATTGCTGGTTTGGGTGTCTGTCTGGCGGTCATGCTAGCGGAGGGATGTGGTTATCGCGGCTGGGGTTGGGGCGTGTCCCCGATTTTTTCTGGCCGGAGCACGTAGTATCGAGAGGCAGGCGACCAGGATCAGGCCGCCTTGGCAATGCTACGGATGGATCGCGAGCATCGTCACGGCGAGGAGAGGTCCATGGTCAGTTTCACGCTGCCTCCGCGGCAATGGGCGGAAGAACAATTCGGAGCCTGCCAGTTGGGCGATCAGCGGCGCACCCAGCGAGGAAATCGTCGGCCTGGCAGGGCAAGCGCTGTTCTACCGGCGGTCCCCTTTGAAAAAGGGGAAGAAGGAAAGCAACCATCAAATCCGCCAGCGCCAACGCGAGTCGCAAGTTTGGGGAAAGCTGATCGAGCAGATCGGGCCGCCCGCCCCCGAGGCGCGGTTCACGCACGTGATGGATCGCGGGGCAGACAACTTCGAAGTGTATTGGCATCGGTTGCTGCAGCGCTCGGACTGGGTAATCCGGGCTTCCCAACTGACTCGCAACGTGCATTGGTCGGGGGGCGGCAAAGGCCCGCTAAAAACCTATCTCCAGCCTGGAAGACCGGCAGTGCCAAACCAGCCAGCGACTGGAGGCGGTGACCGGGATGCTGTCGGTGGTGGCCGTACGGTTGCTGCAATTGAAGTCGGTGGCCAGGGCAGAACCGGAGCGCGCAGCGACGGAGGTGGTGCCTGAGCTGTGGATCAAGACGCTGCGGATCCTGCGGCCCAAGGCTGCCCGGCGGGAGAACTGGACGGTTCGCGACTTCTATCGCCAACTGGCCGGCCTGGGCGGCTTCCTCGGCCGCAAAAGCGACGGCGAACCCGGCTGGATCACCATCTGGCGCGGCTTCGACAAACTGGCCCTGGCTCTGCGATACGAAGAACAACGATCAAGATGTGGGTAATACCAAGGGTGAACCCCGGTGGCTCGCATGGCAACTCCGCACTCCGAATTCCGCACTTCCCCTACCACCCCTGCTTGCAAAACTGATAGAGAATCTCGCTCGCCTGCTCCAGTTGCGAAACCTCCAACCATTCATCCGCCGTGTGGGCCTGATCGATGGAGCCTGGCCCAAACACGACCGAAGGCACGCCCGCCCCGGCGAGCACGGCCGCATCGGTTCCATACGGCACGCCAATTTGCTCGCAGCCGGCAAACGTGCCTCGGGCAACTTCCCGCAACCGCGCTCCCAGTTCGCCGTTGTCGGTATCCGCGAGCGCCTTGCCCAGCATGTACGGCTCTTCGTGGATGACTTTCTTCGCGTCGTCGCCCAACCGGGGCGTGATGAAATCCACCACTTGCCGGAAAATATCCCGGCCCTCCTCGCCGGGCACAATGCGACGATCGATCTCAATCACGCATTCGTCGGGCACCGTGTTCACGCTGATTCCGCCGGCAATGGTCCCCACGCTCAAACTGGCCGGGCCGCACCGCGGATGCGTGGGCAACGTGGGCACGAACTCCCGCTGGTAAGCCTCGAATGCCGCCAGCACCCGGCCCATCCGGTAAATGGCGTTATCGCCCAACTGCGGACGCGAGCTATGCACGGCCCGCCCCTTGGTATGACAGCGCCACCGGCACGCCCCCTTGTGAGCCCGCACCACGTTCAAACTGGTGGGCTCGGCAACGATCGCCAGGTCGGGCTTGCGAGGAACGATCGAGTTGGGGCGTTCCCAAAGCTTGGGCAACGCCGAAGCCCCCGTGTAGCCGTGCTCTTCGTTCACGCTGCAAGCCAGAATGATCGTGGGGCGGTTCCCGGCACGCTCTTGGGCCAGCCGCGCAATGGCGCCCAGCATGGCGCACATGCCCCCTTTGATGTCGCACGAACCCCGCCCATAGATCCGGCCGTCTTCAATGTAAGGGCTCCAAGGCTCGATCGTCATGCCATCGACGGGCACCGTATCTTGATGGGCCTCGAACAAGATCAGCGGCCCACCCTCCTCTGGCGGAACGCCGCCATCGAGCCGGGCCACAATGTTCTCCCGCAGCGGAGCAATCGGCTGGCGCTCCCAGGGCAAGCCCATCCGGTTGAAAAGCGCCTCCAGATACTCCGTCACGCGATACTCAAAATACTCTGGCCCCGCTACCGCGCGCCCCATGGGGTTCACGCTCGGAATCGAAACCAGGTCGCAAAGCGTCTCCACCAAATCCAGCGCCGCCATACAGTCTCCCTTGCCAACAAACGGTTCAACTCAATGCGGGTTAACGGCAATATCAACACAAGCTCCACCAGCCACTCGCGCGGCTCGAGGAGCTGAAAGTACCTCGGGTCATCATTTGTGCCGGCTATTGTACCGCTCCCGCGCGGCCAAACCACAATCTGTTGGCAGCATCCTCCACGCCGTGTGGGCGTCTCGAAGGTGGAGGGAAAGCCGAACCGCAAAAGCCCTCCCCCCGCGCAGCGACGAACGAGCGAAGTACGCAGCCCTCTGCGTACCACCCGCGTCGCCGATCGTTTGACGATGCCCCTTTGTCGGCATGGGGCGTGTGCCGCCGCGGCGGTTTGGCGATCATCTACCCAAAAGGTACGCACGGGGTGCGGACCCTACCGCGAGATGAAGCCGCGAGTTCACGGCATCCGTTCGCTTTCGGGAATATGCAGCACCATGATCGCGCTCGATTCCCAGCCCCGCGGCTGTCCTTCGCGCCAGCCGTCCCACGAGATGTAGAGTTTGTCGCCGGCCGGATCGAGCACCGAGCAGAAGCAGCCGTCGGGGTTGTAGCCGTACTTCTCTTGATAGAACTTGTGCAAGAAGGCCAGCACTTTGGCTTTCTTGGTCTTGAGGTCGTACTGCACGATGGGCGTGCCGTCTTTGGTGGCCCCGCCGTGGGCGCCGGGCACGTAGTACAAATACCGGCCCGTCGGGTCGAGGTGCATCGCAGACACGTAGCCTTGCGTGCCCACCGCCCCGGGACCCAATTGCGTGAGCTTTTCGGTCTTGGTGTTGAAGGCCCACAGGTCGGCCACGTAGTGCGACGTGCCATACACCACGCCGTCGGCCGATTCTTCCGTGGCCGAACGCACGTGCGGCGCTTCGCTGGCGGTGATCTCGTTCGTATCCGGGTCGTACTTTTTGCCGTCCCAGTACACGCGGCCGGTGCTCTTGGCAAAGATGCAGTAGCGGTCGAAGCCGCCGTCGGCTTCCTTGATCACCTTGCCGCTCCTCGCATCCAGGGCAAAGAACTTCACCTGGCGTAACTTGTAGTCGCCCGAAGCCGTGCCGCCGTAGAACACCATCCGCTCGGCGTCGAGCACGCTGCCTAAAATGCAATGCTTGGCCACGGGAAAGGCCGAAACGACTTCGGTCTTGCCAGTCTCGGGATGCGTGCGCAAGACCCACTCGCCCAAGAAACCGTTGGCGTCGTTGGTCACGGTGGTGGAGCCGCGGGTGGTGCCGTAATACAGCCAGCCGTCGCTGCCCAGGTCGATCTGCGTTTGCACTTCGCCCGGCGTGTAGTTCATGTTGGGCGTAATCTGCCCCGACTTGCGAAGGAACTCCGCCGTGTTGACCAGCAACTTGAACTGCATGGTCTGGGGATCGTACTCAAACAGATAAGCCGTGCCCAGCGGGGCCAGGTGGTCGCATAGCACACTGTAGTACTTGCCAGCGACCACCGTGCCGACCCCGCGAAAGCACCACGGATTGCCGGGATAGTTCTGGTTGGGGTAATACTGGAAATCGACCGTCGGCGGCGTTTTGGCAATCGCCACGCCCTCGCGCAAATTGGGATCCGGCTCCAGGAACTTCTCGCCGCGGTCGGTCACCACCTGTTTATCGCCGGGCAACTTGGGCGGATACTCCAGTGGGTAGCGCTTGTTTTGCGCCGTCGCCACGCTCGTCAAACCACACCACAGCGCGAAGCCGCCCCAGGCCAACCAGCCAGGCAGGCGATCGATACGAACAAGAGTCATGGGCGCCATCTCGAAGAGGAATTCAGCAGGGGGGGGCATTCAAGCAAACGCCCAGGGTAGAGACTACACTCGCTCGCCGGCCGATCACAAAGCTGTAAGACGGCCGCGATTCGATTGTATTCTCGAGGGAAGCCGCTGGCAAAATGCCGCTGCGCACACGTCGGCCGCGATAGCACCGATGGCTGCCCCACGTACTTTTGGTAAGCCGGGCGATCTGTGCGAGTTCAAATAGTTTGGCAGGTACGCGTTTCGCCAGTTGCCGATCATTACCAAAGTTGGTAGCTGCCTTCGCAGCGCTAGCGAAAGCAATGCTTTCGCCGCCTGCCCGGGAAGCGGGAACCCAGCGAGGTCTGAAGGGCGGGAGTTGCTTGCCGCCGAGGCCACGTAGTGCCAAATGGCATCCCACGACAGCCCACGTTTTGGTATGGGAACGTATGGATAAAGTCGGGCGAATTGCGCGCCCGGCAAGAAGCAGACGCCCCCCAAACCGCGGAGGTCTCAACCAACCGTAGAACACAACCGTTACCCCGTTCAGCTCGTTCTTCACCCTACGCCGGGTCCGTGGCGTCTTGGTGCAGGTTATCGCCGATGCAATATGTTCCTCACCCACACTCCTGCCTTCCGTCTGCCGCGCGGCAATGCCGCGCACGGCGGGCTGGGCAGCTTCTCGCCTGGTGCCTGCTCGCCGCCTGCGCTCTGGAGGCCCCGGCCCTGGCACAAGAGGAACGCGTGGCGCGCGTGCCGCCCTCGGCGCTCCCCCGCGTCTCGCACACCAAATTATCGCAGCTTGAGCCCGACCTGCCCGCCGCCGGCGAAATCTGGGAAGGCCCCATCGTTTCGCCCACCAGCTCCGTGCCGGGCATGATGGTCGACGAGCCCGACTCCTACATCCAAGGATCTGCCTACGATGGCGGCTACGCCTACGATCCCGCCTGGAACGAAGAGGTTTGGGACTGGCACCTGCTCCCCTCGGGGCTGATCTATCAAAGCTACCTGGCCGGGGTTCACGAGCCGCGCTTCGCCAGCGTGTGGAATTACGATAAAGACCGGGGCTGGTACTGGGACTCCACCCTCGGCGGACGCGTCGGCCTGCTGCGGTATGGCACCGCCAGCAACAACCGTCCCCAAGGCTGGCAGCTCGATATTGAAGGCGCCGCCATGCCGCGGCTCACCTTGGAAGACGGGCTGCGCGACCTGGAGTCGGCCGACTTCCGAGCAGGCGTCCCCCTCACTTACGGCGAGGGCGACTTCCAATTCAAATTCGCCTACTACCACCTCAGCTCGCACCTGGGCGATGAGTACATGCTGCGAAACCCGATGGGCTACCGCCGCATCAACTACACTCGCGATGCCCTGGTCTTCGGCACGTCGTACTACATGTATCCCACGCTCCGCCTGTACGGTGAAGCTTCCTATGCCTTTGGCGCCGACGGCGGCGCCCAACCGTGGGAATTCCAGTTTGGCTTCGACCACGCTCCGGCCATGCCGACCGGGTGCAAAGGGGCGCCGTTCGTGGCAGCCAACGTGCACCTGCGAGAAGACGTCGACTTCGGCGGGAACTTCGTGTTCCAAACCGGTTGGGCCTGGCGGGGACCATGCTCCTCGCGGCTACTCCGCGTGGGCGTGCAGTACTACAACGGCAAAAGCCAGCAGTACGAGTTCTTCGACCAGTTTGAAGAACAATTTGGCATCGGCATGTGGTTCGACTACTAACAGCCTATCCAAATACTCCCTCGCCCCTGGCGGGAGAGGGTCGGGGGTGAAGGGGAAACAGCCGGCTAGCGGGGCTTCCGCTTGGTCAGGCTGGCGCTGGCCTTCTTGCTTTTGGGCGGGGCGGCCGGCTTGCGAGCCGCCTTCTTTTTTTCGGGCGGGGCAGCCGCGGCTGGCTTCTTGGGCTTGGCCGTCTTGCGCGCCGGTTTGGCCGCCTCGGCCTCGGCGGCATCGGCAGCGTCGCTCCGCGACTTGCCTCGCTTGGGGAAGCGATCCTTGGCTTCGTCGTTGATTTGCAGCATCACCTTCTGCACGGCCGTCGAACTCGGATTGGCGCGGTAATCGGCCGCCAGCTGATGCAGCAACGATCCGAATTCCACGCCCTTGGTTTTGGGGATCGCCCTTTCCAGCCCCGGCACCTGCAGCTTGGCGGCTTCGGCGTCGGTGATGATGCCCAGCACGGTAAAGACCCCAACGGCCGCCCGGTCGATCGGAATCGAGTGCCCTCCCAGGGCGGATTGAACCACGTAAGCCACCACAAAGGGGCTCATGCCTTTGAAGTCGGTCAGCTTTTTTACGGCCTTGCCCAGGTTTTCTTTGCGAAGCAACTCCAAGTCGAAGGCAAACTTGTCGTCGAACACCGACTGCAACACATTCCGCACGCTGGCCGCGGCCTCGAGCGGCTCGGGATGCTTGGACATCGCCTCGGCCAGCTCTTTCACCGTGCACACGCGGATCTCGTTCCAATCAAAGAACGTGTCGGACAGCGAGGCAAAGGCGCGATCCGCCAACTCGTACGACGTATTCTCCAGGCAGCAACCGTAGAGCGCATGCTCCAGAACGGTGCGCTGAGGCAGAGCCGCCACGGGCTTGTAGCACTTCTTGAGGACCTTGTGAGCCTTGGTCAACAGGGCGGAGCGGTTCGGTGTGGCCATGCTACGCTTCACGAGAACAAAAGGGAGGATGAGATTAAGGGCCAGGCATGCCCCCTCGCCTGACAGGCAAGGACGCAGCAGACTAGCGCACAGTACCCTGGGCTAACAGCACCCCGGGGGGGTAACAGCCAGGGGGTCAGCCGGGAGGATCCCGAGCGTCGTCTCGCTGGACAGGTTCGTCCTCCGACGAAGGATCTTCAGAAGCAATATCCGCTTCCGCCGCGGGCGATTCCTCTACCGATCCGGATGGGTCCGTCTCGGCGGCTTCCCGCGCGTCATCATCTTGAGTGTCGCTGCCGACCGCGGCCGACGCATCCGGGAGCACTTCCCGCAGCAACCGCATCACTTCCAGCGACTTCTTCACGCCTTCATCCACGATGAAGACCAGCTTGGGCGTGTAACGCGTATCGATCCGCTCGGCCACCTTGGCCTGCAAAAACCCGGCGGCGCTGCGGAGGCCCGCCAGGCTCAGGTTCTGACGCGTTTCGTCCCCCATGATCGAGACATAGACCTTGGCCTGACGCATGTCTTCCATTACCTCCACGCGGGTAACGGTCACATCGCGCACACGCGGATCCTTGATCTCGTACAGGGCCGCGGTCGACACCACTTCACGGATGGCTCGGGCGGCTTTCAACAGGCGACGCGACGTCATGGCAGGCTGGGCGCTCCTAACATGGGGCGGGGGGCGGACAATCAGATCAACACAAGACAGGGAGGGGCGGGGCGGCAGGTCGATCACCTGGCCACTTCCTGAGCTTGGGGGGCAATAGAAGCGGCCATGGGGGAAAGCCTCGCGCCTTCCTTGCTTACAGCTTGCGCGCCACCTCTTCAACCTTGTAGGCCTCGAGCACGTCCCCTTCCTTGACGTCGTTGAATCCTTCCAGCCGAATACCACACTCTAGGCCTTCGCGAACCTCGCGCGCATCGTCCTTTTCTCGCCGTAGCGAGGCCAGGCCGTAGTCGCCAATGATCGTGTTGTCGCGAATCACGCGGAACCGGGTTTGCGAATCGCTCTCGCGTTTGATTGTGCCACGCACCACCCGGCAACCGGCGATCGAGCCAATCCGGCTCACCGAGAACACCCGCTGAACCAGGGCCACCCCCAGCTCCATTTCTTGTTTCTCGGGCTTGAGCATGCCCTCCAGGGCGGCTCGCAGGTCTTCGGTAATCCGGTAAATCACGTCGTACCGCCGAACTTGCACGCCCTTGGATTTGCCCAGCAAACGGGCGCCTTCGTCGGGCACCACGTTGAAACCAATGATGATGGCGTCGGAAGCGTCGGCCAGGTACACGTCGGCTTCGGTAACGCCGCCCACCATCGCCTGGAGCACCTTCACCTGCACCTCGGGGTGTTCCAGCTTGGTGAACTCTTTGAGGATGGCTTCGATCGATCCCCGCACGTCGGCCCGGATGATCACGTTCAAATTCTTGGCTTCTTCGTGACCCGATTCGAGCCGCTCCCGCAGGTTTTCCAGCGAAATATGCGGCTTGGATGCCACCAGCAGCGATTGCCGGCCCGACTCCGACCGTTTCTCGGCCAGCTCGCGGGCTTGAGCCACGTCTTCCATCACGTAGAACCGGTCGCCGGCGCCCGGCACCTCGTCCAAGCCAGTCACGCTGACCGGCGTGGAGGGTCCGACTTCGTCGTACCGTTTCTTGGGCTGCAGCGTGTCGTAAATGGCTTTTACGCGGCCGTAAGAAGGCCCGCAAACCACGATGTCGCCCAGCTTGAGCGTGCCGTTCTGCACGAGCAGCTTGGCGATCACGCCGCGACCCTCGTGCCGTTCCGCTTCGAGGCAGGTGCCCGAGGCGGGCCGAGTGGGATCGGCTTTGTACTCGTGCAACTCGGCGATCGTGAGCAGCGTTTCCAGCAGGTCGTCCACGCCTTCGCCCGTCATGGCGCTGCACTTCACCAATTCCGTTTCACCGCCCCACTCCACCGGCAGCAATTCGTTGGCCGCCAACTGCTGCATGATGCGGTTGACGTCCACGCCCGGCAGATCGATTTTGTTGAGCGCCACCACGATCGGCACTCCGGCGGCCCGGGCGTGATTGATCGCTTCTTCGGTCTGGGGCATCACGCCGTCGTCGGCCGCCACCACCAACACCGCAATATCGGTAACATTCGCCCCGCGAGCCCTCATTTCGGTAAAGGCTTCGTGGCCAGGCGTATCCACAAACGCAATCGGGCGGCCGTCGTTATCCACGCGATAGGCGCGAATGTGCTGGGTAATGCCACCGGCTTCGCCAGCGACCACCTTGGTGCCGATGATCTTGTCGAGCAACGACGTTTTGCCGTGATCCACGTGCCCCAGGAAGGTCACGATCGGGGGCCGCAATTGCAGGTTTTCGGGGTCGGACTCGAATTGCTCGAAGTCGGTCAGCAATTGCTCTTCCAGGTCGGCGGCGGCCTTGAAGTTCACTTCCACGCCAAACTCGGCGGCCAACAACTCGGCCATCTCGCGATCGAGCTCGGCGTTGATGTTGAAGCTCATCGAGCCGAACTGCAGTAGCTTACCAAGAACCTGAGAGGCCGGAATGCCAAGGGACTCCGAAAACTCCCGCACCGTGCAGGGCAATTGCACGACCACGTTTCCTTTACGGGGCGCGGCCGTACTAACCCCGGGCCGTTTGGGACCGCGCCGCCGAGAGCCGGAATGACGCGACGATTCGGATTCGTCTTCCCCACTACGGGAAGGCTGGCGACGACGCCGTTTTTGCTTGCGCACCTCGCGAGAAATGGGACCGCCATCCTCGGTTTCGGCCGCGGCCGGTCCGCGGCCCTTGCCGCGCCCACCGCCCGGAGCTACCGGCGTTTCTTCGCGGGGCTTGACCGTGCCGTCGGTCTTTTTCTTGCGCTCCTCCAGCTGCCTCACCCGCTCTTTCAGGGCCGATGCGCCACCCGTGCCCGTCTTGGCCGAACGAATCGCGTCCAACGGCAAGCGGATCTCAGGCTTTTGCGGAGCGGGCTCTTCGGCCTTGACCGGCTTGGCCGGTTGCTTCGATTCGGGAATCGCCGCCGTGCGAATCACCGGACCCAGCGGGCCTTTGCCAGGCTTGCTCGGCCGACGGCTCTCGCCCCCGCGCGGACCTTCGCCGCCGCGCGCTGACTTGGGGCTAATCGTTCGCACCTTGCCAAATTTCGATGAGTTGTCGGGCCGCTGGGGCATGCTGGGCGGCGTGAGCGTCGCCCCCATGCCGGTTTCCGCGGCAATCGTGGGGGTTTCTTCTTCCTGAACCGGTGCTTCCGGGGCTACTAAAGGAGCGATTTCTGGTTCCTCGGTTGGCGCCGTGGGAGTCGTCGTCGCGGTTTCCTCGGCCTCTGGCTCGGAAACATCGGCAGGGCGACGACGGGGAGGCGCGGTTAGGGTGCGGATTGGCCGTTGGGGCGCCGCCGCCGGTGGGGCCGCCTTGGGTGCGGCGGCTCGAGATCCGCCGCCGGAAAGATGCTGTCGGACCTTAACGACTTCCTCGTCCGTCAGGCTGGCCAGAGCAGAACCCTTGCCCTGAATACCTACCTTGGAACATAAATCGACCAGATCCTTGCTATCTAGATCAAGTTCTTTTGCTAAAGCGTAAATCCGAACGGGCAATGCCAGCCCTCCTGTTACAACCCGGCCAGACAGTACAAGCACGGTTTACTTGCGCCACTCTGGCATCTTGATCACTGCTCACAACATGGTCAGCTCTCCTGCAAACGACCACCCACACAGTCGGAGAGGTCGGGGATTACGCCGCCCCTTGCGGGCCTGGGCGAATCCTCTGTTACTCTAGGGCGTTTCAGCTCCAGTGCTGTCCTGGGGGTTTTCTTCTTCCTCAACGGCACCCGCGTCTTCCTCCACAACAGGCGCCTCATCCTCAACGGCAGCTGGCTCTTCCTCCACGGCGTTGGCCGCGGCTTCCGCCGCCGCCCGCTGGATTTGCTGCTGCTCACGGTCGCGACGCCGCTGCTCGGCGGCCGCTACCTCGGCTTCTTCCGCCCGCTGCTCAACATCCGCAATAATCGCATCGACCTGCTCGGCCGAAAGACCACCCATTTCCATCAGGTCGTCCGGCTCGATCACGGATAACTCATCGTACGACAAAAACCCTTCCCCCACCAGCCTCTCGCTCAGTTCCGGAGAAATCCCTTCAATGCCGCTGAACCCTCCCACCGCCTGCTCGATGGATTCGTCCAGCTCCTCGCGGGTCATAATGTCGATGTCCCAGCCCGACAGCTTGCTCCCCAGCCGCACATTCTGCCCGCGGCGGCCAATCGCCAGCGATAACTGATCCTCGCGCACCAGCACGATCGCCTTGCCAATCATCGGGCAGAGAATCACCTCATCCACCTCGGCCGGCTGCAAGGCGTTGGGAATCAGCACCTGCATGTCGTCGCTCCAGCGAACGATATCAATCCGCTCGCCGGCCAGCTCATCCACGATATTCTTGATGCGGTTACCCCGCACGCCCACGCACGCCCCGACGCAATCCACCCGCTGATCGGTGCTGCTCACCGCCACTTTGGTTCGATAGCCGGGCTCGCGGGCCATGGCCCGAATTTCAATCACGCCGTCGGCAATTTCAGGGATTTCTTGCTCAAACAACCGCTGCACCAGCTCGGGTCGAATGCGGCTGAGAATAATCTTGACCCGGCTCCCGGCCTTGCGGACTTCGAAAATCGTGGCCCGCACGCGCTCGTTCACATGGTGCGTTTCGCCCGGAATTTGCTCGCTTTTGGGGAGAATGCTCTCGGTATTGTTGAGCGACACCGTGGCGGTGCCCCCTTCGTACCGCTGCACAATGCCCGTCACCAGTTGGCCGCGCTCGGCGCTATACTCATCGAACAGCGAATCGCGTTCCGCCTCGCGAATCTTCTGAATCATCACCTGCTTGGCCGTTTGCGCTCCAATCCGGCCAGCCAGGTCCTCCACCTCGGCACTCGACAGCGGGACCGAGTCCTGCGTCGCCTGAATCGTGCCGTCTTTGCGATCGATCAGCACCGTGATCTCGGCATCATCCCCGTAGTGTTTGCGGAGAGCGGAAATCAGCGCGGCCTCGATCCCTTCGAAAACAATTTCCTTGTCGATATTCTTCTCGCGATGGATCGCGTCGACGATTTTCAGCACTTCGCTGGGATTCATGGAGACTTCGCCGGGTTCGAGGGAGGCAGACCGGATCGTTCCGGAGCAGTTCCTCAAAAAGTTGTCGCTAGTTTCAAATTCCTTGTAGGCCGCCAAACCGCCCTCGATCGAGGGGATTGGGCGAAATGTTCCTACAAAAAAACGCCGGGTGAGGCCTGCCAATCGCTGGACTCACGCGGCGCCATGGGTACGCCGATTAAATTGCTTACGACCGGAATGCAAATATCCCGGAACGTCGTTGGCAACCTACTCCTCTACGCCCGATTTGTCAAGAACCACCGGGCAGCGGGGGGACGGGTTCACGGGCACGGACGGTACAACCCGATCCAGGGAACGCCCACCCCCCCCAGCCGACCAACAACCAGCCGGGGCCAAAGTGGACAATCCGCGGAAAACGGCCCCGGCCAGCCCGACATTTCGGCGACCGCGGGGGGGCAGGCGGGCGGCTTGCCAGCTACCAAACCTCAATTTGGTTGGCGAGCGGCATCTGCTCGAGCAGCGGAAACGCCGCCGTTTGCGCCAATTGCTTGCAATAAAACGTGGCGCAGCGACCCTCCACCACCACGGTGCCGCCAGTGATGCAAACCGTCAGGCTGCGGACCTTATCGTTGGTGGTCCGTCGAATGGCGCGCTCGATCTTGGCTGCCAGCAACTCGTCGTCCGCGCTCATGGAGCGAACCGGGGGACGAGTAAGCGAAGATCGCGACGTGGCAGAAGTTGAAGTATGAGGCATGAAAAGCGTTACTCCCTACGCCGGGCAGGCGTTGAAACCCCGGCACAACACTAGAAACCACTCGGTGAAAACTGGTGCTGTCCGTCCATGAAATGCATTAGCGTTAAACAAACTGGCGATTCGAAGCACCGTTCGCCCCCCAAGCACACCATGCTCGACAAGCCAACGGATGGTTTAACTGGAACGTAAACCTGGGAAACGTCCGTGTTATTCAGTGCAAATAAAAAATGAAAACGACTGAGAACGCCGTGGGGGGAGAATCTTAAAGAACGCGTGGAACGCCCGGATTCCCCTTCCACCTCCATGCAAGGCCACTTCGATATTCAAATCCAACGATGATCGCGGCCAGCAGTCCAAGGAACGCCGGTGAGACGAACCTGGCTGCTTCAAACCATTGGCAACTGCCTGGGTGAGTGAGCAGTCACTCTCGCACCGAAAGGGCTCAAGCATCGTAGCCAAACAGGGCGAATGGGAAGACATCCTAGAGGCGTGCAAAGGCTTTTGTCAACCCCCCGGCGTTCAACCTTACCCTGCCGCCGCCTTACAATTCCGACAGGGTTCCGCCGCCGCGCGGGGGGCGAAAGCTTCCCCTCCTCCCCGCCCGCCCAACCGCAACTGAACTCTTTTCGCGGCCCCGGCCAGGCCGTACACTCGAACGTGAGCCGCGATCGTGCCAACCGCCGCTTCAAGTCTCCGTTCGGATCCTCGCCCGGCCCGCCGTGGCCAGGCGGCAATCCAGCACCCTTCAACCCTCGGGGCAAGGTCTTCGCACATGCCAAGTCTTACGCGTTGTGGAAGCCCGCTGTGGCTCGCGCTTTGGGCTGCCCTCGCCATCTCGCTGCCTGGCTGCGGAGGGTGCGGCAACGAATCGCCCAACGATCTGGAGAAAAAGCTCGCCGAAGAACGCGAAAAGAAAGAGAAAAAAAAGGCCGACTTCGAACTCAAATCGCTCCGCACGCAGCCCTCCAGCCCCGGTTCGGCCGTCACCTACTTCAAGCCCGGTCATTGGACGAGCACCTCCGTCGAAGCCATCGCCAACAACAGCGACTTCAACGGCCGCATCGTCACCGACCCCTTCACGCTCGACGGCATGCCCTACCGCTTGGGCGCCTGGCGGCCCGCCGTCCTTCCCAAAGGCCAGCCCAAAGATCTGGAACTGGTGCTGTATGTGCCCCCCGGCCGCGCCAATACCCGCATCACCACGCGGCTCACCCCCGCGGATATTCAACGGGAACTGGTCCGCCGCGACGATCCCGCCACGCGGATGGCGCCCCATCAGTTCCATCTGGTGGTGCTCTGTCCCGAGGGGGAGCGCTACAAGTTCCTCTCCACCCGGAAGATGCTCTCCATCTACCCACCCTCCGGGGACTTCGGCGACTCGCCGGACCCCAACTATCGGGTTTCGATTCCCGCCCTCGATCAACAAGTTCCATTGCCTTCGCACTGGCTCACCTGGACCAGCATCGCCTACCTGATTTGGGACGGTGTCGACCCCGCGCTATTGTCGCTCGATCAACAACAGGCCCTCATCGACTGGCTCCACTTCGGCGGACAATTGATCGTCAGCGGACCCGAGTCGCTGGAACTGCTTCGCGGCAGCTTCCTCAGCGACTACCTGCCCGCCACGGCCGACGGTGAAATGCAAATCGCCGCCGACAACCTCTCCGACTTCAATCGCGATTGGACCCAGTGGGGTAAACCCCTGGCGCCCGCCAGAGCCTGGCAGGCCGTGCGCTTGAAACCGGCTGGCCCTTCCTCGGCAGGGCAAGCCAACACGGTGCGCGTGCTCGCCGCCACCGACGACGACCAACCGCTGGTGGTCGATCGCCGCATTGGCCGAGGGCGGATCGTCGTCACGGCCTTCAAACTATCGCAACGCGAGCTCAACCTCGATGTCTGGCGAAGCTTCGACGGCTTCTTCCACGCCTGCCTGCTAGGGCTGCCGGCGCGACGATTGAAAGCCAACGACGACATCATTGAATTCGCCCTCGATGACGCGGTGCTGTTGCAAGTCGACAACAACTTCCGGTCGCCGGCCGAAGTGAATAGCCAGGTGCGCATCCTCTCGCGCGACATCGATCGCACCAACCTGGCCGAACTGGCCGCCATGACCGGCATGACCAGCCTGGAACAGGTCGACGGCGGCGTGGCCAGCTGGTCCAACTTCGGCGGCGCCGCCCACGACGCCCGCCAAACCCTCCGCGAAGCCGCGGGCATCTACATCCCCGAAGCCCGCTTCATCATCCGCCTGCTAGGGCTGTACCTGTTGATCCTGGTGCCAGGCAATTACCTGTTGTTCTGGCTCATCGGCCGAGTCGAGTGGTGCTGGCTGGCCGCGCCCCTCATCACGCTGGTGTTTGCCCTGGTCGTGGTTCGCGAGGCCCAACTCGATATCGGCTTTGCGCGCGCACAAACCGACCTGGCCGTGGTCGAGCTCCAGCCGGGCCACCCCCGCGCCCACGTCACGCGCTACACTGCCCTCTATACCTCGCTGACCACCGCCTACGATGTTTCCTTTGAAGACGGCGGGGCCCTCGCGCAGCCGTTCCCCCTCTTCACGCTCGAAGAATTTGCCCGGCAACCCTCCCAAGACCCCGCCACCGTGTATTACCGCCGCAAAGCCAATGGCGTGTCGCTCGATGGCTTCGAGGTCCGCTCCAACTCCCTCGGCATGCTCCACTCCGAACATTCCCTGAATGTTGGCGGAGGGCTGGAAACCACCACGGTAAATGGCAAGCTCACCATCAAAAACGGCTCCAGCCTTTCCCTTCGCGATGCCGTGGTAATCAACCCGCAAGGCCGCGTCGCCTGGCTGGGGGATCTGCCCACCGGCGGTCGCCAAACCGCGGAGTTCCAATTCGATAATCTGAAGGCCCTGTCGGCGGCCCACCCGCAATTTGTCATTCCCGAACCTCGGACATTGCCATCGCGCAATTTCGATGCGACAACCAATCCCAGTCCGCCAGCGAACGACTCCAACCTGTCCGGCAACTTCGACCCATCCGACCCCGATGCTTCGGCAAGTGGCAACCCGACCTCACCGGCCGCCACCGAACCGGCGAACGGCAACGCCGAAGCCGCCTTTTGGGCACGCTTTGCCCAAGCCGGCCGCGGCGTTCATCGCGACCCCGCGTTGGCCGGCAATCTGCGGCTGCTGGCCTGGAGCGACCAACCCCTGGCCGGCATGCAAATCGAACCGGCCGCCTCGCAAAACCGCACGCTGGCCCTGGTGGTGGCAAACCTGCAGTACGAACCACTGGAATCGCCCGTGCCCGACGTCGTCGACGCGGCCTTGAAAACCGCCCTGGCCACCGCCACCGCCCGCGCGCCAACGGCGCCAGCCTCGCCGGCCAACGAGCCAGATTCTTCCGGCGACGTAGCTCCCACCTCGCCCCCCTAACGCTGGTACGCTATGTGAGCCCCCGCCCAACCATCGCCAAATTCCCATCCGCACCCAAAGACGACCCGGCATCACAAGGGGCCCTAGTTCTCGCATGATCACCCTGGTTAACTTCCACAAGGTCTACGGCGAGCTCGTTGCCGTTCACGATCTCAACTTGCACATCAACGCCGGCGAGGTATTTGGGTTTATCGGCCCCAACGGCGCCGGCAAAAGCACCACCATTCGCTTCCTGGCCACGCTGCTCAAAGCCACCTCGGGCGAAGGCACCGTCAACGGCTGCAGCGTTACCCGCGACCCGCTCGGCGTGCGCCGCAGCGTGGGCTACATGCCAGACGCCTTCGGCGTGTACGACGGCATGCGCGTCTGGGAGTTCCTCGACTTCTTCGCCGTGGCCTACGAAATTCCCAAGAAACGCCGCAAGCAAGTCATTGGCGAAGTCCTCGAACTGCTCGACCTGACCCACAAACGCGATGACTTTGTCAACGGCCTCTCCCGCGGCATGAAGCAGCGGCTCTGCCTGGCCAAAACCCTGGTCCACGACCCGCCCGTCCTCATCTTGGACGAACCGGCCAGCGGCCTCGATCCCCGCGCCCGCCTCGAAGTCAAAGCCCTGCTCAAAGAGCTCCGCCGGATGGGCAAGACCATCATCATCTCCAGCCACATCCTGTCCGAACTGGCCGACTGCTGCTCGTCCATCGGCATCATCGAGCGCGGCCAACTGCTGATGCACGGCCCCATCGGCGACGTCTACCAGCAAATCCGCGGCAACCGCGTCGTGGAGATTCGCTTCACCGAAAACATGGAGCGCGGGCTCTCCGTGCTCCGCAGTTGCGAAGCCCTGCGAAACCTGGAAGTCCGCGAAAACCTGGTACTGGCCGAACTGGAGACCGACGACGCCGGCGTTGCCGCCCTGCTCGATCAACTGGCCAAAGACGGCGTGCGGATGCGCTCGTTTGCCGAGAAGGAGCCCACCCTCGAAGATGTGTTCATGCTCGTCACCAAAGGGCATGTGATCTAGCCCCCGTTCGGCTCGCCCCCCCTTTTGAAACCCGAGGAGATGCCCGCTTGTCCTCCGCTCAACACCGCAACGACGCCGGCGGCCGCAATCCGGTTTCCGAAGAGCCCCTCATCGCCATGTTCGTCGATTTTGAAAACGTGGCCATCGGAGTGCGGGCCATGCGCGCCGGACCCTTCCAGATTCAACTGGTCATGAAACGGCTGCTGGAAAAAGGCCGCATTGTCTTCAAACGCGCCTACTGCGACTGGGGCCACTACCGCGACGCCGTTTCCGAGTTCCACGCGGTAGGCATCGAACTCATCGACATTCCGCAGAGCAAGGCCAGCGGCAAAAACAGCGCCGACATTCGCATGGTGGTCGACGCCCTCGACCTCTGCTACTCCAAAGGCCACATCGACGCCTTCGCCCTGATTAGCGGCGACAGTGACTTTTCGCCGCTGGTTTCCAAGCTCAAAGAGAACAACAAACGCGTCATCGGCTGCGGCGTGAAAAGCTCCACCTCCGACCTGCTCATCGCCAACTGCGACGAATTCATTTACTACGACGATCTGATTCGCACCGCCAAAAAGACCGAGGCCGCCACCAAGAAAGCCCCCGCCAAGGGCGGCAGAAAACAGGAAGCCTTCGATCGCGTGGTGGAAGTGCTCCACTCCCTCGAGCAAGACTACGCCCCCCTCTGGGGCTCCATGCTCAAACAGGCCCTCCGCCGCGTCTACCCCGGCTTCAACGAAGGCTACTACGGCTACGGCAGCTTCTCCGACATGCTGGTCGATATCGCCGCCGCCGGACTCATCAAGCTGCAATACGACCAAAGCCGCGGCAACTACGAAGTCAGCCTGGTCAAAGATCCCAAGCCCGACGACACCTGATCCCCAGCAAGGGCCGCGCTAGCCTCAACTGATAGGCAAAGCAACCGAGCGATCGTCCAGCAACCACGGTCCCGCCTCCAGCGCCTGGCCGGCCCGACCTTTTTGGCAGAATTTTTGTCCAACTTACATCGCAGGGACGGCTCCCCTTCCCCCACTTCGGAGGGCCACGGCTTGCGCTCGCGTGCCGAACCCCCCCAGGGCACAAGTCCGGGGGGGCCGCGTCCCGAGATTCCCGACCGCAACCATATCCAAATCAATGGGTTGCGACAAGCTGTCGTCGGTCACGCTGGCAGGCGCGTCAGATCGTCGCCCCCGTTGGCTCCACTTCTTCGGTCGGGGTGCAATAGCGCCCACCACGGCCAGCCAACCGCGTCGCCCGCACTCCGGCAACCTTGCCCGCGGCGCGCTCCTTGCTGCGGAACCTTGGGCAGTTGGGGGGGACACCGCCCGGCTTCCTCAACCGCGTTCCAGAGCTCACAACCCAACGCGGGAAGTTCGCGGTCGGCCTGGCCCATGAGGTCCGCAACCCGTTGAGGAATGAACAAAATGAGCGACTCACTGCGAATTCTCGTTGTTGAGGATCTAGAATCAGAACGCGAGGCCCTGACTCGATTATTGCGAATGGAGGACTTCGACGTTGTCGCGGCCGACAGCCCCCAACAGGCCCTCCAGCATCTCAACGAGCGAATCGACCTGGTAATTAGCGACGTGCGGATGGGCAGCGCCAGCGGCATCGATCTGCTGCGCGAGTGGCGAAGCCAGCGACAACAAACGCCCTTTGTCATGCTCACCGCCTACGGCGACGCGCGCACCGCCGTGGAAGCCATGAAACTGGGGGCCGAAGAATACCTGAGCAAGCCGGTCTACCCCGAAGAATTGCTGTTGCTCATTCACCGCTGTTTGAACGCGCGGAAAAAAGATCAAACCATAGGGCGACTCCAGCAACGGCTCGACCAGTTGCTAGGCTTCGAAAACATCATCGGCAACTCGCCCGCCATGACCACGGTGTTCAACAATGCCCGCCGCGCCGCCGCCACCGACAGCACCGTGCTCATCACCGGCGAGTCGGGCACCGGCAAGGAGCTCATCGCCGAAGCCATCCACCAGAACAGCCCTCGCAAGCAAGGGCCGTTCGTCGTGGTCAACATGGCCGCCGTGCCCGAGCATCTGGTCGAAAGCGAGCTGTTCGGCCACATCAAAGGGGCCTTCACCGGTGCCACGGATTCGCGGATCGGCCGGTTCGAGGCCGCCCACGGCGGCACCCTGTTCATCGACGAAATCGGCGATTTCAAGCTGGAAAGCCAGGCCAAACTGCTGCGCGTGTTCGAAAGCCATTACGTGACGCCCGTCGGCTGCAATCAAGATCGCCAGGTCGATGTCCGCGTGGTCGCCGCCACCAGCCGCCGCCTGGAAGACCTGGTCGAGGCGGGCCAGTTCCGCGAAGATCTCTACTACCGCCTCAACGTCATCAATCTGCGCTTGCCGGCCCTCCGCGAGCGGCGCGAAGATATCCCCCTGCTCATCCATCACTTCCTCTCACAATTCTCCCAGAGCCTGAAACGCGAGCCGATCTCGCTCGAACTGGAGCTCAAGCGCTACCTCGAATCCCATGCTTGGCCCGGCAATGTGCGGCAGCTGCGCAACTGCCTGGAGAGCATGGTGGTTCTGGCCCCCGCCAATTCGCTCACCATGGCCGATGTGCCAGTGACCATGAACAACGGGCCGCTCAACGGCCAGCACCACGTATCCATTCCCCCCGGCACCCGCTTGGAAGACCTCGAACGAGAAGCGGTGGAACAGGCTCTGGAGCAACACGGCGGCAACCGCACCCACGCCGCCCGAGCCCTGGGAATCTCAGTGCGAACGCTGCAACGCAAACGCAAAGCCTGGGGCCTCACCGACAATGGCAACCACACGCTATAGCAAAGAAGTCCCCCCACTCTGCGAACTCCGAATTCCGCACTCCGAACTCCCCCTCACTCCTCCACGGCCCGCTCGCAATCGATACACAGCGGCGCCTGCGGCAAAGCTTCGAGTCGGGCAGGTCCAATCGCGTTTCCGCACCGCATGCACACACCGTAGTTGCCTGCCTCGATTCGCATCAGGGCGCCTTCGATATCTTCCAGATCGCCGCGCAGCGCGCGCTGAATGGCCAGCTCGGCATCCAGACCTTCACTGTCATGGTCGCCCTTGTGCTGCGCCGATGCCGACAGTTCGCCCGGACGACGAACTTGTTCCGACAGGACCCGAGCCGAACCCTCCGTGTCATGCTCAAGGGTTCGCTGCATTTCTTGCAACCGTTTGCGGAAGTGTTCTAATGTTGATTTCTGCATTGAATAACCCTCTCAAAGTAGGTCAGCGGGTGTCGAAAAATAAGTTCCCGATTTCCTCGATCGGTCTGGCGATGTCTCTCATTTGTATATCATCATTTCGTATGGATAGCGCCGAGCTGAGTAGGAGCAGACGCGCCTCATATGTATTTAACCCCGCAGGGGTTTGCAGCCAGTAGCCGGCGGTTGAGCGCAAGCGACACCGCCGGAAAACCAACGAAAATCCCCATCGACCCCGGCCAGGGGTCGCAGCCGCGTCGGTGGTTCGTTCCACCCTGCTATCATCCTTCAGGATATTAATACATACGAAATTTGCGATCCGCGAACCAGGGTTGTCGCTGCCGCTCAAACCCTGGCTATAAGCTAACATCCCTACCGGGATGAAAACCTGGATGTCAGATGCCCCCGTGGCGATTCATCATTTGTCAGGAATAGCCGCCAAAGACTTACGATTACAGCGTCGTGTTGCTCAATCTAAGAAAGGGAAAGTTGTAAATTGACTGCCCCTCAGGCACTGTCTGACACAATTTGGTATTATTGAGCGCCGCGCTCCCAACGTCCTCCGCCGCGAGCTAATAGCCCACGAATCCAGGCTCCCGGTGGTCGCCTTCCGGTCATTGGCGGCGCAACCGTCAATAAATACCGTCAGAGAAATCGATTCATATAAGCATCGATCATTTACTTCCCGATTGTTTCTGATCGACATATTCGCTCACAAACTGCTTCAGCTGGGGATTGTCGCAAGCAAAGCCGGCCTTTTCGGCCTCGCTCAGCGTTTGCTTGCCGCTCCACCCTTGCTCCAGGGCTTTATGGATCATGGCAAATGCGCCGGCCCGCTTGCCGGCCTTGCAATGCACCAGCACCGGCCCTTCCAAATTCTCCAGGCACTGCCGGAAATCGTCCACCTGCTGGGAACGCATGTCCGAACCCGAAACAGGCAGATGGAGATAGGCCAGCTCCTGGTCTCGCACAATATCGCCTTCATCAAGGGGCGAAATCATTTCCTCATCTTCATGTTCCACTCGCAGGTTCACCACCGAGCGAAAGCCCTGGCTCTTCAAATTCTTGAGCTCCTCCAGCGAAGGCTGCGCGGCTACGGCAATGTCATCGGTTATTTGCATGGTCTTCATGGGTGAGGGCACCTATTCAAAAGTAAAATCTAGACAAAGAATCGAAGGGTTTGCCTGGCAAGCCAAGTCGTCATGTATCGCGCGAGCCGTGCGGCGCCTCCCCATGCCACACGTGGTGGCCGTGCTTCTCAATCGCGGCGTGAACCCCCTCCGCTCCCGCGCCTCCGGGCAGGTCTCGCAGCAGTTCCAAAAAATTCTGCGGCAGAAAGTGCCAGAACGCCTGCTCGATCTCGATCTTGATCAGTTCATCCACTTCGTCGTCGAAATCTGGGGCCGGCGTAACTTCCACCTCCGGGGCCCGCAGCCGCGAAAGCTCTGATCTGATTTCATCCAGCATGACTGTCTGCCTTTCAAAACGCACCGCCGCTACGGCTCGCCTGCGCCACCATGAGCGCAGGGAGCGGGGCTCGCACCCCCAGTTGTGCAGACCGTGTGCCGAAGTGAATCATGCCCCCGCAAAACCGGCCGAACCGACCTCGCGCCGCGTTCCTGGCATTGGCTTTGCATGCCATTGCCACCACGCCTGTTCAGGCACTGGATGCTCTGGCGTGTTCCCCCGCGTGGGCGGGGCCAGGAGCCCGAGGAGTAACGATGTTCAGCTATCAGCTACAGGAGAATTGAAATGAAAACCATCACGGCGACCGAGCTCAAAGATCGACGAACCCGCGGCGATAAGTTCGCCCTGATCAACACGCTGTCGCCCGACAGCTTCGCCAAAACCAAGATTCCCGGAGCGATGAACATTCCCCTGGAAGAAGACGACTTCACGCGGAAGGTGGAACAGGCGGTGGGCGGCAAGGATCGTCCGGTCGTGGTCTACTGCGCCAGCGAGCAATGCCATTCCTCGACCAAGGCGGCCGAGCAACTCGAACAGGCTGGGTTCTCCAAGGTCACCGACTTCGAAGGCGGCGCCGAAGCCTGGAAGCAAGCAGGCGAATCGCTCGGCTAACTGCCGATCCCCGACTAGCCATTTTCACCACCACTCCGATCCGCCTGGGCTCGCCCGCCCCCTCGCCCGCCGCCGATCTTCGCTTGCCATCCTGGGGGGTGGGCGTGGTCCCGGCGGGCGACTTCTGTTCTTAGGCCCCCGCCGGGGCTATGATGGCAGAACCTCCATCCGGACAGGCTTGCCTTTGACCAACTTACGCAGCGGGCGGGTGGAGCCCGGCCCCCGCTGGGAAACGGTCCTGGTTGACCGTCCGCGGCCCCGCGGCGGCATCCTTGGGCTCGCCCATGCTCTCCACGCACCCTCTCAGGCAGCACTCCGCAATGAGCTCGCTCCTTTCTTCCGTTTTCTTGGGCTGGCGACCCCTCGCCTTGCTGGGTTGGGGATTGCCTTGGGCCGTCCTCGTCTTTACCGGCCAGGCCCAGGCCCAACGTAATCTCACCGAAATCCCCGACGCCAACCCCGACCTCGAACAGCAGTCGTTCCAACTGGCCGAAGGCTTCGAAGTCAACCTCTTCGCCGCCGATCCCCTGCTGGCCAAACCCATTCAAATGAATTGGGACGCCCAAGGCCGGCTGTGGGTGGCCACCAGCGAAACCTACCCGCAAATCAAGCCCGGCGAGCCAGCCAACGACAAGATCATCGTGCTCGAAGATCGCAACCACGACGGCCAGGCCGACAAAACCACCGTCTTTGCCGAAGGTCTCCTCATCCCCACCGGCGTTGCCCCGGGAGACGGCGGAGCCTACGTGGCCGGCAGCACCGACCTGCTGCATCTTCGCGATACGAACGGAGACGGCCGCGCCGACCAAGAGCGGGTCGTTCTCTCCGGCTTTGGCACCGAAGACACCCATCACATCGTGCATACCTTTCGCTGGGGGCCCGACGGCTGCCTGCACTTCAACCAGTCCATCTATATCCATAGCCATATCGAAACGCCGCACGGCGTGAAGCGTTTGGGCGGTGGCGGCATTTGGCGGTTCCAGCCCGAAACGCTCAAGCTCGGCGTGCTGGCCCGCGGCTTTGTGAATCCCTGGGGGCACCAGTTCAATCAATACGGCACGCAGTTCGCCACCGACGGCGCCTATGGCGAAGGCATCAACTACCTGTTCCCCGGCGCGACCTACGTGTCGTCGCCCGGCGCTCGGCGAATTGTCAAAGGCCTCAACCCCGGCTCGCCCAAGCACTGCGGTCTGGAAATCATCTCAGGCCGCCATTTCCCCGACGACTGGCAAGGCAACGCCATCACGGCCGACTTTCGCGGACACCGCGTTTGCCGGTTCGTGCTCAGCGAAGACGGCTCGGGCTTTGCCTCGCGCGAGCAGGTGGAACTCATCAAGTCCAACCACGTGGCATTCCGGCCGATCGACATTGCGATGGGTCCCGACGGCGCGCTGTACATTGCCGATTGGTACAACCCCATCATCCAGCATGGCGAAGTCGATTTCCGCGACGAACGCCGCGATCGCACGCATGGACGCATCTGGCGCGTAACCTGCAAAGACCGCCCGCTGGTCCAGCAGCCGCGGCTGGTTGGCGTGCCCACGCCGCAAGTGCTCGAAGCCCTCAAGTCGCCCGAGAACTTCACCCGCCAGCAGGCTCGCCGCGTGTTGCAAGAGCGGGGAGTCGAAGTCCTTCCCGACCTGGCCCGCTTTGTATCGCGGCTCGATCGCCACGACCCGGCCTACGATCTGTATCGGCTCGAAGCCCTCTGGGTTTATCAATCGCTACGGCATGTCGAGCCCCGGTTGCTGACGGCTCTTACTCGCAGCCCCGATGCCAACATTCGCGCCGCGGCCACGCGGGTGCTCAGCGACTGGCAGCATCAAATGGTGCAATCCCAAGAACTGCTGGCCCGGCTGGTGAGCGACGACCATCCCCGCGTGCGGTTAGAAGCCGTCACGGCCCTGGCGGCTTCCACCGAACCCAGGGCAGTGGAAATTGCCATGCGGGCACTCGACCAGCCCATCGATCGGTTCCTGGACTACGCGCTGTGGAACACGGCCCGCGGCCTTGAAACCAATTGGATTCCCGCCCTGCGGCAAGGCGAGCTGTCGTTCGATGGCCGCGTGGCGCACCTGGTTTTTGCGCTGGAATCGGTGGGCTCGCCGGCGGTGGTGGCCCCGCTGATGGACCTGCTGCGAAAGGGGATGGTGCCCCCCGCCCAACAGGCGGGGTTGCTGTCTCTGGTGACGGCGCTCGGCGCGGCCGGCGAACTGAAGACCGTGCTCGAACTGGCCCTGGACGCGGATCAGGCCACCGCTACCCGCGCCGGGCTGTTCGCCGCCCTGGCCGAAGCCGCCTCGCGCCGCGGCGTGAAACCCGCCGGCGATCTATCCGCGGTGCTGCGCATCCTTGACGATGCCGAGCAGCCCGAGTCCCTCAGGGCTGCCGTCGCCTCGGCTTGCGGCGCATGGAAACTTCCCGGGGCCCCCGCCGTGCTCGCCTCCCTGGCCACGGGAACCGATACATCGCTCCCCCTGCGGCAAGCGGCCCTCGAAAGCTTGCAGCAGTTGGATGCCGCCCAGGCCGAGTCGATTTGCCAACAACTCATCGAACCCTCAGGCAACCTCGCCCCTGCCCCGGACGATCCGGCGGTGCAATCGCTGGCCCTGACCGCGCTGGCCGAACTCAAACCTCAATTGGCGGCCACCCACGCCGCCCGCCTGCTGGCCTCCGGCCAGTTCCAAGAGCAACAGGCCAACCAGGTGTTCCAAGCCTTTCTGACCAATAAAAAAGGGCCGGCGGCGTTGGAAGCCGCGCTGGCCGGAATCGAACTGCCGGCCGATATGGCCAAGCTCGGCCTGCGCCTGGCTCGCAGCACGGGCCGCGCCCACGATGGCCTGATTGCCGCCCTCACCACCGCCGGCCATATCACCGCGGGGCCGGTGGAACTGTCGCCCGAAGAAATGAAAGCGCTGGTGCAAGAAGTGCTCGCCACGGGCGATGCCGCTCGGGGCGAGGTGGTCTTCCGCCGCAAGGATCAACTCTGCTTCCAGTGCCACGCCATCGGCGGCGCCGGCGGCCGGGTGGGGCCCGACCTGGTGAGCCTGGGCGCGAGCGCTCAAATTGACTATCTGATTGACTCGTTGCTGCAACCCAACAAGGCGGTCAAAGAAAACTACCATTCGCTCGTGGTCAGCACCGACGAAGGCCGCATCCATACCGGCATCAAGGTCCGCCAGACCGACCGCGAGCTAGTCCTCCGCGACGCCGAAGATCGCGATGTGGCGATTCCCCTCGATCGCATCGACCA
Source organism: uncultured Pirellulales bacterium (assembly GCA_964445985.1). Lineage (GTDB taxonomy): Bacteria > Planctomycetota > Planctomycetia > Pirellulales > S012-138 > CAYUMU01. Next base: position 50,077 of record CAYUMU010000010.1, on the reverse strand, counting down.
ACAGGCCCCCGGCCGTTCGCTGATGCCCGCGGGGCTTTCCGACAATCTCACCCGGGCCGAACTGGTCGATCTGGTGCGCTTCCTGTCGGAACTGGGCAAGGTCGATGGCTCGTTCGCGGTGAACACGGCGCGGCTGGTGCGTCGCTGGGAAACCCTGCAACCCACGCCCGAAGCCCTGTTCGTGCTCCGCCGCACCAGCTTCCATAGCCTGGCCAGCAGCCAGCCCGAGTTCACCTGGACGCCCGCCTACAGCCGCGTGGCCGGCGATTTGCCGCTGGCTGACCTGCCCGTGCATCAGATTCCCGGCCGCGCCCAGCCCTTTGGTTTTGTGCGGTTCGAGCTCGATGTTTCCACGGCGGGGCCGGTGCGGCTCAAGTTCAATTCCACCACGGGGCTCACCGCCTGGCTCGACGGCGCCCCCATCGAACTTTCAGAAACACTGGCACTCGATCTTCCCCGCGGCCGCCGGCAATGGGTGTTCGCCATCGACCGCGAGCAGCGTCACGACGCCCTGCACTGCGAGCTGCAAGACGTGGCCGGCTCGCCGGCCCAGGTGCAAATGGTCACCGGCAAGTAACCGCGAAGCCAACCATCGTCCCCCCAGGCAAGAATTCCTCGTCACCTAACCTTGGCCCGCGCATGTCCCCCACGTCTCTCGTAGTGCAGGGCGGCACCCTGGTGTTGCCCGACAGCCTGCTCGAACAGGGCGCCCTGGTTTGCCAGGCCGGCCGCATTGTGGCCGTGGGCAGCGAGCAAGAGCTGGAAGGAACCTTCCCGCCGGAGGCCGAGCACGTGCATGCCGGCGGCGGCTACATCGCCCCCGGCTTTGTCGATCAGCACGTGCACGGGGCGCTGGGCCGCGACTTCATGGATGGCGACGCCGACTCGGTTCGCACCGCCATTCGCGGCCACACCCGCCACGGCACCACGTCCATCTTTCCCACCACCACCACCGGCACGCCGCGGCAAATCGCCGAGATGCTCGCCGCCTGCGAACAGGTGCAGCGCGACTGGCAGCCGGGCGATCACGCTCACCTGGCCGGCGTGCACTTGTACGGTCCTTACTTTGCCTCCGATAAAATCGGCGCGCACCCCCGCGGCTACGAGCGCAATCCCGATCCGCGCGAATACCTGGCCGCCTTCGAACGGGGCATTATCAAGGTGGCCACCTGTGCTGCCGAACTGCCGGGGGCCGAAGACTTCTACCGCGCCGCCACGGCCGCCGGCTGCCTGGCCACGTGTGGGCATTCCAATTCGTCTTGGACCGAAATGCGCAAGGCTTACGAGGCCGGCATGCGGCACGTGGACCACTTCTGGTGCGCCATGAGCAATGTCCGCAGCGTCCGCGACCGCTTCCAAGAACCCATGCAAGGCTCGATGGCCGAGTTCGTGCTCATGTACCCCGAAATGAGCACCGAGGTGATTGCCGACGGCTGCCATCTCTCGCCCGAGTTGCTCGAGTTTGCCTATCGCATGAAGGGCGTCGAACGGCTCTGCCTGGTGACCGACTGCAATCGGGCCCTGGGCATGCCCCCCGGCGAATACATCATCGGCCCTCGCGATACGGGCGAGCCCCTCCTCAGCGACGGCCGCGTCGGCCGCATGCCCTCGGGCACGGGCCTGGCCAGTAGCGTGGTCGGCATGGATCACATGGTTCGCACCATGGTCGAGCAAACCACGGCCGGCGTGGCCCACGCCGTGCGGATGGCCAGCCTCACCCCGGCTCAGCGCACCGGCATTGCCCACGAAGTTGGCAGCCTGGAAGTCGGCAAACGGGCCGACCTGGTGATCCTTTCCAGCGATCTGCGCGCCCAGCGGGTCTTCACCGCCGGCGTGGAATGCCACTTCAACTAGCAACGAGCAACCCAACTTGGGTGCCATGTCTTACGCCCCCCGGCGTAAGCATGCAAAACCTGGAACCAGGCAAAGCAACCGGAAGTTGCGTCAACCTGCCCGCTTTGGCATCCTGGCGTTTACCGTTATGTTGAGAAGCACGCCATGGACCTCGCACCCGCTTCCTGGGAGTTGATCTGATGCCGGAAGAGTTCCCTCGCCTCGATGTCATCGCCGTGGGAGCGCATCCAGACGATGTGGAAATTGCCTGTGGCGGCACCCTGGCCCGGCTGGTCCGGCAAGGCTATCGCGTTGGCATTATCGACCTCACCGACGGCGAGCCGACGCCGCTTTCGCCGGGTCCCGAGGTTCGCTTGGAAGAAGCCCGGCAAGCGGCGGAAATTCTGGGCGTGCAGGTCCGGATCACGCTCGATCTGCCCAACCGCCGGCTGTTCGATAGCTTTGAATCGCGCGTGGCCCTGGCCAAAGAATTCCGCAAATATCGCCCCAAAATCGTAATCGGTTTTGCCGACAAAACTCCGCTAGCTTCGCCAGACCATTGGCAGGCCATGCAAATTACCGACGCCGCCATCTTCTACTCGCGGCTTTCCAAGTGGGACGCCCACTTCGACCACTTGCCGGTGCATACCATTGCTGCCCAGTGGTTTTACTCCCTGGCCCTGGGCTCGCTGGAGTTGCCGCCCGGCGCGGGGCACGTGGTCACCGATATCAGCGACACCCTCGACCTGAAACTGGCCGCCGTGCGCTGCTACCAAACCCAGTTTCCGCCCGCCAAAGACCATGTGCTAGAGCGAGTTAAGGCCACGGCCCTGCATCACGGCTCGGCGGCCGGTTTTTTGGCGGGCGAACTGTTCACCAGCGCCAAAACCATCGGCGTGCAAGACCTGGTGGCCTTCACCCTGCGGCAACCGTTCCTGAGCAATCCTCCCGCCAAAAGCTAACCAGACCGCACCAACCACCAACCCCTCCTTCCCAGCCAGGCAATTTAGACCGGTCAAGCCGGTTGTTCTCAAAGTGCCCAGCTTTCGGCCTGCGAACCCTCTGCCGCGCCCGTGGGAATCGGGCAACGCGCCTGCCGGTTCGTTCGATATGGATGGTATGGTTGGCGCCTGCGGCGCGGCCGCTACTTCTGTTACGACCCAGCGAACGCGGCGCGCATTCCGACCCGCGATCGCGGTCCATACCGCGGCTGGTAACGCTTTGTCCATCGATTCTGAACTTCGGATGTACCCTATCCGACCGCAACATCGCCACGGCCTCGGCGGCGTGCTGGCACTGCTCTTGGCAGTGAGCGGTTGCTGCTTGCATCAACAGCAGGACGAAATCCCGTGCTATCCGGCCGCGGGGTTGATGGGCGAAACTTACGTTTCCACCTGCACCGATTCCACCTGGGCTCAGTACTACCTGAATAACTACCGCAACAACATTCAGGCCAACCCGCGCGTCGATGCCGATATTACCGCCGCCAGGGCCTCGCTGCCGCCCGGTTTCCCCTCGCGCGGCCAGTTGCAAGCCCTCTCCCATAACTTTTCCCCCGACTTCGCCACGCTGCTGCTGGCCGAAAAGCTGGTGTACGAAGACCCCTACGCCGAGCCGTATCGCACTTTTTTTGAAGAAGAAATGCTGCGGATCCAAATCGATCCTTGTTCCGAACCCATCGACGTGCCGCACAACTTCAAAGACATGGTGCTGGTGGTCGTGCCGGGGGCATTCTGGGAAAGCAAGCCGGAACTGAACGGCGATTTTGGCATTCAGCGGCAATACCTGGCCCAGTTCGGCTGGAAGTCGTTCGTGGTGCGAACCCAAGACGTGGGCGTGGTGGAACAGAACGCCTGCCTGGTGGCCAACGCCATTCGCTGCTTCCGGCAACAGGGCCAGCAAATTGTGCTGTTCTCGGCCAGCCGCGGCGGGGCCGAGGTTTATCACGCGCTCGGCCGGTTGCTCTCGCCCGCCGAAACCACCCACGTGCGCGGCTGGGTGAACGTGGTGGGCACGCCCCGCGGCACGCCCCTGGCCAACGAATTCTCCGACCCGCCCCTCCGCTGCCTCACCAAACTCATTCTGTGGGCCAAGCACATTGGCGCCATCGACGCCGTGGACAGCTTGCGAACCGATGTGCGGCGGGCCGATTTCGCCTGTAGCCGCCCGCCCGATCCCCACCTGGCCGTGGTCAATTACGTCGCCGTCCCCCTTTCAGGCCACATTGGCGAAGGCACCGAAGACGGCTACAAACGACTTCGCAAGTACGGCCCCAACGATGGCGTCACCCTCGTCATCGACGACATCATTCATGGCCACCCCACCATCTCCACCATGGGCTACGATCACCACCTGAAAGAACCCGACCAGCGCCAGCGCTCGCTCGCCATGCTCCGCGCCCTCTTCCGCTACATGCACTGGCGCGACACCTACGGCCTGGGCCAAGAACCGCTGGTGAAACGACCACTGCCAGAATCGCTGCGCCGCTAAAACCACCGATAGGGGTAGGGAAGCCCGCTTGGTTTCGGGCTCCTCTCCCTCCAAACCGTACGGGCGGTTTTCCCGCATGCGGCTTTCCGGTCAGTAGGTTCCCGTGCTTTGGACAAGGCGGGCATGGGCCGCACTCAGGCTGTAAAGTCCATGCTCATGGTCTCCAACGATGCGCCCGAACGGCGGGGCGTCAGCGACCGAATCCGATCGCGTTCTTGGGCGTTGCTCGGTTTACGCGGGAACCGAAGTTTGCCGCGAAACGAGTAGTTCACTTGCGTTACGGACTGGTCGTTCTCCTCAGGTTGCTCTCCACCCTCCCTCACGGGAACGCAGTTACCACTGTCGGATTCAGGTCGGGAACGCCCGTGCCACGAGGTTTGGGCGTTTCGGCCAAGCATCACCGGCGCCGTCAATCGGTGAGCACTTCCACGGCTTTATAAACCGTGCGGGCCTTGGCAAACCCCAGCCGTTGATAGAGCCGGATGGCGGCATCGTTTTGGGCGGTGACTTCGAGATAGGCGCGCCCCAGCCCGGCTGCTTGAAACCCCGCCAGGGCTTGCATGAGCAGCACGGTGCCGAGCCCCAGTCCGCGATGTTCGGGAGCAACGCCCAGGTTTTGAATCCAGCCGGCCTGGGAATGATCGCAAATGCCCTGCACGGTTCCGCAGAATTGTCGTCGATAGCCGCCATCGTAACGGAGCAGCCACGTGGCGCGCGGCAAGAAGCCTTCTTTGGCGGAAATGTCGGCCATCAGCCGCTGGCAACCTTGCCGGTCTCCCAGGCAGGGAAACACGTTGGCGTCGATCTCATTTTGAAAGCTGCGGAACTTGGCCTCGGCGTGCGCCTTGAGCAGGGCCGCATCCCAAGGAATAAGCACGTACCCGGACGGAGGCGACGGAACCGCCAGCTCTCGATCGCGCAGGTCGATCTCCATGCGGAAACGCTTGAAATAGGTGAGCACCATCACCGCAAGCTGCCTCAGGCCGCGCGCCCCGTTGGTTTGGGAAAACAGGAAGGAGCGCTACCCATTCAAGCTACCGCCGGAAATCGCGGTGGTCAAACCGCTGCTGGGGGAGTTCAGCGGAACCCAGCGGAGTTTGTTTCGCTCCCTCGCCCGCCCGCGGAGCCTCCTGCTGCCCCCTTCCTCGTTCCCATTCCTGGTGGGCCAGCCACGGGTGCCGCGCAACCCGCATAAACGCCCCAACTGGCAATTCCTATTTACGCGAGCAGCCCCGCGCAATACGCTGAACGCGCAAACTGACGCGATTGCGTAAGATTTGCGGCCCGCGCCTTGTGGTCGGGTAAGAAAACAAAACCCAAGTGGGTGCGGCTGCCTGGCATGTACCGCGCTGTCCCCTGTACTTGTCCCGCCATATATACCCGCTCAGTTCAACCGACTGGCGGCCAAGCTCGACGGAGGAGCTTTGTCATGCGTATCGCTCTCTGCGGAATGATCCTGCTTCCCCTGCTTGGGTTGGCGCCCGCGCAAGCCGACGATCCTGGGCAAAAGTTCTTCGACGAAGCCGTGGGGCTGCGGTTTCAGGCCGACAGCCTGCGAAAGCTGACCGAGGTGATTGAGCTGTGCGACAAGGCCCTCGAGGCCGGCATGACGGGCGAGAACAAGACCTTCTGCGAAGGTTTTCTGGCTTCGGCCCTGGTGGAGCGTGGCACCCAGTTGGCCCGCCCGGTGCTGACCGGCGTGCCGACCGATGCCCAGCAGGTGCAACAAATGATTCGCCTGCGCGAGATGTCGCAGCAAGATCTCGAACGGGCTACCAGGCTATTGCCCGACTCGATTGAAGGCCAGTTCTTGCTGGGCAAGCTGCAATCGTTGCCCGGTGGCGATAAGCGGAAGGCCGTGGCCGCTTTGAATGCGGCGATCAAGCTGGGCGAGGACCAACCGACCCTGCTGGCCCAGGCCCTGACGGCCCGCGCCGAAATCAGCGAAGACGACGCCAGCCGCAAGGCCGACTACGACGCGGCCATCAAGGCTTCGCCCGGCGACCTGGAAGCCCGCAGCGCTCGGGCGACCTTTCGCCTGCGGCAGGGCGATGGCCAAGGCGCTTTGGAAGACGTGGAAGCCGCGCTGGCCCTGGCCGACGAAGACGAACAACCGGCACTCCACGAGTTGAAGGGGCTCACGCTGGCTTCGCTGAAGAAATTCGCCGAGGCCGAGGCGGCCTTTACCAAAACCATTGAAGCCGCGCCCGGCGCGCCGGCCTCGTACTTTTACCGCGCTCGGGCTCGCTTGCTCAAAGGCGACGGCCAAGGCTCGTTGGACGATCTCAACAAAACCCTCACGTTGATCCCGCCGCAGCCCGAGGTGTTGTTGCTCAGGGCCGGGGCTCACCAGCAGTTGGGCAAGCACGAGAAGGCCCTGGAAGACGTGGACGCGGCCCTCAAACTCGACCCCGACATGCCCGAGGCCATTCGGGCCCGCGCCACCCTATTGGCCGGAACCGGCAAACTGAGCGAGGCGATTGGCGATTTGGAAAAACTTCAGCAAGGTGAAACGCGTGATACCCGCACGCTGCTGCAATTGGGCATGCTGTACTACACCAACGGTCAAATCGAGCGCGCCATCGAAACCTTTGGGGCGATCCTCAAGCAAGACCCCAAGCACGCGCTGGCTTACCAGGCCCGCGCCGATGCTCGGCTGCGAACCGGCGACCATGCCGGAGCCCGCCAGGACTACGAGGCCTCGCTGAAGTTCGATGCGGATAACACCCACATTCTCAACAACCTGGCCTGGCTGTTGGCCACGTCGCCCGATAGCGCGGTTCGCAACGGCAAGCTGGCCATTGAGCTGGCCCACAAGGCCTGCGAACTAACGGAGTTCAAGCAAGCCCATATTCTCAGCACGTTGGCGGCGGGGCACGCCGAAACGGGTGATTTCCCCACGGCAATTAAGTGGTCGTCCAAGGCGCTGGAAGTCGGCAAGCAAGACGGCCAGCTCAGCGAGCAATTGCAGGCCGAGCTCAAGAGCTACCAGGCTGGCAAGCCTTGGCGAGAAAAACAATTGCTGGACGAAGACAAACCAACCAGCAACAACTAACCCAGCTACCCAACACCAGCTACCAGCCCCCATTTCGGTGCTCAGCGCCATTGATGTCGAGCAATTCCCAACAGCCGATGCAGTTTTTCCGGCTGCCGCCCGAGCAGGTATTCGAGGTGGGATCGCAAGTGGAGCCATAAGCTCGCACGGCGCAGGGTAGCACAAGTGCGCGCGGCCGCAATCCTCTTGGGGGGGCAGACCGGACCCAACTGCCCGCGGCGCGGGCTAGTGCCCTTCCCGCAGCCGATCGCCGAGCGAGTTGTGCAACTCGGGGATGGCATAGATTTTTTTCACCGTGGCATCCACATCGTACTCCACGCGGCGAAAGTGGAGCGTGCCGTCTTCGATGACCAGGTAGCAGGCTCGGGGATCGCCGTCGCGCGGCTGGCCGACGGAGCCTACATTCACCATGATCTTGTCGTCGCCCAGTTTGTACTGGAAATCGAGATCTTCAGGGCTGGAAAAGCTGGGGCGATCGGTGAAGACCCCAGGCACGTGCGTGTGGCCCTGGAAGCAATACTGGGGAATGTAGGAGAAGATGGTTTCGATCTTCTTGGTGTTGTAAATGTCTTCGGGGAAGACATATTCACTCAGCGGTTTGCGGGCCGAGCCATGCACGAACAGCATGTTGTCTTCGCGATGATTCCGCCGCAGCTCGCCCAAAAAGTCGCACCGCTTTTGAGCCGCCACGGGGTTGCCGTTCGCCTGCTCTAATTGGGCGCGCGTCCAAAAAATGGCCTGCTCGGCCACCGAGTTGAAACCCTCGGGATCGAATAGCGCGCCCTGGTCATGATTGCCCAGGATGTTGACCTGGCAATGCTTCATGACCAGATCGACGCATTCGTTGGGGTTGGGGCCGTATCCGACGATGTCTCCCAGACAGTAGATCTCGGAGATGCCTTGGGTCTTGATGTCTGCCAGAACGGCCTGCAAGCCCTCAAGATTGCCGTGTACGTCGCTAATCAGGGCGCGTTTCACCACAGCAGGCCTTCGAATGAGTAGTCGGTACGACGCAAGGGATTACAACGATAGACAAAGTCTAAGAGGGTGTTCGCCGGGGGTCAAGTCAGACCCCACCCATTCCCCCCGATCGGATTAGTTGGAACTGGGGGGCAACACCTTGAGCCAAACGGGCTGCGAAGTCTGCCCGCCGTCGACGTCGGTCTTCAAGTGAAACAGCCGCCGGCCCTCGGGCACCCACGGCGCGGCCGTGATGAAGAACGTGCGTTCTTGCTGACCTTCGACAATGAGCAGCCCGTTCAGGCCAATGTTGTCCACGAACACGCCATGCGGCAGGTTGCGGCCCGACTCGGGGCCTCCAAAACTTACGCGGGCCGCAAAGTCCGTGCGGTCGATTGCCACCTTGGCGGTGATGGTTTGCCCTGGCCGAATCGCCAACTCGGCCAGGCGGCCATCGTCGGCAACCGTGGCGGCCGCGCCATCGGCGCCTCCGGCGGGGAGCAGCGTGACGCGAACCTTGGGCGCAGGGCCGAGCTTGATTTTGCCCAGGCCGTTGAGATCGTGCGAAAGGGTTTGCTCGCCCAGTCGCGCCGCGGCGGTTACTTGGCTTTGCTCGGCGTTTTCCGCCGTGGGCTCGGCGGCGTCGGCATCGGCCCAAATGGCGCCCAGGGCTTCGTCCTGACCGGCCTCGATGATCAGCGGACTGGTGGCGTGGAAGCCTGGCGGCAAGCCGGAGATATTCACCTCGATCTGGCCTTCAAAGTCATCGAGCCGTTCGGCTTTCACGCCGAACTCTCGCCCGCTCCCTGCTGGCACCGTGGGATTGAGCCCGGTGACGGTGAGTTTGAAATCGGGCCGGCGCGGACGAATGGTCAACCGGTAGTGGTAGTCGTCGCCCTGAAAGCCGCGGACATCGGCCAGCCGAACCAGGTACACGCCGCTTTCCGGCGCCGTGAACGTGAGCCGCGAATCGCTGCCGTGGCGGCGACGGCTGTCGTCGTCGTTTTCGTAATAAATGGGGAAGGTCGGCAGCCCATTGGGAATGGGTTCCGCCCCCGGCGGCAACGGACGAACCACATAACAGGGGGCCTGCAGCGCATGGCTGGTGGGCGTGGTGTCGAAGTAAGTATAGCGTTTGCCCGAGCCGGGGTAGACCTTGAAGCCCGAGTCGGGGCCGCGGGGATAGAGCCAAAGCTTGACCACTTCGCCATCGGCGAATAGGTATTCGTTGAGCTCCATTTCTTCCCAGTTGTGAACGCGAAAATCATCGCTGGTGTCGGAGTCTTTGCCGCGGAACGTGAAGTAAGAATCGCGCACGGCCTGGAGCAGCACGCGCGGAATGGGCTGGCCCTGCTCGGTGAGCACTTCCAGCTTGGAATCGAGCTGAGACTTGCTTTGGGCCGCGTTCACTTCCAGCACCCATTCGCTGCCAGCCGCCGCCTCGAAGCGAAACACGTCGCGATCCGCCGCTTGCTTGCCGCCAGCAATCTTGCCGGAAACCGTGGCGGGTAGTTGCACCGTTTGGGCACTGTCCACGTCATCATTGGGTTCTTGCTCTTGGATATCCTTCAACGCCTCGGCGGCAGTTTGAGCTTGCGCGGTGGCTTTCTCGGGCTGGGCGCTCGGCGGTTTCACCGGGCTGGCCGCGTGCGTATTGAGCGGTAAGAATTCCAGCGAGCCGTCCATGCGTCCCACGGCCAGCAGCTTACCTTGGGGCGAAATCGCGATGGCCGCCACCACGTCGGGCTGCGACTCGTAGCGATGAATCTGAGTGTAATTCTTGGTTTCCCAAAGCTTGATCGCGCGGTCTTCCGAAACGGTGACCAGCGCCTGGCCATCGGGCGTGAACGCCAGGTGCGAAATGGCACCTTCGTGGGCAAAGCGGGCCATGGCCGGCGGGTTGATCCGCGGACGATCCTTCGAAACAAACCTCCACGACCGAATGCGGTTATCGGCGCCGGCCGCCAGCACGTGCGTGCCCGCGGGATGGAAGGTGACCGCGTACTGCTCCTTGAGCGGCTGGCCGAGCGTATCGAGCCGGGCGCCGGTGAGCACGTGCCACAGCTTGACGGTGTCGTCGGCACTGGCGCTGGCCAGCACGCCGCCATCGGGACTGAAGGCCAGATCGAACACGGCCCCGTTGTGACCTTCGAACGACCGCAATTCTTTGCCCGTGGTTAGATCCCACAGCAAGATGCGGCGATCGTAGCCGGCGGTGGCCAGCAGACTGCCATCGGGACTGGGGACAGCGGCGTAGAGCACGTCGCGATGCCCTGGGATGGTGCGAAGCAGTTTGCCCGAGGGCATTTCCCAGAGACAAGCCTGGCCGTGGAGACCGTCAATTCCGCTGGCGGCGATCAGGGTTTTTCCATCGGCGGTGAAGGTCAGGCGGTTGATCTTGCCGGCGGCCCCCTCGAGCGTGCGAATCAGCTTTTTGCCAGCGCCATCGAACAGTTCCACTGTTTGAAAGCGGGCCACGGCGAGGAATTGGCCGTTAGGACTGTAAGCCAGGGCGGTAACCGGCAGCGTGGCCTCGGCGGCTGGGAGCTTGGGGGTAAGCAGCGTGGGGGGTAGTTCTTTGCCGCCGGGTCCACGGGCGCCGGCATCGATCCAGGCGGTGAGCAGGGCGATTTCGGCTTCGCTGGGGGCCTCGCTCCCTTCGGGCGGCATCCGCGGTTCGGCCGCGCCATTCAGCAGGCGAACCAACCGGCTGGCGCGGCTATCGCCAGCCAACAGAGCCGGGCCATGCGCGCCACCCTGCTGCAGTTGGGCGAAGCTTTCCAGGGAGAGCTTGCCCTCGCGGTCGTCGGCGTTGTGGCAGGCCACGCAGTACTTGGCGAGCAGCGGGGCGATGTGCTGGTTGTAATCGGGCGCATCCTTAGCATGCGTGTCGGTCGGACAAGTTAACCCCATAGCGACAAGGGTGACTGCAGCAAGTATTCGCATTGGTATTGCCGCTTCGAAAATTGGTCGGGACAGGATTGGAAATATACAATTCATCAACGGACACCGTGCAGTCTCTTCGGAAATAGTGAGTATTGACGAGTGCTCGACCGTGATAGTCCACTAAAACCGAGGCTTCGCGCGAGTTGATCGAAATCGTTTACGAATTTAGTCGCGTGCGTCTTCATTCGCGGCCCCTTTTTTTTCCTGAGCCATGGCGAGGAAACTCAGCATAAAATTCAGAGAGGATACGAACCGAATAGCAGGAAACAACATCCCAACTTCAAGTAATTGTCATTCTGGATCATGGCTCCAGTCGCCGTACAAAAATGTTCGCCTATCGTCCCAAACAGCGACCCCGTTGTTTCGGCCATGGTATGAATTCACGCGTCCTCTCTGGTGCACTGGATCCCCGCCTTCGCGGGGATGACGAAAAATGGGGACGTTATCTAATGCTTGATCTTTATCTTTGGCAGCCCCTTAATGATTGAACAAAAACTCGCGGCTGCTCAGCACGGCCCAATACAGGTCTTCCACGGCAATCCGCCGGGCGGCGGCTTGGGCTTCGGCCGGTTGATCGGCGGCTTCGGCCAGGGTTTCTTCCATGAGTTTCACCAGGCGTGTCTGTTCGTCGTCGGTCGGTTTGCGGGCCAGGGCCGCCAGGTACACCTGCTCCACCATTTCGTTCAGTGGAGTGTCTTGCTGGAGTAGTTTGGCCACGCAGTTGTTGTCGGCCTTGAGTTTTTGATTGATGGTGTCGCCGTTCGAGAGATGCAGCACCTGCACCATGCTCGGTTCATCGGAGCGTTCGCATTCGCAGGTGATCATCCGCTGATTGCGGCCGAAGGTTTGCAGAAAGTAACTCGACACGGCCGAGTCGAACAGTTGGATGGCCCGGGTGCCGGCGGGGTAAACGTCGGTCTTCTTGCGGTCGTTGCCTGGGAACTCAATCTCGTTGAATGTGGACGGGGCTTCGGTCACCTGGCTGACGGCGTCGAGCAGCACTTCGGCCATTAACCGCTTGGGGTAGTAGCGAGAGTAGAAGCGTTGCTCTTCCTGGTTCCGCGGCAACGGTTGGCTGCCGCGCTGGTAAGTGGCCGAAAGCAGGATGGCCCTCATCAGGGCTTTGAGGTCGAACTTTTTCTCCACCAGGTAGTCGGCGGCCGCCGCAAGCAGTTCTTCATTGCTGGCCGGGTTCGAGGCCCTGAGGTCGTCGACCGATTCCACCAGCCCCACGCCAAAGTAGTTGGCCCAAACACGATTGGTGATCGCCCGGGCAAAGTACGGATTGCTCGGCGAGGTGAGCCAGTCGGCCAGGTGGAGCCGGCGGTCGCTGGGATCATCGAAATCCAAGGGCTCGCCATCGAGCGGCGTGGGAGGCTGCGGTTTGCCGGTGAGGGGTTGAATGAGGTCGCCCCGCGGAATCACGTACAGCGTGCGCTGGCCATCGCCGTTGCGAGGATCGCCTCCCCAGCCCTTGGCGCGCACGCGGGCGAACAGGTTCGCCATCGCGTAATACTGGTCGTTCGTCCATTTCTCCAGCGGGTGGTTGTGGCACTTGGCGCAGGCGATGGATAGCCCTAGAAACGCCTGACTGACGTTTTCGGTCATGGTTTCGGGGTCTTGATGCAGGGCGTAAAAGTTCGTGGCCCCGTTTTCAAAGCTGGTGCCCTGGGCCACCACGATCTCGCGGGCGAAAGCATCCCACGGCGTGTTCGCGGCCACGTGGCCGTGAATCCAATCGTAGTAAGCCTTGACCGCGTCGGGCCGCAATTTGGTGCCATTGATGAGTAGCAGGTCGGACCACTTGTAGGCCCAATAGTCCACGAACTCGGGCCGGGCCAGCAGGGCGTCAATCAATCGCTCGCGCTTGCCGAGCGATTTGTCGGCCAGGAAGGATTGAACTTCGTCGACGGTGGGCAGCGTACCGATGGTGTCGAGATAAACCCGTCGCAAGAACTCCGAATCGCCCGCCGGCGGCGAAGGCGGCAGGTGCAACCGCTTGAGCTGCGCGAGCACCAGTTCGTCGATAAAGTTATTACGGGGAGAAGTTGCGAAAACTTGTGGATCCACCTCTTGATCGTACGGAGCCGTCACGCGGGCAATCGCAATTTGGCTGGAAAACCAGACGGTGACCGCGCCTTCGCCATAGCCCACGACATTCACCAGGCCGGCGTCATCGCAGCGGGCGACGGCTTCGTTGGCCGAGGTGTATTTGGCCCAGCGGGAGACGTCTTCCACCCGGCCATCGGAGTAGTAAGCCTGCACCAGCACCTGTTGCTGATCGCCCGGCTTGAGCAGCACCACGCTCGGCAGCACTTCCACGCGTTCCAATTGGGCATCGTTGGCAGTCGGACGGGGCGCGCCGGCGGTGATCCACTCGGCCAGCACGCGATATTCGGGCGAATCGACTTCGAACCGCACGCCCCCTTTATGCGGCAATCCGCCCGACGGCTTGGCCAACACCAGACTGCGGCCAGGGTCGGCCAATTCGATCCGCCGTCCTTGCGATTGGCGGGTGATGTTGTGGAAGTCGCCGGCCGGATCGTAGCCACCCAGCGACAGGCGAAACCCGCCCTTGCCGGCCAGCGCGCCATGGCACGCGCCGGAATTGCAGCCGGCCTTGGAGAACACCGGCAGCACGTGATTGCGGAAGTTCCAAGCATGCGGCTGGTTGAACGAGGTAACGACAACTTCCGCCGTGGCCGACTGCTTGCCGTGGCGGGCCGTAATCTGCGCGCTGCCGTCGCCAACGGGAATGGCTATGCCGCCTTCCACTTTCACCACCTGCTCGTTGCTGCTGGTGAAGGTGATGGCCTCGCGAACCTGGCCCACGAACTCATCGCCCTGCACCCGCTCCACGAGCAACCGCTGCCGAGCCTCGGGGCCGGTGAGCGTGAAGGATGGGGGCAGAATGGCCAACGCATCGGCGGCCGAGGCGGTTGCCGACAGCGCGAGGCTCACCATGAGGCAACAGAGTGGGGCTGGGGGGGTGAAGTTCATTGCTTGGGGATTGTCCTACAGCTTTGAGTTTGGCGGCGCGTTGGGCGTGGCATTTTCCGCGACGAGGTATTGCTCTCAGTTCATCCATTATTGGCAGCCAAATTGCCAGCGAATTTCGGCGATACTGATTGTATGTCCGCGTTGCATATCAATGATGCCCGCTTCAATCGACTGACGCACCTGGAAGCGATAGAGGATGTCGTCCCAAGTGGCATCTTCTGGCAGGGTGTCGATCAATGCGTGAGCCTGGGCTTTGGGGTTATCGGTTGAAGTGTCGGTCATAAGTGCCTGACCTGTGTTCTCGGCCAATTGTGTGAACGGCTCATTCCTGTCCTCGTAATCGCTCCCGCACTTCTGGCCAGGGGCGCCTAGCCGTTGGATCGGCCTCGGCCGCTTCAAGTCGGCGATCAAGCTCCTCGCGATGCTCGGCAGGGATGCCTATTTGCTCTGTGGACAAACTGTCCCAAATATCCCCTATGAGTTTAAGGCGTTCTTCAGGACTGAGTTGATCGATTCCTAATTCTTGCAGGGTTGGCGGCATGCGTTGCCTTTCATCAGAACGCACTACGACAAAAGTTGCCGAGGCTCGACCGCCTCTTTGGTATAATACTCATTTGATCCTGACATTCCATCGCTTGCCGTCTTTCGCAATTCGTTGGTTCGGACGGCTTACTCGCGATGTTTGATTGCAGGAGCGTGTAAAAATCTGCATATTGCCCTGGTTCGAAAGTTCTCAGCAGAGGTTGCGATGAGCGTCTCGATACCCGCTCCCGCTGACTGGTTGGAATCGATCGGCGAATTACGATTGCCGACCAAAACCGATCGACACCTGCGGCAATTGATGGATCGCAACAACGACGGACAGTTATCCTCTTCCGAACGCGACGAACTTGAAGGGTTGGTGGAACTGAGTGAGCAACTCTCATTGATACGAGCCAGGGCGTTGCAACTTCTCGGTCGGACGCCGCAGTGATGGCTCGGCCGGGGAGCCCTCAACTCGAACTGGAATGGAGTGAAAGATCCGTTTCTAAAACAACTCCCCAATCTCCCGCTTCCCAAAATCCACCAGCGGGAACGGCCGCCCCGCGGGGCCGGGCAGGTGGCTTTCGAGGTTGAAGCCCAGGCTGTGGAAGATCGTCGCCACCACGTCGCCCGGGTCGACCGGTCGGTCGGCCGGCACGCCGCCAATCGGGTCGCTGGCCCCGACCACGCGTCCGCCTTGCACGCCACCGCCCGCAAAATAGGTGGTAAAGCATTGCGGCCAGTGGTCGCGTCCGCCGGCCGGGTTCACGCGCGGGGTGCGGCCGAACTCGGCCAGGTTGCAAACCAGCGTGGAATCGAGCATGCCGCGGTCCACCAGGTCTTCAATCAGCGCGCTGTAAGCCTGATCGTACATGGGGGCCACGATGTTCTTCATGCCTTCGATGCTGGTGAACGGCTTGCTGCCGTGAATGTCCCAGGTGATTTCATCGAACACCGTGAGGAAGGTGTTGATGGTGATGAACCGCACGCCCGACTCGACCAACCGCCGAGCCAGCAGGCAGCACTGGCCGAAACGATTCATGCCATAGCGGGCACGCACCTTCTCAGGCTCTTGCGAAAGGTCAAAGGCCGCCCTGGCCGCGGTGCTGTTCATCAGGCGAAACGCCGCTTCAAAGTTGCTATCGAGCAGGGCCGCATTTTCGCTGGCCTCAAAGTGGGTGAGCGTGTCGTCCACCACTTCCCGCATGCGGCGGCGGCGCTCCAACCGGGCCGAGCCAATCTCTTTGGGAGGCAAGAGGTCGGGCACCCGGAAGTTGGGTTGCGATGGATCGGCCATCAGGGCGAAGGGATCATGCGCCTTGCCCAGGAACCCGCCCGCCTGGCCATTGGGCAAATTGCCGCCGCCGCGACCCATGGTTTCGGGCAGCACCACGAACGGCGGCAGGTCGGACTTGCGACCTTGCAGGTAGCTCACCACGGCCCCCGCGTGGGGCGTATTGACGCCGCCGGCAAACTGGCGGCCCGTCTGCATCATTTGCCAGCCGGCATCGTGAACGGCCGCGCCCGTGTGGTGGCAGGAGCGGACCAGCGAAAACTTGTCGGCCACCTTGGCATGGCGCGGCAAAATCTCAGAAATATCGAAGGCCGGACTGGCCGTGTGAATGCTCTTGAAGGGGCCGCGGATTTCGGCCGGGGCCTCGGGCTTCATGTCGAAGGTGTCGAGCTGACTGGGGGCGCCCAGGTTGAAAATCATGATGCAGGCACGGTCGTCGTTCGTTCGCAGGTTGCCGGCCTCTTTGGCGGCCAGGTATTGCGGCAACGAAAGCCCAATGGCCCCGAGTGTTCCAACCTGCAAAAAGTCGCGACGCGAGAGGCCGTCGCACGTTTGGGCGGTCCCTTTTCCGGTGAGGTTCAGCATGGGTGTGGAAGCTCCTGGCAAACAACGGTAACGCGCGAGAAATCGGCAAACTGTATCCTACCTGAGGGGGCTGCCCGATGCCACGAAATCCAATCGGGAGATCGCTCTCGAAACAGAACGGAGGCGGCAGTGGCGCCGCCCGCCGCGATCGGCCCCGCCACGGGTTGCACGCCCCGCTCAATGCTCGCCCGTCTCCCCCAATCGACGAACGGCCGGCCAGAACCTAAAATGCCGCCAACCCTTGCGGCGCCTTGCTCCGAGGGTGGCAGCCCCCGGGCCGTGTGCGGTCGGATGAAGGGATCTGCAACCCGAGCCTCATTCTACCGCTATTTTTATGGGCAAGAAGGCGAAGAAACGCCGCCGCAAGCCAGCTGTGCCTTCCAAAGAAACGAAGGCCGTCGATTCTCTGACCGTGGCCTGGATGCTGGCGGTGATGACCGCCCTGCTGTGCGAGGTGGCCGGCACCGTGGCCAAGATCATGGGCGAAGATTCCGCGAATTTGCAGTTGGCCGCCGGCTATTTGCTGTTCGCCGCCGCGGTCATCGGCGGAATCTCGCTGATTATGCTGCTGTTTGTGCTGCGGCTAAGAACCGTGAGGCCGCCTTCGGGCATTATCTTTTTTGCCGTGGTGGTCGGAGCGGCGCCCATCCTGGTCATGCTGTTCTCATGGCTGCAAAAGCTGGGGTAAGCCATGGGCTCGGTACACGATTACAATCGCCGCGCCTGGGACCGCCGGGCCAAGGAACAAGGACGTTTCGCCAAGCCGGCCAGTGAAGAAGATCTGATCGATCCACTCCGCAAGCTCGACGGCAACGGCTGGCTCGGCGACGTCACCGGCAAGCGACTGCTCTGCCTGGCCGCCGGCGGCGGACGCCAAAGCGTGATGTACGCCAAAGCGGGCGCCCAGGTCACCGTGGTCGATCTGAGCGAAGAAATGCTGGCCCTCGATCGGCACATGGCCGCGCGGCATGGGCTCGATATCGCCGTGGTGCAGGCCTCGATGGACGATCTTTCCATCCTCGACGCCGGCAGCTATGAGTTGGTCATTCACCCGGTGAGCACCTGCTACTTGCCGAATGTGGCGGTGGTGTATCGCGAGGTGGCCCGCGTGATGGTTCCCGGCGGCATCTACGTGAGCCAGCACAAACAGCCGGCCAGCATGCAGGCGTCGGTCACGCCTTCTCCGCTGGGGCATTACGAATTCGTGGAACCCTATTACCAACGCGGACCACTGGCGCCGGTCTCGGGCAGCTTGCACCGCGAGCCCGGCACGCTGGAGTTTCTACATCGCTGGGAAGACCTGCTCGGCGGACTATGCAGGGCCGGGTTTGTGATTGAAGACCTCAGCGAACCGTTCCACGCCAACCCCGACGCCAAGCCAGGCACGTTTGAACACCGCGGCCAATTTGTGGCCCCGTACGTGCGGATCAAAGCCCGGCGCACGGAAGCAATTTTTCCCGCGGCCAGCGGTGGCAAGGTTTGGCTGCCGGGGAGTTAGGCTGGTGGCTAGTACGACGGTCTGATCCGTGCATTACCTGCAGCTTACCGACTTGCAAGGCGCCAAGCCAACGCCGCCCTCGCAAAAAGCTTGTGGGCTGATTGAGCCGCGGCGTTTGGCAAGTGCCCGGCGCGGGTGGTGCGCACGAAGCGCGTAGCCCTACGGGAACCCTTCGCCTCATTCGATGGGCATTGTGTAGCTGATCGCTCCGATGGGTGCGTCTTTCTTCACATCGGCATAGTGCGGATGGCAGAGGACGCACTTCTGCATGACCACGGGCACCGGAGTCATGGCGCGCAAGTAAGGTTTCCCGTCCTTTTCGATGATCTCCTCAACGTAGGGTTCGCCCGCCTTCAATTGGCGCGCGCCCCGTGTCTCAAACTCGTCCTTGGCAACATTCTTTTCATCGTACGGTTCCCCGGTGACATCGATCAACCGCACGCCGTGCCAGCCCTTCTTCTCGATCGCGGCAAACAGAGCGACGGCGGCACTGCCCGCGGGGAAATCGTCGGCCTCGTTCACGTACTTGTCGGTAATCAGCACGACGGTGGTCTTGTAGACATCGTCCAGCATTTTCACCGTATTTCGCGCTCGTTCCGTCGCCGCGTCCGATGGCGATTTCTGTTGGGCTGGCGTGGTTTTGGCTGGCGTGGTTGGCTCGGCCGAGATCAAGATTCCAGTCGCCACGGTCGCCAGCAGCAGGCCAGACAGGAGAATTGCCGTCATGCGTGTCATGATCGTTCCTTTCCAAAATCGAGTGCGCGAGGTAAACTGGATGATGCCATCCAGTTTGAGAAGGATAGCTCGCGGTTATTGTGGATGTCAACATCCAGTTTTGATTTTTTCGGGGGGGGCCTGCGTGTTTTCGCAAACGGTCGAATATGCCCTGCGGGCAGTGATGCACTTGGCCGACCACGCGCCGTCGCCTCGAACCACGGAGCAAATCGCGGCGGCAACCTTGGTGCCCCGGCCGTATTTGTCGAAGGTGATTCAGGGCCTATGCGGCGCCAACATCTTGCAGTCAAAACGCGGCATCGGGGGAGGGATCGCGTTGGTCAAGTCGCCGGCCGAGTTGACTATATTGGATGTTGTGAATGCGGTGGAACCGATCGCCCGCATTCGCCAATGCCCTTTGGGCCTGAAGACGCACGGGGTGAGGCTTTGCCCGCTGCACAAGCGCATGGACAGCGCCTTGGAAATGGTCGAAGCGGCATTCCGAAACACAACCTTGGCCGAGGTTCTGGCGGAACCGACCCACAGTCACCCGCTGTGTGAACTGCCCAAGAAAAACGCGCTGAATGCCCGGAAGTGAAGTCCACCCGAACGGAAAGGTTCGCCATGCATGTGCTCAGGCCCTGGGTTGGGATCGTGCTGCTGTTCGCCTGGGGGTTGTCGCCGGCAAACGGCGAAGAACCAAGGTTGTTCGCCATTGAGGTACTGGATGACGTGACCGGGCGCGGCGTGCCGCTGGTCGAACTGGAAACGCTGAATCATGTGGTCTTTGTGACCGACAGCCACGGCAAGGCCGCGATTGCCGAAGCCGATTTATTCGGGCAGAACGTGTATTTCTTCATTCGCGGCCACGGGTATGAATTTCCCCCAGATGGTTTTGGATATCGGGGCAAAGCGCTGCAAATCTCGCCGGGCGGCAAGGCGGTCCTCAAGGTCAAGCGAACCAACGTGGCGGAGAGACTGTATCGCGCCACGGGAAGCGGCGTCTATCGAGATACCACGCTGCTCGGTGAGCAGGCGCCAATCGATAAGCCGCTCTTGAACGCCGAGGTGTTTGGCTGCGACAGTGTGATGGCGGCGTTGTACCGGGGAAAAATTCATTGGTTCTGGGGCGATACCACCCGGCCGCATTATCCGCTGGGCGCGAATTTCCATATCTCGGGAGCAACCTCAATGCTCCCGCCCAGCGGGGGCCTGGCGCCCAGCGTGGGCATAAACTTTGAGTATTTTGCGGATGATCGCGGCAGCGCGCGCCCGCTTGCCCAAATGCCTGGAGCAGGGCCAACGTGGATCAGTTCGGTCACCGTGTTGCAAGGAACCGACGGCCAAGAACGAATATACGCCGGATATGTCAAAATTCGCAATCAACTGGAATCGTATCGATGGGGCTTCGCCGTTTGGAATGATGAAACCGAGCAGTTCGATCTGATCAAGAGCTTCGACGAGAAGCCCCCGATATTTCTCGAACCCCAAACTCATACTTTTCTCCACGTTGAGAATGGCACGGAATATGTCTATTTCACCAATCCGCTACCCCTCGCGCGCGTGCGGGCCGAGCCCGCGGCGTTTGTCGATCCTGCCCAATATGAAGGGTTTACTTGTCTCAAAGTTGGCACTCGGCCGCAAGACAAGCAGCTTGACCGAGACCATGACGGCGGCCTGCGATACGCGTGGAAAGCGAATACTCCTCCGCTAACACAAGCCGATCAAGCCATGTTGGTGAAAGAGGGCTTGATGAAATCGGACGAGCGGTTGAACGTGTTGCGGAACACGGATACCGGGAGAGAGATTCAAATTCATAACGGATCGGTCTATTGGAATGACTATCGCCAGCGATTTGTGATGATTGCCGTTGAGCGGGACGGAGAGTCGTCCCTGTTAGGGGATGTGTGGTTTGCCGAAGCAGACACGCCGACGGGGCCATGGTGCTTCGCTCAAAACATTGTCAAACACAACCAATATTCATTCTATAATCCGAAACAGCATCCGTTTTTCGATCAGGATGGCGGTCGCGTGATCTACTTCGAGGGGACCTATACGAATGCGTTTTCAGGAAACGCTCATCCGACTCCGCGCTACGATTATAATCAAATTATGTATCGCCTGGATCTGACGGCCGCGGCCCTGAATTTGCCGGTGGCCTTCTATCATTCCGGCCAGCCAGCGGGTTCACGGCTGGTTGCCAAACAGCCAGCGGGAAAGGCCGCGTTTTTTGCCTTGGAGCGCCCTGGCGTGAATACGGTGGCCGTATATGAGCAAGGCGGAACGCTGGTCGTGGGTGAAGACGCCGGACAAGACGCGACGGCAATTTTCCACGCCTTGCCAGTCGCGGCGAAAGCGCCGTTGGCCACCACCACGCCGCTTTATGAATTTGTGCACGCCGAGTCGGGCGAACGGTCCTATACCACGATGGCGGACTGGTCCCAGCCTGGCTTTCAGCGAACGGCCCAGCCCCTCTGTCGAGTATGGAAGGGGCCGTGAACATGGCAAAGGCGTTGGTTTCATACGGGGATTGTCCTCGCCAGGAATTGAACCTGGTCTACGAGCTTCGCGGGCTCGCGTGCGAATCCGGCACACTCCAAGGACGGGTTGGGGATAGGGTCAACCGAGGTGGGCCTGGGCGTTCCTTCGTTGAAGTCCGATGGATAAGACGCAGGCTCTCGCCGACGGGTTCGCTGTTTTCTTGGCAACTTTGTCGCGCGGCGTACGGAAACCGAAACGGGGCGGGGCGAGGCGCCGTTCGCTGCCTGCTTCGATTGCCTGGGAACTGTCGCGGCCCTTGCCAGTACGGTACGCTGGCAAGGGTGTGGGCGGCAGTTGCACCTTGGGGCCAGGGGAATGATGCCCTCAGCGCGATCACAACTTACCGATGGAAACCGGTTCCAGGAGCCAACCCAAATGCCCCGTAGATCGACCCGTCGTTTCTTCCTCGCCGGCTCGTTGCAACTTGTGGCCGGATTGACCTTGCCTGCCTACCTGGCGTTGCCAAGGAAGAGAGCGCGCGGCGCGGAGACGCCGTTCGATACGATCATCGTGGGCGGCACGGTGATCGACGGCGCCGGCGGCAAGCGATTCCAGGCCGACGTCGCCCTGCGGGGCGAGCGTATCGTGGCGATTGGACCCTTGGTCGGCACGGCCGCGGCCAACGGCGCCCGCCATACCATCAACGCCGCCGGCTGCATCGTCGCGCCGGGCTTCATCGATATGCACTCCCATAGCGATCGCACGCTGCTGGACCACGGTGATGCCCAAAGTGCCGTGCGGCAAGGCGCCACGACCCACGTGACTGGTAACTGCGGCAGTTCGCCCGCGCCGCGTTCGCCACGCCAAGATGCCGGTTCATCGGCTCCTGGCCTCCGCACGTTTGGCGACTACCTGGCAAGGCTGCGCGAGCAAGGAACCTCCCTCAACGTGGCCGCGCTCGTGGGGCACAACACCGTTCGCACCGCTGTCTTCGGATTCGAGCGGCGAGCGCCCGACGAAGTCGAAATGACGCAAATGAAAGACCGGATCGCCGAAGCCATGCAGAGCGGCGCCATCGGCATGAGCACAGGGCTCGTCACGCCGCCAGGAACGTACTCTCAGACCGAAGAGATCATCGAGCTCGCCAAGGTCGTGGCCCGCCACGGCGGCATTTACGCCAGCCACATTCGTGGAGAGGCCGGCACGCTGATCGACGCCGTGGCCGAGGCCCTGCGCATCGGACGCGAGGCCAAACTGCCGGTGCAAATTTCCCACCACAAGGCCGCCGGCAAAGAGAACTGGGGCAAGACCCGCGTCACGCTGCGAATGATTGAAAACGCAGTGGCGAAGGGTCAGCAAGTGCGAATGGACGTGTATCCCTATGGAGCAGGCAGCGCGGGCCTGTCGCAGCTCGTCCCTCCCTGGGCTCACGATGGCGGTACGCAGGCCATGCTCGAACGGCTGCGCGATCCGGCTACCCGAAAGCGGATTGCCCGCGATATGGACCAGGGCTCGGCCGATTGGGCCAACTTCTACAAAGTGGACTGGGACGATATTCAAATTGCCCGCGTCGAAACCCAAGGCAACCAGCGCTGGGTGGGCAAAAAGGTCGGCGACGTGGCCCGCGACCGCAAAATCTCGGGCACCGAAGCCTGCATCGACCTGCTGATCGAAGAACAAGCCAACGTCGGCATGATCAACTTTGTGATCAACGAAGAAGAAATGCGCGCCATCCTCCGCCATCCCCTCTCGCTGATCGGCTCCGACGGCATGGCGGTTTCGCCCGAAAGCTACCCCGGCCAACCGCACCCGAGGTTCTACGGCTGCTTCCCGCGCGTGCTGGGCGTGTATTGCCGGCAAGAAAAGCTGTTCGATCTGGAAACGGCCATTCACAAAATGACCGGCGCCGCCGCAGAGCACCTCGGCTTGCCCGATCGTGGCTTCGTGCGCGCCGGCGCCGTGGCCGATCTCGTGGTCTTCTCGGCCGACGAGATTCTCGACCGCGCAACCTTCGACGATCCCCACCAATACCCCAGCGGAATTCGCCAGGTGCTCGTCGCCGGGCAGTTGGTTGTCGATAGCGATCGCCACACCGGCAAACGGCCAGGCGTGATCTTAAAGCGGCAAGCAGCGGCAGTCGCCCCCCTGAAGTGAACCCCAATCATCGATCATCAGCCCGCCAGCGGTGCAGTCGGGCGGCGGCGGACTCGTCGGCACGGCCGGCGACTACACGCGATTCTTGCTGATGATTGCCAACGGGGGAGAATGGGAAGGCAAGCGCTACCTGTGGCCCGAAACGGTGCGCTTGATGACCACCGATCAACTCCCGCCCGCCGCCTTTCCCATCCGCTTTGGCGATCAAATTCGCCACGGCACCGGGTTCGGTTATGGCTTTTGCGTCCGCACCGCAAACACCGAGTGGGACAAAGCGGCCCACGAGGGCGAGTACGGCTGGGGCGGCGCCGCCTCCACCCACTACTGGGTCAGCCCCCAGGACGACGGCCTGATCGTCGTGACCCTGGAACAGGTCATGCCATTCAGCTTCGATACCGAATGGCTCCTCAAGCCGGTAATCTACGACGCGATCCAGAAGTAACCGGGCAAAGGGGCAACGCCCAAAGGACTACTTCTTCACCAGCGGCCCAACAAACTTAAACAACTCCTTGGTCGCCGCGTCATCAGGCAGCCCCAGGTCGGCGTTGAGTTTCACGTGCGTTGTTTCCCGGGCGCCGAACACGGTCGTGGGCACGTCGGCCTTTTCAAGCACGTTGGCCAACCGCCGGGCTTGGGCCGTTACGTCAGGGTGGCCCGAGACGTGCAAAATGAGGAACGGGGGAATATCCTTGCCCGGGGCCACGTGCGTCACGGCGGAGTAATCGATGTGCTTTTTGGGGTCGTTGCCGAACTTGGCCCGGTGGCCGTACGTGGGCAGTGGCAGCCCATGCACGGTTTGGCGAAGCTCGGCGGTGATGATCATCGCCGGGATATCGTAAGTATCGCCATCGACCGGCACACAGCCGCGCAGCGACTTGAACGACACCCCTTCGGCCTCCAGGTAGCGGTGATCGGTGCACAGAATCGCCGCCAGTTGGGCGCCCGCCGAATGGCCCATCACAAAAATTTGGTTGGGGTCCCCGCCATACTCGGCGATGTGCTTATGCACCCAGCCCAGCGACTTGGCCACGTCGCGAATCAGCACGTCCATTTCCACGTGCGGCAGCAAGCGGTAGTTGGTGGAAACGAACACGAACCCCTTCTCGGTAAACAGCCGGGGTTTGTGTTGCACGCTGGTCTTGTCGCCCTGCTGCCAGCCGCCGCCATGAATCCAGAACACCACCGGTAGATTCTTCGCGCCTTCGGGAGCATGGATATCGAGCACCTGCCGCTCATGGGGCTGCTCGGCGTAGGGAATATTCGACTTGAGATTCTGGGCCTGGGCCACCGAGGCCAGCAACAACAGGGCAAGGACAGACTTCATGGAACTTTCCTCAACGAGGGGATGGATCGGAATGGTTTGCTATTTGATCCTTTACTTGCTGGCGTCAGCGCCAGGTAACTGCGAACTCACAAAGGCCGCCACGGCGGTTCCCAGCTTTTCCACGCCGGCGGCGCTAAAGTGAACGCCATCGCCACCCACGTAGCGTTCTTGATCTTCGGCGCCACCAAGAGCCGCGCGGAGATCGTTCACCGGCACATCGAGCTCTTTCATCACGCGCAGCGCGATCTCGTTGTACTGCTCAGCGCTGGCGTTCAGCAGTTCGTAGTCGCGATCGGCACGGGTCTTGGCCGCCCGGCCATCGATCAGCGGCGTGGTCAGGGCGAACAGCACCTTGGCCTGGGTCTTGCCGCGCAACCGCTCCACGATGGCCCGCAGGTTGGCCTCGTATTCCGTCGGCGAAACTTGAAACTTGCCGGTTGCCTTGAACTTCTTCACATCATGAATGCCGCAATTGAAATGCACCACGTCAGGCTGGGCGCTGACGGCCCAAGCGTCGATGTTCTTGAGCAGGTTGGAACTGTCGCCGCCATTGGCCTTGGGGCTAACAATGTTGGCTTTGTCGCTGAGCTGTTTGACGACCACCGGCGTATAGCTCAGGCGAATCGAATCGCCCAGCAGCACGACCGTCGGCAGTTTCTTATCAGGCACTTCTTGGGCGAGCAGCATAGCGCCGCAGAGAACCCATAGCGCCAGCCACCAACCAGCAAGAGCTCGCATCACCACAAATCTCCCCATAAGGATCGAGGATTAATTAACTTCCCTATGACTTCGTCATTCCCGCATAGGCGGGAATCCAGGCGCAGCGGAATCGACGGCAACAGATGATTAAGACGCGGAAACGTTGGGATGTTGTTTCATTCTCAATCTTAACGCGGATAAACCGCAAGCAAACGCTGAGGCATTAAAGTTCTCTGCAGCTTGCAGAGATGTTAACGAGCAAGAAACTAAGTTCCGGGCCCAGCGGCTTTGCAACCTCTGGTCCCCGACGGCGTGTTCCACAACAAGTACCTTAAGTAGGCGGCCGAGGGCCGTCAAACTTTCGCGGCAGTTTGGATTGGTCGCTGGCCGAATGGGCACGGTAGAATCGACACACGCCATGGAGCGCCGCTCGTGGCCTCCCAGCATGAGCCGCCCGGCAATCATGCGTGCGTTTCCAGACATTTTGCTGCAAGTGAGCTTCCAATGAAAACGGCCTTGGTCTCAACCGCCTGCTTCTTCACGCTTTGCCTCGGCTTATGCCTTACCCCAATCGCGGCCATTGCCGAAGATAATTCCGCGGTTGAGGCCAAATTTGTGGCGAGCCTCAAGAACGCCACGCTGAAAGGCTCCTGGGCGCCCGTGCAGGGCGGCGCGCTGGGCACCGAGAAGGGGAACGACCGCTACCGCGTGGCCCGGGTGGAAAAGAAGTCAGACGATCAATGGTCGCTGTACTCGGTCATCAACGTGCGCGGCCAAGAGATCGAGTTTCCGATTGCCGTGACCGTCAAATTCGCGGGCGACGTGGCCGTTCTATTCTTGGACAACGTCAAGGCAGGACCCGGCAAGGCCAACTGGTCAGCCCGCGTGATGTTCCACGACGACGTCTACACCGGCCGCTGGTGGGAAACCTCCAATCTAGAACACGGC
The DNA here is from genome assembly GCA_964445985.1 of uncultured Pirellulales bacterium. Classification (GTDB taxonomy): domain Bacteria; phylum Planctomycetota; class Planctomycetia; order Pirellulales; family S012-138; genus CAYUMU01. Next base: position 23,574 of record CAYUMU010000010.1, on the reverse strand, counting down.
GGCACGATAGCAGGCACGATTACCCGCGCAGAATGACGCTGGCCTGCTAATGGGGCCATACCCTTTATGGTCTCTCGCAAATCCGTCATTCCCGCGAAGAGCCTGCCCTCGTGAAGACGGGGGCGGGAATGCGAGGGAGTCCCACAAACCAGGGCTTTGAAGCTAGCATGTTTTTTACGGGGTTTTGGCGGTATCCAGGGCATGCCAGCGTCGAAGCCCAAAGTTGAAGGTATTCAAAAAGAACGAGAAAATGGGCCTTTTGAAATTTCGCAAGCACTGACAGCTTCAAAGCCCTGGTCCCCCGAACGTCCCTCGCTAACGCGTCGGGTTGCAAAATTGCCAGGCAGAAACGATGGGGCTCGATTAAGCCCGGAGCGACTGATCCCCTCGGCCCGCTTCTATTGGAGCTTGGGTTTCGCTAGCGATGTTGTGGACGTCGGCGACTTGTGCCGCGCCCGCTCGCAAATTTTTCCCAAACTCGGTAGAACAGCGGCAGGGTAAGAAACCGCCTTCCCAGCAACCGCCGAGCCGCCTGCCATGCAAGACCCGCGCATCGATCGATTGGCCGAAATTCTCATCGACCATAGCTGCCAGCTTCAGGCCGGCGAGAACGTGCTCATCGAGGCCTTCGATCTGCCCGACCCGGCCTTGGTTTGCAAGCTCATCGCGTTGGCGCAGGCCCGGGGCGGCCATCCCTTCGTGAGCTGGAAGAACAACACCGTGCTGCGGTCGCTCTACAAGCACGGCACCGAGGTCAACCTGGGCCAGCAGGGCGAGTTTGAAGCGGCCCAAATGTCGAAGATGCAGGCCTACATCGGCATCCGCGGCGCCGCCAACTCGGCCCAATTTTCGGACGTGCCGCACGAAAAGCTCGATATCTACCAGAAGCTGTGGTGGGACCCGGTGCATAGCCGAATTCGCGTTCCCAAAACCAAGTGGGTGGTGCTGCGTTATCCCACGCACAGCATGGCCCAATCGGCCAACATGAGCACCGAGGCGTTCGAAGACTTTTACTTCGACGTTTGCACGGCCGATTACGCCCAAATGGCCCGCGATCAAGAGCCTCTGGTGGCCCGGATGAAGGCCACCGACCGCGTGCGGATCGTGTCCCCCGGCACCGATCTCGAGTTCAGCATCCAAGGGATGAGCGTCCGCCCCTGCCACGGGCAGCGGAACATTCCCGATGGCGAATGCTTCACGGCCCCGCTTCGCGAAAGCGTGAACGGCGTGATCCGCTACAACACCTCGTCGCTGTACCAGGGCACGGTGTTCGACGGCATTGAGTTCGAGTTCAAAAACGGCAAAATTGTTCGCGCCACCTGCAACAACGAGCCGGAAAAGCTCAACCAGATTCTCGACTCCGACGAAGGGGCTCGCTACATCGGCGAGTGGTCGATTGGCTGCAACAACCGCGTCCTCAAGCCGATGCTCGATACGCTGTTCGACGAAAAAATCGGCGGCTCGATCCACCTCACGCCCGGCAATGCCTACGACGAGTGCGACAACGGCAACCGCAGCCGCGTGCATTGGGACCTGGTGCTGATCCAAACCCCAGCGTTCGGCGGCGGCGAAATTTACTTCGACAGCGAACTGGTCCGCAAAGACGGCCGCTTTCTGCCGGCGGAACTGCAGGGGCTCAACCAAGGTTTGTGATGGAGGGGCTGGGGGCTGGTAGTTGGTAATTTCGTCCTTATCGTCTCCCCCCAGTCCCCATCCCCTATTCCCCAGTCCCTATCCCCAGGATTCCCCCGCCATGGACGCCACCGGCGCCTTCCGCAGTTCAATGGCCCTCAGCAATTTCTTGGTCAACTCGTACCTGAGCGACCTCACCGAACAGGAATGCCTGCTTCGCGTGGTTCCCCAGGCAAATCACATTATCTGGCAATTGGGCCATTTGATTGCTTCCGAGCATGGCCTATTGGAGAGTTGCCAACCCGGCCGCCTGCCCCCGCTGCCCGACGGCTTTGCCGCCAAATACACCAAGGAAACGGCGGCCAGCGATGACCCGGCGACGTTCGATTCCAAGGCCGAGCTGTTGAAGTTGTTTTTCGCCCAGCGCGAGGCCACCCAGGGCGTAATCACCTCGCTCTCGGCCGACGACCTCGACCAACCAGGCCCCGCACAATTTCGCGGCCATTTCCCCACGGTGGGCTCCCTGATCTCGCTGATCAGCGACCATCCCACGCTGCACGCAGGGCAATGGGTGATCGTCCGCCGCAGCCTGGGCAAACCGGTAATGTTCTGACCCCTGGCTCCCAGCGAGCTAAGCGAGGCGATTCGTTGGGCCGCTCATTCAGCCCACCAGGGAATTCCCCGGTCCCCCACCATCAACTACCAGCCACCATTCCCCAGCCCCCAGCCCCCAATCATCACCTTGATCGGAATACCCGCCGTTCCTAGACTGGCTAGGGTACATTCGTTAAGGTCCAAGAATCTTCGCAGGATTGTCTTTCGGGAGACCAGGGTCATTGCCGCCTCGACCACGACCGACTTTGCCTACCAACGCTGCATTCTCCCGCAATTCGATGTTCGCTACGGCATCGATCAGGCGCTCACGGCCTGCCCTCTGAGCGGCGCCTTGCTCGATGTGCTCTACGACTGGGACCGGCTCAAGCCCCCCACTGCGTGGCAGTTCTTCCAAGATAAATGGAGCCAGCGGCACGACCCCCTCTGCTTTAGCGGCGTGTGGCGGTTTCGCGAGTTGCTCCCCTTTGCGCCCCCAGAGAAAATCGCCACTATTGGCGAAGGCCAGACCCTGCTGCAGCCATCGGCCTCGGTGGCCCAGTTCGTCGGCATGGCCCCCGGTTGCCTGTACTTGCAGTACGAAGGCATGAACCCCTCGGGCAGCTTCAAAGACAACGGCATGACCGCCGCCTTTACCCATGCCCGCACCATCGGCGCCCGCCGAGCCGCCTGCGCTTCCACCGGCAATACCAGCGCCTCGCTGGCCCTCTATTGCTCGGTGACCGACATCATGAAGGCGGTCATCTTCGTGGGCTCGGGCAAAATCGCCTACGGCAAGCTGTCGCAAGCCCTCGATTACGGCGCCCTCACCGTCCAAATCGCTGGCGACTTCGACGACGCCATGCAACGCGTGAAAGAGGTTTCGGAGCAACTGGGAATTTACCTGGTCAACAGCGTGAACCCCTTCCGGCTGGAAGGGCAAAAAACGATCATGTTCCGCGTGATCGAAGCCCTGAAGTGGGAAACGCCCGACTGGATTGTGGTGCCAGGCGGAAACCTGGGCAACGCCAGCGCGTTTGGCAAAGCCTTCATGGAGCTCAAACACCTGGGCTTGATCGAACAAGTTCCCCGCCTCGCCGTGATCAATGCCGCAGGCGCCAATACCCTCTACGAGCTGTATCAGAATCGGGGGCTGCGCTGGAACGGCGGCGCTCCAAACGCCTCCATCGTGGAGACGTATTACGCCGAGCTGAATGCCGAGCACCGCCGGGCCGATACCATCGCCAGCGCCATCGAGATCAACCGCCCCGTCAACTTGATGAAGTGCCTGCGCGCCTTGGAATTCTGCGATGGCGTGGTTCGCGAGGTCAGCGATCAAGAAATCCTCGATGCCAAGGCCAAAGTGGGCGCGGGCGGCCTCGGTTGCGAACCGGCCAGCGCTGCCAGCGTGGCGGGCGCCAAACTACTGGTCGAGCAGGGCATCATCGGACGCAACGACCGCGTGGTCTGCATCCTCACCGGCCACCAACTCAAAGACCCCACCGCCACCGTGGCCTACCACGGCACCGATCAAGAAAAGTTCAACGAGGTGCTCGGCCGCCGCGGCGTCAAACGCGCCACCTTCGCCAATCGGGCCGTCGAAGTCTCCAACGACCTCGACGAAATCATGCGGGCCATTCAAATGTACAGCTAGCAACGAGCAAGAACTAATTGGCGACGATTTCGGCGGATGTGGCGGCGTCGCATTGCACCTGATCGATCAGACGCAGCACCCCCGGCACGTGGCGGCAGCATTCCAAAAATTGCCGCTTGTCGGCCGCGGCCGGCAACCGGCCTCGCAGCACCACAATGCCGCCGGCGGCCTCAATCTCAACATCGCCTGCCTGGCTCGCTCCGCAAGCGTGCAGCGCGTTATTCAAGCGGCGTTTCAATTCGTCGTTCGATGTCAAAAGCTGATTGGGATACACAATAATCCTCGACGTGGAAGCCCAAAAGTAAACCCAGAAGAAAATCCGGCCGAGCGGTCGGAGCGGCCATGCAGAATGTAAGAATAACGTAGGCGCCACGGGTGGCTAGGCTGGAAATCCGGCAATCCCGATGGGGTTTTTCCCGGCGGCGACATGCGTGGCAATTCGTAAGGGCTGGGCGATTTGGATCGTTCGCATCCGGCAGCCCGCCCGCCCGCGGCCGCTTTGCTGGCCTTCGGCCCCTCCCCAGTTGGAATCCGCTGGCGACAGGGGAGATTTTTTTCCTTGGCGAATATTTTGCGCCCCGGTATAACGTCGAATGAATGGACAAGGAGGGGGTGGGCAACCTCTTGCTCATTTTTGGCTCGGTGCCGATAACCATTCGAGCCACGCATTTCTAAATGTCCACTGTCTGGGAGCGTCTTGATGCGTCGCGTCATTCAATCGGCGTTTACTCTCGTTGAACTTCTGATTGTGATTGCAATTATCGCGTTACTGATTGCGATCATGCTTCCCGCCATTCAGGCCGCCCGCGAGTCGGGCCGGCGCGCGGTTTGCGCCAATCACCTGTGGCAACTCGGTCGCGCCGTTCACACCTATAGCGAACGCCGCGATGAAATGCCCAAATACTACGGAAAAAACGAATCGATCTTGAGCGATAGCAGTTGGTACGTGTTCCTCCTCCCCTACCTGGAGCAGCAACCGCTCTACGATCAAATGAGTGGTCAAACCGATGGCGAAGTAACGACTACCGTGGTAACCCCGGCGGACCCCAACTGCGTGCCCGTTGCTTCCATTCCAGGCACCTACTACACAACCCGCAAGCGTGTTCAAGTCCCCGGCTCGGGCGGATCGTATCAAAAGCCAATTCCTCGCCCAGGCTTTGGTTGGTCAGAGTCAGCGACCACGCCGCCCGAATACATCGAGGTTGAGGTGGACCCGCCCACGGCGTCGTCGTCCAAGCCCAGCAATGCCATCGCCGGGTATTGGGATCCCGCTCCCGTGCCAGGCAAGAGTTGTGGCCCCAGTTCCTCGACCACTCGCCACGGCTTCAAAGGCAAGTACACGGCGATCGACGCCGTTTTTGAGCCGCTGCTTTGCCCCTCCGACCCTCGTACCGATCGGTTCAGCTATTTCGCCTATGGAAACATGGCTCTAACCAACTACCAGGCGAACATCCATGCCTTTACCCTCTCGCTCCCCGTGCCGTGGACGAGCACGGCCACCAAGGCGAGCCGGTTGGATGCCGTTTCCGTCCAGGATGGGCTTTCCAACACCATCTTCTTTGCCGAAGGCCACCGCATGTGCAGCCCTTACACCAAGAGCAACAGCCAGTGGGGAGCCCGCGTGGCATTCTGGTCGAAGCGGGAATACCACTCCTTCGGCGTCGATTGGCACGGCATGCCCAACACCTACATGTTCCAAACCGCCCCCAAGTCCACCGATTGCAATAGCTGGCGCATGCAAACCATGCACGGCAATTCACTCCAGGCCCTGTTTGGCGATGGATCGGTGCGGCAAATCGCCAACACCGTTTCCTACGCCGAACAGACCGACCCGAACGATGTCACCCCCGGCGCCATGATCGTCATGGGACCAACACGAGGAACCTGGGACCGGCTCATGCTGCCCAACGACGGCGAACCCGCCGGCCTGGAATAGCAGGACCTGGAAGGGTCTTAACTCAGCCGGGCAAAATTCTCCAAAATCTTCAGACCATCGGCCTGGCTCTTCTCGGGGTGAAACTGCGTGGCAAACAGATTCCCTCGCCGGATCGCCGCGGTAAAGGGTATGCCGTACTCCGTGGTCGCCGCCGTTACGCTGCTGTCTTCCGGCGCCACGTAATAAGAGTGGACGAAGTACACATGCACGCCCTCAGGCAAGCCGGCAAAGATGGGGGCTCGCTCGGTTTCCTGGGGAAACCGCAACTGGTTCCAGCCCATGTGGGGCACTTTGTAGCTCGCCGGAATGTCGAAACGCACCACCTTCCCCGGCACAATGCCCAGGCCGATGTGCTCCCCGTCTTCATAGCCCACGTCGAACAGCAGCTGCAGGCCCAGGCAAATCCCCAAAAAGGGCTTCCCCTCGGCGGCGGCCGCTTGAATCGGTTCCACCAGCTCGCGGCGACGCAACTCGGCAATGGCGTCGCCAAAAGCCCCCACGCCGGGCAGCACCACTTTGTCGGCCCGGCGAATATCGGCCGGATCGTTGGTAATGGTCGCGGTGTGCCCCACCTTGGCGAAGGCCTTTTCCACGCTCCGCAGGTTGCCCATTCCGTAATCAACAATCGCGATCATAAGCACTCAGGTGGCTGGCCCGGCTAGTGGGGATGGTGGGGATGGAGGAAGCAAAGGGGGGAGTTGCCCCAGGGCAACCGTTGCATTATCAAAGTCCGCGGTCGGCCCGTCCAGGTTCGTCCTCCGCGGGCATATTCCGCGCGCTCAATTTTCCGTCCGTAAGTAAAACGCCCCGGAGCTAGAATAGCTTCATGCAGCCCCCCTGTTTGCAATATATTCCGGCCGAGGCCAAGGCCGTGCTGATCTCGGTCAATCCCAGCGCCGGCCGCCCCGGTCGGCAGGCGCTGGTCGCCACGGCCGTCGAACTGCTCACCGCCCAAGGTCTCAAGGTCCAAGTTTTTTCCAACTTGGACGAAACCTCGGCCCTGGCCAGCGAACTTCAGGCCCGGGGCGAACTCAGGGCCGTGGTCGGCGCCGGCGGCGACGGCACCATCTCCCTGCTCGCCAATCGCATGCCCCCCGAAATCCCGCTGGCGGTGCTCCCCATCGGAACGGAAAACTTGTTCGCCAAGTACCTGCAATTGAAAGACTTGGAGCAAGTCGTTTCGGCCCTGGTTCGCGGCGCCGTGGTTCAGCTCGATGTCGGCCGGCTGCGCTCGGCCGTCCATCCCTCCAGGCCAGATAGCCCCACCATGGAGCGGATTTTCCTGCTGATGGTGAGTTGCGGATTCGATGCCGAGGTCATTCATCGGCTTCATTCCCGTCGCGCGGGCAACATCACGCAATTATCGTATGCCAAACCAATTCTGAACACGATACGTACCTACGAATACCCGGAGTTGCGATTATACTGGGACGAGCCGACGGAGCCCGACGCCCTCGCGGCCCAATTGTCGTCGCCCCTGCGTGCCCGTTGGGCGTTTGCCTTCAATTTGCCCTGCTACGCCTGGGGGTTGAAGTTCACGCCCTCGGCCAGCGGAACCGATGGCTGCCTCGATTTATGCACGTTGCGGCGAGGATCATTGTGGCAGGCGGTGAAGTACCTGTTCGCGGTGCTGCGGCAGCGGATCGGGGGTCAGAAAGATTGCACAATGACGCGGTTACGTAAATTTCGCGTGGAAGCCGATTTGCCCACGCCCGTTCAGGCCGATGGCGACCCGGTTGGCTATTTACCCTTGGAAGTCGACGTGATACCAGGCCGATTGCGAATGGTGGCGCCCGAAAGTTGGGCCAAGGAACATGGCTTCGTGGCCAACGCCTCCCACGATCCCGTCGCCAATAGCTAACATAGAATCACTTCCCCAGCCAAGCCTATTCCTGTGCGTTCTCAAGAAGGGAATCGCGTGACGAACAACCCAGCCAAAGTCGGAGCGTACAGTTGTGGAACCGGTCAGCCGCTGATGGTGGTGGCAGGCCCCTGCGTGATCGAAAGCCGCGAGCATACGCTCAAAATTGCCGACCGTTTGGCCCAGATCAAAGCTGAGTTGAACCTGCCAATCGTGTTCAAAGCCTCGTTCGATAAAGCCAATCGCACCAGCGTCGACGCCTACCACGGCCCCGGCCTCGAGGTCGGCCTCCGCATCCTGGCCGAAGTTCGCCAGAACACGGGGCTGCCGGTCACCACCGATATTCACGAAGCCAACCAGGCCGGCTCCGCGGGCGACGTTTGCGATCTGTTGCAAATTCCCGCCTTCCTCGCCCGCCAGACAGATCTCCTCCTCGCCGCCGCCAAAACCGGTCGCGCCGTGAACGCCAAAAAACCGCAATTTGTCGCGCCGGGCGATATGCGGCACGTCCTCGGCAAGCTCAACGCCGGCGGCTGCCAGAACGTCATCCTGTGCGAACGCGGAACCACCTTCGGCTACGGCCGCCTGGTCAACGACATGCGCGCCATCCCCCAAATGCAGGCGCTCGGAGCCCCCGTCATGTTCGACGCCACCCACAGCGTGCAAGAGCCCGGCGGGCTAGGGCATGCCACCGGTGGCAATCGGGCAATGGTCGAGCCCCTCGCCCGAGCCGCCGTGGCCGCCGGCGCCGATGCCCTGTTTTTTGAGACCCACCCCTCGCCCGACGACGCGCCGAGCGATGGACCCAATATGATTCCGTTAGCTGACTTCGCGCCGCTCCTGCGGCGCATTCTTCGTATCCGTGAAGCCGTGGAACAACTCCATGCCCAGTGATTCTCAGCAACCCCACGATCCGCCTTCCAAAAACCTTCCGGCCGCCGGCCAGCCTGCGGGGCTGGGTTCGCCCGCTGCCGAGCCAGCGCCGCGGCGCAAGATCGGTCGCCGGGGCGTGGTGCAAGAAAAAACCACGCCGGGCGCCTGGGAACGGTTCCGCGAAACCTTCCGCAAGTACCCGCTCTGGTTTTCCACCATCGCCGGCGTGGCGCTGCTGCTGATCGTCTGGGGCATATCTCGCCCCGCGTCTTCCAAGCCGCTCTTCGAACAGGCCGAGTTTGGGCTCGAGGTTCGTTCCAACAAGCAGTTGGAAAACGTCACCAGCATGCTGGGCCACCTGGAGGACTTCCAGTTCCAAGATATTTCGTCCACCCTCGTCGAACGGCTCAACCAATGGTCGCAACGTCGCAAAGACGTCAAAGACAACTGGCAGCCCGATCCCCTGGTGGTCGAAACCATTCAAAATCAGGCCCTTCCGCCCCAATTGCTGGCGTACTACGGCAATATCGACTCCCTGCAGTTCCTGCGCGAAGACGGGTTCCAACTGCAAGAAGCCGTCTGGTGCCGCAACATTGGCAACGGCCTCGGCCGGCATGGCCTCGACGATCTCGTCCTCGCCCAGGCCATGTTCGACTGGACCATGCGCAACATCCAGCTGGAAGATTCCAGCGAAGAAAAAGTGGTCGACAGCACCCCCAGCTCCATCCTGCTCGGCCGGGGCGAGCCGCAAACCAGGGCCTGGATCTTCATGCTGCTCGCCCGCCAGCAGGGCCTCAACGTGGTCATGCTCGGTTACCCCGACCCCGCCCGCCCCGAGGTGATCAAGCCCTGGATTCCCGCCCTCATGCACAACGGCGAGCTGTATCTCTTCGATCACAACCTGGGCTTGCCCATTCCCGGTCCCGAGGGGGTCCCGGTGGCAACGCTCAAGCAAGTCGCCGCCGATGACGGCCTGCTGCGGCAATTGGATATTTCCACCAGTCAGATTCGCTATCCGGTAGAAGCCAAAGACATTCAGAAAGTCATCGCGTTCGTGGAAGCCTCCCCGCAATTTGTCTCCCGCCGCATGCACCGCCTCGAAGATCAACTCGCGGGCGACGATCAATTGGTGCTCACCGTCAAACCGTCTGAATTGGCCCGCGAACTCAACACCTTCGACCACGTGGGCGAAACGCGAATCTGGCATTACCCGCTCGTCTGCCTCGAAAACACGCGACGGCTGTTCGATCCCCAGTTCCAGCAAGCGCTCAACCCGCAAGACCGCCAGGCCCAAGACGCCTTGCGCCGGCGGCTGAGCGAAGAACTGGAAATCTTTACCCTGCCCGGCATCGTCGAAACCGGCCGCCGCAACCTGGATATCGATCCCCCCTTTATTCAAGAAATGAGAAAAAAGGCCGAGGAAGAGTCCGGCATCCCCCCACAGCAAGCCAAACCGCTCCCGCCCCGAATTGCTGGCGTGCTCTGGAAAGGTCGCATGCTGCAATTCCGCGATGCCGGCGTGGCCAAAACCCAGGTGCCCGAAGATCTGGGCAAACTCGATGAGACAGCCCGGGGCGTGCAACTCGCCACTTCCCACGCTCACGGCGTCGATCGCACCGCGGCCACCTACCTGCAATATGGCCGGCCCGTCAATCGGCACATTGACACCTGGGAAAAGCAGTTTCGAGAAGAACAACGCCGCGGCCTCAATATCGATGCCGACCAGGTTCTGAATCGAATTCGCACCGGCAAACGAACGGCCACCGTCTGGTTGGGCTCGCTCGCCTTCGAACGCGAAGATTATCTCACGGCCGTGGAGTATTTCCGCGATCAGATTCTTGAGGAACGGCCCGACGGACCCTGGAGCCGCGCCGCGCGATACAACCTCGCTCGCTCGCTCGAAGCCCTCGGCCAACAAGCGGAAAGCCAAGGCGACATCCTCGCGGCCATCGATAGTTATCAACAGGCGTTCGACATCTACGACCAAGAGACCACCTCGCAGCGCCACGGCAACTTGCTGCGAGCGAAGCAACTTCGCGAGCGACTGTCGGCGTTATCCTCGTCCGACCGCCTGAAGTCGGAGCGCGCCCCGTCCACGCCGCCTACCACCAACGAAGATGGCCCAGCCCCCTCCGAACCCCCCACGGCCAACTAAGCCGCCAGCCCGGAATCCCGTCATTCCCGCGAAGAACCTGCCCTCGTGAAGACGAGGGCGGGAATCCAGACGCGGCGGATACCACTCGGCAATCAACATCGGCTTGGACCTGAATGAGCGCCGCGAACGCATCCGCATTTCACCTCGAAAGGGGTTTCAGCCCATGGCGTCGGCGATTTCCCTCACCCTCCGGTTGCCGGCCGCGTTGCCATCGCGCCTTGTGAACTCCCACCGTCCCCCTCCTGGGTTCCGCCTCTCATGCGCATTCTTACCGCTGGCATTCAGCACGAAACCAACACCTTCGTTCAATCGCTCACCCGGCTGCCAGACTTTGCCCGCGACAGCCAGTGCGAGCTCGATTTTCCCGGCGGCGACGCCATTCGCCAGCGATACCGCGGCACCGGCACCATCCACGGCGGATACCTGGAAGCGGCCGCCGAAGCCCGCGTGGAATTGGAACCCCTGCTCAACGCCAGCGCGCAGCCCTCCGGCGTGGTCGAACAGGCCGCCCTCGACACCCTGCTGGGCCTGATCCTGGAGCGAATTGCAGCCGCCGGAGCCTTCGACGGCGTGGTCCTCGACCTCCACGGCGCAATGGTCAGCCAAAACCACGAAGACGCCGAGGGAGCCATCTTGGCGGCCGTCCGCCAGGCCATCGGGGCCGACAAGCCCCTGTTCGCCACGCTCGATCTGCACGCCAACATCACCGCGGCCATGGCGGAGCATGCCGATTGCCTGATCGGCTTCGATACCTACCCGCACATCGATATGCGCGAACGCGGCCGCGAAGCAGTATGGCTCATGGTCCGCACGCTGCGGGGCGAGGTCCGGCCCACCCAGGCCTTTCGCCAACTCCCCCTCATCACCTTGCCACCCAAGCAGTGCACCCTCCGCGAACCCATGCGCGGCCTCATGGCCAAGGTCCATGCCCTCGAAGCCGAGCCCGGCGTGCTCACCGCCACCGTCGCCATGGGCTTCCCCTTTGCCGACATTCGCGACGCCGGTGTCAGCACGCTGGTCACCACCAACGGCGACCAGGCGTTGGCCGCGGCCTCCGCCGACCGGCTCGCCAGCGAACTCTGGGCGTTACGCGACGAACTACGGCCAGAACTGATGCCCGTCCCCACGCTGATCGAGTTTGTCCGCAACCACCACGACGGCCTGGTCATCTACGCCGACGGCTCCGACAACCCCGGCGGCGGCGCCCCGGCCGACGGCACCGTCATCCTCCAGGCACTCATCGAAGCCGGCGTGGAAAACGCCACCGTAGGGCTGATCTTCGACCCCGAAACCGCGGCCCAAGCGCACGCCGCCGGCGTCGGCCAAACCATCCCAGTTCGCCTGGGTGGCAAGACCGACAACCGCCACGGTAGCCCCATTGAAACCACGGCGTATGTGCGCTGCTTGTGCGATGGCCGCTTTGTGCACGCCGGCCCCATGCGGCTAGGGCTGGAAGGCCGCCTCGGCCCCACGGCGCTGCTGATCGTGGGTGGAGTGGAAGTCGTGGTCATTTCGCAGCGCACCCAACTGCTCGATAGCCAGCAACTGCGGATCGTAGGCGTCACGCCCGAATTGCGAAGTTTGCTCGTCGTCAAAAGCGCGGTCCACTTTCGGGCCGACCTCGGTCCAATGGCAGCCCACATTTTCGACGCCGACACCCCCGGCGTGCACCGACCCGACCTCGGCAATTACACATTCCACCGCCTCCGACGCCCAATCTACCCGCTGGATAACGAACAGGAATGCAAAATGCGAAGCTGAGTAGCAAAAAAAATTCGCGCCGCCCTACCTTGGCCACCTCGGCCAAGAACCCAAAACACCCAGCCAAAAAAACAGAACAACCAACCCCCGCGCGCAAAAAAAAATAGCCAACCCAGAAAAAATACCTATAGGTCCGTCCGAGGTTTTCTGGCAAATTGCTCCTATCACTTCTCATCAAACAATTCGCCTTTCCTCAATGCTCAATTTGCAATCCAATCCGCCCCAGCCCCGCAAGAACCAAAACCAACCCCGCCCCGCACTTCCCGCCCGTGTGCCACTGCTTGCGGTCGAATGCGTCTTCCATTCAGAACCAGCTTGCCACGACCACAAGCAGTGCGGCAGCGGAGGGAGGCAGTTTACTCCGTTGGCCAAGTCGGCGGCGGTTCCGCACTGCTCCCAAGGAACTGCCAGTTCCTCGCTATCATCTGCCCAGCCATGGGCTAAAGCGGCTTGAGTGCGTGGGAAGCCGTTGACGGCGGCAAGCCGGATTCGCACTCAAACAGTGGCACACTTTTGTGGCCTAGGCAAAAGTGAAGATATAGGAAGCCGGGGCGGCAGGCTTACGCCCGTGGCGTAAGCCTGCCGCCAGCGGAGCAACAACCATCACGCCAACAACCCGCCCCCACACGCAACCTGCCCCACACCTCCGCCAGTTCCTAGCCTCCAATCCCCAATCCCTAGCCTCCAGCCACCTAGCCCCTAGCCACCAGCCGATTTACTTCAATAATGTCCACGGTACGGCGAATAGGCTCGTAGCGCCCCGGGGCAGCGGCGGCCAATGCGTTCAGCACTTCCTCTCCCATCCGGAGCAAGACGCGGTGAAACATCTCTCCTGGATTCGCGGATTGGTGGTGTGGTTGCTGTTGGCTTCGCTGGGCATCGCCTACCTGGGTCGCTCGCTCGACGCCCGAGGAACATCGACCGCCCAGTTTGGCCATCAGCTCTGGGATTTCACCCTCCGGCCAACCTCCACCGCCACGCTTTCCTTTCCCAATCAAACGCTGCTGGCCGTGGGCGATCCCGTCTTCTGGTATCAGGGAGACCGTCCCCGCCGCGTGGGAGAAGTCGCCGCGGTCACCGATCCCCACACCGGCCAGGCGGCCAAAATTGCCTGGGTCACCAAGGCTCAAGTCCGCTTTTACCCCGGCGTGCCGACTTTGGCGGGCGCTCGGTTGAACTACCACCGCACCCCCACCGACTTTGCCTGGGCCGTGCAAACTTTCTTGCCACCCGAAAAAAGAGCCCAGGTGCAAACGCTGGTGGCGGCCGCCTTGGAGCGGCATCAGGGAACCATCGTGGCGGCGCTGCGGCCCATCGTGCAACAAGGCCTCCGCGACGCCATTGCGGTGGTGGAAGCCGATCTGCCCGCCGTGCTGCTCAGCCATCGCGAAGCCCTGCAAGCCATCGCGGCCCGCTATCAAAAAGACCTGGTGGAAGACCAGATTCTGCCCCTGGTCAAAGAGCAAATCCTGCCCTCGGCCCGCAAAGAATTGGAGCCGCTTGTGACCGAGGTCGGCCAGGAGCTCTGGGGCCGGGTGTCCTTGGTCGGCTTCGGTTGGGCCTACTTCAAAGACAGCATGCCGTTCCTTTCCAAGAGCGACCGCCTGAAACAAGAATGGCAGATGTTCTTGGAAAAGGACGCCCTGCCGGTCATGGAAGAAAACTCCGAAGAGCTGCTCGCCGCGGTGCAGCGGATTGTGTCGAGCGCGGCCAAAAACGAAGAGGTGCAACAGGTTTTCAAATCAAGCCTGACGGCCATTATTGAAGACCAGGAACTCCAAGCCCTGGTGTGGCGGATCGTCCGCCAATTGGTCATCGATAATCCCAAAATGCAGCAAGTTCTCACCGCGTCGCTGCAAAGCCCCGCGGCCCAGGCCGCCTTCCGGCTGACGGGCGAACTGCTCGAACCCACGATCACCGAGCTCGGCGAAGTGCTGTTTGGCAGCGAAGAACAAGGCATCTCGCCGGAGTTTGCGGCCGTGCTCCGCAATCGCGTGCTCTTCAAAGATCGCCGCTGGCTGGTGCTGGAACCCGCGGCTCGGCCAAACGGGCCGAAGGCCGCGGCCAACCCCGCGGCCAGCCAGGTCTTGCCCGTGGCGATGGGTTCGCCCTCTGCCCTCAACCCCTTCGCGGCACGGATGGCCCGGCCGTAGCCCCCCTCGCTGTCCGCCGTCCGCCAATCCCTGGCACCCTGGCATATTCGCCCAAAATTCTCTTGCGTCCGCTCGTACTACCTTGGTAATATTACCGTGGTCGTACTGGAATTGGAATCGGCAGGAGGGATCTCCGAGATGTCGCCGAAGTTCAAGCTGGGAAATCTCCAACTGCGCATCATGCAGGTCTTGTGGGATCATGGTCCCACCACGATTGCCGATGTTCACGAGCAACTAGGGCCAGATTCCGAGCTCGCCTATACCACCATCGCCACCATGCTGCGCAAGATGGAGGACCGCGGACTGGTGGCCCACGACAGCGAAGGCCGCAAGTTCATTTATAGGGCGGTGGTTGCTTCGCACGACGTCACTCGCAGCATGGCCAACGACCTGGTCGATCGCCTCTTCGAAGGCAGCGTGGCCGGCATGGTCAATCATTTGCTGACCACGCGTGATGTGAGCTCCGCCGAGCTGGACGAATTGCAGAAACTGATCGCGGCCCGCAAAAAGCGGTAAGGGGAGCCTCGCCCACCATGAACCTGCCAACTTTCGATCTGGTTTCGCTCGCCTGGCAAGACGCATTGATCGTGCTGGCCCTCGGCGTGCTGCTGCTGGTGTCCCTGGCGGCATTCGCGGCCAGGCAAACGTCGTCGGCTCGCCGCCGCCGCTCTGCCTGGCAAGTGGCCATCTTGGGCATGCTGCTGCTGGCCATCGGCGAAGCCACAGGCATCAGCCGAGCCGCCATCGCCTGGATGATTCCCTCCATCCCGGTGGTTGCGAACCACGCGGCCCCAGAATTCAGTTCGCCAGCCCCGGCCATTCCAGCCAGCCCCACAATCCACAACGAAACAGAAACCTCCCTCCCCGCCCGGCCGCAACCGTCCGCGCGGCCGTGGGTGGAGTATCCGCCGGTGATCGAATCACTGCCTCGCGCGTCGTCGGATTTCACCTTCCCAGGCTCGGGCAACATCGACGGGCAGTCCGAACCAACGCTCACACCCCGGCCCACAGCCGCAGAGCTCGCGGCGGTCGCCGACGAACTGCCAGCGAGGGGGTTGGAATCTTCCCCACCGGCGCCCAGCGGAAGCGCACACACGGCTCCGGCCTTTTCCGCGGCCCCCGGCATCGGGGCGGTTTGGGTGCGACTGTACTTGGGCGTGGCGGCGGCGCTGCTGGTGCAGTTGATTGCTGGCTACGTTCGCTTGCTGCGGTTTCGCGCCCGGCTGCGTTTCTCCCCGGCGGGGTCCGATCGCGAACAACTCGACTACATTACCCGTCAATTTGGACTCCATCGTCGCCTGCATCTGGCCACCAGCGACGAAATTGCCAGCCCTCTGGCCCTGGGCATTGTGCGTCCGGTAATCGTGACGCCCGCAAATTTCGACCGCTACTATTCGGCGGCCCAGCGGCAGGTAATGCTGGCGCACGAAGCGGCCCATCATGCGTCGCACGATGTCGCCTGGCGTTTGCTGGCGGAGGTTCTGTGCCGCCTGCTCTGGTTCCACCCGGCCATCTGGTACGCCCGCGCTCAGCTGGCCACGGCCATGGAGCATGCCGCCGATGAAGCCAGCCTGATGGTGGACGACGGCCCCGGCGTGCTGGCCGAATGCCTGGTGACGCTGGGCCGGCAACTGCAACGGCAGCGCAACCTCGGCTGGCTGGGAATTGCCGCCGGCGAGTTTCGCAGCACCCTGGGGCAGCGAGTCCAGCGGTTGCTGGTACTAACCGATCAGCCCTATGTCGCTCGCCCTGGGGCGGCCAAACGAGTTTTTGTATTCCTGGCAACCGCGGCGGTAGTGAGTGCTGCCGTCTTTTGTACCGCGTGGGCACGTTCCAACACGTCTATTACTTCTGGAGATGATGGTATGACAGCCATGCAGCGTTCCTGGCGACGTTCGCTCGCCGGACTCACCTTGTTAACCCTCGGCGGAAGCGCCGCCTTGGCCGACGAAGCGCCGGCCGGACCGCCCGTGCCGGGCGAGGTGGCCCTGGTCGCCGCCGATGGCGACGACGCTAAAAAAGGCGAACCTCGGCGTGACGGTGACCGCCCGAAAGAAGGCGAAGTTCGTCGCGATGGCGATCGTCCGCGGCCCGAAGGCCCCCGCGATGGTGAACGTCGCCCCGAAGGTCCGCGAGACGGCGAACGCCGTCCCGAAGGCCCGCCGCGCGAAGGCGATCGCCCTCGTCCCGAAGGCCCCCGTCCCGAAGGCCCACCGCGCGAAGGCGGCCCGCAAGGCGAAATTCACCGCAGGGTGCATCACCTGATGCAAGCCGCGATGAATTTGGAAGCCGCCGGACTGCGCGACCAGGCCGCCGAAATCCGCGGCCAGGCCGATCGACTGCGGCGTGAAGCCGGTATCCCCGAAGGTCCGCCGCCGCGGCGCGAAGGCGATCGTCCGCGCCCCGATGGCCCCCGCCCCGATGGCCCGCCGCGTGAAGGTGAACGTCCCCGTCCCGATGGCCCCCGCCCTGAAGGCCCGCCGCGTGAAGGTGAACGTCCCCGCCCCGATGGCCCCCGCCCCGATGGCCCGCCGCCAGCATCACAGGAAATGTTGCGCATGATTATGGAGTTGCGTGAGCAGATGATTCTGCTTCGCCGCGAAATGGAAACCTTGCGGGCCAAGAGCGAGCCCCAGTAGGCGCGGTGGCGACGATTAGCCGTTTTCGGTTGGTCGCCCTGAACCCCCCTACCCGTCGCACGGCGCGCCGTTGAGCTATTCAGCGGCGCGTCGTGCTTTTTTTATGGCCTGTTCCGGTGGTTCGGTGGCAGTTTGTGTTGTGGCCGCGGTTTTCGGTGGTTGGGAAGCGGTCCCCCCTCTATTTTGCGGCCAGGGTCGGGATACAATCGAAAGAACCTCGGGGCACCGGGCGAATTCGGCCGAAGGCTTAGGCAACAGCGGGGGCCGCAAGCGGGGGCCGAAGTCTAGCCTGATAAAAACGTCCTCGTTGGCGGCGAGTGGGAGAATTAGCCCAAAAACCTTTGCTCCCCTCTCCCCGGTACTCCGGGGGAGAAGGGAGAAAGAAAGGTCGTGAGAAACTTTTTATCAGGCCACCCCCACCCTCCTTCCGCGCGGGGCGAGGGAGTCATTGGATAAGCTCTTAGAGCGATTCGAGACAACCTATCCGTGAGAGAACGCATCGCACGAAGCCGAGCCCCTTCCGCGCCGATGCCGGATACCTTTGCCAACCGGGGTTGGATGGCGAAGCTCACGGGAGCGATCATCGCCGGCACGGCCAAACTCGTGAGCGGCACCAGCACGCGGTGGATCGAGTGCCAGCCCGACCCGTGTCAACGCGTGTACTTTGCCAACCACACCAGCCATTTAGACGCGGTGGTGATTTGGGCCGCGCTGCCGGCCGAAGTTCGCTCGGTCACCCGGCCCGTGGCCGCGGCGGATTACTGGGAGAAGAACCGCTTCCGCCGCTACCTGGCCAATCAGGTGTTTAACGCCTTGCTGATCGACCGGTTGAAGGTCAAAGTTCATCAGAGCCCCGTGGACCTGATGCTGCGTTCGATCGGCGATCGCTACAGCCTGATTGTCTTCCCCGAAGGTGGCCGGAGCAGTGGCGAAGAGATTGGTGAATTCAAGAGCGGTCTGTTTTACCTGTCAAAAAAGCGGCCCGAGTTGGAATTGGTTCCGGTCCACATCGACAACGTGAACCGGGTGCTGCCGCGAGGCGAGGTATTGCCAGTGCCGCTGTTGAGCTGCATCACGTTTGGCCCGCCCATTTACTTGGAAAACCGCGAGCCCAAGGCCGATTTTTTGCGCCGCGCCCGTGACGCGGTGCGGCGATTGAAGGAGTTGTAGGTACGTCATCCGGAGTTTCGGCGGGCCACGAACCGTGGGCCGTGGCTTTGCCCATTCGCTGAGCCCCAGCGGCATGCAGGTCGCTCGGTTCCCGGCCCGCCCCCCCCCAAGGATGTTGAGTTCTGTTGGCTTCAACCAGCTGTTTTGCCGCCCGAAAAATCTTCACGGCTTGCGAATTGTTTTGCTCATGATCATACCCGACCCGAGAACCTTGTGGCTCGTAGGCAGCGTGCTCGCCGTGCTGGCGGCGGCGACCGCCGTGGGGCAGGTGCTCAAACGCCGACTCGATGCCGGCATCAACCCGGCAATCGTCGAGCAATTCCATCTGCGGGTGCGCACCTGGTGGTTGATGTGCACCGTGTTGGCCGCGGCCTTTATCGTGGGCCGCGTGAGCACGGTGGTGCTGTTCGGGCTGATCTCGTTCTGGAGCTTGCGCGAGTTCATCACCCTGACCCCCACCCGTCCGGGCGACCACCGCGCGCTGTTCTGGGTCTTCTTTGTGATTACCCCCCTGCAATATGTGCTGGTGGGGCTCGAACAGTATGCCGCTTACAGCGTGCTGATCCCCGTCTTCGGGTTTCTGTTCATCACGGCCCGGGTGTCGTTTTCGGGCGACCCCAAACGGTTCCTGGAGCGCACGGCCAAAATTCAGGCTGGCCTGATGATCTGCGTCTACTGCTTGAGCTTCGCGCCCGCCCTGCTCAGTCTGCAAGGCCCCGGCGAGCAACCGCTGGACGAGAACGCCCGCCTGCTGTTCTACTTTGTGCTGATCGTGCAGTTCGCGGATATCATGCAGTACGCCTGGGGCAAGCTGCTGGGCCAGCGCGTGATTGCCACGGAAGTCAGCGGCGGCCGCACCTGGGAAGGCTTTCTCGGCGGCATCGCCAGCGCCACCCTGTTTGGCACGGTGCTGTGGTGGTCGGTGCCCCCCCTCACGGCCTGGCAAGCGGCCGGCCTTTCGGCGGTGACCGCGGCCGCCGGCCTGGCGGGCGGCATGACCATGAGCGCCATCAAGCGCGATCGCGGCGTGAAAGATTACGGCACGCTGGTCGTGGGGCATGGCGGCGTGCTCGACCGCATCGATTCCATCTGCTTTGCCGCGCCCGTGTTTTACTACGCCGTGCGATTGATGCTGCACGGCTGGCCGCTGCAATAGCACGCAACAAGCGCCCCGGAAATTGCGGCCAGCCATGGTCGGCTTTCGCTCCGCGAAAGCAAGTCCTTTCGCGGAGCGAAAGGCGACTATAGTCTCCCAATAAAAAAGGACCGCCTGCTGCGTTCTTCACACAGCAGGCGGCCCAGCGGGGAACGTCGTTTTCTTATCCGCTCAGCTTACCACAGCACGTAGCTGTCGATGCCGAAGGTCCACTGTTCGCGATCCGGGACGCCTTGGAAGTCGTACCGAATTTCGGGACGGAACACCCAGTTGGCGTGAGCTTTCATGTTCACGCCCGTGGTCGCTTCCCAGTACGACACGCCGTCGGCTTTCCACCATTCCAAGCGATTACCCCACGCGAAGCAATCGTTGAAGTGGTAGAAGAAGTACTGGTTGACGCCAATGGTGTCATCGATGTAGCCGTAGTCTGGGTTCGAGTCCACGCTCAGGTAGTCGCTTTGCACGACGTACTGGGCTTTGTCGGTCAATTGCACCTGGCCCACGAAGCTGCCCATGAAGCCGTTGTCGCCGCGTTGGCCGAAGTTGCCAATCGTGGTGGTGTAGGCCAAGGTCAGCCAGTCGGTGACTTCGGCGCTGATACCGCCAATGAAGTTGCTACCGCCATCGGTCTGATCGAAGCCGGTATCCCACCCCAGGGTCCAACCGCCGTACAGGTTCACGGCGTCGTTCACGGCCAAGGTGCCCAAAGCACCGGTGTGCGTGAACGGCTCGCTGTTGAACATGGTGAGGGCGTGGCTATAGAAGAAGTTGCCCGGCGCGGTGACCACTTCGTAACCAATGATGGTGTAGAAGTGACCGACCTTGACGCTCAAGGGGCCGGCGGCCAATTCGCCGTAGGCCTGGGGCAAAGCCCAGCCGTACACGCCGTTGTCCCATTCGGAATCCCAGCCCGTGGGGGCGCCGTTGGGCGAATTGCCGAAAGCTTGGGTCTTTTGGGCGTCGGTGCCGTAGATGGCATCGAAGCGGAAACCCCAGTCGAGGCCGCATTCACCATCCGCCACGCGTTCGGCAAAGATGTAGGCCTGGTGGAGGTTGAACTGGCCGGGGACGTTGTTGAACGACGCATTCGTGGGCGTGTTGTAGCCCGTGGACAGCGGGGTGGCCTTGTTATGGTAGCCACCCTGGAACCAACCGCTAATGCGGAAGGGGCCGTCCTCGGGGAACAAGTACAACGGATTGGTGCACCACCCTCCGCAGCTGTCATCGCAGCAGCTCGAAGTGCAACAAGTGTTGCAGCTGGGTGGGGGGCAACAATCTCCGGCCACGGCGGGCGCCGCCGCTCCGGAATACGGTTTGTCACTAGGACTCGAGCCGTCTTCAGCTTGGACATTCGCCCAGCCGTAGCTCGTGCGGCTTACGCCGCGCTCCTGTGCCTGCGCCGATACAGTGCTCATCGTGAGCATGCCCAGCGCGGCCAGGAGACCACAAAAACGAAACACTCTCATCAGCCGCTCCTCCGATCCTTGGAAGCCTGAATGAACCGGTTACGCACTACTATCCTGGGGCGCGCAGTGCGGGTCTCGCGGGAATTCCCGGTCGGTTGCTCGTACCTCGCGCAACCGATCCCGGCCTTCCGGATAGTGGAGGTATCGGAACGCAAGTTGGCTAACATTCATGCCATCGCCGCTGTTTTGCCGCTCGGGCAGCGGCATTCCCAGGCATTTTGGTAAGCTCTACCGGTTGGCCAAACCGATCCGGCAAATGCCCCGCGGCAAACGCTGCCGAATGCCGCAATTTTGCCCCCCGTTGGGGGTCCTGGCCGCTCGGGAACCTCCCGCCAAATACGTCAGCCGTTCCCTCGGCACGGCTTATTGGGCCACGGTTTGGGCTGTCCGCGGCAAAATCGCGGGGCTCGCAACCTGCCTTGCCCGCTCAACGGTCGGGGGAAAACCACGACCCGCCGCCGCTGCTAGCACCGCTTTCCGCTCTAGCCGCCGATCAGGCGGGCCGGGCCGGGTCGAAGTATTCGTCCATGCCCAACCACAGGCCCCGCGCATAGCGGAAAAACCACAGGGGGAATAGCAGGACGAATGCCAGCAAGGGCCAGGTTAGTTGTTCACTGGGAACCCGATATCCCAGATGCAAGCTGAAGAACGCCGAGAGCGCCAGCGCCGACGTCAGCCCATAATTGAAGTAGATGGAGCCAAGATAGAAGCCGGGCTCCCGTTGGAACTTCATTCCGCAGTGGTCGCACTGGCCATGCATGGCAAACCAGCCGTGGAACAGCTTCCCCTCACCGCAGCGAGGGCAGCGGAGCCGGCAACTGCGAACAAAAATGGTGCGAAACCGCATGTTTTTCCTTCAATGGCGCGGAGGGCCTGCCGCGCGTCTTAATAGCAAGGGCAGTCCTGATCGGTCACCCGTTGCCATGAGCCACCCGGTTGCCGACTGCAAGACGGCATCCCGTCAGTTTACTCTTGTTGGTGGAACATGGGGTAGGCGTTGCGGCGACAAATCGTCGCACGGTGGGCCTGGGAGCACGCCCAGCGCTCGCCCCCGGCAGCCAATGGCGCGAACCTTGGCTTCCCAGCCCGCGTGGCAGCGACACCGCGTGGCAACACTGCGTGGCAGCGACCGCTGGCCAGGTCGGGCAAAACGGGCCATACTGTTGCCCACCTGATAGCGTGAACTTGGCGGTTGCCATTCGACCACTTCTTCCTATTTCGCCGGAGCCATAGCGCGGTGAACGACATGACCCCAGGGCAGGCCCTTCGCGAGGCCGTTGCCGACGATACGATTCAAGTGCCCGGCGCCTTCAACGCGCTCTCGGCCCGCATGATCGAAGAGTTTGATTTCGACGCCGCCTATTTCTCCGGAGCGGCATTCTCCGCCGGAACGCTGGCCTTGCCCGACGTGGGCCTGTTCACGCTGACCGAGCTGGTGCAGCATGTGAGCTACATCACGCGGAGCGTGGGCATTCCCATCATTGTCGATGCCGACACCGGCTTTGGAGGGCCGCTCAACGTGCAGCGGGCCGTGCTCGAGTTGGAACTGGCCGGCGCCGCCGCCATTCAGTTGGAAGACCAGCAACTGCCCAAGCGGTGCGGCCACCTTTCCGGCAAAACGCTGGTGGATGTGGAAGAAATGTGCGCCAAGCTGCGGGCTGCCGCCGCGGTGCGCCAGGACAGCGACCTGGTGATCATTGCCCGCACCGATGCCCGCGGGGTTCACGACCTGGACGAAGCAGTGCATCGCGCGCACCGCTACCTGGAGGCGGGGGCCGATTGGATCTTTCCCGAGGCTTTGGAAACGCCGGAGGAGTTTGCCAGGTTTGCCCAAGCCGTCGATGCCCCGCTGGTGGCCAACATGACCGAGTTCGGCCGCAGCCCCCTGTTGAGCCTGGACGACCTGGCAGGCCTGGGCTACGCGGCCGTGCTCTACCCAGTCACGCTAATGCGGGTGGCCATGAAAGCGGTGGAAGCGGCGCTGGGGGCAATCTCCGAAGACGGCGTGCAAACCGACCTCTTGGACCTGATGCAAACCCGGCAGCAGTTGTATGACTTGCTGGACTACAACGACTTTGAAGAACGGGATCGGGCTTACTTTGAGGGGAACAAGTAAATCCAGGCACGCGAGAAGCACGGCCGCTCGCCCGTGCCGACGCGAGCCGAGTGAAGCGCAGGGCAAAGGTTCAAATTGGCCGGCGAACAATTGGCGGCTGATCGAACGCGTGCCGGCCCAAACCCGCCGCCACCACGCCCTTCGCCGAGGGCTCAGGGCGTGCCATTGCGTCCAGGTAAGCCTGGGAGAGGAGGATTGAGATGTAACGATTCGTCTTAGAAACCTCTCAGCGGAACCCAGCGGGTAGCCAATCCCGCCCGGTAGAGTTTAGCCCACAGCCGGAAGCGAGTCTTGCGTGGCCGTCGGCGACGTCGGCTGCGAAGCCGACCATGCTTCGCATGGTGCCCGTAGCGAGTCAACATTATGCAAGTGCTAGCACGGTGGGGACTGGAAAAAGTGAGCTTGCGCTCC
>CAYUMU010000009.1:116382-118277 GCA_964445985.1 uncultured Pirellulales bacterium | reverse complement strand
CATGAACGAAGTTCGGCGGGCCAAGAACACCATTCTGTTCATCGACGAATTGCACACGCTCGTTGGGGCGGGCGGCGCCGAGGGCGCCATCGATGCCAGCAACGTGCTCAAGCCAGCCTTGGCCCGCGGCGAAATCCAGTGCATCGGAGCCACCACCCTCGACGAGTACCGCAAGTACATCGAAAAGGACGCGGCTTTGGCGAGACGGTTCCAAGAAATCATCGTGGAACCGACTTCCAAGAGCGAAACGGTGCAAATCCTCAAAGGTCTCCGCGACCGCTATGAAGAGCATCACCGCGTACAAATTACGGACGACGCCCTGGAATCGGCGGTGGAATACTCCGACCGCTATATCACAGGGCGTTGTCTCCCGGATAAGGCCATCGACGTCATCGATGAGTCGGGCGCCCGCGTGCGGCTCCGCACCATGAGCCGGCCGCCCGATCTCAAGGAAATCGATGAAGAGGTGGAACGGCTCAACAAGGAAAAAGAAGAAGCCGTTGCCAACCAAGACTTCGAAAAGGCCGCCAGCCTCCGCGATCAGGCCGACAAGCTGAAGAAGAAAAAGCAAACCATCACCCGCCAATGGCGCGAAAAAAGCCGCGAGAGCGACGGCGTGGTGGATGAGGAAGTCGTGGCCGAAGTGGTCTCCAAAATGACGGGCATCCCCCTCACGCGGATGACCACCGAAGACTCGCTCCGCCTCATGGGTATGGAGGCCGAACTCCACCGGAAAGTGGTCAGCCAGGACGAGGCCGTGAAGGCCATCGCCAAGGCCGTCCGCCGCAGCCGTAGCGGTTTGAAAGACCCCCGCCGGCCCACGGGCTGCTTCCTCTTCGCTGGTCCCACGGGCGTGGGTAAAACCCTGCTCGCCAAGGCCCTGGCCGAGTTCATGTTCGGCGATCAGGACGCCCTGATTCAGATCGACATGAGCGAGTACATGGAGAAGCACAATGTGAGCCGCCTGATCGGCGCTCCGCCGGGCTATGTGGGCTACGAAGAAGGCGGTCAACTCACGGAGAAGATTCGCCGCCGTCCGTACGCGGTGGTGCTGCTCGACGAAATCGAGAAAGCCCACCAGGACGTGTTCAACATGCTCCTCCAGGTCATGGAAGAAGGCCGCCTGACCGACAGCTTCGGCCGCAACGTCGACTTCCGCAACGTGATCCTCATCATGACCACGAACGCGGGCGCCGGCGCCATCAAGAACGAGTCGACCTTTGGCTTCGCCAAGCTGGATAACGACGCCAGCTACGACAGCATGAAGACTCGCGTGCAGGACGAAATCGAAAAGGTCTTCCGGCCCGAGTTCCTCAACCGCCTCGACGACTTGATCGTGTTCCGGCACCTCAACCTCGACGACCTCAAAGGCATCATCGACATCGAACTGGCGAAAGTCCGCGAGCGCTTGGGCGATCGTGGCCTGAAGCTGGAACTGACCGACGAAGCGAAAGAGTTCCTCATCAAGGAAGGCTCGAACACCGACTTCGGAGCTCGTCCGCTCCGTCGCGCCATCGAGCACCGGGTGGAAGATCCCCTGGCCGAAGAACTGCTCAAGGGCGAGTTCCAAGGAAAAGACACCATCATGGTCACGGTCAAGAAAGTCGCCGATGGCCGGCACTTGCTGTTCGAAGGCCGGGTGACCAAGCAAGAAGAAAAGGTCGCCGTGCCCGAGGGCAGCGATGACGAGTCGAAGGAAGAAGACTAAGACCGCTTAACCCGAAGCAGTTGCCTCGGGTAAGCCTTGCCTATAAGAAACCGCCGGAGCAACTTGCATGCTCCGGCGGTTTTTTTACGCGCCAAAACATAGCGGGCAGGTTCCGAGCCGCCTACGCAATTCGAAAGTAGCTGGAAAGCCAAACCAAATAACCTTCCCCCACCAGCCCCCAACTACC
>CAYUMU010000009.1:95291-116372 GCA_964445985.1 uncultured Pirellulales bacterium | reverse complement strand
GGGGCAGGCCACCGGTGGGCGGCCGGTCCAGAAGGGGCAGAATCTGGACTCGGCAAATCAATTGTGCCTCCGCGTTGTCCGCTGACTACCCCCACGTTTAGCGACCCACGCATAATCTTTAAACACAAACAGGCCGCGATAGCTTTCGCCATCGCGGCCTGTTCGCTTCAAGCTCGTTGGGAGCGGTGGTTCCCCGGCCTCCGTGCGCTTCCCACGTAGCGCTCGACCGAGGGCCGCTCCCTCCGAATTGTGTTATTTGTGATAGCCGAGCGATCGGACCACGCCGAGCAATTCTTCGTAGGTCACAAACCGACGGTGATGCATCAGCTTGTACTCGTCCACCTTGATCGCCAATTCGCGGGCGTCGGGGGAGAGCTCGGAATACGTGCTGGAGAATTGACGTCGCTCTTTGCCCGGCGCCACGGTTGACGACTCGATTGCGCGGCGGTCAACAAACGGTTGGGCCTGTGCGGCTGGCATGCTCATGGAATTGCTACTCCTGCGGGGGGGAGGGCGTTGCGGAACGGCGGCAAACGTATGGCTGCCGGCAGCGAGAATCAAGCTGGTGGGCGGCGGAACGAGCCGACCTGGCGATTCTCGTAACCGGCAAACGGGTGGGGGGGAACGCGTCATACTTTGCCGCTTGGGGGCTCACGAAACGACTTTCGTCGCTTGCACCGGCGCGCCTTGGGGCACCCTGGAAACCTACATCACACCTCCGGGTTGTCAAAACTCAATTGCCGCCAAACGCCGCAGGGCAGGGCAATTTTCCCGTGCGCGTTCCGCCTGTGCCGATTCTGGACGACGTTGCCAGGCAATCCCCCCACCCCCAGCTTGGCCCCGTTGGCTGCATCGGCGTCGCTCTCTCCGATGGCGACCCCAGACCACTCGTGGTATGATCTTCATATTCCGCGGAACAAGCATAACGAGCGCCATCAGAAGGGATCGACATCGTGAGTCAGGGACCGGAAGTTTCGCTTCAGCCGCACGAAGGTTGGCACTGCAGCCATTTGTATTACGGGTTCGACCGTCGCGCGCTGGCCGGATTGGGCAATCTGAGCGAAGCCCGCGAAGAACTGATCGCCATCCTCGACCCCACGGCGGCCGACGCCCCGCAACGGCTGCAAACTTCGATCGTGCTGGGGCAAAAGGCCGACTTTGGCCTGATGGCAATGGACCCCGATCCCCTCAAGATCGACAGCATCCACCAACGGATCATGGCTTCCCGGCTCGGTCTGGCCCTGACGCCTGCCTACTCGTTCATCTCGCTGACCGAAGTCTCCGAATACGTGCCCACGGTGGAGCAATACGGCAAGCGCCTGGTGGCCGAGGGCGAAACGGCCGACAGCCCCGCCTATCAAGCCAAGCTCAAAGCCTACGAACAGCGTGAAGGCATGATGCGCCGGCAACGCCTGACACCCGACTTCCCGGCCTGGCCGGCCACCTGTTTCTACCCCATGAACAAATGGCGGGTGCCGCATGCCAATTGGTTTGCCATGCCTTTCTCCGAACGCAACAAGCTCATGGCCGAACATGGCCGCACCGGCATGACCTTCGGCGGCAAAGTCAGCCAATTAATCACGGTCGGCGTGGGGCTCGATGACTGGGAATGGGGAGTAACCCTCTGGGCGCGCAACCCCGAGTTCCTGAAAGACATCGTCTACCGCATGCGGTTCGATGAAGCGAGCGCCAAGTACGCCGAGTTTGGGCCGTTCTACACCAGCACCATCTGCCCTCCCGCGCAAATGCTCGACCATTGCCGGATTGCTTAATGCCTATCCAATGAATCCCTCGCCCCTCGCGGGAAAGGGTTGGGTAAGAGGGAAACAGGGTTCTCGGATCGGCTTTCAATCCATGTAGCCCAGGTCGCGCAGCCGCTGCTCGACCACGGCCAACTGTTCGGGCGACATCTCGGGGCAGGCCACGGGAGCGACTTCCACCGAGCGCAGGCCCGCTGACTGCGTTGCACATGGCACCCAAGGGAGAACCCGCCCCGTCATGCTGGCCGGACGATTCAGGCCCAGCATGGCCAGCACGGTGGGCGCCACGTCCCACAGATTGGCGGCATGATGTCCCCCAGCCTGCACGCCTGGCGATGCCACGATGAGCACGCCTTCGCTTCGATGGGTGCCGGTGAGATCGTGGTCGCCGCCGACCACACTGCCCCCGCCGTCCAACTTGCTGCGGGTATGCCAGCCAGCGGCGGGGATGGCTACCACGTCGGGCCAGCAGCGTTCGAGCGGTTCGCAATTCCAGCGGTCGCGAACCGAATACACTTCGGTAAACAGCGGGGTATCGTCCAGCGGATGCCGAGCAACCCGCAAAGCAGCGCGGATCTCGCTTTCCGCCTGACGGATGCCAGCCGCCGTGCGAATCGGGCCGCCTCCGAAACGCTCGGGGCGATTGAGATAGACCATGGCCGCCAGATCTCCATGCAACGTAACAGCAGGGCTGCGGTCCCAATCGAGCGCCACGCGCGTGCGCGCCGCCAGCCGCAGCGAGGCACTTCTTTCCCCTTGGTGTTGTCTTTTCCACCACCACCGCTGGGCCTTGAACCGCCACCGGGCCGCCTGATATCGGAGCCGGATACTACCCGAAGCCGGAATCAGCAGTCGCTGTCGCTCCAGCACGCGGGGAACCGAAATCTTGCCGGCGAAGGGGCCAAAGCCGTGGTCGCTAAGCGCCACCACCGCCGCCGATCGGGCCGAGGCCAACTCCAACAGTTCGCCCACTGCCTGATCCAACGCCTGCATGGCCCGGCGAGCTTCGGCCACCGCTTCGGTGGTCTGTTCCCAAGCATCGGCGTTGGAGCCCAGGTTGGGTTGGCCCAGGCCGGGGTCCGCCGAGAGCAGGTGCCACACACGATGTTGCAGGCTGTCCAGATTCTGAAATTGGACAATCATCAGTGCCCAGTCACCGTGCGAATCGGCCAACCTGGCCGCCGCCGCTCGGCCGTGAAAGGCCTTGGCCGTGTCGTTCACGCCCTGCCGAAGTTCGGCCAGCGATCTGGGGCGCCGCTTCCAAATGGATCGCAAGTCGTAATCGATGCCGGCCGACCGCAGCTGGCCCGCAAAGGTGGGACAAGCGCCAAGAATAGCGTCCAGCGAGGGGCTATCGAGGCCGCCCAGCACGATGTGCGGCTCGGAGAGCCGAGGCGGATGCGTCATGGGCAAATTGAGCGACACCACGCGTCTTCCCGTCGCCGCCACGGTTTCGAGCAGCGTTTCTCCGGCGATGCGGCCGGCGTGATTCAGACACAGCTTGCCCGTGTGATGGTCCCAGTACCGGTAATCGTAGATGCCATGCCCGGCAACATCGCTACCGGTTTGGAAACTGGTCCAAGCCACGGGCGTGATGAACGGCGTGGTGGATTTCAGCCGGGCCAGGGCCGCGGAGCGCATCAGCGCGGCCAGGTTGGGCATCAGGCCCTCTGCCGCCAACGGCGTGAGCAGATCCCAGGTGGCGCCGTCCAAACCGATGATCAGCGCGCGCTCGGCGGCCACGGCGGGAAGGTGCGCGTGAGAAAAGTTGCTGGAGGAGGACATCGGCACGTCTCGCGGAGCAATTCGATTCATGGTTATCCAAGGGAGCCCCGACTAGCGCGAGACCAGCCCTTCCAGCATGCCGTGGGCTGCCGACCACGACGAGGCGCCAAACTGCACGACAAACCGAGCCGTGAATTCGTGCCTGGTCCGGCGGCGCTCGCCTTTGCTGCGAAGGCAGTTCGTGAGCAGCTTCTTGCATTTGCGGAGCAGCGGCTCGGTTCGCCGTTGCGTTTCGCGCCAATTTTGAAAGGTTTCCAACAGCAACTGCGATCGCTCCGGAAAGCTCACCGGCACGGGTGCTTTGAATCCCAGGCCAAAGACGGTGTGCGGATGCCCTTCCACGCCTTGTGAGCCCACCACGTTGGCGGCGAGCGGCGCGAGCAGTCGAGCGACGCAACTGGGGGTGAGCCGCCAGTAATCGTCGGGATGATGATGGATGCGAAAGTCGAGCGGCGCCGAGATCAACATCATTCCGCCAGGCTTGAGCACCCGCAACATCTCATCCATGGCCTTCCGAATTTCGAACACATGCTCGAGCGTGTCGAGACAGACGACGGCCCCCGCGCTGCTGTCGGCAATGGTCAGCTCGGCCAGATCTTCCACTTGGTCGACGCCCGCGCCGGGCCGCATGTCGCAACCAATGTAGGGTTGGCCGGGGAAGAGTGGCCGCAAGTTGGCCAGTTGTTCTTGGCCCGGAACCAGGTAAGAACCGAATTCGTAAATGGGCCCTCGAGGCTGAAAGGCCTGGGCGGCCGCGGAGGCAAATGCTCGTACGTTGTCGCGCATGGGAGTTTTATACGGGGCGTTGTATTGGTTGGAGTGGATGGTTTGCGTCGGCAACCGGCAGTGGGTGAAAGTAACGGGGGTTCGCCGCGCGTGGCCATTAGTTGGCCGCGGGGGCCGCGGATAACGGCCGGCCCGCGGTTCGAAGCCGGTCGGCATGCCAGCGGTATACCAGCACGGCCTTGCTTGCCGAATCACCCGGAAAACTGGCGACCTGCACCGCCGCATGCTCGAGCAGCTGGCACATGGTTCGGCTCCGCGCCGTATCGTGCTCGAGTTCGTGCTGCTCTAAAACAATG
Organism: uncultured Pirellulales bacterium; assembly: GCA_964445985.1. Classification (GTDB taxonomy): domain Bacteria; phylum Planctomycetota; class Planctomycetia; order Pirellulales; family S012-138; genus CAYUMU01. Next base: position 111,745 of record CAYUMU010000009.1, on the reverse strand, counting down.
AAGGCCAGGTCGGGATCGGCCCAGCCCAGGGGGGCTCGTTCGTAAGTGTAAGTAGGGCGACCGGTGATCAGGCCGGTCCAGCCGCGCGTGTCGAGCACGCTCCCTTCCAGCGGTTGCAACGCAATCCATTCCGCCGCCAAACGATGGGGCATCCGGCTGGCGTGCAGCGGTTGGGCCGTCTTGATTAAACATGAAACCACGGCCAGCGTAGCAAGCGCCGTGGATAGTTTGCGTGGGCTGAAAACCGCCGCCTGGCGAGCAAACCACGAGCTTCGAGAAACCCGCGCCGCCAGCCAGTCGCCCAGCATAAAGATTCCCTGGCCAGCAAAGCCCAGGCCGAGCACCACCAGTGGAAGCACGTGCCGCGAAGCCATATATCCCCACTGGCTGGCCGAGGCAATGATCGCCAGCGAGTACAACACCCAAAAGCAGCCAATGAAGCGGGCAGGCAGCTTGGGACGGTCGGGCGCGATCGGTGCGAAGAGACCTAGCACGGCCAAGATGCCCACCCCGTACTGAAACCCACCGGGCACTTCTTTGAGGTATTCACGCGCGGCTGCCAGCCAACCCTTGGAGCGAATGCTGGTTTCTGGATCCTTGCGATCGAAGGAGAGCACTTCGCCTTCCTCCGTACGCATGCCGCGGGTTTTGAGCGGCCGATGCTGGGCTCGCTGAAAGTCTTGCGCGTCGAAGGGGAGGGCTTGAGCCGTGAGCCGCTGGATCGCCGTCCGCGGATGGTCAACGCCGGCAACCCACAGGTAAACCGCAAAAACTGTCCCCACCCCCAATGTCCACCCGCTGGCGACGAGCAGCGAAGCCGCGCGTCGCCCGGGTCGCCATGGAGCCGCCAACGCCAACGTGATCAACCCGACCGGCAACAACACCAAGGCTTCGGCGCGGGCCAACGGGGCCAGGCCTGCGAACAGGCCCGCCGCGAGACTGCCCGACAGCAAGGCCCCGGCCGGCAAGCGCGGAACCGCCCGATTCAAAGCGGCAACCGTTTCCGCGGCATCGCGTTGCGTAAAGTATCGCTCAAGGCATAACCACGTGAGCGTGGTCAGATAGATAGCCGTGATCAGCAGCAGCAGGTGAGTGCTGTCGCTCAACCCGTCGGCCGCCAGGCGTGCCAAGGGGCTTAACACGGCAAAGAACACGCCTCCCAAGGCGGCGCTGCGAGGCGATACCAGGCACAGCATCAGCCCATACAGCGGAAGCACGGCCAAGATTAACGGAATCACGGCCGCCCATTGGGCCGCGAGCAGCCAGGGGGTGTTTTCGCTGCCGTAAAACGGTTGCAATAAGGCATGCGTCGCGACCACCATGGCGGGAAACAGCGGCTCTTCGTGAGTCGCCCGCACGACGGCAAGCACTCCATGCGACTGCATCGCGCGAGCCATTTCAACATAGCGAACCGCGTCTTGAGCCGGCACGACAGCCCGAGCGATGCACACAGCCTGCACCGCGGCCGTGAGCAACAACAAGGCTGCGATCATCGGTAGATATTGCCGCATGCTCCATCCCTAGAGAACGCACGTCCCAGCCGGCTGGTCGGCTGAAGGGGTCGAAGACTGCTTCGCCAATCCATTTGCATCCGTGGGCGCAGTCTGACCGCGGTTGGTCTGGCGGCAAACTAATCGATGCACCGCCAGCAGGTCAACGCGAGTCGCGCGAAACGGCCTGACCGGCCGGTTGGAAATGATCCAAGATCAGGCGTTGGGGAGCGAATACACTATAAAACGGCTGGGGATCAGCGCGCAATGCCAGCACGCCCGGGCGCCGCACTCATGGGGGAGGGGAGCCTGCCCAGCATAAATGCAGGTTGATCGGTTTGGCCGCAGGATTGCCCCAAACGGCCTGGCCAGGCGGGCAAATTGCTTGACCGAAAGCTAGAATAGAAGTACGGTACGAGCATTCGCTCGCACCCAATCTGGGGTAGGTTCAACAAATCCTTTACTAAGGGTCCGTCGATGAGTTACGCAGACAATCCCTATGCATCGTTTGGGTATGCGGCGCAGGCCGATGTGAACGAACGTGCCGATTTTATCCGCAAAACCTACTTGCACCTGGCCGGAGCCGTGGCCATGTTCGTGGGCTTGTTGGCGGCCCTGTTTACGTCGGGGGTGGCTGAAAGCATATCCGAAGCCTTGTTCGAGATGCGCTACGGAATGCTGATGGTGATGGTCGCCTTCATGGTGGTGAGCATGGTTGCCAGCCGCATGGCCAACAGCGCTACCTCCAAGGGAGCTCAGTATGCGGGCCTGGGGTTGTACGTCGTGCTGGAAGCCATCATTTTCGTGCCACTGCTGTATATCGCGCAGCAAATGGAAGTGGCACGAGGCGTGCAACTTATCGCTCCGGCGGCGGTCGTCACCCTGGTGCTCTTCGGCGGCCTCACTACGATTGTGTTTGTCACGGCCAAAGATTTCTCGTTCTTGCGAAGTATTTTGCTGTTCGCCAGCTTCGCGGCTATGGGACTGATCGTCTGTGCTATTTTGTTCGGGTTCAGCCTGGGCATTGTCTTTATCACGGCCATGGTCACGCTGATGTGCGGCTGGATTCTCTATGAAACCTCGCAAGTCATGCTGCACTATCGCACCAGCCAATACGTCGCCGCCTCGCTGGCCTTGTTCGCTTCGCTGGCCACGCTGTTTTGGTGGGTGCTGAGATTGTTCATGGCTACCCGCGACTAACTCCTGGCAGCGAGCAACCGGGCCTGATCGAGCCGGTTGTCGCATGATCTGCTCAGCTATCATGATCACACTTCAAGGGGTCGGAGCAATCCGGCCCCTTGTTCGTTGAGGCAGAAGCGTGAGAATGTAGGCGTGGCGAACCACCACTGATATTCGAAGTCTTTGCCCAACGGGATCTACCCGATGACGACCGAAGAATACCCCGCCCTGTATCTCGAAGGGATTCGCTACTTCAACGACTGCGAATTCTTTGAAAGCCACGAGGTTTGGGAAGAGCTTTGGGCCGATGAGCACGGCGGCAACCGCAAGTTTTTCCAAGGACTGATCCAGGTCGCCGTGGCCTTGCACCACTTTGGCAACGGCAACATCCGCGGCGCCCGCAAGCTTTATCACAGTTCGCGATCGTACCTGGAAAGCTACCGACCGCTGCACATGGGGCTCGACCTGGAAAAGCTCTTTGTGGAAATGGAAAGCTGCTTTGCCGAAGTGCTGAGCAACCAGGAAGAGTACCCCGTCATTGAAATCGACGCCGAGCGCATTCCCGAAATCCACCTCGACCCGCCGCCCACCTAGTCAGGCCTGTTTGCCAGGCACGTACGAGCGATCGTTCCACAGTCGCAGCACCGGTTCTTCCAGCCGGTTGTGCTCGTAACCCAAAATGCTGAGCGTGGCCGTCGAGAGCAGGAACAACCGGCCCTGGGCAGGCTCCAGCCCCAGCCAACGAGCGGTGAGCACGCGGAGGAAGTGGCCGCTGGAAAAGAGCAGCACGTTCCCCTCGGCCTGGCGAAGCTGAGTTACAACGCGATCGGCCCGCTGACCAATGGCCGTCAGCGATTCGCCCCCAGGGCAGCCATCGCGGAACAGATTCCACTCGGGAATGCGCTCGTGAATTTGCCGCGTGGTGAGCCCTTCGTAGTCGCCGTAGTCCCATTCCACCAGGTTGTTGTCGATGGTGGCAACTTCGCTAAACCCGGCCAGTTCGCAGGTGCGCTGGGCTCGCTGCAACGGGCTGGTGAGCACTTGCGAAAACGCATGGCCTGCCAACCAGCCGCGCAACTCTTGAGCGTGCAGCTCGCCCGCGGGCGTGAGCGGGATATCGGTCAGCCCGGTGTGCTGGCCGGTTTGAGACCACGCGGTATCGCCGTGGCGGACGAGATAGATCTGGGGCAGTTCGTTGTTCATGGCTTGAGTGGATCGGCTGGCCAAGGATTGCAGGAGAAACCATGTCGGCTTTCGCGGAGCGAAAGACGACTATGTCTGGAAATGAACGAGATTACTCGTCGACTTCGAGCGGGGCAAAGCCGCGGCGCATGGTGTTTTCGGTGATGGTGCGGGGCAGCACGAACTGTAGCAGATAGTCCGGCCCTCCGGCCTTGCTGCCAATGCCCGACATGCGAAAGCCGCCGAACGGCTGGCGAGCGACCAAAGCGCCGGTAATCGGTCGATTCAAATAGAGGTTGCCCACGCGGAACTCGCGCTGCGCGCGTTTCAAGTTTCGAGGGCTGCGAGAATACATGCCACCGGTCAAGGCATACTCCGTGCCGTTGGCAATCTTCAGGGCTTCGTCCAGACTATCGGCCCGCAGCACGGCCAGCACGGGTCCAAAGATTTCTTCCTGAGCCAGCCGGGCCGTGGGAGCAATCTCGGTGAAAACGTGCGGACCAATGAAGTAGCCCTGCTGGGCCAGGGCGCCGGCATCGACCCCCAGGGCCAAGGTTCCTTCTTGCTTGCCAATTTCGATATAGCGGCGAATGCCGTCGAAGGCTTGCTGATCGATGACCGGACCGACGCGCGCGCCGGGGTCTTCGGCTGGCCCCAGCGGCAAACTCTTGGTGGCTTCGATGAGCCGGGAGAGGAAGGCATCGTAGGCTCGGCTGAGCACGATCACGCGGCTGCAGGCCGAACACTTTTGGCCTTGGTAGCCGAACGCGCTGGTGACCACGCCCGCCACGGCTTCATCGAGGTCGGCATCGTCGTCGATTAGGATGGCATTCTTGCCGCCCATCTCGGCGATGACCTTTTTGACGTCGCAACCGGGACCACCGGCCGAGGCTTTGGCCGCCGAGGCGTTGATTTCCAGCCCTACCTTGCGCGAGCCGGTGAAGGCAATCAGGACCACTTGAGGGTGGTTTACCAGCACCGGCCCCACGACTTCACCCTGGCCGGGCAAAAAGTTCAGCACGCCCGGCGGCAAACCAGCGGCTTCAAACGCGCGCATCAGCCAGGCGCCCGTGACCGACGATTGCTCGGCGGGCTTCATAACCACCGTATTGCCGGTAACCAGGGCCGCGGAGGTCATACCGGTGAGAATGGCCAGCGGAAAGTTCCAGGGGGCAATCACCGCCGCCACGCCGCGGGGCAGGTACTCGAAACGGTTCTCTTCGCCCGGCACGTCTTCATCCTGGAAGCGTCCCTGGAGAGCCACGGCGCCGCGGGCGTAGTATTCCAAGAAGTCGATGGCTTCGCACACGTCGCCATCGGCCTCGCGCCAGCCTTTGCCGCACTCGTAAAGCTGGCAGGCGGCGAATTCGAACCGCCGTTCGCGGATATACTCGGCCGCGCGCAGCAGATAGTCGGCTCGGGTACGGACGTCGGCATCGGCCCAGTCGGGCCAAGCCTTGGCGGCGGCGGCAACGGCCTGATTGGCCAATTCGGCCGTGGCGCTGCCCACGGCGCCGACGACCTGCGTTTTATGGGAAGGGTTGATCGAACGGATGCGTTCCTCGGTTTCCTGCTTCTTGCCGGCGATGACCACCGGGTAGTATTCGCTGAACTGCTCGCGCACGCTTTCGAGCGCGTCGCGCATACTCTGACGTATATCGGCGCGCGAGAAATCGTACGCCGGTTCATTTTGGAAACCGCGAATCCACTCGGGCAGCGTCTGGGACGCGGCATGCGCCAACCCGGCGGAACGTGGTGACGACGACGCGCTTGGCCTGGCGGCGGCAGCGGGTTCGTCATCGGCGTGGTCCAGTGGATTCATCAACAGTTCCTCCGTGCTCAACAGTTCGGTAAAGCTGGTTCTGAGGAAGGAATCGTTCGAGGTATTTTCCAAGAGCCGCCGCACCAGATAGGCCATGCCGGGGATCAACTCGCCGAATGGCATATACACCCGCAGCCGATTGCCCAGGCTGGTAAAGGCTTCGCGTTCGGCGTCGGCCATGCCGTAGAGCATTTGCAGTTCCACGCCCAGCGGCGGCAGGCCAATGTGCCGGGCGGTGGCAATGCCGTGTGCCAGCGAACGCACGTTGTGACTGCCCAGGGCTGGCCGGAGATGCCGGAAATTGCGGATCACAAACCGGGTTTGGCGTTCGTAATTGGCGTCGGACTGCCACTTGCGTTGGTAAACCGGAATGGGCCAACCGTGGTAGCGGGCATGGATGGTTTCGTAATCCCAGTAGGCCCCTTTCACCAGCCGCACCCAGATGGGCTTTCCCCGCTGCCGCGCCCAATCGCGGAGGTCGCGAAGGTCGCGATCCGAGTCGCGCAGGTAGCACTGAACGACAATGCCCACGTCGCCCACGGCGCGGAACTCATCTTCCATGAGCACGCTTTTGAAGATGGCCAGCGTGAGATCCTTCGACGGATAACTTTCCATATCGACGTTGATAAACGCGCCGTGCTTGCGCGCCACGCGCAGCAGCTCGCGCAACCGGAACGACACCCGGCGGGTCGTGCCCTCGGCGTCCATGGAATCAAACTGGCTATCGAGCGCGGAAAGCTTGATGGAGACATTGACCCGCGGCAACTCGGACTCCACGCCGCGATCCACCTGCGGAACCTCGGGCCAGCGATTGATGGTGGGCGCCAGGCTTTCGATCAAATGGATGTAGGCGTAAAAGAAGCGGTCGGCCTCGACGTTCGAGATCACGGCTTCGCCCAACAGGTCGAGCGTGAATGCCTGCCGGGCCTTGCGGGCACGCTTCACGGCCGTGAGAACCTCGGCGGTGGTGGTGCCCGCGATGAATCGCCGGGCGTGCCCTAGCGCATTGCGGCGAGCCGCATAGGCCACCGCCCGGCCGGGCAGCGAATCGGGCCGGGCCACTTCCAGCCCCAATCGCACGGCTGTCGGCAGGTGCTCTTCAACCTCTTCGAAGTATTCCTGCAGGTGCTGGGTCACGGCTTCCCGCTCGTTGAGCATGGGGAGCACATCGATGAAGCGGAACATTTGGACCTTCACCGACTCGTTCTTCATGGCCCACGACATCACGCGGTCGTCCCACCACCGCCGCTGAAAAACATGGGGCGCGCGGCGAGAAACCTGACGGAGCACGGTTTCGCCCACCTCGCGGGTGGTTCGCTCGATGGCGGCCAGATCGGCCAGGGTAAAGTCGTCGTCCGCGGTCGCCACGTGGTCTTCCTTCCGCTCGGGCTGGGGAGCAGGCATGCCGGTGGAAAAACGCTTGTTGCGGCGAGCGCGCTGGTTCTCCGCATAAAGAAGTGTAGGAGAACGGAGGGCAAAAGTCGAAGAGCGCACGCCCACCCGGCGCCGGGATGCGAGGGCGCGAACCGCCCCCACCCGATGCCTTACAGCGGGGGACTGTCTTGAGCCGACGCGTGCTGGTCGGGCGGGAAAGTCGGCGGACTGCTGAGCGGGCGGCGACTACTCGCCGAACATCAGTCGGGCGGCCACCGCGTTGATCACAAACACCACCACCAAAATGATGAGTACGCCCAGCAACGAATACATCGCACACCCTTCCCGCGATTGAAAGAAGTTCTTTGGCCCAATGGGGGGCAAATCACGCAAGAATTTGCCCAACTCGCCGGATTATAACCGAAGGCGGCCCTGTTCGTTAACGGGGTTGTTGGCGAGGTATTGCAAAGGGGGGCTGGCTCGGGCCGCGAGGGAGGCCGCGCGTCGTGCGGCGAGCGCCCCCCTGATTTGGCTGGAGGGCGGTCGCTAGATGCGGTCGAGGCTATCTACCCAGCGAACGAGTTGGTTCAGTTCGGCGTCGTTTAGGTGCCGGCCCGCTTCGCCCTGGTCGATCATGGTGACCGGGTATTTCATATCGCGAACCACCTTCGCCACTTGCTCCAGCTGCTCAGGCTTGGCTCGACCTTCTTTGGCCGAGGTGATCAGAAACGCCAGCGGGTGCAGCGGATCGTTCTCGGGCGGCTTGGAAGACAGCACCGGCCCATCCACGAGGGCCACGGCCCGAACCAACTCGCGCTGATTGGCGGCGAAGGCCATGGCCATGGCGGCCCCCGTGCGAAAACCGGCCGAGACCACGCGGGCGTTGTCGATGCGGTACACGTTACGCAATTCGCTCACCAGCTTGGCGGCGAAGGGAAGCTCTTTGGCGGGCACCCACTTGGAACTGTCTTCGCTCTTGGGCAGCACCAGGATCAGGTCGTTGGCATCGCAAAGCGGCTGCCAACGCTTGACCAGTTCGGCGATCTCTTCTTCTGTTTGCAGCTCGCCCGGCCCATGGAACCATACCACCACGCCGTGCGGCACGGCCGGGTCGTAGCCTTCGGGCACGTAAATGCTGGCCTCGTTGGCAAACTCGGCCACTTTGCGCGGCTGAGTGCCGACCGGCGGTTGCTGCCCTAGGTAGGGCTTGCGATTGGCCATGGCCGGGGGAAGCTTGTCGGGAATCGTTTCTGGCTGGTCGGCCAGGCCCGACTCGATGTTGAGCCGCGAAGCCCCACGCGATACAGCCAGCTTGATCTTTGCCGTCAGATCCAAACCGGCGATGGCCTCGCGGAAGGCGTCACGGTCGGCGACTGGCTTGCCGTTGACCTGGGTGATGCGGTCCCCCGCCTCCAGGCCGGCGGTTTGCGCGGGACTGCCAGGATAGACGTAGCGAACCGTAATGCCGTCGGACCTGGCAGGATCGGCCACGGGAGCTTTGTTGTCGTTGGCTTGGTTGTTCGCCTGGTCGTCGGCTTCTTCGGAGGCAGCGGCCACGCGGAGCGGCAACACACCCAGGAATGGGCGGCTATAGGGCTCCAGCGTTTCAATCAGAGTAAGCTCCCGGCGGATCACCTCGTCGCCCCGTTTGAAGGCCACGGTTACCTTGTCGCCGGCGTACAGCGGGCCCAGGGCTTCTTTCACTTGCGATTGGCGGGTGACCGGCTTTCCGGCCAGCTCCACAATTTGGTCGCCGGTCTTCATGCCTGCCTGGAAGGCGGGCGAGTTGGCGCGGACCACGCCGATTTCGGCCGGATCGGCAAATTGGTCGCCCGCTTTGAGCGAGATTCCCAGGATGCCGGGGTGCAGATCTTTGCCAGCCTTGAAGCGGGGGAAAACACTCAGCACATGCTCGAAGGGAACGGCAAAGCCGATACCGGAGTCGTACCACTCCACGCCCGAAAGCTTGTCGGCGCCCGTGGCCGAAAGCGGCACGAGGATGCCCAGCACGCGGCCGCGGAGGTCGACCAGGGCGCCGCCGTAGTTGTTGGGAGAGATTTTGGCATCGGTTTGCAAGGCCCGGCCATAAATGCGGTTGAGCGCGCTGACAATGCCGACCGACATGTTGGGCTGCTGGCCTTCGAATGTGCGGCCAATGGCGATCGCCCACTGACCGACGGCCATTTCGTCCGCCGGGACCGCTTCGGGCACCGGCAGCTTCTCTTGCACATCGACTTTAAGCAACACCAGCATCCGGGCATGATCGGTCGCCACGATCTTCCCCGCGGCGCGAGTCCCATCGGGCAGGCCGACCAGAATGGTGCTGGGCTTATTGGCGAAGCTGAAGGCGCTTGAAACCACGTAGCCATCTTCGCTTACAATCACGCCCGTGGTGGGCCCGGTGCCGACCAGGTGCTTGCCGAGTTGTTCGAGGCCACCCACGGTTTCGATGCGCACCACCGACGGCGCCGCCTGACTGACGGCCGCGCGAAACGCCAATTCTTCCAGCTGGCCTAAATCGGCCTGGGCCGACAGCGAAGCCGCTGCCGTGAGGCAAACCAGCGCGGCGAGGAACCAGGAACGCACCATGATCAAAACCCAGGGTTGGGGATGGTAAGACATAATTTATGGGGCGCGACGAAAAATAACTTCCCGATTTAGAACTGTCATTCAAGCCGGTTTAAATTGGAAAGCCAACTCGGCCGCTTACTGGATTCCCGCCCCCGTCTTCACGAGGGCAGGCTCTTCGCGGGAATGACGCCTTCTCCGAATGGCCCCTTCTCGGGATGGCGCGCGGTTAGCGAGGCTGCAAGACAAACTCCAGCAGTTCCTGATCGCGGATGATCGTGAGCTTGATGGAGTCGTCGCGGTCGATGTAGTTCAGTTCTTCCTTGAGCGATTTCACCGATTGAATCAATCGCTCGTCGTTCACAAACAGCACCAGATCGTCGGGCCGGATGCCAGCCTCGGCGGCCACGGTTCCCTGGCGAACTTCGTCGATGAAGGGGGGCGTGCGCGCCAGCACGTCGGGAACCATCACAATGCCAAGGCGCGCCAGGTCGAGCGGTTGCTCGGCCTTGGGGCGCGGATCGGAAGTTTGCGTGGGCACGTATTTGCCGTCGATGATATCGTCCGTGGTTTGCTGCAACTCGCTGATCGGAATGGCGTAATTGAGCCAGGTATTGTCGCGGGTGTTGCGAAGCTCTTTACCAAGCATGCCCAGCAGTTGGCCGCGGCGATTGACCATCGCCCCGCCGCCGGCGCCCGGGTTGTTGGTAACGGCATCGACCACGTACACCGGGCCACGGTAAGGTGTTTCGAAGATGCCGCGGCGGGCTTCGAGCCGGGTTTTCACCGAGATCACGCCATGCTGCACGCTGGCCGGTTCATCGCCGGTGGCCACGCCGTATAGATTGCTGAAGGCCAGCACCTGGGTTCCACCATCGGCTTCCACGGCGCGGGCCAAATCGAAGTGATCGAAGCCTTGTCCTTCAATCTTGAGTACCGCGAGCTCCAAGCGGGGATCGGCCCCCAGCAGTTCGGCCTTGAGGCGGGTGCCGTTGTTCAAGTGCACGGTGATGTAGTTGGTGTCGAGCACGTAGCTCCAGACCGTGAGGATGTGGCCTTCCGCGGAAATGAGAAAACCACTCTGGTAGCTTTCCAAGCCCTGAAAACCGCCGGCTCCATACACTTTGACCATCTTGGGCTGAACCTCTTGGATCACCGGCCCCAGATCGGCGGCGTGCCCGGGATTGCCCCCTGCCGTGGCGGCAAGCGAAACGGCCAGCAACATCGGCAACGCAAGGCGGAGGAAGTTCATTGGGCGAACCGGACCTGTCAGGTTGCGAGGAGAAATCGAGTGCATCGTCATCCTTCCGCCGTTTTGGCCAGCGACAGTTGGTTCACTTTGTAGACCTGGAATATGTTATCGCCGTAGCGAACTTCGATCCGGCCCGGCACCAAACGGCCGTCCTTCTCTTGATAGTCGAGAAAATGCAGTTCGCAGGGATCGACGTGCCCGTCGGGAAACATTTCGAGCACGCTCAAGCGGCCCAGTTGCGGGTCGAACAAGAAATGGCATTCCACGCCGCCGTACACGCCCACCAGGCAGTCGTGGAGCCCCTCTTCGCCGGGCTGCGGCATGAGCCCTTGGTAATAGACATTGCCAAAACCGGAGACGCCTTCGAGCAGAAAACGCCGCCAGAGGTGCAGGCTGGAGAACAGGCCCCCGCTGCCCAAGGGATCGAGATTGGAGCCGAGGTTGGGGTTTTTGGGGTCGATGAGCATTTCGGCCTTGCCACCGGGCAGGGTCGCCACCAGCATTTGGTCGCCAATCTCAAACTTGTTTTCCAGGCCGCCCGCGCCCTCCAGCACCAGGGTCCAAGGGCCTTTGAAAGAACTGTAATCGCCTTGCGCGGCGAGCTTGTTCCAGATGCGTTCTTGATTGAGCTTGTTGAAGTAATAGTTCGCGTAGCCTTCGCGGGCCTCGAACAGTTTCGCAATCTGCTCCGGCAGCTTGTCTTGCTTGGGCTTGAGTTCCGTGGGGTGCATCGGCCGCGGGTTCGGATCTTTGTCGCCTTTTTCTTCGTCTTCGGGTTGCTCATCGCCGGGCTTCTTCTCCGGAAGCGGCCGAGGCCTGGGACGGTTCTCTTGGCCGCCGCCGGCGATCTTCTTGGCGAGCTCGCCCTCGCGATGCACGCCATCGAGACGCACGTAGGTTTCGTACAATTTGCCGTCGTGCCGGTAGGCGAGCGGCACGCGCCAGCCCTTGGGGAAAATGCCAAGCACGTTCTTGAACGCGTTGGTGGTTCGCACGCGGCGACCGCCGAAGCTGTCGATTTCATCGCCGTAACGGAGCCCTCGGCGGTAGGCGTCGGAGCTTTCCAGCACGTTGGTCACGAGCACGCGGCCGTCGTCGCTGGTAGCCACTTGAGCGCCCATGGTGGCGTGATCGACCACGCGGCCGCTTTTGAGGTAGCCCATGAAATTCTTGATCTGATTGATCGAGATGGCATAACCCACCCCCACGTTCACGCGTCCACGTTTCTCAAACGAGCCGCGGCCGTTGATGCCGATGACTTCGCCCGCGGCATTGAACAGCGGTCCGCCCGAGTTGCCGGGATTGATGGCAGCGTCGGCCTGAATGCAGTCGGCGTACTCCAGCAAGGTGCCGGCCGGATATTGATACCGGTGCACGCCGGACACGATTCCGTAGGTGACCGTGGGCTGAAAATCGCTGGCCAGCAGAAATGGGTTGCCGATGGCGAAGCAGGGGTCGCCGGCGCGAACCTGGTCGCTATCGGCGAGAGGGGCATGGGGAAAGTCGTCGCGGCCGAGCAGTTTGATCAGGGCGACGTCGCCCGTGGGATCGAGACCGACCATGACCGCGTCGTAAAGTTTGCCGTCGGCCATGCCCACGTGCATGTGCGGATTGGCGCTGGTCACGTGGAAATTGCTCAGCACAAAGCCGTCGGGCGAGATGCAAACGCCCGATCCGCCGCCGCGACCGCCTTTGCCAAAGATGGCGACCGTGGCGGAGCGGGCCGTATCGAGCATTTTAATTCGGGCGGCTTCTGCCTGAGCCACCTCGGCGGGGACTTGGGCCGCCGCCTGGGTCGCGATCAGGCCCACCAGGCACAGACTGCAGGCAAGGGCGTGCTTCATTTGGTAACCCTAGCTTCGCAAAGGTTGAGGAGGTCGGCGGAGTCGAGTCCATCGTCGCCGTAATCGACTTTAATATCCAGCCGGCTAACGCCTTCGATGTTGAGATCGAGCTTTCGCGGCGGATCGGTGCCTCGAATGAGCTCGTCCCAAAGCGTGCGTCCATCGCCGGTAATTGTAAGTCGCAGGTCGTTGGATTGGCCAGCGACGGAGTCATCCACGCCCGCGGTGGCTTGAAACCGGCGGTACTTCCCGCGGACGCGGTAGGTTAACTCCGTACGACTGCGGAGAGCCAAGCCGCGATCGTAGATTTCGCCCTGAAGCTTCAAAGGTCGCCGCACACCCCAACTATTGGAACGCGGGCGGTAGAACTCGCGAACCGCGGCAAAGGGCGTTTTGAGTTGCAAGAACTCCGTGACCTTTTCGTCGTCGGGCAACAGGGCGCCATCGGTGGCGCCGAGGGCCACGTTGAGATACTGGAGCTTGCCGGCCGAAAAATCGAGCCGCCGAATTTCTTTCCAGGGGAGGCTGGCCTTGAGTCCCGAGAGCGTTTCCACGTCGAGACCGTCGGCCGTAGATGAAAGCGCGCGAACCGCGAGTTGTGTTTCGTTGGCCAGATAGACCACGACCAGCGGATCGGCCGATTCCCCCGTTTGTCGATGGAAATAGATGAGGCCATCCACCCGGCTACGTTTGACCGGGATTTTACTGCCGTCGAGTTCCAGCTCCACGTTCTCGGCGTCGACCGAAGTGATCACGCCTTCCACATTGTCGACCGCCTCGCCTTTGCGAATCAGCACCAGATCGCCGGCGATTTTGGTGTCTGCCCGGATGGTTTGCCACTGGGCTTCGATGGCGGGCGTGGGCGTTTGGAAGTGCACGGCGGCGATGGCCCGCGTGCGAAGTTCGATGGGCTTGCCGGCGAAGGTGAACTTGGCCGTGCCCGCCGCGGCCACGTAGTTTGCAATGGCGAGAATCGAGCCGTCTTGCAGTTCTACCGTGCTGGGCGAGGGATCCTCAACCGCGGCCGGAGGTGTTGTTGGGGCTACCGCCAGCAGTTCAGAAACGGACACCGTCTCGGCGCCTGCGGCCGTGGCAACCACCAACGCATCGGCAGTTAGACTTTGAATTGGGCCGGTGAGCGTGCGACCATCGAGCGTGGCGGCCGTCACGGGCGGAAACTCGGCTCGAACCTGGTGGGAAGGAAGGACGGCGGGCGCTGCCAGGTAGACAACGAACAGGGCCGCCAGAATACGGGGCGGGGCAGCGTTTAAGGCCGTTCTCATAGGGGCCGAGAACCTCCGTTCGAGGAGCGAATTCTAAGTGAGTTTTCTTGGAGCCTGGCGTGATTGGGAGGGATGTGCGAGTCAAACGCGCGAAACTGGCCCTGTTTGCGGCCAGCCCTCGCGCGGCCAACTTCTACATTAATCTGCCACACCGGGCATGCCTATGCCTTGTGTAAAGGCACGGGCCGTCTTTGTTTAGCGGGGGGCTTGCGATTCGGTGGCCAGCTTGCGGAAGTATTCTTCCACCACTTCACGATAATGGGCGGGGAACTCCTTGCCAATCTGTTGCAGCGCTTCTTGCCGTTGCTTGGGGGGGAGGTCGCCCCAGGCGCCCCCTTGGGCAATGTTCTTCTGATCGATGTTGCCCGGCCCTTGGCCACCGAGGATTTTGCTGTCGGGGGCTGGTTGGTTCGAGCGCTGCGAGCCGCCGCCCGATTGTTGCTGTTGTTGCTGCTGCTGTTGCTGTTGTTGTTCGATCTCTTCAATCATTTTATCCAGCGACTTGACGATCCCGTCTTCAATATCGCGAACCTTCTTGCCGGCCTGGGCCAAATCGAGCCGCCGCTCCACGTCTTCCATCCGGCGAGAAATGTGATCCAGCGAATCGTCTTTGAGGGCCTTGAGATCGTCTTGCATCAGACCAGCCACCGAAACGTAGCGCTGGGGGCTGCCGGAGACCTCTTCCAGCAATTTGCCGATGGCTTCCAGGCCACGTTTCTTGTCGAGCAGGCGATGGTAGGCCACGCCTTGAAAGAAGAGCAGGGAGGCCGGATCGACCACGTCCTCGGCTTTGACGTCGGCCATGACATCCGCGGCATTATCATATAGACGCTCTTGGCAAAGCCAGCGGCCATAGAGCAAGCGCAGATGATTGCGGACCAGCGGCGGAACATCTTCGTCGGCTAGCCAGGCGGTATCGGGCAGTTGGAAATTCTCGCGCGGCCGGCTGCAGATTTCCATCAACACCTTGGCGCGGGCATCGGTTTGCGCGAACGATTGCGTCAGCCGCGTGAGCAGATCGGGGCCGGAGATTTCTTCGGGTACATCTTTCCAAGCTGCTAGGATCGTGGTCCGCATGGTTTCATCGGCCGCGGACTGATCGAGCCAAAGCTCGATCTGTTTCTGGACCGCAGCCACCGACTCTTGTTGATAACGGCGCTGTTTGGCAAAGTCCTCGTCTTGGGCGGATACGGGGGACGCGGCGCACGAAGCGAGAGCGGCAACCGCGACGAGCACACCGGCCGATTTCATCCACGCCTGAGCCTTGGACCGACTTGCGTTGAAGTGCATGGTCAAACTCCCTGCAAAAGTACTCTGGTTATTTGTTGCGGCCGGTCACGATGTCACGCGTGGCGCTGAAAATTCGCTGCTCGCGTTCCGCCAATACGCGGAGGGCTTCCACGAGCTCATCTTTGTTCGCCTGCCCCACCACGTCTTGGGCGTCTTGCAGTTGGTCGGCATAGCGCTGAGTGCGGTTGTTCACTCGCAACTGCAACGAACGTAGCATTTTAAGCTCGGCCAGGATATCGATCAAAGGCGGTTCTTCCGGCTGGCCTTCCATCGGCGGCGGCGGTGGACTGTCTTTTTGCTCCTCAAGTTCTTTCTGAGCTTTTTGAAGGGCGGCAATGATTTCTTCCAAGGCCGCGATGATGTCTTCTTCCACGCCCTGGGTCATGGCGCCGATCTTGGTTTGCGACAGCCAGACGACCACCTGCTGAATATCTTCCCGCATTTGCCCGACGGCCTCGGGGAGGGCCACCGCGGAACCTTCCTCGCGCAGCAACTGCAGGGCTTTGTCGCATTCCAGCAAGATGAGTGATTCTTGTCGGCTGAGTCGGCCGGACTGGATTTCTTCACCCCGGCCGCGGTCGGATTCCGGGACGGCGTCTAGCCGAAGGGTGCCTTCGTAGACCACCAGTTGGATTTCGAGCATCTTCTTGAAGCGAGCTTCCAGATATTCGAGCAACCGCTTCATTTCTTCTTCGCGAAGCTGGCGCAAGAGATCTTCGAGTTCTTTTTCGATGGCCCGCAGCTCTTCCAGAGCCCGTTTTTCGTCTTCGATGGCGCCATCGCGCTGGGCCTTTTCCAGTTTCTGGCGGGCTTCTTGCATCCGCTGTTGAGCGTCTTGGATGCGCCCGATTGTGTCTTGAATGGGATCGCTGGGTTTTTGAGGCTGCTCACCACCCTCTCCACCTTCGCCACCCTCACCTTGGCCCTGCCCCTGTCCTTGCCCTTTGCCCTCTCCCTTACCTTCACCTTTGCCCTCTCCCTTGCCTTCACCTTCACCTTTGCCCTCTCCCTTACCTTCGCCTTCACCCTTGCCCTCTCCCTTACCTTCGCCTTCACCTTTGCCCTCTCCCTTACCTTCGCCTTCACCCTTGCCCTCTCCCTTGCCTTCACCTTCGCCTTTGCCCTCTCCCTTACCTTCGCCTTCACCCTTGCCCTCTCCCTTACCTTCGC
>CAYUMU010000009.1:0-95191 GCA_964445985.1 uncultured Pirellulales bacterium | reverse complement strand
CCTCTCCCTTACCTTCGCCTTCACCCTTGCCCTCTCCCTTACCTTCGCCTTCACCCTTGCCCTCTCCCTTACCTTCGCCTTCACCTTTGCCCTCTCCCTTACCTTCGCCTTCACCTTTGCCCTCTCCCTTACCTTCGTTTTCACCTTTGCCCTCTCCCTTACCTTCGCCTTCACCTTTGCCTTTACCTTCGCCCTTGCCCTCTCCCTTACCTTCGTTTTCGGCGATTTCCTTGCCTAAGCGGCCGGTTTCATCGGCGACGCGGCCCTGGCGCTGGGCGATGCTCTTGAGGTCGCCACCCCGTTCGGTGAGGCCTTGGATTTCTTCCTCATCTTTGATGAGCTTCTTGACTTTCTTCAGGTATTCTTTGATGCGGGCCTTTTCGTCGGCCAATCGGTCGGGCCGGCTTTCGGTGAGCAGTAGATCGAACAGCCGCTGCAACTCGGTTTCTACTTCGCCTTGGCCCTTGACGGCATTGGTGAGCAGGTCTTTTTGCAGAGCCTCCATCACGGCGGCAATGCGATCGCCCACCTCGCGGTCTTTGGCCTGGGCAAACGCCTTGCGGAGGAGGGCGGCCCGACCCGGATCGGTGGCCTCCATGCTGTTGGCCAGGTCGATCAGCGAATCTTCAAATTCTTGGAATTTGGCCTTTAAGCGGGCCTGGTCTTGGAGTAGTTCTCGGCCGCGATCTTGTTTGGCCTGGTCTTCGGCGGCCTGATCTTTGGCGATGGGGCCTTGAGCGGCGCTCGGTCGCAAAGACAGGACCGGTCCCAGCAACATTACCAGGCAGGTCAGAGTGACCGGGATGAAACGACCGGCGGCGGTCCGCGAGCGAAGGGAAGGGTGCGCTACCGTCATCGGGGATTGCCTCCAGTGCGGTGACTTGGGACCTATGCGCCAGAACTGCGAAAGGCAGCCCTGGCAGAGGAGTTCTTCGTGCTTGGGCCGGGGGAGCGACCCAACCGTGATTCTTGGCTGTGATGAACTGGGATCATTCGTCGTTTGCGATCATTCGTCGTCGGGGTTGAGCAGCTTCCAGTTGCGGTAGGCCTCGGTGCTGGCTTTGAGCTTCTTTTGCAGTTCCACCATTTCTCGCATGCGAGTCAGCACCCGATTGAAGCTTTGGAACTCCTCCATTTTGTAGAGAACTTCCTCGAGCCCCGTCAGAATTGCGTCCAATTGCTGCTTGCTCGACCGCAGGGCGGCCACGCGGGCAGCGTCGTCGGCATAGTCTTGGTGCAATTTGGGAACCAAATCGTTCATTCGAAGATCGAATTCGTCGAACATGGGTCCCCCGATTTCCCTCAGGGGCTTGGAAATATCTTCGCGGAGCCGGCGCTCCAATTCTTCTGTATCCTGTAGCCGATTGTTCTGCAATTCCAGTCGAATGCCGTCAAACCGGGCGGCAACCTCCAAAATCTTGGCCGCATTTTCCGCGGCTACCTGTTGCACCCGCTGGGCTTTCTCGGAGGGTAATTCCGAGCCTGGCTCCGCGGCAGCCACACTGGCCGGCTCATACGAAATTTCTTGCAACCAGGCCAGACAATTGATCACGACATCGACAATTCGCTGGTATTGCTGACGCTCGGTATCCTCCTTCTCGGCGAGGATAGCTCTTAATTCTTCAGGACTTACGACACGAAGCAGAATCTCCTGGCTGGTTCCCACCCGGGGGCCGGCGCCTAGCGTGCAGCGATCTTGCGCCTTGACAAATAACCGGACTTTCTGGCCAGGCTTTAGGTCGAAGCGGTTGAAGCTGGTTTGGTCGGCGGGCCAGGGATGTTGGGGCGGATACCAGGGGGCGACATTGTCGTCGCCACCACTTGGACGCTCGCGCTCGATGCGAAGTTCCTCGCGACGAAATTCCCGGAAATCGATCACGGCCTCGGTGGCGCCGGCATAATCGAGATTGACCACGCCTTTGACGAGCGGAGTGGCATCGCGACTCAATTCGACAACGGTGGAGGCATTGCCAGCCCCACCCCGCTGGGCGAAGGGCAAATAAACCACCGGGCCATCGTCAACGGTGTATTCCACCCAGGTTCGCACCAGGCCGTGGTCGTCCCAGATTCGGCCGGCGATGGGAATTCGGGCGTCGGTGGTGATTGCCGAGCCAATGCCGATGGGATTGATTTCGACGTGGGGCGCCTCGTCGGGCTTGGCCGTAAGCGCCAGCCGAATGGCCGGATCGCCCGACGGCAGGCCGTCGGCATCGTACAGCGTGAACATCAAGGTTTGGTCCGCCGAGAGGTCCGGAATGACCACTTGAAACTCTTTGGGGGCGATGTGCTGCAGGTGGGCCATGCCGCCGGCGGTTCCGGAGGCGAAGTACACGACTTCGGTCGTGGCCTGCTGGGCGGGCGAGAACAGCGGCAGCGGCCGGCGGTACTCCTGGCCGGCGGCGTCAATCGTGGCGACTTCGGCGGATAGCAATGGCTTGTTGGCCTGGCCTGTGATGGTGAGCGTGGTTCCTTGGTTTACCTCCACCACTTCGCTCACCGGAATGGCGCGGGGGGTGTTGAGGTTTTGTTGCTCATCGACCATGTACTCGGGGAACTCGGCATGCAGGGCCAATTCGGCCGAGGGGCTGTCGACCACCACCACGCGGTAATCACGAACGCGGTAGTCGCCACCCACCACGTCGTAACGGAGCGAGCCGCGCAGGCCGCTAAAGCGGTAGGTATAATACTGCCAGCCATCGCGAGGTTCGTCACCTTCGCGGTCGCACTGGGCGTAGCCGGTGGTGCCGTCTTCGTTTTCCCACTCGATGCGCACGCTGCCGGGCAGGGGATGCGCGGCGCTGGCCTTCACCACAATTTCGGCATCGCCACCCCGGGCCACGCGCCGCTCGGTGGGGCCATCCACCTCCACGTAGTAAGTGCGGGGCCATTTGGTGTCTTCGAGCAGCAGCACCCGCCTGGTCCACGTTCGGAAGCTATCGGGGGCGGCCATCGCGAACGCGACCACCGAGCCCGCCAAAAGCAGGCCCAAGGCCAGGCTGCGAAGCAGCGGCGCTGGGTTGAAAACCTTGGAAATCGGCACGCTCGAAGTGCGCGCCAGGGCAATTTCGGAAGTGTGGTGCAGCATGCCGCGGCTAAAGGAGGCCGCATGGTCGGGCCGCTCGGTGAGCTCCACGGTGGTCAGCAGGCTATCGTCGAACTCGGCGAACCGCCGCTCGAGAACCACGGCCATGCTGCGGTCGGGCATGGAGACAAACAACCGCCGCCACGAACGGACGAGCAACCACAACAAGCCCGCGGAGGCGATGATCAGCAGCACCACCCGGACGGCCAGGTTCGATTCATCGTAGCCCAGCTTGACCGGGAGATAGTCAATCGCCAGCGTGACCCAAAACACCAGCCCTAGCCAGGCCACGGCCCAAGCCAAACCATCGAGACCCACGTAGCGGCGAATTCGCCGTCGCAGTGAGGCCAGCTTGGAGGTGATGGTGGGCGACAACTGGCTGGGTGAGGAGACAGGTCGCTCGGTAGTTGCGCTCATCGGTGAATGTTCGCTGGTTAGACCAGAAGGGGTGATCGATGCTGACTCTTGATACCTTAAGTTCCGAAAAAACTACGCCAGCTTGGCCAGGCGGCGAATCAGCCATTCCATGCACAACAGACCACAAATAATGAACAGGGTCCATTGATTGTCCCACAGGGACTCGGGCTCGTCGCGTTCGGGCTTGATGCGACTGCGGTCGGGCAGGGTGGCCACTGCCACCAGGCTCTTGGCGTCGGATTCGGAGATGGCCGCCGGCACGCCTACGTAGTAGCGGCCGCCGGTGCCTTCGGCCAGGCGACTGAGCAGGGAGTCGTTTCGCTGTTTGTGCTTGTTTTCGAGGTCGGGGAGCGAAGCCTTGATGGCGTCGCTCAGCGTTTCGTCGCTGCCAGGGATGGCCACGCTGATGCGGTACACGCCCGCCTGGTACGCGCCGAACTGGCCGCCGAAGATGCCGGGCTGTTCTTTAATGGCAGTCAGCGGCGTGGTGTGGCGGATGCCATCGGGGGTAAAGTATTCCAGCTCGACCGAGTCGGCCACGAGCGGATCCAATTGCGAATCTTTGAGTTGAACGCGAATGGGGACCGTTTCGCCCAGCCCAACCTGCTTATTGTCCACCAGCAGCCGTCCGCGGTTGCTGCCGCGCAGCAGCCGGCTTTGCGAAACGTGCCGCAGCACTTTGGTATAGAGCACTTCAAAGAAGCCTTCGTCCTGGGATCGCAGACGCCAGAACTCTCCGCTGCCCATATAGAGCACCCGGCCCGAGCCGTAAAACTGGGAAACCAAGAACACCGGCGCCTCGGCCGGATTGAGGGCATCGGGATCTTCGAGCCGAGCCAGAATTTGAGCCACGGGCTTCGCGCCTTGCACGCCGTAATAGCCAAACACGCCCTCGAATTCGTCCCAGTTGCGCGAGCTATCGATGCGATCGTCGCTCAGCCACAGGTACTGGGCGTCTTCTCCATAGGGAGTGAATCGCAGCCGGCGGGGTTTGGCGTTGTCGTACTTGCTGTCGTCAAGAATGGCGAAGTGCTGCTTGAAATCCACGGGGTACAAGGCTTTGATCTTGCGCAGCAGGTCTTCGCTCTTGCGATCGTGCACCCATTCGTCGGTGCTCACGGGTCCGGCAATGACAATCAGCCCACCGCCTTCTTCGGCGACCCACTTTTCCAGTAAGCGAATCTGGTTTTCGTCGAGTTCGCGCCAGTCGGGGTCAAAGGCCACGATGCAGTCGTATTTGTAGAGCGTTTCCTTATCGCTGGGAAAGTCGAACAGAATTTCGTTGGCCTCTTGGGAGATGCCCTGCTGGGCCGTTTGCAAGAGCACGTCGGAGATCATGCCGGAGTCGCGGCTGAGCTGGTTGCGCAGGAAGTGGTATTCACGCGAAGGTCCGCCGGCGAACAGCAGCACGCGCGTTTTGGGGTCGATGATTTCAACAATGTCTTTGGCTTCCATGTCCACCGTGCGTTGCACGCGGGGATCGGGGGGGAGCGCGCGAACTTGCAGCACCCGGCGGCCGACGGCTTCGGCGTCGAGCTTGAAGCTGAAGGGGACTTGCTCGCCGCTGGGGCCGAGGATCACGGTCGTTGAATCGATCAACGCGCCTTCGCGATCTTCGTTTTCATTCTCCAGTGCCCGCAGTTCCACGGTTACTTCGGGGCGGCTTTCGGGATCGGTGGAAGCCTGGCCAGGCAGGCCGGAGGCGACCAACAGGCCCTTCACTTCGTAGGCATCGCCCGCATAGGTGCGGCGAGGAACCTCGAAGGTGTAGATACGAAGATCCATATCTTGCTGCACCGTGCCCAGACCCACGGTGTAGATCGGCACCCGCTTGTCCTTGGCGTTTTTGATGGCCGCGTCGATGCCCGTTCCGGCGGCCGCTTCCGCGGCCGAGGTGCTGGTGTCGCCGCCGTCGGAAAAGACCACAATGCCGGCCAGCGGCGCATCGCCGCGAACCTCGTTCAGCACCGAGTTGAGCGATTCGCCCACCAGCGTGCTGGAGCCCTTGGCGGTGAGCAAGGCGGCCCAATCGGGCGGAGCGGCGGCCGGCTCGTCGGAATGGGTGGCTGCCGCTTTCCCTTCGGGGTTGAGCTTGAACAGGCTGGCCACCGTATTGGTTTTGCCATCGAAAGCGATAACGAACACATCGTGCGATTGTTGCAGCTTTTGGAGCAACGGGCCTTTCTGCAGGGCGTCGATCACCACGTTGATGCGGGGGCGGCCGCCAACTCCGGCGCTTTGGCCAGGGCTGCCGCCTTCGTCGCTGGTGAGCATGCTTTGGCTGGTATCGACGAGCACCTGCACGCGGGAGGGGATAATGGTTTCTTTCTCGACACGCCACTGGGGTTGCAGCCAGATCCAGAGCAAGCCAGCAAAAGCGCCCAACCGCAACGTGATGAGCAGCGCGGCCATAATGCCGCCGATCTCCACGCAGTCGCGAATGTAGAAGAAGATCACCAGGGCGATCACGGCGACGGCGACCACCGCGAGCAGCACGGATTGGAGCGAAAAGGGATCCACGCCCACCATTCGACCGAATTCGAAGGTGCGGGTTCCTTGCTCCGATGCTTGGGCCAGCAACCACATATCGCAAGTCTTCCTTATAGGAAACGGACGCTGCTCGCCGCGGGGCGAGCGAACCTTCCAAGTCGGCTTAATTCAGTTTTCTGGTTCTTATTCCAGCAAGCGAACCTATGCCACGGCCGCGATGGGCCTTGGGCGGACCCATCCTGCTCAGGCCGACGCGCGGGCCGCGCCGCCGGAGTGGTAACTCAGGGTGTAGGCCAGGATCTGTTCGCCCAACAGCAGGGCGATCAGCACGTACAACAGAATTTCGGTGAGGTTGGAGCGGGCACTTTGGCTGGCCGCTCCTTTGACATCGGCGGCCGCCTCCACCGTCACGCGATCGGCAGTGACACGGGTTTCCAGATCGGCGGTGGACAGCAGCCGCAGGTCGCCTTCTTCGGGCGCCACGTTATAGGCAAAAGTTTGGGGGGGATCGGTTCGACCGTCGCGGCGGAATAGCTGCAACTCGTAAATACCGGCGACG
Organism: uncultured Pirellulales bacterium; assembly: GCA_964445985.1. Lineage (GTDB taxonomy): Bacteria > Planctomycetota > Planctomycetia > Pirellulales > S012-138 > CAYUMU01. The sequence goes on along the minus strand of CAYUMU010000009.1, from coordinate 88,643 downwards.
CCCGTATCGGTGATGGCGGTTTCGAGCTGGTCGCCGGTATTGGGGATGGCTCTTTCGACCGTTGTTTTGGCCGAACCGCTGGCTCCAGGCATCGCCAGCACGTACTTCTCTTGGTATTGCTCGGGATCGAGCCGAACCTCGATGGGGGCTCCCACCCGCCGCTCCTGCGCGGCCGTACGAGACGCGGCCAGGTAGGCTTGGAGTTCGAGGGCGCTGATCACAAAACTGGGATTGGCTGCCCAATTGTTCCAGACCGGCCCGGCGGTGGTGAGGAAGGTGACCACGGTTCCGCCCGGCCCTTCGGTCAGCGTGATGTCGTTTGCCAGGCGGCCCGCATCGCTGGCCAGGCCCAAGATGCGACTGGGCAGCGGGGGCCCGTCTTTGGACTCGGCAGCGCCCGCCGGCTTGGCGGCCAGCAGTTGCTCGGCGAGTTCCTGGCGGCGGGTGTTCAAGACCTTGAGGCGATCGAGGTAATCGGCCAATTGCGGCTTGGAATCGCCAAACCGTTGCGATTGGGCTTCGAGCGCCGCCAAGGCGGCGGTAAAACGATCGCCTGCTTCTCGCAACTGGACGGCGACCGCTTCCTTTTGTTTGCTGGCGGCCTCGCCCGTCGGGTTGGCGCTCTTCAGGGCCTGGTTGAGCAACTCGGCAGCTTGCGATAGAGCCGCTTCGGCATCGCGAAGCGAGCGGCTATTTTGCGAGCCAAAGTGGTGCTCGATCGCGAGCGGGGCCCCGTTGCGCAGACGGGCAATCACCTTGGTGGTGGATTGCGGATCGGGCTCCCAACCTTTGGCCAATGCGTAGTACGAAAGAATCTTGACGTCGCGGAGGAAGGCGTCGCCCGTCCGGTTGAAGATGCGGAAAATGGGATGGTCTTCGGGCGCCAGGTCGGGCGCGGTTTCCAGGCGATCGGTCACCAGTTGTGCATCGGCGGCCAGGGGCGCGGGGAGCAAACCTTGGCCGTTGCGATACAGGGACTTGTTGGTGCGCGAGACGAAATCGACCATCCGCTGCAGCGAGTCCGATTCAAATCCGCTGAACACGCCCGTTTCATCCAACGGAGGCCCCATAAAGAGGGCCAGGCCGCCGCCCGATCGAACGTACTCCTCCAACGCATCGACGGCTTGCGGCGAAAGCTGGTGGAAGTTGGTCACGTAAATGGTTTGAAACTGGTCGAGCCGTTTTTCGGCCAGGTAGTTGGGTTTTTGGGTTTGAGGACGCAAACCGGTGCGCACTTCGCCGGGGCTAAGGGCGTTGGCGATGAACCAACTGCCCGAGCGATCCTGGTCGCCGTCGATCAGCAGCACCGGGTGCCCTTCGGGCAGGTCGAGCACGGCAAAACGGCTGTTGTCGGCCTCGACGGCGTCGCTGGAAATCCGCGCGGTCACGGTGTGCTGGCCGGGATTCTCGAAGCGCACCACGAAGCGTTTGGCCGCTTCGTCGTTGCCGGCGATGCTTTCGAACACCACCGGCGTGCGCGGCCGGCCGTCTTCGAGCAGTAGCACCGAAAGCTCGCGAATCGGGTTGTTGCCGTGATTGCGAACCCGGACTTCCATCTCGATGCCAACGCCGGCGGCGGGGCTGCCGGAAACCGGTTGCAGCGAGGTGATGCCCACGTTGGTGTGCTGGCGATTCACGCATTGGATCAAGCGGACTTCGGTGGAGTCGTCGGTGAGCGTGGCCAGGCGTTCGTTGAGGTTGGCCAACTGCCTGGCATCCCAGTCTCGATCGCGAAAGTCAGAAACCAGGTAGACCACGCGCTTTTCGTTTTGCGTGGAAGAAAGCACGCTGGCCACGCCATCGAGCGCTTGCAGGGGACTGACCGAAGCCTGCGAGACCTGCAGGCCATCGAGCACGGAGCGCAGCCGGGTGTTGTCGAAATCGGTGGCCACGTCGACTTTGTTCAATTCTGGCAACGGTTTGCCGGCCGACGAGAAACTGGCCAGCGTGAACCGCTGCTTGCTGCGGGCACTGGACGCCCAGCGGCCGATTTTTCGCACGGCAGTTTTGGCGTCGTCGAAGGCGCTGGTTTCGCCCAGCTTGTCGGACATGGAGTAGGTATCGTCGACCACCACGATGTGATGGGTGGTGCTGCCGAACATCCAGCGATCTTCGCGAAAGACAAACTGGCCCAAGATGGCAATGATGGCCGCAATCGCCAAGATCCGGAGAATCAGCAGCAGGAGTTGCTTGAGCAGAATCCAGGTGCTGCTTTTCTTATGGGCAACCAGCACGAATTCCATGGCGGCCCAGGCCACGCGACGATGCCTCATCAGGTTGATGAGGTGAATGATGATCGGCAAGGCCAGCAGCGGCAGGCCGAGCCAGACCAGGTTCGCGTTAAAAAACCATTCAGCCATGGGGAGAATGAACCTCGCAAAGCAAAACAGCGCCATCTCCAACGCCATGACCGGCGGGCGTTGGGCGAGACTCTGTCAACGGCTGGTAGTCAGTAATCAAATGGGGGGCAATCAATTTCACTAGGTGCGTTGTACGGGGTGGCGTTAGTTCTTGTGGTGCATGCCTAACCGGTTGCTCAGGAAGGTGGCCAGGGCGGCATCGAGCGGGAAACTGGTTCGCACCAGGGCGTAATCCACCGAGTTGGAAGTGCATCCCCAGCGGACCTCTTCCAGGTAAGCGTTGAGCGCTTCGAGATAACCTTTGCGAAGCGCCCGAGGATTGCACGACAGGTGATCGGGCGTTTCGAGCCCTTCAAACCGGGTGGGGCCAGAGAAGGGGAATTCCAGTTCATCGTCGTCCAGCACGTGAACCACCAGCACGTCGTGCCCTTGCTGCCGCAGCAGCTTGAGCCCTTTGAAGAAACTGGGGCGGTCCACCAGCAAGTCCGAAAAGATCACCATCATGCCGCGGCGGGGCAGGTTCTGGGCCACATTGGCCAGAATGGGCGCCAGGTCGGTGGCGTCTTGCGGCTCGTTGATGCTGAGCGCCTTGATGATGGCCTGCAGGTGGGTTTTGCGGCTGCGGTACTCCATGGCCGCCTTGATACGATCCGAAAACGCCATGCAGCTCACGGCGTCTTGCTGGCGGAGCGCCAGGTACGCCAGGCTGACGGCCGCCGTGCAGGCGTATTCGTACTTGTTCATGGGGCCATTGCCGTACCGCATGCTGTTGGAAACGTCCACCAGCAGCGTGACCCGCATGTTGGTTTCTTCTTCGTACTGCTTGATGTAGAAGCGGTCTTGCTTGGCCCACACCTTCCAGTCGATGTTGCGAACATCGTCGCCGGAAACGTATTCCCGGTGCTGCAGGAACTCCACCGACTGGCCAAAGTAAGGGCTCCGGTGCATGCCGGACAAAAACCCTTCCACAATGTGCCGGGCGCGCAAGTCCATCCGCGAAATGCGACGGATCGCATCAGGATGCAAAAATTGCTTGGAACCTTGGGTCACGGGTTAGCTCGTCTTCTTTGGTGGGAGTGTTCTGAACCAGTTGGTCGATCACGTGGTCGGCGTTGATGCCTTCGCTCTCGGCCGCGAAGTTGACCACGATGCGGTGCCGCAGCACCGGTCGGGCCAGAGCCTGAATGTCTTCGGTGGAAACGTGCGTGCGGCCGTGGAGCAAGGCCCGAGCCTTGCCGCCCAGAATGAGGAACTGCACCGCGCGGGGGCCGGCGCCCCAGTTCAAGCGTTCGGCCACATAGTCGGGCACCCCCGGCTGGCCAATGCGCGTTTGCCGCACCAGCGACAGCGTGTAGCGGATCACGTTATCGGAGACGGGCACCTCGCGCACCAGTCGCTGCAGGCCAATGATCTCGTCGCCGGTGAGCACCGCCTGAATGCGGTCTTCCATTACCGAGGTGGTGCGGCGGGCGATTTCAAATTCTTCGTCGAACTTGGGATAGTTCACAAAGACCTTGAACATGAAGCGGTCTTGCTGGGCTTCGGGCAGCGGGTAGGTGCCTTCTTGCTCGATGGGGTTCTGCGTGGCCAGCACAAAGAACGGGTCGGCCATATCGTGGCGAACGCGGCCCACGGTCACGTGCCGTTCTTGCATGGCTTCGAGCAGCGCCGCCTGCGTTTTGGGAGGCGTGCGGTTGATTTCGTCGGCCAGAACAATATTGGCGAACAGCGGGCCTTCCAAGAAACGGAACTCGCGGGCTCCGGTGGAACGGTTTTCTTCAATGATTTCGGTGCCGGTGATGTCGGCCGGCATGAGGTCGGGCGTGAACTGAACCCGGCTAAAACGCAGGTTCAAGCTGCGCGACAGCGTGCTGATCATGAGCGTTTTCGCCAAACCGGGCACGCCCTCTAGCAAACAGTGGCTGCGGGCAAAAAGCGAAATCAGTAACTGCTCGATAACCGCCTGTTGTCCCACGATGACCTGCCCAAGCTGCTCCTGGATGCGTTCCCGGGCATCCGCCAACTTACGAATGGCAGCGGTATCGTGTTCGTTAAACTCGGACATGAATGAAGTCCTCGCTGGGGGGCAGGAGAAGATTGCTCAATGACTTTAGTGGCGGCAAAGGTTCGAAAAGTTCAATTGTGCCGCGCAAGGGGCTGAGGTAATTGGGGCAAGAAGGGGCTTGGAATCGGTAAGTTATTACTTGGCAGCGGTTTGTGAATTTAAGTCGGGGTAGATAGATGCGGAACGCACTCCCGCACCTTCAATGTTAGTTGCTACTTTGCAACACTCAAGCTGGTTGCGAGAAGTGGGTGGAACCCCCCCTGCCAGTGGGGCGGTTCGGGCTGGAGCAGTTTTGCGGGATGAAAGCAAGCGGGGACGGCAGCGTTCGAGGAGTCGACGGCGATTGTAACCCGTGTCGTATATATGATTTAGGATGACAAGATGTCCCAGTCGCGATCTCGGCAAGGTTGCACTATAGGTTACAAAGGGCGTCTATCCCTTGCCGGTGTAGAACATGGCGAAATTTCTGGCAAATGAGAATGTTCCTGGCGATGTCGTGCAGGCCGCTCGTCAGGCGGGGCACGACATGGGATGGATTTCGGAGCAATCGGCGGGGGCCGACGACAACACCGTGCTGGCCCTGGCTTTGTCGGAAGGTCGGGTACTAGTGACGTTCGACAAGGATTTTGGCGAGATGGCGTTCCGGGATCGAACGCAACGTGCGGCGTGATCTTGCTGCGCCCTCATTTGCGGCAACTGGATTACCTCGTGCAATTCACGTTGGCGGTATTGAATCAGCAGGTGGATTGGGAAGGTCATTTCGCTGTTGCGCAAGAGGGCAAGCCCCCGGCAGATGCTCAAGTTGCTACGGTCGACGTCTAGTGCCGATCACTGATACGAGTAGTGTATCCGTTCGTTCTTGGTTGGCCCTTGGATGGTCCAGTGGAGGTCGAGCACGTCGGCGCCGAATGTCATGACGGCCGTGTAGAGATCGTCTCGACAGACATGTGGCTCGACGGACTGCCAGGAAATGTCATCGCTCTGTTTCAGGTCAAACAGATAAACCGGATGATTGTGGCCAAACCGGAGGTGTTCCAGTCGGAGAGAGTGCGTTTCGAGAAGGGCCGTCCAACGATACATGTTGGTGAAAGTCAGTTCCTTCCCCTCCTCCGATTTCCATTGCCCGTTCTCGTGAAACAACAAAGTGGTAGGATCGGCGCTCTCGACCACGACGGAACCTCGTCCCTCGCCGTTCCAGCCACCGCCGCTGGCGTTTGATGTCGCTTTGAACCGCAAAGAAGTCATAAGGGACAGTCGATTCCACACTGCTTTGAGATCAAATCCATTTTCCATGTTTGCTCCCCAATCACCTTCAGCAACACCCGCAGCAAATCGCAAAGTCGCGTCCATCATTTTGAGATCAGAGCGGAACGCCACGCAATGCGTCCACCAGCCAACATCCTCGAAAGTGTATAGTTTGCCGGCAGTGTTCAAGAACCTCTGTGTCGGTGCATCCGGCGTGCTTCAATTCATTCTCAAGGGCGGAGAGGTCCTCAAATCGCCGGCTCTGGTAAATGTGGTCGGCCAACTTTCGTACCGAATCGACGGCTGCGAACTGTGAGGCAACGTCGGCGGCAGTCGTTTGGAACGGATTGCCGAATAGGTCGTAAATGATTGCCGCCTGTTGGAATTTCTCATTCCACATTTCGTGAGGCTGTGCGGTTGTGTTGGCGACGACTGAATAGCTGACCAGGGCTACAAGCGCCGCCGCCGTCATTGCACCCGTCGCTACCGCTTCGCCAGCGATACCATCGGCTGTGCGTGGCCCCCATCCAAACTGTCGAACCGAAATCCGCCACGCATAGCCAAGGTCTTTCTTGCTGGCCTCGCCATCAGCGTATCGCTCCGCAATTTCTAATGCTTCCCGGCTTTCCTCACTCAACGACGGCCAGAACCGGCGACAACAGGCACAGGCGAATAGTCGAAGTTTGCGGCGACCCTGTTTGGTCTTGTCGGCCCTGCGTTGGACACGAAGGAACTGGAGCATTGTTTCCGGTTGGATGCTGGGTTTGGGCCGGTGGATGTCTTCTGGGTCGGCCGAGGCGAGCCAATCGTCCTCGGTCATGGAGTAATCGTCATTATTCACTTGGCCGTCCTCAACTTGTCTCGTCACTCCCCAATCACTTTCACCAACACCCGCTTCGGCCTTCGCCCGTCAAACTCCCCATAAAATATTTGCTCCCAGGGGCCAAAGTCCAGTTTGCCTTCGGTGATGGCCACCACGACTTCTCGGCCCATTACCTGGCGTTTCAGGTGGGCGTCGGCGTTGTCTTCGCCGGTGCGGTTGTGGGCGTAGGCGTGCGACGAGGCATCGAAGGGGGCCAGTCGCTCCAGCCACTTCTTGTAGTCTTCGTGCAGCCCTGATTCGTCGTCGTTAATGAACACGCTGGCCGTGATGTGCATGGCGTTCACCAGAGCGAATGCACTTCACACTGAAGGGGGAGGTCTGCAAGGGTTCCCGCGATCCGAGCCCCGGTTAGAATATGTCTCGAATCGATTGACCAATCCAATAAAAAAACCCGCGAGCAGCCGTGTCCAGTGTCTGCTCGCGGGTCCCGAAAGTAACTACCATGAATCATACGAAGAACAAAAAAGACCGCCCGTCCAGGGGAAAAGAATCCACAGCTCGCGGAAGAGTCGGGCGGGCCAGCGACGACCTCAAAATCAGATACGGGCAGTACGTCCTTTACTGGGCTGTGTTTTTCAAGACGATGACACCTGAGCAACGCAGAAGAGGAGTCGTTGTCTACATTCGGGTTTCAAGTAAGGGCCAAGAACACCACATTCCGGCGGCAGAAGCTTGGATGCGACACTGGATAACCGAAGTTTATGGAGTCCGAATCCTTTTCGTTTTCGACGAAATTGCGAAGGGTCACAGGCGGGGCTCAGAATGGCGAGCATGTGTTGCGTTTGCCAAGCTGTACGACATTCCCATCGTCGTCGAGAACTTCACCCGGCTACTTAGACATCCGAAATATCACTCGCATAAGAACTATTTAGTGTTGCCAACCATCGAACAAGTTGACCGACTCCTGGACGAGGCTGACGGCGTGCCTCTAGTATCACTTTATGGTCCGGACCTTCCCCACCATTTGATCCAAACCTTGCTTTCAGACAGGACGACCGAAACGACGAAATGGCAAGCGGATCGGGTACTCGCGGTGTTAGAAGCCCGCAAGCGTGGTCCCTACCTGGTAGGCGACGCCAAGTCGCTGAAGCAGCAACAGGTCCGTCCTGTCGCGGAACGGCTGAGAAGAATGGGATGGGGAATGCGACGGATTGCTAACGAGGTCGGAGTGCCGGAAAAGACGTTCAAACGGTGGGTGAAGGAATGGGAGCAGTCGTGAATGGAAGCAGGGGGGTCAAATTCTGGCAAGCATTTGTCGATGTGGCTTTGAACCCTGTTTTTACGGGATGAAATGGGAGTCGGCCGATTCCCAGGGGTTAAGAGATATACACCCTTACTTTCCTTTCCTTCCCGTCCCACTTTTCCGCCCGATTCCCACACCCAAATTCGACGCCCGACTGGCCCACGCTTTCCCACCAACTCACGGAGGACTCCCATGCAGACGATCGACCGCCAAGGACTTCGCGACTCTTGGCTGAGCTATTTCAACCACGTGGACACCCCCGATGGATACCGGGGTGGGGGAGCCCCATTCACCCCAGACCCCAGAGAAATCCTTTCTCGGGCAGCAATGGTCCAATGGCTGAAGCACGCAGGCTTCACCGACTTTTACGAGCAGGTGTTAGTCGAAGAATCCTTTTCCTTCGCTCTAGTCCAAAGATTGGCAGCCCGGTATGGTCGGAAGCGAGCCAAACAAATCCTCCGACAACTGATGGCCTAGCCCCGCCCATCGACCCCCAATGGGTTCAAATGCCTCCTTCGGCAATTCTCCCCGGGCCTCTCCACCCATCCCACCCGATCGTGAGCCTATACACGCGAATGGCTCGCACCTCCTTCCCGTCTCAATCGCTCGCATTCACCATCCCGGCCCTGCAACCCCTCAGCCCATCGGGGATTGTCGATGTAACACCTCGCCTATACAATCGAACACTGCGACATTGTGGCAGAAGTTGTTGGCGTTCCTTCTTGTGCTCGGTCGGCTGTTAGGATAGTTGGCATCCCGACCGTTGGCGTGTCGTCGTGGGCAGGGTAAGCTCGGCTTCCAGGCTGAATGAAGTACTCGAAATCGCACTGGCCCTGATCGATTCCGTACTCCACAGCAAGAGGCACCCATGAAATCGCATACGGAATACCTGACTTTTAACTTGCCCGCTCGAATGGCCTTCGAGAACATTACGCCAACCATCGAGCAGATCGTTAAGAAAACCGGGATTCGGGAGGGATTGCTGCTCTGCAACGCGATGCACATAACAGCGTCGGTGTTCATCAATGACGACGAATCAGGCCTGCACGAAGACTACAAGAAATGGCTGGAGCGTCTGGCCCCCTTCGATGCTTCGTCGCACGCCTACGCCCACAATCGCACCGGCGAAGACAACGCCGACGCCCACCTCAAACGCCAGGTGATGGGCCGCGAAGTCGTGGTGGCCATCACCGAAGGCAAACTGGACTTTGGGCCCTGGGAGCAGATTTTTTATGGGGAATTCGATGGGCGGAGGCCAAAGCGTGTTTTGGTGAAGGTGATCGGAGAGTAGGACTGAGGCAACATCTACAGACAACTGCGTGTTGAATCTAAGCAATAGAAAAGGGGGCCGTAAATGTCGTGGATAGATTTGCTCAAAGAGTTCGCTCCAATTGCTTTCGCAAAGCTGAAAGAGTTGTTTCGGAAGAAACGAATCGTAATCGTAGGTGCTGGCGGCGTAGGCAAGACATCTATGGGCGAAGCGTTCGCCCATAGGCAATCGATGCTGCACCTAACTCCGGAGTATGTAGAGAGCACTAATACCGAAGATAAGAAAGCTCCCCAACTTAAGAATGCGATGTTGCACGTTTTGGCTGGGCAGGGGCATCGACGTCTTTCCTGGGACGGTATTCTTGAGGAAGTTAAAACCGGAGAAGTCGACGGCGTTATTGTCGTGAATGCTTTCGGCTATCATGCCATCGGGCCGGCAGGTATGCAGGGCGAACGTTCTTACGCGGATTTTCAAGCAACGGGCGACGCCGAGCAATTCTTGCAGTCGTACCTGCTGGAGAAGCGGACAGAAGAAATCGAAGTGCTGAATCACATCGCTCCTCTCATCAGGGGGAGGCGAGAGAAGTTTTGGATGCTCACCGTAGTAACAAAAGAAGACTTATGGTTTGGTGAATCCAACGAAGTGCATCAGCATTACCTCGACGGAGATTACAGTAGGGTGATAGAAGGAATCCGCCATTCGATCGGAGCAAATGCGTTTCAGCATGAGATAGCGTTTGTGTCGCAGATCATTAAGGACTTTGCCGCCCCAAAGTTTTTTGGTGGAGAGCAATTGACGTTAGCCAAGACCAACTCCGACTATAGCCAAGAGAAGCAAATGAAGTCGCTTCAACAATTTGTCACCAAACTGACATCCTTATGCCACCAGGGGAAATAGGAATGTTGGACAACGAAGAATTTAAGCAGATAGTCAATGCGCTTGACAGCACACGAGATTATCTAATTCAACAACGCCGCGACATAGTGAACCGCATTTGGACGTTACCACAAACTGAGATGCTGAAAATCAAGGACAGCGTTGTCAATGATTGCTCGACGGTCGCTAGCATGGTCTCACGTTTGCTGGACAGTGACGAACTAAGCCTTTCCCAGCGCGTCGTCCTCAAAGCGAGCCTGTCGCTGCTGGAGCATGAAATTAGGCTGCTTAGGAGCACTGCCTGATTAAAGTACAACTCTAAGTGTGCGTGGTATTCTAAGGTGAGGTTCCTGGGGAGAGTCTCGGGGGGTCTACTTCCTCTTCTCTTGTCCCGGCCCCTACCGTTCCGCCCAGCTTAGCCCTCTAGGCTCGACCTACAATGCGGGCAGATACTCGCCCTGGGATCAACGATGCCTCGACAGGCAGGGCATCGCTTGCGGGTATCGCTAAAGCAAGTCGCCAGCATCAGCCAGCCCAACGGCCCTAACAGCCCACCGACAATGGCCCCGTCGCCCGGTCGCCCCAAGCAACTTTTCCCGATCAACGCTCCAATTGTCGCGTTCACGGCCACCCAACTAATAATCACCAATAAGCCCATTGGTTCCTCCTTCGTTCAAGGTCGAGAATCGGCAAATGTCCCTGTCTGGGGAATAGGGTCGCCGACTTCGCCCCCTGGCGCACGGGCACTTCGCTGAACTTGGGGCCATCGCGATCGATCCTTCCCCCTCGGAGAGCTTCGGGGATCGCTTCTCCTGCGATCCCTGATTCCCGATCGACCCCGAAACCCCCAAGGGTCTGGGAAGCGTTCAGAAGCGATGCCCGAGCCCTGAATCGGGCCAATCGGTCAAGGATCATCCCCCCGCCCTGCTTCCCCTCGATTCGCCCCGATTCCGATCAATTCGGACCCCCTCGAAAACGCAAAGTTTCAGGTGTAATTCATTCGTGACCGACTCGCGGGGGCGTGGATAAGATCATCCCCCGGCCCAGCCCTCGGCCCTGCGAAGGCTGGGGAATATCAACGTCTTTCGAGAATCGCAGGAGAAGATCAATGGGAAAGAAAGCCAAGCGAACGGCCTGCTATGTGCGGGTTTCAACGGTCGGTCAGAACGAAGCAGGCCAGGTGCGGGACATCGAGCGATGGGTGGAGGGCCATGCAATCGACAACCCCCTCTGGCTGATCGACAAGTCCAGCGGGGATAACCTCGCCCGCCCTCAATTCGAGAAGTTGCAGAAGGCCATCTTCAACGGTGAGGTCGAGGCCATCGTTGTTTGGCGACTTGATCGACTCTCGCGAAGCCTGAGGGACGGCATCAATGTCCTTTGCGATTGGTGCGACAAAGGGCTGCGGGTTGTCTCGGTGACCCAGCAAATCGACTTCAATGGGGCCACAGGCAAGATGCTTGCCGCCGTTCTGCTGGGCATCGCTGAAATGGAACAAGAGACCCGCCGGGAGCGGCAAGCAGCGGGCATTGCAGCAGCCAGAGAGAAAGGCCGATCGTGGGGAGGGAGCAAAGCCGGGGTGCGTAAGACAGTGACCGTCGAGCAGGACAAGATCATTCGCCAAATGGCCGCTGATGGAGTTGCCAAAGCCAAGATTGCCAGAGCTGTCGGGCTATCACGGCCCACCATTCAGTCGGTGCTTGCGACCGATATGCAACCAAAGTCTCGCAAACGTAAAAAATAGCTCCTGGTGCCTGAGTACCCCCTGAAATAGATCGAGCGTAGGGTGCGATTCCCTCTGAAAAGCCTCTGTGAAAATAGAAGATAGTTCCCCCGAAAAAACCCTAGTGATTCTAATTCTGTCACGGGTATAGATGAAAGGGAGTGACGTGTACTCCTCTCGTCACTCCGGGTGATCCTTTTTTTGGGGTGATCCTTTTTTCCTGGGAACTATCTATGCCTAAGCCTTCATCCCATCGAACTAGCAATTCCAGACTCCGCACACCTCCCAAGCGATATGAGCCAGGCTTTCTTGCCAAGCTTGATGGTCGGCTGGAAATCGCCAAGGTGTTGCGATCACGATACGACGCTGTTATTTCAGACTTGGGCGGCGATGACATTTCGCATGTCAAACTGGCACTCGTCGAAAGATTCCTTTGGCTGGAATACGTCCTGCAAGGAATCGAACAGTTCTTAGCAGACGCACAGTCCAGTAAGGAATCCGCCGAACTCATCGGTCGCTGGGTGCAAGCGACCAATAGCCTGGTAGGTCTGGCAAAGATGCTGGGACTAGAACGCCAGACGCCGACGGTCAACTTGAATGACTATGTTCGGAGCGGCAGCAAATGAACATTCTTCAAGCCATTTCCGACGACCAGTTGTTTCGCCCATTCCTGGGAGCCAGTCTCAAATCATGGCGACCCTGGAGGGCTGCACTTTCGGCCCTCTATGGACTGCCCATCAAATCTGCCGACAAAGCACTCATCCAAACCGCTGCTGCCCTCGACCCCTCGAAATTGCCGCCCGACGGATACTCCCAAGCATTGTTTCTTACAGGGCGACGTTCTGGGAAAAGCCGGATAGCGGCCATCATCGCTGCTTACGAAGCCATTCTCGCTGGACACGAAGCCAAGCTTTCTGCCGGCGAGAAAGGGGTGGTGCCGATCATCGCTCCCACAAAGCCACAGGGGCGGATTGTCAGGGACTATTGTCGGGCGGTATTCAACTCGACTCCAATCCTGTCCGGTGAAGTCGCCCGAGAAACTGTCGAGGGCTTCGAGCTACGGAATGGCAATCGCATTGAAATACTGGCAGGTGATTGGCGATCAATCCGGGGTTATACGCTAATTGCCGCGATTGTCGACGAAGCCGCCTTCTTCGGGCTCGACGAGAGCAGCCGCATCAAGTCCGACTCTGCTCTAATCCAGGCCATCGCCCCTGGGTTGTCGAGCGTGGGAGGTCGGCTGATCGCGATTACGACGCCCTATGCCCGCAAGGGATGGTGCTGGCGACAATTCAAACGATCACGAGAGCAGGGTGCGAGGCAGTGCCTGGTCTGGAATACGCCCAGCAGGGCGATGAATCCAACCCTGTCCCAGAAGATCATCGACGATGCCTATGCCGACGATCCATCTGCCGCCCGTAGCGAATATGGGGGCGAATTTCGGGATGACATCGAAACCTTCCTAACGCGGGAAGTCGTCGAGCAGTATGTCGTCAAAGGCAGGCAAGAATTGTCGCCCCGTCCAAAAACCAACTATTCCGCCTTCGTCGATATGAGCGGGGGCCGACACGACGATGCTGCCCTGGCCATTGCCCATCGCGACAGGGTTGTGGTCGTCGATCTGCTGCATCGCTGGAAGCCGCCCTTCAGCCCCGACGATGTTATCGGCGACTGCTGCCAGGTGCTGCAAAAGTTCGGGCTCCATCGGGTCACAGGCGACAACTACGCCGCCGAGTTTGTCGTCGCGTCATTCAAGAAGCGGGGCGTTCAGTTCAGGAAAGCCGAGCAGCCCAAGAGCCAACTCTATTTGGAGCTACTGCCCCAATTGTGCTCGGGTCAGGTGGAACTGCTCGACAACGAAACACTAATCACCCAGCTAGCGAGTTTGGAGCGACGCACTCGCAGCGGTGGGCGAGACGTGATCGACCATCCTCCCGGTGGCCACGACGATCTGGCCAACGCTTTGGCTGGCGTCGCAAGAATTGTTTCTATTTCAAAAATATGCGTCGGAGCATTGTGAACATATTGAAAGGAGTTCAAAAATGCATAGGATCGAAATTGACCGACACGAAACCTTACGCCGCGAGCAGGATCTGAAACAACGAGGGGAGAAGTTGGGGCACCCAAATTGGCACGATGCGAAGTCGATCTGGGAGCGATGGAACGAACTGCACGGGGGCTTTGCCTTATTTCAGAACGGCACAGGATATTTTCCCGACGGGGCGACCTGCGAACGCGATCCTCTTGTACACCCACGATGGCCCTATATGGGGTGTGGCCGCAGGATCGACGAACACCGGCGACTGTGCAACATCGTCAGATACCACCAGATTCGGCTCGATCGAGCCATTCCTGAGTTTGACGAATATCGGCAAACTCTCTTGATGCAAGTTAAGCACGGTCGCACGCCGACGGCTGCGGAAGAGAAGAAACTGAAAGCTCTAGCCGATGCCGTTCATGCAATCAAAGCGGACGTCAAAAAGGCTGAGCGGGCGATAACACCCCGCAAAAGCCGAGAAGAAGTCGCTTGGGAAAAGGAACGCCAACAGGAGTTGGAGGAAGCGAAAGCAATGATCGAACGCTTCCAGGTCTGAGAGTAGCACCGCAACACAGCGACCCCAACTTTTTCAATCTCAAACTAAGGACAATCCAATGACGCATCAGCTAATCATGGTCCACAATTGCGGCATCCTGGGTGCCGACGACGGCGGCAGCATCAATCGCAACACGAGCAGAAGCAGTTACCAGGGAGCACAGGGAGCCACAAGACGTACTCCTGCAAACCAAACTGGCGATGACTCGCCCCTGCCGCTCCCCGTAATGAACTTTGAACGGGAGTCCATTCGCAATCCCGATTCGCAAGCCCTCGTCGAGAATGCTTCGGGGGATGAGTCGCCCCTGCCGCTCCCCGTAATGAACTTTGAACGGGAGCCCATTCGCAATCAAGGGGCCGGCAAAAGCGTTCCCCACGATGAGGAGGTTCTGGAATTGCCGCGAATGTACTGATCGCAGGCAAACCTCTTAACTTCGAGTCTTGAGCCGGTGGGGCGGGTTCAAATCGGTGCAACCCGTGCCATAAAGCCCCCCCGGCGCTAAGATCGAGTTCGGGCGGCACTGCTCGGGATTGGCCTCCTAAGCAGGACCATCTTCTCCTTGACCGGATTGGTCAGCCGCCCCCTTTATTTCTTCCTCGCAGGTCAAGGGATAGGTTAAGGAAACTATGCCCAAACAAGACTCTGGCTTGAATGGCCAAGACTCCAATAAGCCCCTTCGGTTCGCTGCTCTAATTCGAGTCTCGACGGAGAAACAGGAAAAGCAGGGGGAGTCGCTTCGCACTCAGGATAAACAAATTGGGCAGGCCGTCGCTTCTCTTGAAGGACAGATCACTAAGAAGTATGCAGGGCAGGAACACGCAACGAAGTATGCAGGGCAGGAACACGCAACATCGGGTTGGGAGCGTGAACAGCTCAATGCATTGTTAGCCGATGCCAGGAAAGCAAGAAAGCCTTTCGACGCCGTTATCGTGGCCGATCCGTCACGATGGAGCCGCGATAATGTCGCGAATGAAACTGGGCTCGACATCCTCCGAGACAACGGCATTCGATTTTTCGTGCTGACGACCGAATACGATCTGTTCGATCCTCAAGCAAGATTTTTCTTGTCGATTGCTTCCACGATCAACGCTTTCCAGGCAAATACCCAAAAGCAGAAGTCCATCTTGAATCGCATCGAGAGAGCCAAACGGGGCATACCGACCAGTGGAAAGATGCCCTTCGGTCGCCAATTCGACAAAGAGACCGGCAAATGGAATGTGATTCCCGAAAAGAAGGCGATGGTCGAGGATTGTGCCCATCGCTATTTACAGGGGGAGTCGCTGGCCAATCTTGCCCCGGAATATGGCATCAACCACACAAACTTACACAAGACGCTGATGCAGCGTTGCGGAACTCAATGGGAGGAGAGTTTCACCATCAGCGACTTGAATATCGAGGAAGTGGTGCCTCATATCATCCCTCGATTGCTTCCTGAGGTAACGATCAAGGCGATTCGGAAGCGTTGCCAAGCAAACAAGACCTATCTGCATGGCAAACCCAAACACGACTATTTGTTATCGGGCCGAGTGTTTTGTGGAAAGTGCGGCTATGGAATGTTTGGCCAAACAAACCACTGCAAACTCCATTACTATCGTCACGCTCACAGCAGTCGCTGCCGAGAGTGCGGCATAAAGCCCCGGCCCTGGGTTCGGGCAGATCAACTAGAGGCGACTGTATTGGAGTTGTTGTTTGAGACCTTCGGCAATCCGATCGCGATTGAAAAAGCCATTCGCGAGGCTCAACCCAATTCCAAGAAGGTCGTAGAGGCCAGGAAGCGAATTGCCGACGTGAGTATCGAGATTGGCAAAATCGAGAAAGCGAGGAATCGCATCCTCAACTTGATCGAACGGGACGCCATCAGTGATGAGCAGGCCGAACAGAAACTGGGCGAGTTGAAAGCCCGGGAGGCCAAACTGCTGGATGATCGGGATAAGCTGAGTGATTCCGTCTCCCACCTTCCCGATGCTGATGCAATTAAGGAACAGGCCCTCGTGACGGCCAACTGGCTGTCCCAGTGGACGGACGGAGATACAAAAGTCCTCAAGCGAAAAAAGACCAGGCTGGCAGCGACAATTCGACTGGCGAGCCATTACATCGAAGAAATGTCGGACGAAGACAAGAAGGGGCTAATTGACCGAGTGTTCGACGGGAGCCTGCCCGACAGTCGCCCCTGCGGAGTTTATGTCTTCCCGATTGCCGGCCAGAAGAATCATCGGGCCAAGCGATGGGCAATCGAGGTTCACGGGCTCACCCCCCTCGACGGAAATCGGTGTGAGGTGCATTCGTCGTCGGGTTCACCAGCACCAGGCCTTCGCGGACGCCGCTTTTGCTGACGATTTCTTCCACCTGGGGGGTGATGTTCTCGAAACCCATCCGGGCGGGCACGTTGAATGTGAGGTATTCGCGATGCGATTTCATCGAGGTGCGTTTCCTGAATTGCGGGGGAGGGGAAACGGGCGGCGCGGGGGCGACATCCAACTTCGCCCTCTCGTTCCCACTTGTAAAGACGCACCTGGCCGATGCTTTTAGCCTCGCCAGGACAAAACCCCTCACAAGAAGGGTGTGGAGAGCGAGCGCGCGACGTAGCCCCCGCTTGGCGCGCAGTCATTGTGATGGCGCTCGATATCAAATCGACGACACTTGCCTGCGGTCGTGGAAACACCGCAGGCGGATTGAAATGAAGCTAACCGCCAAAAACGCGGCAGAAACCGCGGAATCGGGCTGAAAGCGCCAGCGTCGCCGGCTTTGGCATGGTGGCTGCGTTTTACGTTTCTCGTGCTGAAGGGGAACTCGCCCGACAGCAAACCTCCCCAAGTATTGAAACCAAAAGGAACGAAATCATGAAACGCATTTTCTTAAGCGTGTTTGCCGTCGCCATGTTGCTGTTCGTCGGCAGCCAGGCCCAAGCGTTCGACGGTTACCGTGGCGGTGGACATGGACATGGACATGGCAATCACGGTAGGCATGGTGGTCACGGTGGGCATCACAACCATGGCCATCACAGTCATGGGCACCACAACCATGGTCATCACCATCACAACCACTATCCGTCGTACAACTACAACCGCGGTATTTACGGCGGCTACAACTACTACCAACCGCGTGCTTATTACCCGTACCAAAGCGGCTTTGGCATCCGCACGCCCGGTTTCGGCCTGTACATCGGTCGGTAACCCCCGGCCAAACGATTGGCAGTGCGATTGAAGGGAAGAACGGTTCACGGGGACCGTAACAAGCAACGATGGGGTGAAGCAGGATAGCCCGCCTCGGACATCGCTCCGAGGCGGGCGTTCTTCGTTTTCTCAGGGCAAGATCCGCTGGCATGGCCAAACGGGTGGCGGGTATGATTGAGAAGAGGTAATCCGCATGCATCGCCGCGCATTGCGCTCCCCCACCATTCTGTTTCGCTTCGCGGTTAGGCCGTTAAGCGCGATGGAAAACCTGCCTCTCCCCCCTTCAGGAACCGCCGCCCATGACTGTTCGCTTCGCCTCCGCTGTGCTCATTTCGGCCGCGAGCCTGGCATTTGCGACAAGGAGCCCCGCGGCTGATCCTACCGCCGCCGATCCGCTCTCGGCCTGGCGAACCGGCGCGCAGGTGCGGCCGGTATCGACCGTGCCAGGCCGGCATACCATTCACAGCTATTATCTCACCTGCCCCGAAAGCCCCGATGGCTCGCAGGTGGTTTTCTATGGCTCGACCACGCCCGACGCTCAGTTGGGCAATCTCTACGTGCAAGATCGGGCGACCGGCAAGGAGCGGTTGATCGCGAAAGATATTGCCACGGAAGACGCGCATCGCGCCGCTTGCCAACAGTGGACCTCGAACGGTCGTCGCGTGGCCTATCACGAAGTGCGTTCTGACCAGTGGCGGGTTTGCACGGTCGATTTGAACTCAGGCAAGCAAACCACGGTGGCGCACGACCGCCAGATTGGCTTCGGCAACCCCAGCGACGACGAACTTCCGCTGTACGGCTGCCACTGGAACCCCGGCCCGCACCGCGGTATTGAGTTGGCCAATGTGGAAACCGGCGAGTTGCGGCAAGTCATCAAAATGGAGCAACTTCAGGCCAAATACGGTGAGCAGTTGAAAGAGATGTACGGCGATAACGCCATCTCCATGTTCTTTCCCGTTGTGAGCCCTAATCGCCAGCGACTGTTTTTCAAGCTGGCGGCCGGTTCGGGCGGAAATGATTTCCGCAGCAAGCAGGCCAGCGTGCGAAAAGGCACGTTCGTGTATGACCTGGCCCAGGAGAAGTTCTTGTTCATGCGGCAACAATGGGGGCACCCCGCCTGGCACCCTGACTCGCGGCACATTGTGGAAGTGGGCAACATGCTGTTCGATGCCGACCACGGCGGCCAGCGAACCGATATTCCCGAAATCCCCAAGCCCTCGGGCAGCCACCCTTCGATTAGCCCCGACGGCAAGTTGCTGGTCACCGATGGCCGCCTCGACGCCTTCGGCGGGCAGCCGGGCGAATGGGGCATTTTTGTGTGTGATCTTCGCGGCGGCAAAGATCGTTTTGAAATCATTCATCGCTTCAGCCAAACCGGCGGCGCCCGCTCCTGGCGAGGCAATCATCCGCACCCCATCTTCAGCGCCGACAGTCGCCGGATTTACTTCAACGTGAACGACGGCGAGTTCACCCAGTTGTTTGTCGCCGAGCGGGCAACCGACGAACCGGCCGAGTAAACCATTCCCGCCCCGAGATTCATCGTGGTAATATAGTAAGGTGAACGGCGGCGGTGGACTAACCACCCCGTCGTTGTGTTCGCAATCCCCGCCCACGCTCCCTGCGCATGGCGATTCAAACCGATCCTGCCCCATAGCCATATCCAAAGCCTATGTTTCCACGATTTCTGCCCGCCCTGGCGTTGATGAGTTGTTTCGCGGTCGCTCAAGCTGGCGAGAACTGGCCCGAGTTTCGCGGCCCCAGCGGCGATGGCCACGCGGCCGACGCCAAGCTTCCGCTGACTTGGAGCGAAACCGAAAACGTCACCTGGAAAACGCCCATCCACGGCAAAGGCTGGTCGTCGCCGGTCATTTGGGGGAACCAAATCTGGATGACGACCGCCACGCCCGAGGGTCATGCAATGTCGGTCATTTGCGTCGACAAAACCTCGGGCAAGGTTCTACACGACTTCAAACTGTTCGACGTGAAAGAGCCTGGCTTTTGCCCCGAAATGAACAGCTACGCCTCGTGTACGCCCGCCATCGAGGAGGGCCGCGTGTACATTCACTTCGGCAGTTACGGCACCGCGTGCCTCGATACGGCCACGGCCAAGCCCCTGTGGGTTCGCCAGGATTTGCCCTGCGATCACCACCGCGCGCCCGCCTCGTCGCCCATCCTTTGGGAAGACCTGCTGATTCTCACCTTCGATGGCTTCGACCTCCAGTACCTGGTGGCGCTCGATAAGGCCACGGGCAAAACCGTCTGGAAGAAAGACCGCGATCTGGAATACCGGATCGACAACGGCGACATCAAGAAGGCTTACAGCACCCCCACCGTGTTCGAAATCGACGGCAAGTTGCAGCTCATTAGCCCTAGTGCCTCGGCCACGGTTTCTTACGATCCTCGCACGGGCGAAGAACTCTGGCGGGCCTATAGCGGCGGCATGAACGCCGCGGCCCGGCCGCTGTATGGCCACGGCCTGATCTACGCCAACACGGCCGCCGGCGGCATCAAAACCTTTGCGGTTAAGCCGGGCGGCAGCGGCGACGTGACCGATAGCCACATTGCCTGGAAGTTCTCGCGCACCTCGCCCACGCGTCCCTCGCAGTTGCTGGTGGGTGACGAGCTCTACCTGGTGAACGACGACGGTATTGCCGCTGGCCTGAACGCCAAAACGGGCGAAGAGTTGTGGACCAAACGGCTGGGCGGCAAGTTTTCGGCCTCGCCGCTCTACTCGCAAGGTCGCGTTTACTTCTTCGACGAAGACGGCGAAACCAAGGTGATCAAATCAGGCCCCGAGTTTGAATTGATTGCCACCAACAAGCTCGACGGCGGCTGCATGGCCTCGGCCGCCGTTTCGGGCGATGCGCTCTTCGTCCGCACCAAGACGCACCTCTATCGGATTGAAGCGTCCAAATAACCGGACCTGCCCGCCCGGGACTCGCTAAACGCCAAAATCATCGCCCGAAAACCGCTCGAACAATCCATCTGCGTACGTTGGTGCATGCGAGGTTCGCCCAGTACCCTAAGGGCGGGCGTTATCGACGCTGGCAAGTTCGTGGCGAATCGAGTCCGTTGGACAGCAGCACCCCCAGTTCTTTGCCTGAATTGCAGACGACCTTTTGCGGCATGTCGTCCGGGATCTCGTCAAAGCTGCTTTCGTTCGCTCCAATCGTCACCGCGTCCTCCATGGCAGGACGCAAAAGCAAGTTGCCGTCTTTCAATAGGCGGTACAGTAACTCGAGGAAAGCCGGAGAGAACTCACCTCGAACCGCAACCATGAAACCGCGGCTCAAATCGTCGCCAAACACTTCCGCAACGCCGCCATTGGGAAGCGTCACGACGTAGCAACCCTCGTCGCCTGGCCCAGTTGGCGCGGATTCACGCAGCAAATTTTGAACGGCAGAAAGTTCGTCTGGGGTCAGGGGCAAACTGGGCCGGAACTTTTGCACTTCGCCAGTCCAGACGTTCTTTTGTTCAACTGGCTCGCTTCCAAAGTGACTCGACATGTAAAAAAGGTCAAAACTCACGTTAGCCCTTCCTTCCGTAAAGTTTGTGGAAGTCCACTTAACCGACGGTGCTGCCCTGCAGGATGCTCGCCCGCAGGGAGAGAGTCAAACCCCAGTCACCGAGCGGTGGGCGGAAGTGCGCTGAAGATACGAAAAAACGCTCGCTGTCTACTGCTGACAACGAGCGTTACAAACGAGGCCGACGGGGCTCGAACCCGCAACCACCGGATCGACAGTCCGGTACTCTAACCAATTGAGCTACGGCCCCAATTAATTGGGTGAGATGGGAAATTATACGCCACGCTTTGAACGTTGCAAGTGCCTCGAAATTTTCTGCCGCGACCTGCCGCCAGCTACGACCGGCCCTGGCGATTTCACGGTTTGTAACGGCCCTCGTCGGGGTCTTGTTTGAGGGAATTTGACCGGACGCCGTGCTCACCCCCCAAATAACGTGCGGTTACCCCCCGTTTCTTGTTACAATGCCCCGAACGTCCACCTCACGAAGTCAGGGCAGTCCCATGCAAGTTTCGCTCGAACAATTCATGGCCCAACTCACCGAGTGCGGGCTCCTTCCCCAGGCCGAGCTCACCGCCGTTATCGAGGGCATGCCGCCCGAGCAGCGGCCCAAAGATCCCACGGCGCTGGCCAAAGAGCTGATCCGGCTCGGCAAGCTCACTCCCTATCAGGCCAAGGCCGTGTACCAGGGCAAGGGGGCCAATCTGGTTCTTGGCAATTATGTGGTGATGGACAAACTGGGCCAGGGGGGCATGGGCATGGTGCTCAAAGCCTGTCACCGGCGGATGGATCGGATTGTCGCCCTGAAGGTGTTGTTTTCTCGCGTGGTGAAAACGCCCGGGGCCATCGAGCGGTTTCATCGTGAAGTGAAAGCGGCCGCGCGGCTTACGCACCCCAATATTGTCACCGCCTACGATGCCGACGAAGTCAATCAAACCCACTTTTTGGTAATGGAGTTCGTGGAGGGGGCCGACCTGGCGCAGTTGGTTGCCCAAAAGGGTCCCTTGCCGCCGGCCGAAGCCGCGGATTGTGTGATGCAGGCCGCCAAGGGCCTGGCCTACGCCCACTCGCAGGGCGTGATTCACCGCGATATCAAGCCGGCCAATTTGCTGCTCGACCGCCACGGGGTTGTCCGCATCCTTGACCTGGGCATGGCCCGGCTCGACGCCACCGGCGATGCCGACCTGACCGAGAGCGGCCAGATCATGGGCACCGTCAATTACATGGCGCCCGAGCAATCGCTCAACACCAAAAACACCGACGCCCGCTCCGATATCTACAGCCTGGGGATGACGCTCTGGTTTTTGCTCACCGGCCGGCCGGCCTACGAGGGCTCTACCCTGGTCGAAACCCTCATTGCCCATCGCGAGCGGCCGATCCCGTCGCTTCGGGCAGTTCGCCCCGATGTCAGCCCCGGGCTAGAAGCTATTTTTACCCGCATGGTGGCCAAGTCGCCCGACGGTCGCTTCGCGAATATGACGGAGCTGATCGCTGCTTTGGAAACGTGCGCCGCCCCCAGCGGGCCGCCCCCCATCGACCCCGGTGTGTCGGTCTTGGAAGGCTGGAACGCCGATTCGCTTTCGGGCAGCGGTCTGTCGATGCCCTCCCTGAGCGGTTTGGCTCAGCCGCGGTTGCAATCGCCGCCTCAAGTTCACGGCGCCCATCCCGACAACACCCTGGCCAGCATGGGCGACTCCACCGACCACAGCCAAATGCTGACCGCGGAGTTGGTCCCACAGCCGCAAATCCATGCCGAACACACGCCCGTTTCGGTCGCCTACCGCAAGTCGCGGGGCTCGTGGCTGCCCATCGTGGGGGGACTGGTGATACTGGCAGCGATCGCGGCGGCAGCCGTGGTGTTCCTGCTGCCAACTAGCGAAGGCACCTTGGTCGTGGAAGTCAACGAGCCCGGCGCGGTGGTCAAAGTGCTCGACGACCAGGGCACGGTCGAAATCACCGACGCCTCGGGGCAAAAAAAGGTGCAACTCAGCGTCAAGCCGGGCAGCAAACAGATCACCGTGACCAAAGATGGCTTCACCATCCATAGCCAAAACCTCACGATCAGCAAAGGTGGGGAAGAACTGCTGAAGGTGTCGCTCCAGCCCAAGCAGGTGGCCGAGAACAACCCCGGCCCAGGCACGCCCGTCACCCCCGGTGGCACGCCTTCGACTCCTTCGACACCGGGCGGCACACCTTCGACTCCCGGCGGCACGCCAGTCACGCCCCCTATGCCAACCACGCCAACCGCGCCGCCAACGAGCGTTCGCACCGTCGCCGCCGACGGGTCTTTGATTTTCACCATCGATCTGAACGACCTTCCTCCAGAGTTGACCCAACCGCGAGCTGGTTCATCAACACAACCACCATCCATCCACGGTTCGGCTGCGGGTGACGAGCGGGACGACAATTCTTTGCAGCTAAAAATGGTTTGGTGCCCTCCCGGCTCATTTAAGATGGGTGATCGCACGAGTGCGGTCGATGTCACGCTTTCGTCAGGCTTTTGGGTTGGTAAAACCGAAGTCACCCAAAGCCAGTGGCAAGCTGTGATTGGAACTGAGCCTTGGAGAGCAGATTCCTCTGTACCGCAAGGCTCCGACTACCCCGCAAGCTTTGTGAGCTACGAAGATGCCACCGAGTTTTGCAACAAGTTGACAGAAACGGAACGCGCCGCCAGCCGACTACCATTGGGCTGGAAATACGCGCTTCCGACCGAAGCACAATGGGAATACGCCTGTCGGGCACACACCACTAGCACATACTCCTTCTCCGACGAATCTCAGTTGGACCAATATGCGTGGTACAAACAAAACGCACTTCTCGGCGGGCAACCCTTTCCGCACCAGGTAGGTCAGAAGCGTCCCAATCCGTGGGGAATTTTCGACATGCACGGTAACCTGCGTGAATGGTGCCGTGATTGGCTTAGAGGATCGTTAGCCGGAGGAATAGATCCTGAAACTACGGCGATAGGTGAGAAACGCGTGCGCCGGGGTGGATGTTGGTCAGACGGCGCCGACGCTTGCACTTGTAGTTTTCGCGATGGCATTGAACCAACCTTCCGAAATCGCTGCCTGGGTTTCCGCGTGGCGTTGGTTGCAATCAAGTCGGATGCAAGTAATCAAACGGGCTCTGTCAGCATCGCGTCGTCCACCCCCATTCCCAATTCACCTCAACTCCCCGTATCTTCTGGCATCGGTTCCCAATCGGGCGAGACTTGGTTCGTTTCGGCCGGCGCCCCAGGCCAGGTTAACTACAGCCTTGAACTCTTAAACCGGGGCTACGTCAGCGTCCCCAATTTCAAGATCCCTACCAAGGGTCCGCTCACGATCGAAGCCTATGTGCTGCCGTCGCGGCACTCGGCCAACCGCGGCGCCATTGTAATGGGTCCGGGCGTTTACCTGGGCGGACAAGAATCGACGGAGTGGCGCTGTGGTCATGTTCTTGAGAATGGCAGTTGGCAATCCATGGCTGCCGCGGCAATGACTTTGCGGGGATGGCAACATATCGCTGGAGTTTGGGCCGACGAAGAGCTGCGGCTGTTCGTCAACGGCAAGCGGGTCGCAACCGCGCCGCGCAACAGCAATGCCCTGGCGTTCAATCAGTTCTTGATCGGCGCGGCTTCGGTGCCGCAACTCAGCGATCACTTTCGTGGAAATATCGACGAGATTCGTATTTCCAGCGTCGCCCGGTACTCCAGTGATTTTACTCCCCAGCCCCGGTTCGAGGCCGATCCACAAACCCTGGCGCTCTATCACTGCGACGATGGCTCGGGCAATGTGCTGACCGACTCCTCGGGAAAGTCGCACCATGGGCAAATTTTCGCCGCCGAATGGTCGCCCGTTCAAGCAGCGGGATTGCCCGAGACCTTACCCCTGGGTCAGCGCGCGCCGGTCACGCCGGCCTCCCTCGCCAAACCGTGGGTGCGCGCGGGAACTCCCACCCGCTACTGGAGCAACTACATCATCACTTCCTCGGGTGATTCGTTGGCCATGTTTAGCTGGCTCGAATCGAAGGTTGCCGCCTACGACATAGGAGACGGCAAAAAGTTCTGGGAATTCACGCCCCCGGTCAATTCGCTCACGGCGCCAGCCATGTCGGCCGATGGCAACCTGCTGGCATGGAACAGCGCCGGGGCCATTAATGTCGTGGATATGCGCGGCAAGGGCCACTTGGGCGTGGTTGCGGCCGTGGAATATGCGGGGAACCTGGGCTTCTCGCTTGATGGCAAGTTCCTGCTATCGCGCGCACAAAAGGCCCTGTCCGTTTTTGAGTTGCCCAGCCTTGAGCGGAAACGCACCTTCAATCTCGATGCCACGACCAACGGCAGGGAGCTTATCTTCCACCCCGATGGCGACCAGGTGCTGATTCCCTTGTCGGTTCAAATGACCGACCGCACTTCCGTGTGTCGCCTGATCCATCTGAAAACGGGCGCCGAGCAAACCATGAATTGGCCCTGTCGCCCGATCGGTTTTACCAAAGACGGCAGCGGCATCGTCGTGCTCACCAACACCGGCGTGGGCGTACTCGATACCAGAAGTTCCCAAATCCGTTTGCTGAGCGACAATCTGCGAAAGAGACTACCGCCGCTGTACACTGCCACCTACGATCCTGCCTCGCAACTCTTCGCGGGGTACAACTCCGTCCCTACGCCCCAGGTAACGCTCTGGAATCTCAATACCGGCAAGTTGCTCGCGGAAGTGCCTGTCGCCAGCACGCCCAAATTGGCGGTGCTCGGCGAGGGCAAAGCATTGGCCATATTGGATCGTGATCGACTGCACATTTGGGCGCCGTCGGCAGCGCCTTAGAGCCTAAGAAGTCGGCAACGCCGTAATCCGTTTCACCAACTCGGCGTGCGTAAACGCCCGATCCGTTGGCACCATCAAATAGCTGGCCTTGGCCCCGCAGCAATCGATGATGATCTGCTTGTCATTAGGCACCTGGTAGCCTTCGGGGCAAGGCTCATGGCCGTGGATCAGCACTTCGGCGTCGATGGCTTTGGCAAAGGCCGCCGCGTTCTCTGGTCGGTAGTCGCGCCCCCACACCAGATTGAACACGTCTCCGTGTTCGATGTAATCCTCAGGTCCCAGCGGCCGGTCGAAAATGCTCGTATCGAATCGCTGGGCGTCGAAGTTGGCCGGCGCGCTGTGGCA
Organism: uncultured Pirellulales bacterium; assembly: GCA_964445985.1. GTDB lineage: Bacteria > Planctomycetota > Planctomycetia > Pirellulales > S012-138 > CAYUMU01. The sequence goes on along the minus strand of CAYUMU010000009.1, from coordinate 62,543 downwards.
AACCACCACCTTGCCGGGCAGACGCACTGCCAGGGGGCAGCTCTTCAAAAACGGCAGCGAAGCCTCGCGCACTTTATCGGCGGCCGGCCCGTAAGCCTCTTGCATGCCAAGCCGGAACAGCAGGTTGAGCATCTTCTTTTGTTTGAGAATCGGGTAGTCCGTGAGTTCGGCCAACTCGTGATTGCTCAAAATGAAGTGGACCTGCCGCGGAAAATCGGCCTTCATTTGGGCCACGTCTTCGAGCATGCCGTGCGACATGCAGCCGCCATTGCCAGGGTAAGTGGGGCCCCCGTGGCAAACCTCGTGCATGATTAAGTGCCGTCGCGGGTTCTTCTCCAGCGCGGCCAGCCGGCGGATGGCGATAAAGTTGCGGCGGTTGCCATGGAGGTCGGCCGTGATCATCACCTCGTCGGCCAACTCAGGGGTGATCTCCACCACATTGCCCACGCGACCAGGCGTGTTGCGATTGGCTTCGGTTGCCTTCTGATAGTTGGCAATGACGCTTTCAATCTGTTCAATCGACGAGAGCATGACGGGGAAGGCATTCCAAGGGAATAACGGAACCGACAAGGGTGGCGAGGCCGTAGGCATAGGCGTTAGCAAATTTTATCCCCCGCCGTGGGCTCCACTCAAGAGAAAGCTCCTCACTATCTGGCCTCAACATGGGCCTCTCGCCAGAAATTGGAAAGCCAAACCCCGCCAGCCACCAGCTACCAGCTACCAACCACCAGCAACCAGCTACCAGCCACTAGCTACCAGCCACCAACTTTATGTGGTTTGGCCCACCCGCCCGGCCTATACTCGGGTCGTCTTCCCAGCCGGTCTTCCCTCCGCACCAACCGCATCCGCACCAGGAGCCACTCCCCCACCATGAGTCACTCCCATCCCGACAACCATGGCGGCAACTCCACCCGGCGACAGTTCTTAACCCAAACCGGCAGCGCGGCGGCGGTGGTGGCCGGTTGGTCGACTTGCGGCGGCCTTGGTCTGGAAGCGAAAGAAAGCAAACCCACACCGAGTAAAGCCAACCGTCGCCCCAAAATCGCGGCCGTTTTCACCGAACTGCGCTTCCGCTCGCACGCCTACAACATTCTGGAAAACTTTATCGAGCCGTACCTGTTTAGCGGGGAACTGGTCGACCCCGGCTGCGATGTGGTTTCGTTTTACGCGGACCAGTTTCCCGGCAACGACATGGCTCGGGAAATCTCCAAGAAGTTCGAGATCCCGCTCTACGATTCGATTGCCGGGGCCGTGGCTTGCGGCGGGAAGTCGCTGGCCGTGGATGGCGTGCTGCTGATCGGAGAGCACGGCGATTACCCCGACAACGAGCTCGGGCAGCGGATGTACCCTCGCAAAGAATTCTTCGATCAGATCGTGGCCGTGATGGAGCAGTCGGGCCGCGGCGCGCCGATCTTCAACGACAAGCATCTGTCGTATCGTTGGGATTGGGCCAAGGAAATGTACGATACCGCGCGGCGGCTGCACATCCCGCTGTTGGCTGGCAGTTCGGTGCCGCTCGCGGAGCGGCGGCCCAAGCTGAATCTTCCGCCCGGCAGCCAGATTGAAGAGGCCGTGGCCATTCATGGCGGCGGCATGGAATCGTACGACTTCCACGGATTGGAACTCTTGCAGTCTTTTGTGGAATTGCGCGCCGGGGGCGAAACGGGCATCGCCAGGATTGAAATGCTGACCGGCGACCGCTTCCAGGCAGCCCTGCAAAGCAACACCTGGCCCCAGGCTTTGGTGGAAGCCGCGCTGACAGCCGAGCAGAAGATGGACGTGGTGCGACAAGACCGGCCCATCCGCCGCAACATCCCGCGCCATCCGGCCTCGGATGTCAACAACCCCGGCAATCACGCCCTGGTGGTGACCTATCGCGACGGTTTTCGCGCCACCGTCCTCAAGTATGGAAGTTCCAGCGATCGCTGGGATATTGCCTTGAAACTGCGAGGCCAGGAACAGCCGGTCGCCACGGCCCTGTTCAACGGCCCTTGGGGTAACCGCTGCCTGTTCAAGGCCCTCTCGCACTCCATCCAGCACATGTTCAAGACCGGCCAGCCGCCGTACCCGGTGGAGCGCACGCTGCTGGTGAGCGGGGCGCTCCAGGCGGCCATGCAGTCGCACGCCGCGGGCAAAGCGGTGGAAACCCCGCATCTGAACGTGGCTTACCAGGCGGTGGACTTCCGCAAGTTCCGCGAGAACGGCAAATCGTGGAAACGCATCACCGCCGACACGCCGCAGCCCGACACCTTTGAACCGGGCGACGAAAAACTGCTTGTCGCCAAGCCACAAGGCTAACGTCCCCAGCGGCCCACCATCATCACCCTACGGCAATTATTGCCGCGGCGGAGGAGGCAGCATCGGCAGGCCGGAACCAGCAATGGGCGCCTTCACGCGTTCCACAATACTGCCGCGCAACAGTTGCAGCGTGGTTTGGAATTCTGGTATTTCCGCCAAAGCGCGATACTGCGGGTTGGCGGCCACGCTTTCGTAATTTTGCAGCGACTTGGCCAGCGATTCCACGCTGGGGGCGGCGCCGGGAGCGAACACGTCGGGCGGCAGGGCCAGGTAGTTTCGCCACTGGTCGTCGAGTTTGCCTGCCAAATTCTGCCAGCTTCCGCCGAGTTGCTGCACGGCCGAAGGCGTCTGAACCGGCGCCATGTTGGGTTGTTCCAGCACCACGCCAGGCGCTTCGACCACAGGTTGACTGGGCACGGGCACCAATTGAGCGCCCCCTTCCATCGCCGGTTGCGGCGTTCCTGCTTGCGCCAACTTGGTGACCAGTTCCACCAGTTGGAGCGAAGCCTCGGGCACGCCCGCGGCATAGTAGGCCGTGGTTTCTTCGGCGTTGGTCTTGAGCGAGGCCCCATCGAGCGACACGCCGGCAAACAGGCCCCGGCTGCGCGAGTAAGAAAAGATTTCGGCTTTGAGCTGCAAGTCGGTGGCGGCTTCGGCGCGGCGGCCCACGGGGCCAGCAGCCACGGCGGCATCGGCCCCCAGCGTGATCTTACCCCGCAACATGGCGGCCACGGTTTCAGGGCTCTTGAAAACCAGCACCACATCGGTCGACTGCGCGCCGGCCTGAAAGCCGATACTGCCGCCGGTCAGCGACACAAACTGCGGAGCGCTCCAGGCGCCTTGGGCATCGCGCACCATAATCACACCATGGCCATGCCGCACGCCGGCGATGAAGCCCACCTTGATCACGCCGGGTATGATCGCCACGGCATGCGCCTTCGCAATCAGATTCCCGGGGATGCCCCCTTCCGGAATCGCCGTGACGTCCGTCAACACCTGGGTCGCCGATTGAATCGTGGCCGTCTGCGGCGAAAGCACCGCCGCGGCAGGCATTGGTTGGTAAACCGGATAGGGCTGATACGGCTGAGCCGAAGGCGATTGAAAGTCTTGCGCAGCCAGTGGGCTGGCAAGCCCTACCACCACGGCGAGCGCCAACCAGAGATCGTATTTCTGCGCGAGCATGGTTCATTCCTTATGCTTGATCGGTCGCCGGACAAGCGTTCGCGAAATCCACGAATCGCCCCTCTGAGAATGTCGCGAGGGGAATAGTACGCGCGAACGGCGAACCAAGGCAATGCCAATGGCAGCGACGGCACTGCTATCGCAAAAGGTTCCATTCCGGGTTCTCGAACTTCTCGGCCACCAGTTCATTCACCGCCTCGCGCGACCACGAGGGCAGAATTTCAATCGCCCCGAAGGCGGTTCGCAAACTGTCTTCTAACTGCCGCGGCGTGACGCCCGTGAGGTTGCCCACAAAGTCGTCGTGAGGCCGGCGGAGGCGATAGTCGGGCTGCCGGGGAGGCATTTTCAAGCAGGTGGAAATCAGGCTCAATGGATAGGCGTACAGCAATGTGCCATGGTACAGCAGCGCTCGGCGGCGGCAGCGGCAGCTATTGCCCGAAACCTTGCGACCGTGCACCACCACGTCGCACGTGCCGTCGCGCTGGGCGGGAAAATTCAGTTGCCGCAGGGCGGATATCACCCGTTCCAGCACAAACCCGTGAGCCCGATCGATGGCCTGCACTTCGGGATGCAACTCGTAGCTCAGCACCACCGAATACATCAAACAGCCTGGCCCCGCCACGATGGCAGCCCCGCCGCTGGTTCGCCGCAACACGGGAATTCCCAACTCCCGGCAGGTGTCGACCTTCACTTCTTCTTCGAGCCGCGTGGCTCGGCCCACCACCACCATCGGCTGTCGCGACTCCCAAATCCGCAACACGTCTCGCGGCTCGTCGCCGGTTTCTGCCACGCCCAACAGGGCTTCATCCAAGGCCAGGTTGGCTGCGGGCGTTTCGAGCGTACAGGCGAGGAATTGCATGGTGATGGAGCGAGAATTACGGAAATCTGCCAAACAATGGCCCAGAATCGAACGAATGCGGGCCGCCGCGACCACGTCGGGTGGGGGGCGCACGTTGACGGCTCTCCGGTACCTCTTAAACTTATGGAAGCGGGAAGAAACCACCCTGGCGCGCGAGCGCGGGGTTTCCACAAATGTACGGGCTGCCGGCCTGCGAGTGTATGCCGACGAGGGGAACCGCGGTAGGTCGCAAGATTGCCAAACATTTTTCTCCGTAACCACCGCGGAGAAAATACTTAACGCGGGTAAACCGCAAACGAACACTGAGGCATTAAAGTTCTCCGCAGCTTGCAGAGATGATAACGAGCAAGAAACTAACCTCCCCGCGCGTCCTCCGCCATTCCACCAACACCAAAGAAGCGCGAGCATGTCGGAAACCAGCCGTCCCCCCGAACCCCCCCGCTCCCAGTCGAGTTATCCCGACGATCTCTTGCCGCCGGTGGAGCCGCCCAGTGCCGGGTTCATCATCAAACTGTTCGTCGTTCCGGCAATCATTGTGAGCGTGGTGGTGTCGGTGGTATTCGCCTTCGACTGGCTGGTCCACCTCGGCAGCAATCCGCAATCCTATCTCGACGACATGGAACGCGGCGCGGCCAATAGCTGGCAGCGTGCCCACGACTTTGTGCAAGAACTGCGTGGCCGCCCCGAGCTGCGCAAAAACGAAGAAGTGGCCGGTCGCGTGGCCAAGCTTCTAAGTGATCGACTGGGCCGAGAATTGGGCAGCACCGATCAGCCAGCTACCGTCGATGAAGTCCAGTTCCGCGTGTTCTTGTGCAAGGCACTTGGTGAGTTTGAAGTGCCGACCGGTCTGCCGGTGCTCATGACCGTGGCGACAACCCCCTCGGGCGACAACCAGAATCAACTCATTGTGCGGCTAGCGGCAATCGAGGCGCTCGCGCTGCTCGTCGACAACATTCGCAAAAATCAGCCAGACTTTGCCGACCCCCGGTTGTTGGCGACGCTGCTGGAACTCGCTTCGCAACCATCGGAGCCCGAGGGTAGCGTGCGCTATCGCGCGGCTTTTGCCTTGGGAATTTACGGCGGCGCCGAAGCTGAAAAGCAGCTCGTGGCCATGACCGACGTGTTTCGTGAACCCAATATCGATGCCCGCTTCAATGCGGCCACGGGCCTGGCCCGCATGGGCAACCTGGCTGCGGCGCCGGTGTTGATCGATATGCTGGACCCTGAGCAGCGCGCCGGCCTCGATAACGAAAAAGATGCCGCCAAAGAATACAAACGCAGTTTGATCCAGGTCAACGGCCTGCGGGCGGTGGAACAACTGCTGGCCGCGAAGACCGATTTCGACCGCGCGCAGATTCGCGAAGCCGTGCAGCGACTGCGCGATGCGCCCCACCTTCCCGCGGGCGTCAAGCTGAAAGCCCAGGAAGTGATGAATCAGCTCGACAAGTAAACATGCGAGCAGCGCATGACTGCTATTCGAACACAATCGCCCGATTCCGGTGCAGGATCACGCGTTCTTCGAGCGTCAACCGTAGGGCTTTCGCCAGCACGATCTTTTCCACGTCGCGACCGGCCTGCGCCATGTCGGCGGCGGTCTGCGAGTGATCCACCGATTGCACGCCCTGGGCAATGATCGGGCCGGTATCGAGGTCGTCGGTCACAATATGGGCCGTGGCGCCGATGATTTTTACGCCCCGCTCAAATGCCTGATGATACGGCTTGGCGCCCACGAACGCCGGCAAAAACGAGTGATGAATGTTGATGATCCGCTCGGGATATTTCGCCACAAAGGCGGGGCTGAGAATCCGCATGTACTTGGCGAGCACAATGTATTCCGGCTCGTACCGCGCCAGCGCCTCCAACAACTCGGCCTCGTGAGTCTCGCGATCCCGATTGCGATGCGAAATGGTGTGGAACGGGATGCCGAAACGTTCCGCGAGCGGGGCCAGCGTATCGTAATTCCCAACCACGGCCCGAATGATGGCCGGCAGCTCCCCATAGGCATGCCGCACCAGCAAGTCGCCCAAACAATGCGGCTCCTTGGTGACCATCACCACGACCGGTTGCGGGGCGGAGGTCGTCAGGCGCACGTCGGCGGTCGCCGGCAGAATCTGTTTGAGATACGCCACGAGATTGTCGGGCGAGGTGGCGCCGGCGAACGCCGTTCGCATAAAGAAGTGACGGCTCGACGGATCCACGTACTCTTGGTTGCTGATCACGCTATAGCCGGCATGATAGAGCACGCCGGTAATCTTATAGACCAGGCCCTTTTCATCGGGGCAGTCAATCCGCAGTACGTACGTGGTCACGAACCGTCTCTTGAAAAAGAACCAGGGGGTCAGCTTTGACTTGCGCTCTGGTGGCACAATCTCACCAGCATAATCAAAAAAAGAGAACCGCGCTTCCAACTTTTGAAAGCGCGGTTCTCGGTGAAAATCGATGTGCGGGCGAGGCACTGGGAGTTCAATCGCCCGCCATTCGCTCAAAAAGAGCTTACTTCACCAGCTTTTCCACGTCGGCCAAAATCTTGGCGGTGGCGGCGTCATCCACGGTGTTGATGGCGTGGCTGGCTTGCACTTTGCTGCCGCTGGCGATGATGATCGTGGTGTTGACCTTGGCGTTCAGACCGTAGTCGCCGGGGCCGTTTTCGAATTCAACGGGCACCACCACGGGCACGGCGTCGCTCTTGCTGCCGAGCTTCTTGGCAGCCGATTCAGCCGAGTCACGATCTTCGCCGAGCACGTTGACGAAGGCCTTGAGCTGCTTGCCGCTGTTCTTTTCAACAGCCGAGTTCAGCTTGGCGATCAGGCCCGAAACCTCTTCGGGATTGCGGGTGAAGACCATCACCATGGGGCGGGAGCCGTACTTGCAGCGGTAGCACAGGGTTTTGCCAAGGGCGATGCCGTCAGCTTCGGCGCCGGCAACCTTGACCACGTCGAAGGCGCCAATCGCATCGCCGGGCTGCAAGCCGGACTTGGTTTCTTCGGCAACCACGGTGGCACAGAAGCTCAGGGCCACGGCCGCACAGAGGGTCGTCATTCTTTTCATGGTGTCCTCGTTTCCTAGGGGGTGGGGTTCGACGAATCGTTACGGGCCAATGCCGTACGTCGCTCCGTTCGATTTCCCCGGACCAACACGGACCGGGGTCGCTTAACCGCGTGTTGTTATGACCGCGCAGCATGGGTTTGACTGTAATGCAGTTCACACAAAATGCAACACATCAGTCGATGTTTCTGAAAAGCCCGTTTGAATGAGCAACGACTGGCGAATGGACCTCTCAGCCCCCCACATCGTCGCGAAACCGCTCCAACGAGGCTATCCGCCGCTCGTATTGGTCGCGTAATTCTTCTACCTGGCCGCGTAGCTCTTGAACTTGAGCCTGCAATTCTCGCTGGCTGGCCTGAAGGTCTTCGGTGGCCGCGCGCAGCGCCTTTTCCAGAGCCGCCGCCTCGCCCACGGGCGCCGAGCCGCGAGCCGCACTGACTGGCGCCGCGCTGGCGGAATTTGAGGAAAACGCAGGGGCCGGAGAATTCGCTACCGCACGCGACACGGTCGGCTCGGGGCCAGCCACCGCTCCACCGACCGGCAAAGGGTCTCCGGCGTGGGAGTAGTTGGATCGAATCCGCTCCATTTCCCGCGGCTCATATAACCCATGGGTGAGCATGTGCCCCCGACCCTCGGGCGTGAGCGGGATCACGAGCTTGCGAGCCTTGAGCCCTTCGAGCACCACGCGCAGGGCGTTCAAGTCGGGAAAGGTTTCCATGCGGGCAGCGCGGCTGCGCAACTCGCCTTCGGTCTGGGCGCCGCGGAGCAGCAGCTCCACCATGATGGCCATTTCCAGCTTATTCACGCCCAACCACTCGTACAGCATGTGCCGGTACTTGGGCACGCGACCCGCCCCATGCACTTCGAGCACAATATTCTTCTCGCGCAGCTCATCGAGCGTTTCTTGCACCTGGTCTTCGTCCAGCTCCATCACCGGATCGCGATTGCTGGTTTGGTTGCAGGCCACGCGGATGGCGTTCAGGCTCATGGGGTAGGCATTCGGCGTGGTCTTGGCCTTTTCCACAATGGCGGCCGCCACGCGCCGCTGATACCCATTGAGCGGCCCCCAGGCTGCGCCCTCGGGCTCATTGCTGGAGGAATTGCCAGAAGCATGCGAGGCTTCGTTCATCTGCGAAATCCTGTGGGAAGTGCGGCGAATAACCGGTAGCGAACATGGCCCCCCAATCAAGGCGCCGAAACGGATTGGCCATTCTCCTTGGCCCCCAGGCCAAGAATATAGGGAACCGCCTGTCGAGCCCATTGGTCGGGCGTGGGGTAAGCGCCCGCTCCGCTGCCGAAGCAGCTTTGCAGCATTTCGGTATTGATCACGCCCGGGTTGAGCGGCACGGCCGCCATGCCGTCGGGAAGCTCGGCGGCCAGCGATTTGGTGAGCCCTTCGATGGCAAACTTGGTGGCGCAATAGGGTCCCACCTCGGGCGAAGTGACGCGTCCCCAGGTGGAGCTAAAATTGACAATCACGCCCTGCCGGCGATCCACCATGGCCGGCACAAAATGCCGCAGCACGTTGGCCACGCCAAGAATGTTGATATTCACGATCTCCGCGAACTCCTCGGCCGAAATCTCCCAAACCGGGGCATTGCGGTTAATGATGGCGGCGTTATTGATCAACAAGTCGGGGGCGCCAAATTGGGCCAACACCCGTTTGGCCCAGGCCGCAACTTGGGCCTCGTTTGCCACATCCACCACTTGAAAATCGTGCGGAGCGGGCCACTTTTCGCGCAGCGTTTTCACGGCCGATTCGCTGCGGCTGCAGCCAACCACGCAATGCCCTGCCGCAATAAACCCCTCGGCCATGGCCTGTCCCAAGCCGCGGCTAACGCCCGTGAGCACAATGGTGCGGCTAGCTTCCGCTGCCATGATGGTCCTTTCTATTGGAATGGGTCAGCTGCTGATGCTGAAATGGCGGGGCCGGCGAGCAATTCCCCTCGAACATGGCGGTTTAACTTACCAGCCGAGCCGGCTTTGCTTCAATGGGGAGGAAGTCTATCATGGTGGCTAGCTACCAGTCCCCAGCCCCTAACCACCAGCCCCTCTTCACAGGTTTTTCCATCCGATGATCGTTTCTTGGGATTGGCTCAACGAATATGTCCGGCTGAACATCTCGGTGGCCGAGTTTGAGAACCGGTTGATGATGGCCGGTTTGAATCACGAAGACACACTGAAGATCGATGGCCAAATTGCCATCGATTTGGAAGTGACCAGCAATCGGCCCGACTGCCTGGGGCATATCGGCATTGCCCGCGAGGCGGCGGTATTGTTCGGCCAGGAGCTCAAGATCCCAGCCGCCAAACCGAAAGAAGGCCAAACGCCGGTCACCGAGCTAACCTCCGTCGAGATTCAAAGTCCTCACCTTTGCCCCCGGTACACGGCCCGAGTAATTCGCGGCGTGAAGGTCGGCCCCAGTCCCGAGTGGATGGTTAACCGGCTAGCGGCGCTGTTCAAGTACAACGACGTGCGCCAGGGCGAAACCTCGGCCTGGAAGCCCGTCAATAATATTGTCGATATCACCAATTACGTGATGCTGGAGTGCGGCCAGCCGCTGCACGCCTTCGACTACCAACGTCTGGATGGCAAGCGGATTGTGGTCCGCGAAGCCAAGGCGGGCGAGAAGCTCGAAGCCATCGACCATCGCACCTACGAGCTCGAACCGGGCATGTGCGTGATCGCCGACGCCAAGCGCCCCATTGGCTTGGGCGGCGTGATGGGCGGGGCCAGCACCGAAATCAGCTCCGGCACGGTCGATCTCTTGATCGAAGCGGCCGAATTCAACCCCATGTCCATCCGCAACACCTCGCGCAAGCTGAAGCTGTTCAGCCCCTCGTCCTTCCGATTCGCTCGAGGCTTGGACCCGGCCGGCGTGGATTGGGCCAGCCGGCGCTGCTGCGAGCTGATTCTGGAACTGGCCGGCGGCGAACTGGCGGCGGGCGTGGTCGATGTTGGCGCCCGCGAAGTGCCCCAGCAAAAGGTCACCTTGCGGTTCTCGCAGCTCAAACGAATCTTGGGCATCGAGATTAATCGCGACGAGGTGCTGCGAATCTTGCAGGCCCTGGGCAATCGGCTCGACGACCAGCCCACCGCCGAAACCTGCACCGTCGTCGCTCCCACCTGGCGGCGCGACCTCACGCGCGAAATCGACCTGGTGGAAGAAGTCGCGCGGATTCACGGCTACCACGAAATCCCCGAAGACGTGCAGGTGCCCATGGCCAGCAGCCATCGGTCGCAGCGGGATCGCGTGCTGGAACGAGTCCGCAAGGCCCTGAATGTCGCAGGCTTCGACGAGATCCTCACCCTGAGCGCGGTTTCGGAAGGTTGGTCGGGGGCCTTCAGCCCCTGGACCAAGGAACCGGCCCTGCAAACGCCCACACCCATCATCAAAGGGGCTGACTTGCTGCGGCGTAGTCTCGTTCCCAGCCTGCTGGGCGTGCGACGCACCAACGAGGGCCTAGGCAATACCGAAATTGAACTGTTCGAAGTGGCCAAGGTTTACTTGAACCGGCCAGGCGATCTTCCCGACGAAGCCACCCTAGTGGGCCTTTGCTCGGGCGGGGATTTCTTCCATGCGAAGGCCGCCATCGAGGGGCTGCTGGCCGACCTGCATTGCGCAATGCCGCTGGAACTTCGCGACACGCGGCAAAGCCTGTTCACGGAGCGATCGGCCGAACTGTGGTTGGGGGACCAATTGCTAGGGTTCCTGGGCGAAGTCAGCCCGACAGGCCTGGAGATATTCCGGCTGCGATCGGCGACCACCTGCGCCGAACTAAAGCTGAGCGTGCTCGAGGCGGCCGCGCGGTTAATTCCTCAGTACGCCAAGAACTCGGATTACCCCGCGATGGTGCAAGACATCAACCTGGTGGTCAGCGACGATACCCGCTGGGCTCAAATTGCCGGCCTGGTCCGCACACACGGCGGCGCGCTATTGGAAGGCGTGAGCTACCAGGAAACCTATCGCACCGAAAAACTGGCCGCCGCCGGCAAGAAGAAGGTGCTGTTCCAAGTATCGCTGCGAAGCCGCGAAGAAACGCTCACCCAGGACCAGGCCCGCGAAACGCACGGAAAGATTTTTGCGGCCTGCCAAAGCGAACTGGGGGCGGAGCTGGGATAGCCTTGGGAAGTGCGGAGTTCGGAATTCGGAGTTGGGGAGGGGGAGTTGATAAACGAAACAGCAGCCGAGCGGTTTCACGCTGGCTGCTGTGTGGTTCGGCAACATGCTTACGCCGGGGGCGTAAACATGGCACCCCGTTTCTTGGTCGAAGTCGGCTCGCGGCTTAGAACATCACGCCGCTGGTGACATTGAACCCGTGCAGGCCCATGTTGCCGGCGCCGTAGTTGGGCGTGCCGGTATCGAACCAGATCTGGCCTTCATAACCCGCTCGGGCAAAGATCCCGCCGAAGTTGGCTTCAAAACCCATTCCAATTTCGCCAATCGTGATCATCTCGTCGGCCTTGGACCGAATGGCATTCGCTGTCGGAAGACCAATCGTCGTGAGCGTCAATTGATCGCTGCGATTGCCAAACAGCACCGACCCGCGGGCCATGGCGTAGAACGAAAAACTGCAACCCAGGTCGTGCCCGAGTTCCAGTCCAAACGTGGGGCCAATGCCTTCAAAGTCTTGCGTATACTGCAACGCTTCGATCGGCACGGGGGCGGTGCCGAATGTATAGGCATTATATTTCTGTCCCAGGTCGAGATAGCGAATACCCGCGGCGAAGCGGATGATCGACACGCCAACGCACAGGTCTCGCGTCATTTCCAGGTCGATGGTTTCCAAATCCAGGGCGTGGGTGCTGTAGACACCCGCTGTGCCTTGTCCGCCAATCCCGTCGGAGTCGAGCCCAATAAACTGGGCGGTGGCAAACAGCTCCTCGCCGGGATTGGCCACGGCGGCCGCGGAAGCGGCCAGGTGATCCCACTGCCAGTAGCGAACGCGAGCCCCCGTGCCACTGGCGGCTTTGTAGCCCAGCCACACGCGCGGCGAAATTTCAAAGTCGTAGTCAAAAGGCGCAAAAATCGCATTGTTAGGGTCCGGTGACCGAACGTAGGCGTCGGCCGAGCGGAAATGCGGCTTGAGCCATACGGCTTCCACGCCGGCGTAGAACATGGCAGCCGGCTCGCAGCAGCACGCTTCGCACGCACACGGCTCGCAGCAACCGGAACCGCCGCCGTGGGCGTAATTGCCGTCGATGTAACTGGCCTGAGGAGGCGCCGAGTAGGTCACTTCCTCTTCGAGCGAAGCCAGCCGCATGCGCAATTCATTGAGTTCGGCCGACTGCGAATGGTAGGCGGTTTCAATGTCGCGGTAGGAGGTGAACTTGGCGGGAGTGTCTGCCCCCAGCACCCAAGTAGGCAACGCCAAAAGTGCCAGGCACCACGCCACGATTCGAGCTCTCATAGGTCTTCTCCTGGAGGGGGCGGTGACTCGTTGCAAAAGGGGGGCGCTACTCGCGCCGGGCGATGTGGATTTCCCCCTTCCACATCGCCCGGCAGTCGCGAGTGCACAAGCTAGTCGGCTCAATGAACCTTGCTGGATCGATGGACAAAGCGGCCACGTCCATGCGTCCGCTTCGTCCCCTCGAACGGATTGAAAATGGGAGTTGCCGCCCGTTTTCCCCCAAAAACGATGCCGAGAAAGCGTCGTTACCAGTGGGGGGGCGGGGCTCAAATCTTGTATCGGCCGGCAAACTCTGCCTTCCCCACCAAATCCGCAAAACCGTTAAAATCGTTGCGAGCGGAAGGGTTGCTAGTGGCTGGTGGCTAGGGACTGGCGGTTGCTGGTGATGATCCGTGTTTCTAGGGGGATGCGAGATGGTTGCTTACGGACCTTTGTTGAAGCAACTGGCCCAGTGGCTGGCGGAGTCGGCCTGCACGGTGGCGTTCACCGGGGCGGGCATCAGCACCGAGTCGGGATTGGCGGCCTACCGCACGCCCGGCGGCGTTTGGGCTCGGCATCAGCCGGTGGTTTTCGATGAGTTCCTGCGCAGCCCTCAGCGGCGGCACGATTATTGGGCACAAAAGGCCGAAGCCCATGCCAGCTTTGCCAGCGCGAAGCCCTCGGCCGGCCATCAAGTGCTAGCGAGATGGGAAGCGGCCGGGCGGTTAGCCGCCGTAATCACCCAGAATATCGACGGCCTGCACCAAGACGCTGGCAGCCAAGAAGTGCTGGAACTGCACGGCACCGCCAAGTATGTAAGCTGCCTGGACTGCGATGCCAGGTTGCCGGCCGGTCCTTTGGTGGAGGAGTTCTTGGCGGAGAACCGGGTGCCGATCTGCCGGGAGTGTGGCGGACCGCGGATGAAGCACGCCACGATTTCGTTTGGGCAAAGCCTGCCGACCGATGTACTCGAGCGAGCCGCCGACTACGCGAAGCAGTGCGACGTGATGCTGGCCTTGGGATCGTCGCTGGTGGTGTACCCGGCAGCCGGACTGCCAGAGTTGGCGGCCAAACATGGGGCTCGGCTGGTGATCGTCAACGATGAGCCGACACCGCTGGATGGTCTGGCTAGCATGGTCTTGCCCGAGAGACTGGGGGCGGCATTGACTGGCGTCGATGCCTTGTTGGTCTAGGGAGCCGAACCCCGTTTGGCAGTCGATCGATGACTGGCAGCACGGCGCGGATTCATGGCCGGGACGGCCAAGCCACGGAAGCCATGCCACGAAAATATGCCACCTAGCCGCACGGGTTCAGGCCCGGCTTGGCTCCTTCCAATCCGCACCAGGGACAGCGGGCCGGATCGATATCTGGGTTCAGTTCAGGCTCGTCCGACCGGCAAGCTTGCGTCACGCGGTAACCGCAGTCGCTGCACTTCAGTTCCCAGGAATCGATCCGCAACTCACCCCGCTGGAAAAGATTGTACTTGCACTGCAAAGGGCACGGCACGCCAGCGGTGGCATTCGCGCCCGGGCAGGCATTTTCTGGCGGACGAGTCAGGGGCATAGCGGAAAAGGTAGCTGGTGGCTAGTTGCTGCGTTAGGAAGCGGCGCGGCGACGGTTGGTGCCGGGCGTTTTGCGATCGGTGCCGCTGCTGCGTTTGGCGGCCTCGGCGGCGGCAAATTTCAGGGCCTTGACGCGCAGGCGGCGGAAGGCGGACAGCATTTGCTGGGCATCCACGTAGCGGCGGCGGGCGTCGACCTCCGTCGATTTCCGCAAGAATTCCACCAGCTCGGGGTGCATTCGGCGCCGGCGGCGGCTCAAGCCTTCGGGCGGCCAGCGGTAGGGCCATTCGGGCAACGTGCCAGTGAACATGCGGCACAGAATCAGGCCCAGGGAGAACACATCGGACTTGAACGAAGGCCGCCCCATCGCCTGTTCGGGGGCAATGTAGCCCACCGTGCCCGACCCCGAGGCCCTCAGGGTTCGCAAGGCCACCTTGGCAATGCCAAAATCGGCCAGCCGGGCGCGTCCCCCGGCAAATAAAATCACGTTCTCGGGCTTAAGGTCGCAGTGGATAATGCGCTGTTCGTGGGCGTAGGCCACGGCTTCCAAGATTTGGCCCGCCATGTCGAACGCATTTCGCAGCGACATCCGCCGGCAAAGTCGGTCGGCCAGCGTTTCTTCGCCCAGAGGCGAGACGATGACAAAAATACCATCAATAAACGCGGCATTTTTGAGCGGCAGAATGTTCGGGTGATCGAGCTTGGCGGCCAGGCGGACTTCGCGGCGAAAGTCATCCAAAACCTGCTCCGAGGAGAAGTTTCCCCGCGGAATCTTGAGCGCAACGTGGATGCCCTCGATCGTGTCGTACGCCTGGAAGACCGTGGCAAACGGACTTTCGGCGAGACGCCGCTCGACGCGGTACTTCCCGATCTTTTGACGTGCCCTGATCAAGGCGATATTTCTGGCCGGAGATGAGGCGATCAATTAGTGACCTCCAATTGTACGCATCATCATTCAGGCCCGATCTTCGAGCAACTGGGATTTTTGCAGAGACTCCGAAAATATCGGCTTAGGGAGCGGCACGGGTTGTGGGAAAAAGTTGGCCGTGGGGAATATTGGGCGACAAACCGGGCGAACTTGCCGGGCGTTGCGGGGATCCCTGTGGGTGACGCTTTGCGCGCCGAGAAGCCGACAACACCAGCCCCCAGCAACCAGCAACGGCCCAGAGCGATGAACGCTTGCAGAGACGCCACGCTGGGCCATTGATGCCATGCGGCCTGGCTGCCATACTAAAAAGTCCTTTACTTGCCGGCTGGGCCGGCTGTTTTTGTAGGTCGGGAGTTCGTTCCGTGTTTGAAACGGTGGCTATTGTCGGCGCGACCGGCGCCGTGGGTCGGATCATTCGGCAGATGCTGGAGGAACGCGATTTTCCGTTCCAACAGATCAAATTCCTGGCTTCGGCCCGATCCGCCGGCACGGAGCTCACGTTCAAAGGCAAAACGTACACCGTTGAGGAACTGCGGCCTGAGGCTTTTGTCGGCGTGAATCTGGCCATCGGCAGCACGCCCGACTCCACCGCGCGGGACTTTGTGCCCTGGGCGCTCGAGCGAAATTGCGTGGTGATCGATGAAAGTGGCGCCTGGCGGATGGACCCCAAGGCCAAACTGGTGGTGCCCGAGGTCAACCCCGAGGCCGTCGAAAATCACGAAGGCCTGATTACCAGCCCCAACTGTTCGACCACGCAAATGGTGGTGGCGATGAAGCCGCTGCACGAGGCGGCCCGCATCAAGCGGGTGGTCGTCAGCACCTACCAGGCGACCAGCGGCGCTGGCGTGGAAGGAATTCGCGAGCTCGACGACGCCAGCAAGGCTCGCCTGGCGGGCGAAACCTTTGCGCCCAAGACCTTCCGCCACCCCATCGCCTTCAATCTGATTCCGCACGTGGGCGGGCCCAAGCACGAGGGCTACACCTCCGAAGAAATGAAGATGGTCTGGGAAACCCAGAAGATCTTCGGCGACGACAGCATCCTGGTTTGCCCCACCTGCGTGCGGGTGCCGGTGGCCAATTGCCATAGCGAGAGCATTCTGGTGGAGACCGAACGCCCGCTTTCGGCCGCGGAAGCTCGCGAGCTATTTGAAGCCGCGCCGGGCATCGTGGTGCAAGACGACCTGGCGAACGGGGTGTACCCCCTGCCGGCCGAATGCAGCGGTCGCGACGAAGTCTTCGTGGGCCGCATTCGCAAAGACCTCTCCAGCCCCAGCGGCATCGCCTTCTGGTGCGTGAGCGACAACCTCCGCAAGGGGGCGGCCACCAACGCCGTGCAAATTGCCGAGCTGCTCATTCGCACGGGGGCCAAGCAAAGCACGGTTTGAACCGGCGGAAGCTGGCGAGACGAGAAGCAACCAATGCAGTTGTCGGCATCATTCAAGTTCTGCTTGCCAATGGCATTAGCCTGTTTGGCGTCGTGCCGTCCCGCTGCGGACCCAATACCGAGTCGTGCGTCGTCCCATGCTCCCATTGCTGAGTTCGCCGTGTTGCGACCCGAGATCCAAGATGCCTTTGGCCGCGCAACCGAAACGCAATTGCAATTGTTGGAACGCTGGATTGGCTTTTCGCTACCGGACGCTTATCGCGGGTTCCTCGCACGCACCAACGGTGGGAGCCTTGCGCCGACCACCGTCATCCGATTGGATGATGGCAGCGAATCAGACGTCTTCATTCTCTACGCGATTGAACCGGGCTTCGCCGGGGACTATGCAGATATCTTGAAGATACGGCAGCAGACGGATTTGCCGCCGGAATATCTGGCGGTGGGTCATACGGCATGCGGCGATCGGTTTTCCGTGCATTTACCGACGGGCCAAGTACACTTATGGCTATCGTGGCTGGAACATCCTGAGGAAGAAGTCGCGAAAAATCCTGTCTTCGTTGCCGACGACTTCGACGACTTCGTCGCGCGAATGGAGATTGACGAACGGAGCGATGACCCGCACCCGCTCTTTCGAGCGATTGAGCAATGGGAGCCCGTGGACCCCGTCGAACTGTTACGGGCCGCGCGGAACGACGAACGAAACCAACACGGTTGGACGGTGCTCATGATGGCGAGCAATCGGAGCAGGCTCGACATCGTTGATTTGCTGCTCAAGAATAGGATTGACGTCGCTGCGGTCGATTCAAAGGGTAAAACCTCGCTGCACTTTGCGATCGCAGGCCACTCCCTGGATGGAACGCGATTGCTCTTGGAAGCGGGCTCAGGCGTTGAGGCGGCGGACCAAGATGGCTACACCCCACTACTTTATGCGGCACGGAAGTACAGCTTACGCATCGCTGAGTACCTGATCGAGCGTGGCGCGAATACCGCCGCGAAGACTCACCAAAACGAGGACATCTTGCAGATCATGCGAGGTGCCAATACGCCGCGCAGCGATGTCGAGTGGATCAAGGAACGGATTGAAAACCAGAAGAAATGAGCGGGATCCTCGTTCGTGGTTGTGCTTATTGGGGGCTTATTTGAGAGTGGCGAGTAGCAAACCTCCTCTCCACGATATTTGCCACAGATATCCCCGCTTACCCGAGGCACGTTGCGTCATTTGCCTCTTCCCCCTAAAACAACTCCTGCTTGAGCGGGCTTCGTCCCCCCTTCGCACTGCTAGCAGGATGTCGTTTTATCGCAATCGTTTTGTCAACGGGGTGTCAAGCGGGGCAGATGGGAAGCCCCTGGGGAGGGGGCGGCGCATTCCGCAATGCATTAAAATCAAAGCACTTGCGGTTACGCGGACAATGTCGCGACAATTGCAGGCCGGGGCAGATTCACCCGGGCTTCCCACCTTTGCGGGGTCTCATCTGGCCTTCACCGGTTTGGGGAAACCCGTAGAATACCTGGGACGGTTAAGTACACCCCCGCTCGCTGCTTACAGCGGCGAGCCAATAGCTTTTCCCCTTCCGGCCGTGATCCCTTTTTTGCGGCTGGCGAGAAGGTAGCTCTGCATGCAACGCGACGCCCAACTTGAGTACCGCAACGGCAAGGCCGTTTATTCCGGCGCTCTATCGCTGCCCGGGGAGCGTTGTCTGGAGATCCACAAAATCATGGTTCGGGCTCGAGCCATGGAAATGATCATGATCGAGATGAGCAAGTCGGGCCAAGGATACTTTTGGATTGGCGGACCCGGCGAAGAAGCCTTCAACACGGCCCTGGGGCTCAACGTAAATAAAGGTCGCGGCCCCGATTTCGATTTCCTGCATCTGCACTACCGCAACAGCGCCACCATGGTGGCCATGGGCATGCCGCTCATCGAAGGCATCCGGCAAATGGCCATGACCCGCACCGATACCAACTCGCTGGGCCGCAATTTCAGCGGGCACTACGCCAAACGCGAGTGGAACGTGGTGCCGACCTCTTCGGTCATCGAAATTCAATATGCCATGGCGCCCGGCACCGCGATGGTGCAAAAGCGTCACGGCGGCGACGGCATTACCGTGGTAACCGGTGGCGAAGCCGGCACGGCCGAGGGAGATTTCGCCAGTTGCCTGATCTGGAGCACCCGCCCGGGCAACGAACTGCCGGTGCTGATTGTGGTGATGAACAATCGCTGGGGGATTTCCACGCCGCACAACACGCAGCACGTCGATCGACCCATTATCGAACGAGCCAAAGCCCACGGCATTCCCGGCGAAGTGGTGGAAGGCAACGACCCCATCGCCAGCTGGTACGCCATCCGCCGGGCCATGGAATACTGCCGCAAACGCCGGCGGCCCTACATGCTGGAAGTGCAAGTTTCGCGGCTGCACGGCCATTCTTCTTCTAGCGGGGCACTGCGCGTGCAGGAAGAGCCGGATTGCATTCCCCAATTTGAGGAACGGATGCTGGCGGCCGGAATCATTCACGAAGCGGGGCTGGAAGAAGTGCATCGTTCGGCCCGCAAAGAGGCCGAAGACGCGCTGAGCCAGGCCCTGACGGAACCGCAGCCCACGGCCGACGACATTCCGCGGTTTACCTACGCCCCCAGCCCCGTCGATGACGTCTACCCGGACGACTTTACGGGATTGCCGGAGTAAACGGTGGTGGCGGGCGAGATGATCCATAGGATTTCTCGGATATAAGATTTAGCAAATTGCGGCTGTCATCGAACCAGAAGGCCCTCCCTCTGGCTCGCTTTTGTTGGACATGTTTCAAGGCTACGAATGGCCACATTAGTACAAGCGGTGCGGATGGCTCTGCACTACGGTGAAACGCACCTGGGGGTGACCGATATCTTCGGTGAAGATGTCGGGCCGCCGCTGGGGGGCGTATTTACCGCCACGCAAGGCTTGAAAACCGCCTGGAATTCGCCGCTCGACGAGCGCGGCATCATCGGCGCCGCCATGGGCATCGCCTACGCTGGCGGAAAGCCGGTGGCCGAAATCCAGTTTTGCGATTACGGCTTCAACACCATCGATCTGCTGAAAGTGGCCGGCAACCAGCGCTGGGCCAGTGGCGGCAATTGGGAAATGCCGCTGGTGGTGATGATGCCTAGCGGGTCGGGCATCCGTGGCAGTCTGTACCATTCGCATTCGTTCGAAAGCTGGGCCAGCCGCCTGGCTGGCTGGAAGATTGTGATGCCCAGCAACGCCCTCGATGCCTATGGGCTGATGCTGGCGGCCATTATCGACCCCAATCCGGTAATGGTGTTGCTGCCCAAGGCGCTGTTGCGCGTGCGCGGGCCGGAGTTGATTCCGGGCGAGCCCGAGGATCAGCAACTGCTAAAAGAAATGATCGACGCCCCCCTCAAAAATCGCCAGAACTGGCAACCGCGGTGGCCCAAGGTTCAGCAACACGTGGTGCCAATCGGCAAGGCTTCGTTGGTGCGGGAGGGCGACGCTGCAACCGTCATCAGCTATGGCCGGACCTTGCCGCTGTGCGTGCAAGTGGCGGATCGGCTGGAGGATGACTTGGGCGTGCGTTGCGACGTGCTCGACCTGCGGAGCATCTTCCCCTACGACTGGCAGGCGATTAGCCACAGCGTGAAAAAAACAGGTCGGCTGTTGATTGTGAACGAAGACACCGAGGTGACGAACTTCGGCGAGCATCTCTTGCGGCGCGCGATCGACCAGCATTTTTACGATCTGCTGGTTCGTCCCCGGTTGCTTGCCGGACAACACGTGCCAGGCATTGGACTCAATCAAAACTACGAACAGAATACGGTTCCTCAGTTGTCGCATATTGAGCGGGAGCTGAAGGCCCTGGTCACCGAGCCGGCCTAAAAGATCGCCCCCCACCTGGGGCGGCGATCGCATTTGCATCGGGGGAAAGGCTGCCATGGATTTTATGCTGCCGGAGTTGGGTGAAGGCGTCTACGAGGCCGAGCTGGTCGCGTGGAAAGTTCAGCCGGGCGACGAGGTGCGCCGCGGCGATGTGCTGGCCGAGGTAATCACCGACAAGGCCAACATGGAAGTGCCTTCGCCGTTTACCGGCAAAATCACGTCGCTGGCTGCCCGGCCGGGCGATGAAGTGGCCGTCGGCCAGGCCATTTTGGGCTATGAACCGGCCTCGCGGGAATCGGAACACACGGCAGCCGAGCCAGACGCTACCGCGGTCGCCGTTGCCGACGCGGCCAACGTGACCGAAAGCGTATCAACCGAACCGGCTAAAGCGGAAACCGGGGACAACGGACGGCGGCGCGAAGCCGGGCGAATGCCTGCGCCCGCTGCCAAGGTAGCCCCACCGAAAGGAACGTCGGAGGGAGCGGAATTGCCGGCCGCTTCGCCCTCGGTACGGCATATGGCGCGCGAACTGGGCATCGACCTGACCCAAATCGAGGGCAGCGGGCCGGGCGGTCGAATCTTGATTGAAGACCTCAGTCGCCAGGTAGACAGCAGGCAAGCGGTTGCTCAAGCGACAGCGACCAAGACGGTGCCAACCAGCCCAGAGCAAACCACGGCGCGACAAGCCAAGGAAGCGCGAGTGAAAGCTGCGTCCGAGAGCGCACCACGGCCAAGTTCAGCAGGCATGGTTTCCGAAGCATTCGGCGAGGCCGGAACGCGCATTCCGCTGCGCGGCGTCAGGAAGACGATCGCCGAGCACATGGTGGCTTCGAAGCGAACCGCGCCCCACTACACCTATGTGGATGAATGCGACCTGACCGAGATGGTGCGGTTGCGCGCCGCGCTAAAAGAAACCTTTGCCGAGCGGGGTGTAAGACTCACCTACCTGGCGTTTATCGTGCATGCCGTGGCTCGGGCTCTGGTGGAAGTGCCAATTGTGAATTCCTCGCTCGACGAAGAAGCGGGCGAAATTGTGTTGCACCCGGAGCGAAATGTGGGCGTCGCCGCGGCCACTCCCGCCGGTCTGATCGTGCCCGTGATTCACAACGCCGATCAGAAGAGTTTGGCGACAATCGCCGAGGAAATTGAACGGCTGTCGGCAACCGCGCGGGCTGGGCAGGCCGAGCGAGCCGATTTGCGGGGTGGCACCTATACGGTGACCTCCATCGGCAATATTGGGGGGCTCATCTCCACGCCCATTCTCAACCAACCCCAGGTGGGCATTCTGGGCGTGGGCAAGGTGGTCCGTCGGCCGGTGTACGATGCCGCCGGAAACGTGGTGCCCGCCGAAATGGGCTATCTCTCGTTCACCTTTGACCACCGTGTGGTGGACGGCGCGATCGGAGCAGCGTTTGGCAACGAAGTCATTCGCCGACTCAAGCTCCCGGCGGCCATGCTGCTGGATTAGCCCCTGCCTCGGTAACTCCCCAACCAGCTGTTCAGAGCAGCGAAAGAAGTGGGGGGCAGTTGCATTTTCTGGCGCAACCCTCTTGGCGGCGCGGCGGCTCTACTTGTTGAGTATCAGCTTGCCGCTCTTGGTCTGCCGCAGGCGGTAAGTGACTCCGCCATGGATAATGAGCACTTCGTTCTCTCCTTGAAGAATATCTTCAGAACGAACGAAGCGTTGGGGTGGCACACCCGAGTTCGATGGTTCATCGACTGGCTTCGACGGTTGGTAGACGGGCTCTGGCATAGGTCTAACACAAACAAGGTCATGGGAAGAAATCATAAGAGGTCACGCCAATAGACGGCCACGGCCAGGATGCTAACGATATTGAGACGCAGTGTCAATAACTCGATTTCAATGGCCTACTTGATCCTGCGACGCGGCCCAAGGGGAGGTTGTAAACGCGGACGGGGGGCGGCAACGCCCTTGGGATTGCCCTCTGCCTGCCCCAGCCCTGAGGCTGACGACGTTTCGCGACAGGACAGGACCGCCCCCGATCGGGATCGCATTGCAATTCTGATACCAGGCCGCTGAAGCCGCGGCTTTCATCCCCAGGGGGTCACGATCCCTGCGGGCTTGCGGCAAAGCGAGCGGCGAAGAATTGATCTTCGCCGATCAATTCCTGGCCACCACCTCATCGTGCTGCGGGAACACATCCCCTCCCCCGACTCGGCTGCGCGACGACTTTAGAAAATTCCCCAACTAGATGATTGACATTGCCAGCGGAGGCGGGATAATCGCTCACGTAATTGATACTCAGTATCAATCGCGGCACCGCAGCCCGCCTTGGGGAGATGGAGGGAACGCCCTCCCCTTCCGCAGCCAGCGACGAATGACGCCGGTGACTTTAGGAATGGTTCTTTGAGCGCCCAGCTTCTTTTTTCGCATTGCGGGAGTTTGATTCAATGCAAGGTGTTCGCTTCATGCGTCGCGGTTTCACGCTCGTGGAACTGTTGGTGGTAATTGCCATCATTGCCATGTTAATTGCCCTGTTGTTGCCCGCCGTGCAGGCGGCGCGGGAGAGCGGTCGGAAGACATCCTGCCGCAATAATTTGCACCAGATTGGGTTGGCGTCGCACGTTTACCACGAGAATCACAATCGGCTGCCGTGGGCCTCGACCGGCGACGGCTACACCGATCCGGGCGCCGATCCATCGGATCCGGAGGACGACGTCGTGGTGGACGTCGCGAGCAAGAGCGGGTTCATCGATATCCTGCCTTACTTGGAACAGGCCAAGAAGTTCCGCAAGTACGACAACACGGTTTCGTATAGCCACGCCAACAATCAGGCGGTGATTCGTCAGGAGCTGCCCTTTTACCTGTGCCCCTCGATGTTTCGAGCGCCAGGACGCGTGGAGAGCACCAATCGGGCTCACTCCAGTTATTTGTGGAGCGTGAGCAGCCTGACTGGCTACATGTCGTATACCGGAACCTCGACGAACCCCACCTTCCCCGGTCGGGACGGTTTGATGGTGTGGAAATGGGATGGCTACATTACGCATCCCACCAGCAAGCGTAAGTTCTACACCAATTTTGCCAGCGCCGTTGATGGGCTAACCAACACCTTCATGGCAGGTGAAAGCGACTTTGGACTGGAAGACTACCTGGTCGGCGGCGTGATTGCCGGCGGCTCGAACGCCTGGTCGAGCGGTCACTGGGGAGCTTCGTCGGGCACGATGATGGGCACCTACAACGCCACCTTGAACACCACGGGCAATGAGGTCTTCACCTTCCGTAGCGATCACCCGGAGGGCTGCAGCTTTGTGATGGGTGATGCCTCGGTGCAATGGGTGCCAACTCTGACCGACCGTAATGTTCTGCTGGCTTTGGTCACCAAGAACGGCGGCATCAACGAGATCGATGTCTTGCTGCCGCTCGATCCGTAAGTGCTGCCCGCGGAGATGGATGTCGTTTGCGTTTGACATGTGGGTCAGGCGGCGGAGATTGCCCGCGCGATCGTCCGCCGCCTGATCGAATGGTGACTAGCCAGGCAGTAAAATATCCCGGAGGCGGCCCACTGCCTGACGGTAGACGGTAGAACAGGGAGCGACGGTAAGCCATGAAAGTTAATCCACTCGTTCAACCAATGGGGCCGCTTTGGATTGCCGTACAGCGATTCGCGGTGCTGGGATTCCTTTTCCTGCCAGTCGTCGTGGGATGCGGCGGTGACGGGCTGGACCGGGTGCCGATGGAGGGAACCGTCAACCTGGATGGCCAACCGCTGGAGCGAGGATCGATCCGGTTATCGCCCAAGGGAGAGTTCAAAGGCGCGGACGTGGCCACGAAAATCGTGAATGGGCGCTTTCAATTCGACACGCAAAATGGGCCGGTGGTGGGTCTTCATCGGGTGGAGATCCTGAGCGAACAGAAATTTCCCGATCCGAGTGAGTTGGATACGGAGCAAGGACCAAAGCCGGTCTCCGCCGACATGATTCAACCCCAGCGGGTGCACGCCAGCTTTAACGTCAACAGTAAGTTGGAAGCCGATACGTCACTGAAAAAGTCGTTTGAGTTCAACGTCACATCGTCTGGCAAATAGGGATGTTAGCTGGATCAGGCTGAAATTTCCCCTCTTGGGGGGCAGTTGCCCGATATCCGCGGGTTGGACCAAGCGTTCCACCACAACCATACTTCTTTTCGTTTTTAGTTCGTAAGCATATTTGAGTCCGCCAACACCCCCCAGCCTTTTGGTCAGGAACGAATCGTCACAAAATTTGGCGTTCCTTATCGCAGGGCAACCAGAGGAGATACTACGATGAATCGACAACTTTTGACAAAGGGAGCGCGGCTTGGCGGTTTGCCAGCTGCTTGCACTTTGGCCTTGATGGCCGCCATGCCTTGTCAGGCCGCCGAGCCCGCGGGGGCAAAGAAAGCGGAAGCCGTGTCGCAACAGTCAGCCAAGTCAGCCAAGTCGCAGTTTGCCGAGCTGCCCTTTGGGATTACCAGTTTTGGCGCGGCGATCATTGGCGACGAGTTGTATGTGTTCGGTGGGCATAAGGGGAGCGCGCACAGCTACTCGGTGGAAGAGCAATCGAATTCGTTGCTGCGGCTCAAGCTCGATAAGCAGGGTGAGTGGAGCGAGATCGCGACCGGCCCCCACCTGCAAGGTTTGGCCTTGGTAGCGCACGGCAACAAGTTGTACCGCGTGGGCGGATTCGCCGCGCAGAACAAAGAAGGCGAAGACCACGTGCTGGTTTCGCAATCGACGGCGTCCAGCTACGATCCCAGCACCAAAACCTGGAAGGAACTTCCGGCCCTGCCCGAGGCGCGTTCTTCTCATGATGCGGCCGTGATTGGCGATACCTTGTACGTGGCGGGCGGTTGGGCTCTGGCCGGCAAAGACGAATCGAAGTGGCACGACACGGCCTACTCGATGGATCTGACCAGCGACAACCCGCAATGGCAAGCATTGCCCAAGCCCGGCTTCCGGCGCCGCGCCCTGGCCCTGGCGGCTCACGACGGCAAACTATATGCGATTGGCGGCATGCAAGAGAAGGGAGGTCCCAGCACGCAGGTGGATATCTACGATCCGGCCAGCAAGAAATGGACCAAGGGGCCGGAACTTCAGGGCGAGCCCATGGAGGGTTTTGGCTGCTCGGCCTTTGAGGTCGATGGCCGGCTCTACGCCAGCACCATTCATGGCCGGCTGCAACGCCTGAGCAAAGACGGCAGCAAGTGGGAAGTAGCCGACAAGTTGGCCGACGCCCGCTTTTTCCATCGCATGCTGCCCTATCAGAACCAATTGCTGATGGTGGGCGGCGCCAACATGCGAGTGGGCAAATACACCAACTTGGAACTCGTGCCCGCTAAATAGTGGCCGGTCGTCACCCCATTTCTCACTTGAAGCAGGCTCGGCGGTATCGTTCGCGTCTTCTCTTCACCTCGGGGAAGACGCGAGCAACCTCCGAACAAGATCCATTCAAAGCCACCTTCTCAGGCAGCCGCTTACTCATGTGTCGCGTTGGAGTGAGTGTAGGCATGCGCACCCTTCTATCCCCCCGCCAAGCGCGGCTGCGCTCGCTCCAACCGACGCGTACCTGGTTTTGTATTCTGTTGACGACGCCAAAAACTACCGGCGTCTGATGAACAAGAGTGCACGGCGAAGAGAACGCGCGTGTTCGTCGAAAGAAGGTGCGAAACATGCTGTACTTGCTCATGGTGCATGCGATGGCGTTTGGATTGGTGTTTGGCGCAGGCTGGCTGATCAACGTATTCCGCGGAGATTGGCAGACGGCCGATGCCTTGCGCTGTGGTCGGCGAACAAACGCATCGTCGCGAGGTGGCGGCTGGCTGACATTTCCGGCCGTAGGTAAGCAGCTGGCAACCATGAAACGACGCGTCCCCTCGCGCGTTTTACAACCAATCCAGGGAGCGACTTCGATGCAGGGTGGGCGGCGCTGATGGCAACGGCGACGGGTGAACTGCCGGCCTGTTCCGCGGCCTTGAATCAGATTTACTCAAGTTTTGCGTCTCTTATTTATTAGCGGGAGAATTCAGCAATGTTTATCAATCAACGTACCTGGTCCGCGAAATTTCGATTGGCGGTGTTGGGGAGCATGGCGGCCTGGCTGCTGCCGTCGACGGTCGCCCACGCTCATTTCATTTGGGTCGTGGCCGAGCCGGCCAAAGCGGAGGGCGAAACGCGTTTGCAACTCTCGTTTGGAGAAGGACCGCAGCCGGCGGAAGCTTATCTGTTGGATAAGGTTTCTCAAGCTCAATTGTGGTCGATCGATGCCAGCGGAAAGGCTTCGCCCGTCAAACTTGCCAAAGACGTGCAAGGGGATGAAGGCGCATGGGTTGCCAATACCAAGCAATCCCCCGCTGGGCTGGAAGCGGCCTGCCAATACGGGGTGTTCACGCGCGGCGAAAAATCTTTCTTGCTGCAATACTACGCCCGCTATGAGGAATTGGGGCAATCGGCCAAACAGCCAGGCGATCGATTGAAGCTTTCGGTAACGGCGGCCAAAGTTGCCGATGGCGTGCAAGTTCGCGTGTATTGGCAGGGCAAACCGGTGACCGAGAACGTGCAGTTGGTCGCCGCGGGCCCTCAAGGCGAGGAACTGGAAGCCGTCGCGAAGGATGGGTTCTTCTTTCTTCCGGCCACGGCGGCCGGCGTGTACGCGATCCGAGCCAGAATGGAAGAAGCCGGGGCAGGCAAACTGGGCGACGACGCTTACGCTCAACAACTGCACTACAGCACGCTCACCCTTCGCGTGCCAGGCCAGAAATAGAATTTCCCGGCTAGCGGATGACTGAACCGGGACCGAAATAACAGGATCTCATACGAACGGCATCTGGTTGCACTCGGGCCGGCAAGCAATTCCAGCACAGGAAGTTGCTTCGCCGGCAGAGTGCTTTTTTTGTGGAAGCCGGGAAGTGGATCGCGGGCAGGAGCGAAGTTTCTGGACCAATCGAAATGATCGGACTTCGCCTCACGACTCGTCGGGGAACAGTGACGGCGAGCGGCGGCGAAACGGGTTAGTAGGCCACACGCCAGCGCTTGCCAAACAGCCAAATCATGGAGAACATCATCGCCATGATCGTGCCGCCGTAGAGGGCCAAAAAGTTGAAGAATACCCAGGGCCGGCCCGGGATGGCTTCGACGCCTTCGCGATCGAGATCCAGCGGTAGTTCGAATGCAGTGGCGACCGGGCTGAGAAACATGGCGTTGTCGACGGTTTCCACATTGACCGAGTTGGAAAAGAATGTGTTGACGAAGTTTTTGGCGGCGATCGGAGCCAAGAACATCACAACCACGATCAAATAGGCGGCCGTGAGACTGACGGATGTTTTCCGCGACAGCACCGAGCAAAACAGGGCCACGGTAGCCGTGAACAGGCAGGTGACGAAGACGATCGCCACATAGCCAAGCATGGTGGCCAGATTATGCCAGTAATCGGTGACCATCAGGCAGGCCAGGAGCAGCGGCCACAGCAAGAAACTCGTAAGTACGCTGGACACGCGCAGCCCTGACAGTAGTTTGCCGAACAGGATTTGCCGCGGTTTGATGAGCGTGGTCAACAGCAGGTCGAGCGTTTGGCGTTCGCGCTCGCTGGTGACGCTGCCGGCCGAAAAGACCGGCCCCACGAGCATATTAAAGAGAATCACGTAGCCGATGTACCACGGCGCATACTGCGGCTTGATATACAGGCACCAGGCCATCAATGGCATGGCCAAAAACATGCTGACCTGAATCACGACTCGCAGCATCAGCGTTCCTTGGCTGAAAACTTCGCTGCGCATTTCTTTGTCGTAAACAGGGTTCGCGCCGTCCGGCATGAGGCCTGCGCGTTTGGGTGGGGCAAACAGCCGATCGGGAAACTGATCGCGACGGATGACGAGACCGACTGCATGCCGCTGTTCGTGCTCTTCATCGACAACTTCTTTGCCTTCACTGCCCACGTCGGGTGGGTAGAGCAGGCGATTGCTGATTAGCATGACCAGGCCGAACCAGATGGCGAAACAGACCGGCGGCAACAGACCCACGGTAACCACCAGGCGGAAACGGGCCATTTCGCCGTGGCTCAGGGTATACCAGAACAGCAGCCCTAGCAGGGCCACGGGCAGAATCGCCAAATACGAAACCACGAGCGCCGCCGAGGTTCGCTGAAAGCGGAGGCTGCAATACAAGCTCACCAGGCCAAAGGTGCCCGTGGCGAGCAACAGAGCCAGGTAGACGGCCAGCACTTCGTACACCGAAGTGCCCCCCAGCGGCAAACAGAGCATCACAATGGGGAGCGATGAAAACATGAGCAGCGCCAGCAGGGCAAGCGAGGCCAGCATTTTGCCGAGCACAATCGCCACGGGCGGCAGGGGGCTGGCCAGCAGCATCTCATAGGTTTTGCGCTCCTTCTCGCCGGTGATCGCCCCAGCGGCAAAGGTGGGGGTCATCAGACCCACCAAGATATATTGCCCTAGGAAAAACATATTCACCAGGCGGATGGATTTTTCGCTATTGGCCATATCGATTTTTTCATCGCCAGGCCAGGCGAAATAGACCATCGTGCCGAGCAGGGCAACATAAACCAGCTGCAGGATGAAGGCTTTCTTCATCCGCAAGTTGACTAACAATTCGCGCTGCAGAACTGGGTTTTCAAGCAAGTACATGGCAGACAGAATCACCAAGATAGGAGCGACCGTGTCACCCAACCGGGGCAGAACCAATCCTCGCTATGGGGACTGTTTGCCTGGCTCGGCGGCGGGCTTGTCTTTGGCGACCCGTTCGGCAAACACGCCAAATTTACGATCGATCAGGGTCGTGGTTCCGCAGAGCGTGGATTTGTCGGCAGTGAACAGGTAGAGATCGTAGAGTTGCGAAGCAGCGGCAAATTCGACTTCGAGCTGGATCCGGTTGGGTTCGCCCAGCGCGATCTTGCCGCGCACCGGAAACGTGCTCTTGGTATCGTTGCTGAGATACTGGCCGGCAATGTTGCCTTCGTCGTCGGCGGAAAGATTCCAGGTGCCGAACCAACGACCATCGGCGGTCACCCGCCACTCGCCGGCGTAGTCGCGTACCTGCACGCCTTCCTGGGCCTGAGGATCGTAAGCTTCGTCTTCTCCAGGCGGCAGCGAAGGCCCATCCATGCCAAACAACTGGGCGCCAGCAAGTGGAACCAACTGACGCTTGTCGTTGAACGCCACGTCTCCGCCGACCCCGGAGGGGACAACCTGACCGATATCAAAATCGAACTCAAAGCCGGGAAACAGCATCAGGTTGGTTCCATGCGCCACCGTGATATTCTTGCGATCGCGATCGTAGGTGACGTAACGATCCAAGAGGAGGACCGGCAAGGGCTTGCCGTCGGTCTTGCGAAATCCCCAAGACACCAAGGCCTTGGCCCAATTGCCGCTGGCCGTTTTCACCACAATGCAGGGCTCGCTCACATCGCGGCCCAAAAACTTCCACTGTGCCGCGGAACCCGAGGTCACGGACTCCAACGGCTCACTGTTCTCGGCCGCATGCGATAGCCAGTAGGAAGTGTGGCGATCGAAGGAGTCGACGGCCACCGCCGGAGAGGCCATCCCCAGTCCCCACAGCAGCAACACCACGGCAAGGGGATACCGCCGGGGGGCCAAGGCACGGCCTAAAAAACGCTGAAGGTGACACAATAAAGCGAAGCGCTGCGCCATCGATAAGTATCCCAAAAAAACACAAAGGGGGGTCTGCTCGCCCTTCATGTTCTCCCGGAACGGTGGCCGCCGCAAGAGGCGGGTGGCAGGGCGGCGGTCAAAAAGATGCGGCGGCGCACCGCCTCGAGCGGCTTCTCAACAGGCAGGGCGAAGAAACCACCCGATTCTCCGAAGAGAGCGATACGCCGCTCTTCGAAGAGAACGATACGCCGCCACAGTTTGGGAAAGGAGCGGCAAAATTACGCAACTAGCGGCAGCCCATCAATCGCAGGCTATCGCTGGCGCGGGGGACTGCCCTGGCAATAACACGTCGCTCGCTGCCGCGTCGCTACTATCCTCCAGCGAGAGAAGATGCGAAAACCTCGCCTTCGCAGGAATTGCAGCAGCCTCGGCAGCCTGACGCACCTGATCTTCGTGTTCGCGGCGTGTTTCTATGCCTGCCGCTACCCAGAATTCCAGGGCGGCAGCACCGCGTGCTAGTGGCACGCGCGGCAGAATGTATCCA
Source organism: uncultured Pirellulales bacterium (assembly GCA_964445985.1). Classification (GTDB taxonomy): domain Bacteria; phylum Planctomycetota; class Planctomycetia; order Pirellulales; family S012-138; genus CAYUMU01. The sequence goes on along the minus strand of CAYUMU010000009.1, from coordinate 31,884 downwards.
CTTCCTCTTCGGCCTTGTCCTTCTCATATCCGTAGCGCTCTTGAATTCGGCCAATCAATTCTTCGCGTTTGCCTTCGATTTGGCTCACGTCGTCATCGGTCAACTTGCCCCACTTTTGGCGAACTTGACCTTTGAATTGCTTCCAATTGCCTTTGACTTGATCCCAATTCATAGCTGTTCTCCTGTTTGATCGATCTCGACACAATCACCCTTTCCGGCGAACTTGACTGCAACGTGAAAGGGGCTCGCTTCCGACCGGATCGAGAGTCGCTTGTTTGCATCTGCAGAAAAGCAATCGCCATGCCACCGGCCCAGAGAAGTGGGCTGAAAATCGCGATGAGACCGTAAATTACGGCACTTGATGAACGATTAAGCCGGGCGGCTGACGTGTGTTCGACGCTGGCTCTGCGCCGGAGATGGTCGCTGGGCAGTCATGATGTTGGACAGATGAGCAGGCAAATGCCCGAGCCAAGTCCAGATAACCGAGGACGCCGTCTCTCATTCTCCCACACTCCCCACCCTTTCCGCCAAGGGGGGAGGCTGTTGGGGATCTGCTCGTCCGCTCGTGTGCTCGGCTGGATTTTGAAATCCGCAACGGGCCAGGGGCGGCAAGGCCCCTTTCGTAGGGGTTCGCTTGCCACGCGGGTGGAAAAACGAGCCAACCAAAACCCATCGCCAGCCGCTTGTTCATCGCTGCTCAATTGGTACGATCGGGGGCGGAACCCGTACGGGGCCGAAACCTGAATCGCAGGCGGCGCCGGCCCCCAGAGTTGCCTTATGTCGACTGCAATATTCCGTGCCCCTCTGCTCCCGGCCATCGCCGAAATCTTGCTGATTGCGTGCGTGTTTTTTCTCTACGCTGGCGGATCGGTTCCGGATGTCAACGAGTCGCACTACCTTGTCAAAGCCAAGCATTATTGGGCTCCCGAGTGGTGCGGCGACGATCTATTTCTCGATTCGGCCGACGCCCATCTGGCGTTCTACTGGTCGGTCGGTTGGCTGACGCGGCTGATGAGCCTGGAGGCTTTCGCCTGGTGCGCGCGGCTGCTCACCTGGCTGTTGCTGGCGGCTAGTTGGCAACGATTGAGTTGGGCGATCGTGCCCCAGCGGTTGTTTGCGGTGCTAAGCGCGGCCCTGTTTGTTGGTTTGCTGGAGTATGGGCATTTGGCGGGCGAATGGGTGGTGGGAGGCGCCGAGGCCAAAGGGTTTGCTTACGTTTTTGTGCTGCTGAGTCTCGCTTGCCTGGTTCGCGCTCGGTGGAATGCCGCCTGGCTGGCGGTGGGAGCCGCATCGGCCTTTCACGTATTGGTGGGGGGCTGGACGGGCGTTTGCCTGGGAGTGGCCTGGCTGGCCGACCGCTCCGGAGAACGCCCACGACTGTCTAGCATGCTGCCCGGTTTGATCGGAGGAGTCTTGCTGAGCCTGCCGGGCTTGTGGCCGGCCTTGCAGTTGACCGCCGGCAGCGATCCGGCGGTTGTTGCGCGGGCGACACAGATTTACGTGGTGCGGCGACTAGGACATCATCTCGATCCGCGGCAGTTCACCGCCCTGCGGCTTCTGAGCTTCTTTGCCATGCTGGCGGCCAGTTGCCTGGTTTTTGGGCTGATCGTTGTTTCGACGCGGGCAAAGCGGGCTATGACGTCGTCGGCCGGTTCGAGCGGCGAGCCGGACTGGGATACGCCAGAGAGAGCCGCCGGGCGGCGGCGACTGGCAGTGGCCGTGTTCAGTTCGTTGGTGATTGCCGCCGTGGGATGGGTGCTGGGTTGCGCTTTGCCGCTTTCCGAAATTTGGGTGGCCAAGAGCATGCGTTATTACTGGTTCAGGCTGTCGGATTCTTTTGTGGCCTTGGGGTTGGCGCTAGGGGTGGTGTACCTGATTGCGGCCCATTGGCAAGTGTTTCCGCGGTGGTCGCAAGGTTCGGCGCTCTTGGCCACGCTGCTGTGCGGCGGCATGTTGACGCGGATCATGGTCGAACGCCAAAGCGACTGGCTGCCCAAGGCGGATCGGCATTTGATCAGCCGGTTGGCCGGCGACCAGGCCGCGAGCCACCGCGATTGGATTGCCATTTGCCGGGAAGCGAACGAGAAAACGCCGGTGGGGAGCGTGTTCCTCACGCCCCGCTGGTCTCAAACCTTTCGTTGGCACAGCGGTCGGGCCGAAGTCGCCAACTGGAAAGACATTCCCCAAGACGCCGCGGCCATTTTGGAATGGTGGCAGCGTATTCAGGCTCTCTTCTTTTTCTCTGAAGTACGATTCGGAGTCGCCGCCACCGGGGGCATGACCGCGGATCTCGCCGCCCCAGCAGGCTTGCGACTTCGCTCGGTGGATTGGCTTTCGCAGTGGCCTGCCGCCGACCTTGTGGCCTTTGGGGAGCGGTACGGAGCCGGTTACCTGATCACGCGAAATCAGCCACGACTGCCCTTTGCGGTCGTGGCGACCAATCGCACGTTTACAATTTACCGATTGCCCTCGGTCGACACGTCACCTATCGATAGCGAACTGGATCGCTGAGCCGCCCCCCCGCAAAGTGGGCGAGTTCGACGGAGGGCCAGCCGCGCAATGAACTACGTCCGGCAGAACAACCCGGTTTACGGCGACTGAGGATCTAGACGGCCGCCGTGGATTGTGGATAGTACGAACGGTCTTCTTGGAAAACCGACCACCAATCTCGCTCGGCAAAACTGGCACGAGGTGTTTATGTCGCGGTTGCTCATTGAAAACGGCCGGGTGATCGACCCCAGCCAGGGTATCGATGCCGTGCGGAGCGTGCTGTTGGAAGATGGGAAAATCAAGGGGCTGGGCGTGACAGGCGATGATCGCTGCGAGCGAATCGATGCCACCGGCCGAATCGTCGCGCCCGGTTTGATCGACATGTGTGCCGAAATGCGGGAGCCAGGTTTCGAAGAAGATGAAACCATCAAGTCGGCCACCGCGGCTGCTCTGGCCGGTGGGTTTACGACCGTCGCTTGCATGCCCAATACCGATCCGCCCATCGATTCGCAGGGCACGGTGGAGTTTGTCCAGCACCAGGCCGAGCGGGCCGACAACTGCAATGTGGTGGTAGTGGCCTGCGTGAGCAAGAACAGGGCAGGACACGAACTGGCGGAGATTGGCCAATTAGTGCAGGCCGGCGCGGTCGCCTTCAGCGACGGCGACGCTCCCATCGCCAATGCCGAGTTGATGCGGCGAGCGTTTCAATATTGCCTGATGTTCGATAAGCCCATCCTCAGCCATGCCGAGGTGAAAGAGTTGACCTCGGGCGGCGTGATGCACGATGGGCTGGAGAGCATGGTGCTCGGGTTGGCTGGTATGCCCGCCGCGGCAGAGGAAGTCATGGTCAGCCGAGATGTCTCGTTGGCCGAAGCCACGGGAGGGCGGCTGCATATCCTGCAGGTCTCCACCGTGGGCAGCGTGGAGATATTGCGACGGGCCAAAGCCCGAGGCGTGCGGGTAACCTCGGCGATCAGCCCTCACTTGTTCACGTTGAATGACGAATCGCTGCGAACCTTCGATTCGAACTACAAAACCAACCCACCGCTGCGCTCGCGGTATGATGTGCCGGCGTGCATTCAAGGGCTGACGGATGGCACGATTGATGTCATTTGCAGCCAACATCAGCCCCACGCCCAAGAAAAGAAAATGCAGGAGCTGGACCAGGCGCCATTTGGTGTCGTCGGTCTGGAAACCACCTTGAGCCTGGTGATCTCGCAACTGGTCCTGCCGGGCTATCTCGACTGGTCCGCGGCGATCTCCAAGTTGAGTTCCAACCCCGCCAGGATTCTCGGCCTGGCCAGCAAGGGAACGCTACGCGAAGGGGCCGACGCCGATGTGGTCATCATCGATCCCCACGCCGAGTGGACCGTTGACCCGAGCCAATTCCGCTCGAAAAGCTGTAATAGCCCCTTTGCGGGATTCTGCCTTCGCGGGAAGGTTGATGCCGTGATCGTGGGGGGGCGGGTGAAGTACCCGTAGCGCAGGCAGAATGCCTGCCCTTGCGAGGACTGACCATGCCGAGGTCACCAATGCCGGGTGACGCCGTATGCGTCGAAAGCGACATCACCGGTAATCAACGGAATGTTTTCCGTCATCGCCTGGGCAATCAACAGCCGGTCGAACGGGTCTTTGTGATGGAACGGCAGGTCGGCGACCAACGCCAAATGATCGTTGGTGACGTGCAACCACTCGAAGTAGGTGCGCGATATATGTTGTGGAAAAAAAACCTCGAAAGCCCCCGCCAATATCGAGCTTTCGCAAACTTACTTTGATGGTGACTTCCCACGGTGTCGCCAAGCTCACCAACTTCCGATTGGAGGAATCACAGATCAGGGAGCGGGCTGGCGCGCTCAAGCGGGGATCGTCCCACCAGAACCACAACACGGCATGCGTATCCAGCAGCAGGTTCATTCCATGTACTCCGCAAAATCGTCCAGCGGAGCATCAAAGTCGGGCGCCATCCAGAACGGCCGGTCCTTGGCCGTGCCGGGCTGGCTGGGCCAACTCGTACGCGAAGGCCGCGTAACCACGGCCACGGGTTCTCCGTTGCTGGTCAGGACCAGTTCTTCGCCGGGAACCATGCTTTCCACAAGCTGCAACAACGACGATTGAGCGGCGGAAATCGGAAGCGTGCGAGCCATACGGGTTTCTCCTCTTTGCGAGCCAAAACCCGCCGCCATGAATCACGCGCAACGCCTCAGGGCACGCAGGCCGTCGCTTCCATTCTACCATTCACCGCCAGCGGAAACATTCCATCCAAAACGATAAGGCGATCGGCAGCAAATGTAGCGCAGGCTGCTGCCTGCCACAATGCGGGTCGGGTGGGCGAAAAGGAAGGAAGGATTCAAAAAGAATTCGCTGATAGAATGCGAAGGCTGATCGCAGAGGCAATGGAGTACGTCACTGAGTACCACAAAGAGCTTGGCAAGAAGTAGAGTCCCCGTCGGGTAAGCATTCTCCCTGCTACACTGCAAGTACCGCGGCTCTTGGTAAAGTTCAGTCACGCCGAGGGTGGCGTGCCGTGTTGCTGAAAGTGCGTTAGCGGAACACGCATGAATTCGGGAATGGCAATCGAGACCGGCGGCTCACCGGGCAGCAATCGGCAGCACACGGCGATGAGCTTGCCCGCGGCGACCAATTTACCCTGTTGGAAAAACTCGCAGCGGTAAGCCACGCTTTTTTCGCCGACGCGATCGATGGAGAACTCGATATCCACCTGTTGCTCAAAGCTCACCGAACCACGAAAGTCGCAGGTGGCCGAAACTCGCGGCCAACTAATCTTGCCATGTTCGTCATAGTGCATGACCGAGAAACCGAGCAACCGCAGCAATTCGTGTTCGGCTTCTTCCATCCACGTAAAAAACCGCGAAAAGTGGACGATCCCAGCGGCATCGGTGTCGCGAAACTCGGCGCGTCGCGAGGTTCGATAACAGTGCGGTGAAGTCACGACGAGTTACCGGGGGTAAACGTGAAGGTGGGTTTGGTTTGGTTCTGCTGTGCGATGAAGCAACACGGAGATGTTCCCTCGCTAACGACTTTCTTTCTCCCTTCTCCCCCGGTACTCCGGGGGAGAAGGGCTGGGGCTGAGGAGGGTTTCGCGGACCTGAAATAGCCTGCTCAACTCCGCTTCCCAAGGCCCCCCGACCCCTCTCCCCGGAAATACCAGGGAGAGGGGAGAAAAAGGGTTCGCGCCCCGCAGGCATTAGACATTCTCCACGGGTTCGTAGCTGGAAACAACGCCTACTTCGCCACCAGTAATGCGGAGGCGATAGTCGGCCAAACGCTCCGCTTCCAGGCGATTATGCGTGACGTGCAGCACAGTCACGCCGGTCTCTTGCTGCACGCGCTTCAGCAAACTCATCATCGATAGCTTCGAGTCGTCGTCCAGGGCGCTGAGGGGTTCGTCCAGCGAAAGAATTTGCGGGCGAAACGATAGGGCGCGTCCCAGTGAGACCCGTTGCGATTCGCCGCCGGAAAGCCCCAGCGGATAGCGGTGCAACAACTCCGTCAAGCCGATCATCTCCGCGAGCTCATGCACGCGTTGATCGATCTCTGGCGGCGACCAGCGGCGAATTTCCAGGGCGAACGCCAAGTGTTCGCGAACGGTCATCGTGCTGAACAGAGCGCCGTCTTGAGGAACGTAGCCGATCCCGCGGTCGGATGGCTTGAGGCGGGTGACGTCGCGGCCAAAGAATTCGATCTTGCCGGCACTCGGCTTCTTCAGTCCGCACAGGGCTTCGAGCAGCGTGGTTTTACCCGAGCCGGTTCGGCCCATGAGTACCGCGTATTTGCCGGCGGGAATCTCCAGACAAATGTTGCGCGCGGCGAACGTGCCAGCGGTCAGCGTGAGGTTGGAAACGCGAATCATAAAAAGGACCAACCGGCAAGGCGAATCATAACTAGCGGAAGCCGCGACCGACAACGTCGCGTTTGGCCACGGTTCGCACCACCACCAGCACCGCGACAGCGACGAGAATCATCAAAATCGAAATGGCCACGGCGCCTTCGATATCTCCAATGCTGAGATGCAAATGAACCGAGACCGGTAGCACCTCTGTCTTTTGCGGGGTGGAACCGGCGAACACCAAAATCGGTCCAAATTCGCCCAGGCTGCGCGCCCAGGCCAGAGTGGCGGCAGTGAGCAGGCCAATCCGAGCCTCCGGAAAAACCACGCGCCAGAATGCCTGGCTGCGGCTGCAACCCAGCGTCAGGGCGACCTGCTCGCGGCGGGGTGAAATTTCATCAAACGTGGCCCTCATGGTCCGCACCGCAAACGCCGAGGCCACGGCAAATTGGGCCACGATCACGGCCGGCCAATGGAAAGCGATCCCCAACCAATCGTCGATGGGCTTGAAGAATGACTGCCGGCAGAGAATGAGTAAACTCAGCCCAATGACCAGTGGCGGCAACACGATGGGGATATCGAGCAGGGCATCGACCAGGTTCTTCCCCGGAAAATTTACCCGCGACATCAAGTAACCAACCGGCACCGCCACCCAAAGAGCCAAGATAGTGGTAATGGAACAGGAGAGCAGGCTGAGTTTGATGGAAAACTGAATATCGGGATCGCTGAGAATGCGGCCGAAATGGCCCAAGCGGGCGTAGAAGATGTCGGCCAACAGCATGGCCAGGATCAGGCCGACATAGAAAAACGCCAGAATGCCCAAGCCGGCATAAAAGGGAAAATCGGAACCCGACCGATGGACTTTCTCTTCGACGGGCAAGCTGGCGCCATCCGCGGAAGAAGATGGCGGCACATTCGAGGGTGATACGGTCGAGCCCACTACTCGGCAACCTCGAAACCGAGATCGGCCAGGCGGCGGCGATTTTCATCGGCCACGATTGCGTCTCGCAGGAGCGTTGCCAGGCGTTTGTTCTGGGAATTCGTGGCAACTGCGATGGGCTGTACCGCAAAAGCCTTCGGGTCGTCGATCATCAAGATCTCCAGCTTGTCTGTCTGCGTGACGGTATTGGCCCGATACACCACGGCGGCGTCCAAACGCCCGGCCACCACGGCTTGCACGCATTGGTCGGCCGTGGACGTCGAGAAAATTTGGTTCGCGCGCACTTCCTTGAGGAGCTCCGCGCGGCGCAGCAATTCGTCGGTCAACTCGCCAAGCGTGCTCTTCTGCGGGTCGCACAGGGCCAACTTCACGCCTTCACCGGCCAGGTCGGCCAGAGATTTCAGATTCTTGGGATTGCCCTTCTCGGTAACGATCACGATATCGGTCTTGGAAAAATGGATGGGCATATCGAACAGATTCAGGCCCTGCGGATCGCGCACCGGGGTCATGAACGTAACATCGCAGGCGTAGTATAGATCGGGGCGGGCTCCGGCTTTCATGCTGCCCACCAAGATGCCGCAACCATTGTAGGTGGTGTTGACCTCGCATCCCCAATCGTCTTGGAACTGCTTGACGACGGGTTCCACCACCGGTCGGTTCACGCCCCCCGCCATGAATTCGAGTTCGGGCCGTTCGCTCCATTTGTCGGCCGGCACCACGTTGAAGTGGTGAGCGGCGAAGTACTTCAGCCCCCCATCTTTGGAGGCCAGGTATCTCAAAAAGTGCAGCGCCCGGCGACGGCGAGCCCCCGTGGCATCCGTGAGCGCGGCCACCGAGATGAAATTGGGCGAAGCCTCGAAAGCCGAGACGGGCACAATTTCCAACTCTGGGTAGCTGGCGGCCGTGGCGTCCCACACAATGCCCGCGTCGACAAACTCCGCCTTCACGTCATTGGCCACCGCGTTGACCGTGTCGCGGGAAACTTCGATCGACTTCCAAACCGGCTCCCACTGGTCGCCCAGCAACTGCTTGGCGACTTTGCTTACGGCCGCCACTTTAGGCTCGGCGAGCGAAAGTTTGACGTCGCCGCGGGTGAGATCGGAGATGCCCTGGATCTGTTTAGGATTGCCCTTGCGCACCACCAGCACCGGATGTTGGCTGGCCAGATTGAACGACTCCCTGGCAAGCCCCAGCTTGCGAGCCTCTTGGATATAGGCATCGTCCGCCGCCAGGTAAATATCGCCGCCTCCCGCGCGAATATCGCTCAGAAGCGCTCCGGAACCCGCGTAGCCCACTTGGAAGTCGGTATGGTACTGCTGCTGGTAAGCGGCCATCGCTGCCGCCATGGGCTCGCGGATGCCGGCCGCGCAATAGACCTGCAATGTCTCACTGCGTTCCGACGTTGCAGGCTTCCACGTAATCGCGAAGATCAGCGCGCCTGTGAGCAACACCGAACCGATAAGCACACTGATGAATCCGGTTTTCATGGTAGCGGGGTGAGCTCCGGGCGAGTGAAGGCCGCGGCTTCCGATCAAACCTGGTGGCGGGCGGCTGAAGATGCAGCAGGATTAATTGCCAAGCTATCGGACACCCCGGCGGAGTTCAACCAAATGCTGGCGCCGTTAGCCATGCTGGCGGAAAAGTCATTCTGGCGTGGTAGCCCGTGCAAATGGTTTCGCATGCCAGCCGCGGGCGGCGCAATCGCCCGTGCTAACCGACCGAAACCGGCGCTCCAACCTGCCAGCGACCGCCTTCGCGCTCCACGCGGTGGTAGAGCGTATCGCGCTCGATCGGCTCGCGGCCCGCTTCTTCGATCAAACGGCGAATCTGTTCCACCGAGAGAATCTCGGGGGTGGTGGCGCCGGCGTCGTGGTAGATCAGTTCGTGGCGAACGGTGCCATCGAGATCATCGGCCCCGTAACTGAGCGCCGTTTGCGCGGTGCCGATGCCCAGCATGATCCAGTAGGCCTTGATGTGGGGAATGTTGTCCAGCATCAAGCGGCTCACGGCCATGGTCCGCAGGTCCATCAACGCCGAGGGCTTGGGGATGTGGCTCAACCCGGTGTTTTCGGGATGGAAGGCCAAGGGGATGAAGGTTTGGAAGCCGCCGGTTTCGTCTTGCAGTTCACGGAGCCGCGCCAGGTGGTCGATGCGGTGGAAGGCGCTTTCGATATGCCCGTAAAGCATGGTGCAGTTCGTTCGCAGGCCAAGTTGGTGCGCCTGGCGATGTACATCGAGCCAGCGCGAGGTATCGGCCTTGTGCTCGCAAATGCGGTCGCGGACTTCGGGATGAAAGATTTCCGCTCCACCGCCGGGCATGCTGCCGAGCCCCGCCTGCATCATTTCGGCAATGATGTCGCGCGCCGAGCGTTTGGTCATGTGCTCGAACCAGTTGATCTCGACGGCCGTCCACGCCTTGAGATGCAAGTCGGGGTAGGCATTGTGCAGTAGCTTCACAATGTGCACGTACCAGTCATATTTCTTCTGGTGATGCAGCCCCCCCACAATGTGCATTTCGGTCGCCCCGCAGTCGACGGCTTCCTGCCCTCGGGCAAGTATCTGCTCGTCGCTCATCACGTAGCCCTTGGGGTCGCGCAGATCGGATCGAAAGGCGCAAAAAGTGCAGCGGTAGACGCAAATATTCGTGGGGTTGAGGTGCGTGTTGATGTTGTAGTACGCGGCGTTTCCGTTGATCCGCTCGCGAACCAGGTTGGCCAGTTCTCCCAAGCCGTGGAGGTCTACTTCGGGACGGTAGAGATACATCCCGTCGTCGAAACTTAATCTTTCTCCGGCTTCCACCTTGGAGCGAATGTCGCGCAACAGGCCAGCATCTGCGGTCATGGAAAACTTCACCTGGCAAGAATTTCGAATACCAATCGCGTTGACGGAATCGCAAGATTTCTAGCGCGCTTGCTTTCAAAGAATGAAACCGCAACGCCTACCCTAAGAATAACGGCTCAAACCCGTTAAATCGAGCGGGGGACCGCCGAGAGAGCTCCCCGGGCGGCGGCGACACGCGAAAGGGCAAGGCAAAGCTGCCCGCTGGCGGCACGCTGAGCGAAAGCCCCCCAGCCATTACGCCCCCCCCTCATTAAGGGAGACCGCACACGGAAAATGCTTCCATTGGCGGTGAAAGCCCACGAAGGCACGATCCAACCTGAAAGAGCGGCGGCAGTCCGTTCTGGCCGCGCCCCTATTCGGAGATGATTGCCGTGGGCGCGGTTGGCAAAATGCCGGAGTCGGTTTCCGGAGAGGGTCGATCGGCGGAAGTCACGGGGCTACCGGCCAGGCACTCATTCACAAATTGGTAAAGCCGCCGATAGTACTCGCGTCGCCCGGCCGGGCTGAGCGACTGTTCGAGCGAGGTGTCATCCACCCAGTAGTTGCCCTTGGGACCCTGGTAAGCTTCGAACAATTCTCGGCCTTCGTCGAACGACGTGACCGGATCCCCGCGCCAGTGGCAGAAGAAGATCGGCACGCGAACACTCTTCAGACGGTCGATGGGATTGATGTCGGCGGTCTGGAAACCGCAATCGAGCCGAATCATGATGTTGGCCATTTGCACGAACGATGGCCGGAGAGCATCGGGCAAGAAGGCAAAACTGCGATCGACCACCGTTTGAAAACGGCCATAGGTAGAATCGACCCACACACCCGCGATGCCATCGAGCTCGGGCAAGGCGTGCAGCGAAGCAGCCGCGCCGTACGACACACCCACGATGAAAACGGGTTTACCCGGCCTTAAGGCGCGGGCGGCATCGATGGCCGCTTGCAAGTCGTAGACTTCGCGGTGACCGAATGTCACCGTGTGACCGTCGCTGGTTCCATGCCCACGGAAATCAAAGGCCAGCACGTCGAGACCCATTTTGCGCAAGGCCCGGAGCATGGTGAGCGATTGCCCCCGGTTCTCGCCGTAGCCATGGCAGTAAATGGCAACTGCCCGTGAATTGTCGGTGGGCACGAACCAACTTCCCAGCGTGAGGCCATCGGCCGTCATCAGGTTCAAATCTTGGTAGGGAGCTCCCAGGTCGGCGGGCGTTTGGCTGGCGACGCGGCGCACGGGATGCACGGCCATCAGCGGGTGGAACAACACGAGAGGCAACGCCAATGCGGCCGCCAAACCGGCAAGTTGAATGGGGCCAACGCGGTGCGACTCGGGGAAGCCTCGCAACTTGTAGTACGTGTAGAAAGCGACTTCGAGCAAGTATTCCAGCAAAAAGGTGACCAATGAGAGCACGAGCGCCACGTATACGGTCTCGAAGATCGTAATGCGACCTTCGGTAAAAAACGTGAAGGCAACCAGGCCAAAGCCGAAATAGCCCATGCGAATGCCAAACTGGGTCACCACGCAATCGCTGCTGGGCGGCAGCACGCGAAAGATGAGGCGGTCTATCAGCAGCGGCGGCGCGAGCCCCAGCACGATCCATCCGCTCAGGCTGTGCGACCAGGTATGCGCCGCGACCATAAAGGCGACATAGCAGAGCAATACCAAGATGCTCCACACAGGTTGTCGGCGCGGCACTTCGTAAGCAATTTCAGCCATCGTCATGCGTCTCTCGGGTGAAGGTGGAATAGGCGCGCAACTAAGGAACCAGCTCTGCGCTCTCCACCTTCCTGTTTAAACGTGCCAACTGTTCGTCCTGCTCCGTTACGCGTTGGAGCAGCAGGTTGAAATGATCGGCAGTCTCATGCCAGAAGTCATTCTTGCGAAACTTGATCGGCTCCACGTGTCTTCCTTCGGCAAGTGCCCTCATTGCTCTGCGCATACGAATCATGGGCCCCACGAAGCGATGGCTAAAGCGAACCACGTCGATCATGATCAGCGGCAGCAGCAGCAAGAGGGCAATCACCACGGGTCCATATTGAAACCATAGGTCATCAAAATGCTTGTAGAAGACTCGCGCTGGCCCGCTGACGGCAATGCGCCAGGTGAGGATCATGACGGCAACCACGGTCAAACAGCAAAATGCGTACAGCACCACGCGAAGCAAGAGCGCCCCCTGAAGTTGCTTGTCGACAAATTTGCGCTGCCGCAGATCCGAGTTGGTTTGGCTCATGACTTTTGTCGCTCCTTAGAGCACAGTGCCGTTGCATGCGGCAGAAACGTCGCCGCGGTGACGCACAAGCAACCAGAAGATGGTCCATTACGACTCTAGCTCACTTTTCGCCGGCGCGACCGGCGATTGCGGAACTGTGTGCGAAACTGCCTGCGTACGGATGTTGGGATTGCCTGATAAAAAACGGTTTTGCTGGCATGTTCAGGTTTTGTTGCGTGGCGGCGGGTTGCAAAGAATCAGGCATTCACAACACCGGGGGGCCAGCCGCGAAAAGCCAGGAAAACTGCACCGCACCTGGAAAACGGTAGGGTGAGAAAATTTGATTTGGCCTGGTCGATGGAATCGGCCGGCGTTCGCATTTATACTGGGCAAATACACTCGTTGGAGGGGACAATTGGGTGTCCCCCATACCCGGCAAGAGGATTGAGCCGGCGTGGTTCCCTCAAGCCCAACGGCGAACGCCCCCCACCCCAGCATGGCTTCGGCCTCTCCCCCCTGCTCCGCGGTCCCCACCAAGGCTCCGTGCCAGGTGACCGCGTCGGAACATTGGACATACTGTGACTTCCTTCAGAACGAGAGAGAATATGGCCCCGAGTGGTAACGCCTGGTGGAAGGCAATTTTCACGGTGGTTTTGTGCCTGATTCCCGCGAGTCTGGCCACCGCCGCCGAAGCTCAGCTCAAATTGGAGAAGGGCGATCGGATCGTCTTGGTCGGCAATACGCTGGCCGAACGGATGCAGCAGTTCGGTTACTGGGAAACCTTGTTGCAAAGCCGGTTCCCTCAACTGGAATTGGTCGTTCGCAACCTGGGTTGGTCGGCCGATGAGCTTACAATGCGGCTCCGTTCCAAAGACTTCCAAGACCACGGGCACAACCTGACCGATCACAAGCCCGACGTCATTTTGGCCTTCTTTGGCTTCAATGAATCGTTTGGCGGAGAAGCCGGCCTGGCCAAATTCCGCGGCGACCTCGAGAACTTCATCAAAGAAACCACCAGCGCCAAATACAACGGCGAGCATGCTCCCCAATTGGTGTTGGTTTCGCCCATTGCCAACGAAGACCTCAAAGACCGAGGGCTGTTGTTCGGCGAGCGCAACAACGACAACATCCGCCGATACACCGAGGCCATGCGCGAAGCGGCCGCTGCCCACGACCTCATGTTCGTGGACCTCTTTCAGCCCACGCTCAAGTTGACGCAGCAGAGCAAGAAGCCGCTGACCTTCAACGGCATCCATCTCACCGAAGAGGGCTACGCTCAGCTGGCGCCCGTGCTCGATGAAGCTCTGTTTGGGGCGCGCACGTCGCCCGAGGGATCGTCGCAACTTCGCGCCGCGATCAACGAAAAGAACCTGCAATTCTGGTACGACTACCGCGCGGTAAATGGCTACTACATTTATGGCGGCCGCAAAAGCCCCTTCGGCGTGGTCAACTTCCCGCGGGAGTTTGAAAAGCTGCGCAAGATGATCGCCGTGCGCGACGCGCGCGTGTGGAAAGTTGCCCAAGGCCAAAACGTGCCCGATACCATCGACGACTCGGGCACGGGCGAATACCCCAAGATCGAAACCAACATCAAGTTCGAGGTCAAGCTCACCGACCCCCAGAGTTCGTTGGAGCAATTTCATCTGCCCGAGGGCTACCAGATCAACCTGTTTGCCTCGGAAGTGGAATTCCCGGACTTGGAAAACCCCGTGCAGATGGCGTTCGACGCCAAAGGCCGGCTGTGGGTCACCACCATGGCCAGCTATCCGCAATACCTGCCAGGCGTGCCCGTCAACGACAAAGTGCTGATTCTGGAAGACCGCGACGGCGATGGCAAAGCCGACAAGCAAACGGTCTTCGCCGATGGCCTGCATATTCCCACGGGCATTGAACTGGGCGACGGCGGCGCCTACGTGGCCCAGCAGCCCAACCTGGTGTTCCTGCAAGACACCAACGGCGACGACAAGGCCGACCGGCAAGAAGTGATTCTGCATGGCTTCGATTCGGCCGACAGCCATCACTCGATCAGTGCTTTTGAGTGGGGGCCGGGCGGAGGTTTATACTTCCAAGAGGGCACCTTCCACCAGACCCAGGTCGAAACGCCCTATGGCCCGCGGCGTTGCTCCGATGCCGGCGTGTTTCGCTACGAGCCCACCACCGAAAAATTCGATGTGTTTGTCTCTTACCGATTCGCCAACCCTTGGGGTCACACGTTCGACGGCTGGGGACAAAACTTCGTGGCCGACGCCTCGGGCGGAGCGAATTACTACGGGACCGCGTTCTCCGGCCAGGTGGACTACCCCCAAAAGCATGCCGCGCTGCAGCAATTTCTAAAGAAGCAATGGCGACCGACGGCCGGCTGCGAGTTTGTGTCGAGCCGCCATTTCCCGGACGACACTCAAGGCGATTACCTGCTCAACAATTGCATTGGCTTTCACGGCGTGCTGCGGTACCGCATGAAGGATGAGGGATCGGGCTTTGCCGCCGACCCCGTGGAACCGCTGGTGCAATCTTCGGACACGAATTTCCGGCCCGTCGATCTGCAATTCGGACCTGATGGCGCCTTATATATTGTGGACTGGTTCAACCCGCTGATCGGCCACATGCAGCACTCGCTGCGCGATCCCAACCGCGATAAGGCCCACGGCCGCATCTGGCGCGTGACCTGCAAGGATCGTCCGCTGGTCAAGCCGGCCGCGATCGATGGCGCGTCGATTCCCGAATTGCTCGATCTGCTCAAGGAATACGAGTACCGCGCGCGATATCGGGCACGCCTGGAATTGCGGCTGCACGACACGAAGCAGGTGAAGGCCGCGGTCGACAAATGGATTGCCGCCCAGGACTCTAATGATCCCCAGTATTGGCACCACCTGCTGGAGGCCCTCTGGGTGGAGCAGCACCACGATCTGGTGGATCAGGAATTGCTCAAAAAGTTGCTCCGCTGCCCCGACTACCGCGCTCGGGCCGCGGCTACCCGCGTGTTGTGCTACTGGCGCGATCGGGTGGATGGCACGCTGGACCTGCTCCGCGCGCAAGCGGGCGATGAGCATCCTCGCGTGCGACTGGAAGCCGTTCGCGCGGCCAGCTTCTTCACGGGGAACGATGTTCCCGCGGCCGAAGAAGTCGCCCTGGAAACATTGCTGTTTGACCAGGACCCATACCTGGAATACACGTTGAAAGAAACGCTCGGCACTTTGGAACGCCGAGGCGGTAAGAAGAAGTAACGGCTTTAGCGTTCGGGGCGGAAACACCAAGCACAAGCGAGGACAAGATTTGTCGATGAAGCGCAGACTGCCCATCCAACCAATGCTCACCCTGGCCATGTTGCTGGCATGGGGCACGCCGGTTCCCGCCGTGGCGCAAACCTCGCCGGCCGCCGCCATGATGCGGTTACTGAAAAGCGGACGCGTACCAGAAGATCGGCTCCCCACGCTGCTGGAACTGGTCGGCAGTCGCGGCGACGCCGACGATCTGGCCTATATCTATGAGCAGAGCATTTCCCCGGCAGGCTTCCAGGGAACCGTGCGTCTCAAGGCCCTCGACGTGTTGGCCGCGGCGGCCGAGAATCGGCATCTCAAGCCCCAGCAAGATTTCGCGCAATTAGCTCAGCTTATTGTCCCGGGGGCCGGCGTTGAGGTGGACGCCAAGACCCGCAAGGCAGCCATTCATCTGGCCGGGGTTTGGAAGGTGGACGCACTCAGCGGCAGTTTGAGCGATCTGGCTGGGGGCTCCCATGCAGTTCTTCGTCAGGCCGCGGTCGATGCCCTCGTGGCCATCGGCAGCGAGTCGAGCCGCAAGGCTCTCGAGAAATTAACTTCCGCCGAGCAACCCTTGGCCGTGCGCTACCGAGGGGCCGCCGCGCTGGCGGTGCTGAACCCCAATCAAGCGGCGCCCCTGGCAGCGGAGCTCCTTGCCCAACCGCCAGCAGGCGTTGATCCCGCGCCGCTCATCGACGCCTTCCTCAATCACCAGGGAGGTTCCGACGCTCTGGCCGGGGCGCTCGGCAGCGGCGAACTGAATGAAGAGTCGGCCAAGCTGGCTCTGCGACACATGTATGCGGTGGGCCGTTCCGACGGGGCGCTGGCCAAAGTGCTGGGCGACGCCGCCGGCATTGGCGAAGAACCGCCCCCGCCGACCGAAAACGACATCAAACAACTCGTGGCCGAGGTGCTGGCGACCGGCGACCCCGTTCGCGGCGAAGCCATATTTCGCCGCGACGATTTGAGCTGCATGAAGTGCCATGCCGTGAGCAAGGCGGGCGGCGACGTCGGCCCCGACCTCAGCCCCGTGGGCGCGACCTCGCCTCCCGACTATCTGCTCAAGTCAGTCTTGCTGCCCGACGAAGCCGTGAAGGAAGCCTACCTGACCCACATTGTGGTCACCGACGAAGGCAAGATTTACCAGGGCATGATCGTCGATCGCAACGACGAGCGGATCATCGTCAAAGAAGCCAACGGCGAGGCGCGGAGCATCCCCACCGCTTCGATCGACGACATGGTGGAAGGCCGGTCGCTCATGCCCAAGGGCCTCACGCGGTTCCTCACGCGGGCTGAACTGGTCGACCTGGTGCGATTCCTCTCGGAATTGGGCAAGCCAGGACCATACGCCATTCGCCAGGCGGCGACCGTGCAACGTTGGAGGGCCATGGCCCCGCAAGACGAGGCGCTCACCGCCACCGTGCCCGACTCGGAGACCTTCTCTGAAAACGTGCTGGGGGCCGATCCAACTGCCTGGTTCCCGGCCTACTCCCAGGTGGCCGGCCCGCTGCCGCTGGCCGAAATCGCCCGCAGGCTGAAGGGGAACGTGCTCTACCTGCAAGGCGAGGTGGAAGTGACCAAGGCCGGAACCGTCGCCGTGCGGATTGAATACGACGGCGCTTTGGCCGTGTGGCTGAACGACGAACCGTTCGCTGCCGAGCGGCAATTTACGCTGACCCTGGAGCCCGGCCTGCACCCCGTTACGGTACGCGTGGAAACTCAACTAGACGAGGCGAAGGAACTCAAGGTAACCTTCTCCAAGCCTGAGGGCTCCACGGCGGAGTTCACCGTCGTCGATGGTCGGTAATATCGCCTGTCTGATTTTGCCCCCACCGGGGGCTGGTCGCGGCGGTCCTTTTTTGCAGTGGGAGCGTCTCCAATGTTGAAGTATGTGCTGCTCGGTCTAACCGTGTGGGGATTGGCAAGCCGTTGCTCCCCGGCCGCGGACAGGCCAACTTTCAAACCCACCCAAGAGGTGGTTTATAAAATTGCCGACGTTGGCCCCCAGGCCGCCGAGAAAGGCCCGGCGAAACTCAAGCTGCATATCTTCGAGCCCCAGGGAAATCAACCGGGCGAACGACGCCCGGCCGTGGTGTTCTTCTTTGGCGGCGGCTGGGTTGGCGGAACTCCGGCCCAATTCTACCCCCACTGCGCGCACCTGGCCGAGCAGGGAATCGTGGCCATCTCCGCGGAATACCGCGTGAAGGGGAAGCACGATACCACGCCATTTGAATGCGTTGCCGATGGCAAGACCGCCATTCGCTGGTTGCGCTCGCGCGCCGAGCAACTCGGCATCGATCCCAAGCGCCTGGCCGCAGGAGGCGGTTCCGCCGGCGGCCAGATTGCCGCCGCCACCGCCACGGTGACGGAGTTCAACGAACCGGGCGAAGACACCTCCATTAGCGCGGTTCCCAACGCGCTCGTGCTGTTCAACCCCGTTTATGACAACGGCCCCCAAGGTTACGGCCATGACCGTATCGGCGACCGGTACGAAGAATTCAGCCCCCTGCAAAACATCAAGCACGGCATGCCCCCCACCATTGTCTTCCTGGGCACCGAAGACCGCCTGGTGCCGGTGGAAACCGCCAAGAAATTTCAACAGCGCATGATCGGGCTGGGGAGCCGCAGTGAATTGCAACTGTACGACGGCGCCGGTCACGGCTTCTTCAATTACAACCCCGACCAAATGGAGAACTACAACTCCACCGTGGCCGGGATGGATACGTTCTTGCAATCGATTGGCTACCTGCCGAAGCCTCGCTGACCACCTGGTTTTCATCGGAAAAACCGTACCAGGTGCTTCAGCCAGAACCTCTTGAAAGTTTGACGTGAAGCTGCAGTTGATGATCACCTGCCTGGGCGATGTGCTCCGGCCCGAGGTCGGCCAGGCCACGGTGCGCGTGCTGCGCGAGCTGGGTCATGAGATCCTTTTCCCCCAGGACCAGACCTGCTGCGGCCAGCCCATGTTCAATAGCGGCTACGCCGACCTGGCCAAAGAGCAGGCCAAATTCACGATCGAAGTCTTTCGCGACCCGTTTCCCGTCATCACCCCCTCGGGCTCGTGCGCCGCCATGCTCAAGCACGAATACCCTCACCTGCTGCACGGCGACCCCGTTTGGGAACCGAGGGCAACCGAGCTGGCCTCGCGCACGTTTGAGTTCAGCGACTTCCTCGTGAACCAACTCGGCGTGCTCAACGTGGGCGCCCGCTACCAGGGCCGCGTGGCCTATCACTATGCCTGCCACTTGCGGGCACTAGGAGCAACCGACGAAATCGAGCAGTTGATCCGCCAGGTGGAAGGCGCCCAATACGTGCCGATCACGCGGCAAGACCAGTGCTGCGGCTTCGGCGGCTCATTCGCCGTTCGCTACGGCGACATCTCCGGCTCGATGGTCAGCGACAAAGTAAAGTGCATCGAAGCCGCCCAGGCCGACGCCGTCGTCTCCTCCGACACCGGCTGCCTAATGAACATCGGCGGCCGCATCCACCGGCTGGGCAAGAAGATGGAGGTGCTGCACATTGCCGAGCTATTGGTGCGGCGCTGAACGCCAAGACTCACGGCGACTTGTCCTCCACCGTTTTCAAATCGTCGGCCCGTCCATTTTCGCGACCGAACAACCGGCGCAGCGTGGCGGCGCTTTCCCTGCGTGATACCTTCACCGCCCGCGTGTCGCCAAACACCGCATAGAACCAATCCTGGTCCGCGGCCCCCAAGCCTTCGCCGGGCTTATCCGGATTCCAATGAAAATCGTCGGGCTTGGCCCAGGGCACGCTCTTATCGGGGCTAACTTGCACCGCCAGCGCCGTGAACGCCAGACCATCTTTGAGCGAGTCCATGGTTGGCGGTTCGTCTTTGAAGTCGTCCACCAGGAAGCCCATCTTCGGCTCGCCCACCACGGCTAAGATGTCGGCGTGCCCCGGAGGCGTATCGGGGTGTGAGCGAAACATTCCAGAAAGGCCCTCGAGTATCTTGGCGTTGTGAGGGCTGTCCCAAGGCTCGTCCATGTGTAGTTGTTTCCACGCGGTCTGAAGCTCGATCACCGGCATCAATTGAACTCGCCAGCTCATCAGCGGCTTGCCGTTTTCGTCGCAAATATTCTGCGGAAAGCGGCCGTCGTTGCGATCCATGTACAGCAAGATTCCGTTGGCCACCATCCGCATCCGCTTGACGGCCAGTTGCGCTTGGCTGACCTTCTTGAGCTCTTCGTCGAACTCAAGCGCTCTGGCAAGGAGCTCGTTGCCAACTTCAGGCGTGGCTGTCCAGCGAAAGGTAACCGCGTCGTCGGTCGCGGCTAACTTGCCTTGGCTAAGAATCGGCTCGCGAACATTGCAGATCATCCACGCGTCCAACAGGTGAAATTTTTGTTCCTTAATTTGCTGGAGTTGATCCGGATCGGTGAAGGATTCCACGAACTCGTTCGCAACGGAAAGCAACCGCGACGGTGCAATTGCCTGGTCGGGGAACAGGGTCGCTTCGACCGACAGCGTCGGACTGAAATCAACGCGGCACAAAGTCGCTTTGCGCACGAAGTCCAGGCGATCTTGTGCCACCATGGATTCCAAGGGGCGTTTCAACTCAGGATCAAACAATTCGTCCTTTATCTCTCGAAGATACTGCTTGATGGCTAGATCCACGGCCTCGTAGTGAATCACCGCGTGTTGGCCTGCGGACCGAAGCGTGTCGGCCAATTGGGGCGAATCATTGCGAGCATGGATGACCCGCTCCAAATAACTTCTCGGCGCCGCAAACAGCGTGTTGCCTTCTGCCTGAGTCAACGGCAGATACGGACTACCTTCATGCTCATGGTCCTTCCAATCCATATCCCAATCCTGCAGTTCCCGACCGATTGCCATTCTGGCCAACGCCTTGATGGCAGACACGGCCCTGTCGTCAGGACTCTCCTGGCAGCGACCAATGACGGCGATCCTCTTGGAAGGGAGCTCCGCGTTGTTGGGCGCGGCCGTCCATAAGAACGCCAGCAACTCAAACTGCCGAAGTCCGGAAAGGTCTTCCTCCGTCGAATTGACAAACTGCAGCAATCTCGGAAGGTGCGGGGTAATTGCGTCCATGCGACGAAGATCCACCAGGCACACCGCCGTCAAATTATCATTCATATAAGGCGCTATCCAATTGGCGGCCGTATCCTCGGCCGCTTCTGCCGCCATCGTCTTAAGCTCGGTCGGGGCAGGCGGAGCGGTTGCGACCGCATTCTTGTTCGGCTCTGACAACCGCGGTGTCTTGGTTTCGGCAGCGGGAGGCGTCTCCTCCGTGGTGCATCCTCCGGCAATGAGTATCGCCACGCAGAACAGGCCGCCGCGAAAATGATGAAGCGTCATGGAACCCCGGCACTGGAAATGGAACCACGGTGACGGATAAGAAATGCTTGCCCGCCAAGTCACCGCCTTTGACTGCCGCTCAATATAACCGTCCGCCTGGGGAGCGCGAAGTCTTGAACAGTCCCTCGCCCGCCCCCCGAGGTTTCGTCTCGTGGATAAGCAGCATTTTTGGCATCCGGCGAACTTTGCAGGCTCTGCGCCCGCTGCGAGCCGTTTGCAGAACTTGCCTTCGATTTCTAAGATGCGGCGAAGGGATGGCTGCCCGCGCTTCCGCGCGGATGGCCGGTTTTCCAACCCGCGCACAGGAATCGCCCCCAGCATGAGCGTTCTTCCCCTCCGGCAGCGTCTGGCCTGGCAGGCTTTGGAATCGCACTACCAGCAGGTGAGTCAACTTCACTTGCGGCAGCTCTTCGCCGACGATCCAACCCGGGGCGAAAAGCTCGCGCTCGAAGAGCTAGGGCTGTACTTCGACTACTCCAAGAACCGCATCACCGAAGAAACGCTCCCCCTGCTGGTGAACCTGGCCGACGAGTCGGGCTTGCGGCAACACATCGACCGCATGTTCGCCGGCGACAAGATCAACATTACCGAAGACCGCGCCGTGCTGCACGTGGCCCTGCGGGCCCCGCGCGACGCCAAGATTATGGTCGATGGCGAGAACGTGGTGCCCGAGGTTCATGCCGTGCTCGACCGCATGGCCGCCTTCGCCGACCGCATCCGCGGCGGCCAGTGGACAGGCCACACCGGCAAACCGATTCGCAACGTGGTCAACATTGGCATCGGCGGCTCGGACCTGGGTCCGGTGATGGCTTACGAGGCATTGAAGTTTTATAGCGAAAGAAAGCTCACGTTCCGGTTCGTCTCCAATGTCGACGGCACCGACTTCGCCGAAGCCACCCACGACTTGGACCCGGCCGAAACGCTGTTCATCGTGGCCTCGAAAACCTTCACCACCCAGGAGACGATGACCAACGCCCACTCGGCCAGGGCCTGGTGCTTGGGCAGCCTGAACGATGAGGCCGCCATCGCCCGGCACTTCGTGGCCGTTTCGACCAACGCCGGCGAAGTCTCCCAGTTCGGCATCGATACCGAAAACATGTTTGGCTTTTGGGACTGGGTCGGCGGCCGCTACTCGATGGATTCGGCGATCGGGCTCTCCACCATGATCGCCATCGGCCCCGGCGGCTTCCGCGAAATGCTGGCCGGCTTTCACGCCATGGACGAGCACTTTCGCACCGCCCCCTTCGAGCAGAACCTGCCGGCCCTGCTCGGTCTGCTCGGCGTGTGGTACAACAACTTTTTCGACGCTCAAACGGTCGCCGTGCTGCCCTACGACCAGTACCTGAAACGGTTCCCGGCGTATCTGCAGCAGCTCACCATGGAGAGCAACGGCAAGCACGTCACGCTCGCCGGCGCCGAGGTCGATTACCAAACCGGCCCCATCTACTGGGGCGAGCCCGGCACCAACGGTCAGCATTCCTTCTACCAGCTCATTCACCAGGGCACCAGGCTGGTGCCCTGCGACTTCATCGGGTTCTGCCAAAGTCTGAACCCCGAAGGCCAACACCACGACCTGCTGATGGCCAACCTGCTGGCCCAAAGCGAAGCCTTGGCGTTTGGCAAAACGGCCGACGAAGTGGCCGCGGAGAAATGCCCCGCCGCGCTCGTGCCGCATCGGGTGTTCGAAGGCAACCGGCCTTCCAACACCATCCTGGCCGAGCGGCTCACGCCCGAAATCCTGGGCAAGCTGATCGCTCTCTACGAACACGCCGTGTTCACCCAGGGCGTGGTTTGGCAAATCGATTCGTTCGACCAGTGGGGAGTGGAACTCGGGAAGGTGCTGGCCAAGCGGATCGTGCCCGAGTTGCAAAGCAAGGACGAGCCCCAGCTCAAGCACGACAGTTCCACCAACCAGCTGATCGAGCGCTATCGCGCGAGAAAGTAAAGCTTGCCTCTCGCCTGCTCCCAGGAAACGACCCCTCTACCCGTTGCCCGTACCCACCCCGCGAGATCATCCTATCATGGCCAAGCCACCCGTGCTCCTAGGTAAACTCACGCGCCGCGAGTTCCGCGAGCGGATGCAAGCCGGCGAGTTGAAGTGCTGCATTATTCCGGTCGCCGCCATCGAGCAGCACCTGGAACACATGGCCATGGAGCACGACTGGCGCAGCGTGAACGTGATTGCCGAAGCAGTCGCCGAGCGGCTCAGCCCTCACGTGATTGTTGCCCAGGGGTTGATGGCCGGCATTAGCGAACATCACATGCGGCACCCCGGCACGCTCAGCCTCAGCCCCGGCGCCTTCATGGCCGTGGTTTCCGACATGATCGACAGCATGGTTCGCGCCGGCTTCAAGAACATTGTGGTGCTCAATGGCCACGGCGGCAACATCGCCCCCTGCCGCGGAATCTGGGATCAGTTCGTGCGCCAGGCGATGGTCAACCTGCACTTCCTGCCCTACTGGGACGTGCTCACCGCCGACGACGCCAAGCTGCTGAAGAGCGGCCAGCGGCTGCCTTACGACATGCCCGGCCATGCCCAAGAGTGGGAAACCTCGTTCGCCTTGGCGGCCTTCCCCGAGAACGTGCGGGCCAACGCCGTGAAAGACCAGCCCGACCCTGGCCCCGGCATGGCCACCGCGGAGACTGGCCAGGAATATATCAACCGCATCGTCGATCGGCTCACGGTCTATGTGCAAGAGATCATCGACGGCAAACGGGTCGTGGAAATTCCGCCCTTCCACCCGTAAGCCACGTTCGTGGCACGGGCGTCCCGCCCGTGAATCCGCGCCGCCCCAACAACAACCGCCGCCCCCAAACACAGCCTAAACCTTCACGCACGCTTGGCGGAGGGCGGCCATGCCACGATCGTGGCACGTCCCGCCCGTGAATCCGCGCCGCCCCAACAACAACCGCCGCCCGAGCCAGATGATATGCCCCCGGTTACCGGGGCTCGCCCTCGCTGCTTTCAGCCGGTGGCAAGTCTGACTGCCGAACCTCGCCCGCGGCGTTGGCTTGCCAGATATGCCCCGAGGCCACGTCCAAACAGGTCAACCAACCGCCGCCGTAGACCCAGGTATCGATGCACACGTGATGCCCCAGGTTGAGCGGCTCGCCCGACTTCTGGGCCGTGTGCCCGCAGATCACCCGCTTGCCTGACCGGTGCTCGTGAACCAGCGACGGCACGAACTTCTTCCAGCACAGGTCGAACTCGTCTTGATCTGGGAGATCGAGCTCCGCATCGACCCCGGCATGCACGAAGATCGTGTCCTCCGTTTCATGCCATCTCCGGCACCGCTGCTCAAAGAATTCCCAGTGCCGGGCCGGCACGTCCTCGAGCTTGCCCGGCTCGCCCTCGACCGCCGCGTACGAGGCCAGCGTTTCCCGGCCGCCCACTTCCATCCAAAACTCGAAGTCGTACACGAGGGCATCGAGCATGATCAACTCGTGGTTGCCGATGAGCGGAATCAACTGCCCTCGGGCTTCCCACTCCAGCAGCAGATCGACCACGCCCCGCACGTTGGGGCCGCGGTCCACGTAGTCGCCCAAGGTGACCAGCCGGTCTTCCGGCCGCGGGGCAACGGCGGCCAGCAAGGCCTCGAGCGCCGTCAGGTGACCATGAATGTCGCCAATGGCCAACCATCGCATAACAGGGGGCTCGGCAGGCTAGAGAACAGAACAGCGGGCGAGAGCGGCCCAAACGCCGCGGGCGTGGGTCGGCGGATACGATGGAGCACGTTTGACGGCCAAAGTCGCCCCCTGGAGTTTCCTCGCCGCTTGGTGAGGCCCAGGAGCAACGGGGCGAACCTGGTAAACCTTGCCGACGTTTCACGTGAAACAACTTGGCACGGGAATGCCCATTTGTCCAGACTTGTCCCGGCAAACGGCTTATGCCGCTCGCCTGGGAGGCTGCCTGTTTCACGTGAAATCGCGGTTGCACTGCCGGCGGCAGTTGGGGAATTCAGGCGTTTCACGTGAAACAGCGTGGACCCGAGAAACCGTGGCGTGTTTCACGTGAAACAAGACTGGGTAAGCCTGGGTGATTGGAAAACCTGTTTCACGTGAAACGGGGCAAGCTTGTCCCAGCCCGGCTACACCCGCACTTCGGCCGTGGTTTTCAACGCGGCCGGGTAACGCTCTCGGATGGGGGCGACCACCTCGGCGATGAACTCATCCACCTGCTCGGGCGCCCGGCCCACGTACTGGCTCGGCTCCATGGCCGCCGCCAGGTCGAGCCCGGCGAAGGCGTCGTCCGCGGCCAGCCGGTCAAGCATGTCGTTGGCCCCGCCCTCTACTTTGACGACTCGGGCCGCGGCCAGGCTATGCTCCCGAATCCGCTCGTGCAACTGCTGCCGGTCGCCGCCGCTGTGAGCCACGGCTTCCATCAGCAGGTTCTCGGTGGCCATGAACGGGAGTTCTTCCGCCAGGTGCTTGGCGATCACCTTGGGGTAAACCACCAGCCCCGAGGCCACGTCCTGGTACAAAATCAACAGCGCGTCGGTGGCGAGGAACGCCTGGGGGAGCGTGAGCCGGCGGTTAGCGCTATCGTCGAGCGTGCGCTCCATCCACTGCGTGGCGGCCGTTTGGGCGGCGCTCGATTCCAGGCTGCTCACAAATCGGGCCAGCCCACAAATGCGTTCCGTGCGCATCGGGTTCCGCTTGTACGCCATGGCCGACGAGCCGATCTGTTCCTTCTCGAACGGCTCCTCAATCTCCTTCCGGCTCTGCAACAGCCGCAGGTCGGTGGCCGCCTTGTGAGCGCTTTGGGCAATGCCCGAGAGTGCCGAGAGAATTTGAGCATCGACCTTACGGCTGTAGGTCTGGCCGGTCACGGCGTAGCTTTGGGGGAAGCCGAGCTTCTCGCAGACCAACGCCTCGAGCTTTCGCACCTTGGCATGGTCGCCGTCAAACAGTTTGAGGAAGCTGGCCTGCGTGCCGGTGGTCCCTTTCACTCCGCGGAGTCGCAACGTATCCAACCGGTGCTCCAGGTCGGCCAGGTCGAGCGCCAGGTCGTAGGCCCATAGGCAGGCCCGCTTACCCACCGTGACGGGCTGAGCTGGCTGCAAGTGCGTGAACCCTAAACAGGCCAGGCCGCGATACTGCTGCGCGAACCTGCCCAGCCGATCGATCACGGCGACCAACCGATCGCGGACCATCTCCAGGCCTTCGCGAAGCAGCAGCAGATCGGTGTTGTCAGTGACATAGCAACTGGTCGCGCCCAGGTGGATGATCTTTTGGGCGTTGGGGCAAACGTCGCCATAGGCATGCACGTGGGCCATCACATCGTGCCGCAACCGCCGCTCGTGAGCGGCCGCCGCGGCGAAGTCGATGTTGTCCACGTTCGCCCGCAGTTCGGCCAGCTGCTCGTCGCTGATCGGCAAACCCAGCTCTTGCTCGGCTTCGGCCAGGGCCACCCATAGCCGCCGCCAGGTGCTGAACTTTCGTTGGGCTCCCCACAGCCGGCTCATCTCGGCCGAAGCGTAACGGGCGATCAGCGGGTTTTCGTAAACGTCGTTAGCCATGGTTTCGAGCTCGTGCCGCGCTCATTCGCGCCAATAAAATAAGCCGCCGGAGTTACCCAGGCGGCGAAGAATACTTTGGGTGCGTGCCGAATTGCGGAGCCGCGCCGCGACCACCGCCGCTTGGCGATTAGTCGTTCATCACTTCGGTCTCGCGGGCCTTCGCCAGGTCGTTGGCCTTGGCTTCGTACTTCTTGGTGAGCTCTTGGATCTCGTCCTTGGTCGACTTGCAATCGTCTTCGCTGAGAATCTTGTCCTTCTCTTCTTGCTCGCAACTCTTGTTGCCGTCGCGGCGAATGTTGCGAATGGCGACCTTCGAGTCCTCGCTCAAATCCTTGATCCGGGCCACCATCTTCTTCCGCACTTCGGTGGAAAGCGGCGGCACCAGCAGCCGAATCACCTTGCCATCGTTGATGGGGTTGAAACCCAAGTCGCTCGATTGAATGGCCCGCTCGATGTCTTTGAGCGTGCTGGGATCGTAGGGCCGGATCACAATTTGGTTGGGCTCGGGGGCGCCCACCGAAGCCAGTTGCTTGATGGGCGTGGGCGAGCCGTAAGCTTCCACGCGAAGCGAATCCACCAAACCCGGATTGGCCCGGCCCGTGCGAATGCCAGCCAACTGGTGCTTCAGCACGTCGATGGCCTTTTCCATTCGCTCTTCGGTATTGATCAGGATTTCGTCGGCGCTCATTGTTGCCTCACTTCTTGGCTCCGGCCACTTCCAGAGCATTGGTTACCAGCGTGCCCACCTTCTCGCCGCGCACCGCACCTTGAATGTTGCCGGGCTTGTTGAAGTTGAACACCATGATGGGCATGTCGTGCTCGCGGCATTGAGCAATCGCCGTGGTGTCCATCACCCGGAGATTCTGCTCCATCACCTGCTTGTAGGTGAGCTCGCTATACAACACGGCATGCGGATTCTTTTCCGGATCGTCGCTGTAAATACCATCCACGCGGGTCGCCTTGAGCACGATCTGGGCTTCGAGTTCCAAAGCCCGCAGCGTGGCGGCGGTATCGGTGGTGACGAAGGGACTGCCGGTCCCAGCCGCCAAGATCACGATCCGTCCCTTTTGCAAATGCCGCTGGGCCCGGCGGCGAATGTACGGCTCGGCCACGCCATCCATGCGAATGGCCGACATCAGCCGCGTTTGGCACTTCAGGCTTTCCAGCGCGTCTTGCAGGGCCAGCCCGTTCATCACCGTGGCCAACATGCCCATGTAGTGGGCCGTGGCTTCGTGAATGCCCGTGGCGCCCGAGGTAAACTGGGCGCCGCGAAGAATGTTTCCCCCGCCGATCACGATGGCGATTTCCACGCCCAGCGCCGCCGCTTCTTTCGTTTCGCGGGCAATATGCAGCACCTGCTGCATACTGATTCCGCGCTCGCCGGGATGAATAAAACTCTCGCCCGAGATCTTGAGAATCACGCGGCGATAACGAAGCGGCAAATCCGAACCTTCTGAGCTAACGCCTGGCATGGTGTTTCCGCTGGCAAGTGTCACAGAGGGGAGGCCGGGGGGGCCTGATAAAAACGTCCTCGTTGGCGGCGAGTTAGAGAAATTGGGCCGCGCCGAAATGGTTGCGCGGCGATTCGTCACTTGCGTTCAACCCAGCCGGCAAATCCAAAGCGCATGGCCTACACGCCGCACTTGGATTGCAAATATACCAAATAAAAAACTTTTTCTCCCCTCTCCCCGGTATTTCCGGGGGAGAGGGGAGAAAGAAAGGTCGTGAGAAACTTTGTATCAGGCCCCCGGTACGGTGAGGGGGAAACAGGGTTCTCGGACAGGCTCTCAGCGGGGAGTGCCGGAACACGGCGCTCCCTGCTCCGGGGGGCAACTAGCTGGTTCCGCCGAGCGTCCAGTGCACAAACTTCTTGATCTCCATGCCGTTCTGCTTGGCCATCTTGCCAACCGTCACGGCACTGTCTTTCACAAACGGTTGCTCATTCAGCACCCGCTCGGCGTAGAAGTTACGCAGCCGACCCTCAACCATCTTTTCAATAATGTTCTCGGGCTTGCCTTCCTTGCGGCTGGCGGCGCCCAGAATCTCGCGTTCCTTGGCCACCACTTCGGGGTTCAGGTCGGCAATGTTCACCACGTCCGGACGCATGGCCACGATCTGCATGCCGATCTCTTTGGCCAATTCGTCGCTGCCGCCTTCCACTTCAACCAGCACGCCCGAGCGGCCGTCGTGGTGCACATAGCCACCACACGGCTTGTCGATGCGCGCGATTCGGGCCAGGCGAAAGACCTCGCGAATCTGGTTCGTCAACTCCGTGACCTGATCCTTGAGCATCTCGCCCGGTCGGCTCGGCGACGGCTGAGCCAACAGTTCGTCGGGGGTGGCAGCGCCGGGGCCGGTCGCCAATTGCTTGGCCAGGTCGGCCGTCAGTTGGCGGAAGGCATCGTTCTTGGTAACGGGGTCGCTCTCGCATTGGAACTCGATCATGGCGCCCACGCCCTCAGAAACACTGGCGTAGATCTCGATCTTGCCCGACGAGGTTTCGCGGTCGCCGCGCGACTCGCTGAATTTCTCGCCCTCTTTGCGGAGATGCTCAATGGCGGCCTGCTCGTCGCCCCCGGTCAATTCCAGGGCGGCCTTGCATTTCATCATGGGGAGCTTGGTGCGCTCACGGAGGGACTTGACTGCTGCAGCGCTGATTTCAGCCATTCGTTGCTGCTCCATTCGCTTCGAGTGGATTGGGAATATGCCTTGTAAACTCTTAAGAAAACCGAGGGCGGGCGGCCCTCGCGACGCCAGCCGGCCTGAAGCCAACCACCAGCACGAGTGCCTCGCGAATGGCACAGGCCCAGCATTGCCGAGCCCGGTGCGATATTGACGCGACCCATTTTATTGGATTGAGACCCTTGCGTGTTAATAGAGACCATTGCGCTCCCCCAAGGGGTTCGCGCCGCGAACGGCAGTTGCGGTCATCGCCACCCAGGCCATCCATCCCGGCGGGGGAAAATTCCTTTCGCGGGAAGATGATCTCGGGGCGGGAAAGCCAGCGAGCCCCCCCAAGCAGACGGAGCAGACGGATCAAGACGAGATGCCCCGCCGAGGGGGCGCTCGCCGCTGACCCAACCTGCCATCGTGCTCGGGGCACGCTTGGCCTGTACTCAAGTTATCGTAGTCGTGACAAGCCGGCCGACGTGATCTGCCGACCTACTTGGCGACCATCGCTTGCATTTCGCCTTCTTTCGAGGCCGCTTTGCCGTCCAGCACGGCGTCGGCCAGCGTCTTCAACACCAGCTCGATCGAGCGAATGCTGTCGTCGTTGCCAGGAATGGGCAGATCCACTTCGTCGGGATCGCAGTCCGTATCGATCAGGGCCACGGTCGCCAAACCCATCTTCCGAGCTTCTTTGACGGCGTTTCGTTCCTTGCGAGGATCGATCACCACCAGCACCTCGGGCAACCGGCCCATGGTGCGGATGCCGTTGAGGTTGCGATACATTTTGCGGTATTCGCGATTGAGAGCCGACTGCATCTTCTTGGAGTACTCGCTCAGCCGATCGCTGCTGCGAATCGATTCCAGCTCTTCCAGCCGAACCAGCCGGCTACGAATCGTGCGGAAATTGGTGAGGCAGCCGCCCAACCAGCGGTCACTCACAAAGGGCATGCCGCAACGCAGCGACTCGCGCTCGATGGCGTCCGAAGCCTGACGCTTGGTGCCGACGAACAAAATCAAGCTGCCGTTGCCCGCCACTTGCGACAAATACCGGCGAGCCCGCAGCAGGCCCTTGACCGTTTCTCGCAAGTCGATGATGTGAATCAGGTTTTTCTTGGCATAGATGTAGGGCCGCATCTTGGGATTCCAGCGGCTCGACCTATGCCCAAAATGCACGCCTGCTTCAATGAGATCCTTAACCAGGACTGTTGCCACGCGAAACTTCCTCTCAACCCGGGGGCACACCGGCTCTTTCTTCCCAGACCATACGTAAGGCCAAGGAACGTCCGGCGTTAGATAAAATTCACTTCGGCCAAAAACACCACCCAACCAATCGCGCGCCTCTTACCCGAACGCAGGGTCGAAACAGCTCGACCAACAAAGCCGGAGAGGCACGGGGGGGGCAGACTCGTCTCGCTTGGACCGTTCAAACGAGAGATGAAATGCTATCAGGTGACCATTTTGCCGTCAATTGGGGCAAAGCGGTACGGCGATTGGAACTCGCTGAGGGATGGGTGGCCTGATAAGAGACGGTTGTTGGCATGCTCAGGTTTTGTTGCGCGGGGGGTACTTGCGCCGCTCGGCATTGGATCGGGTTCGAGCGGATCGATCCCGAATGGTCCGCGACCTCAACCGCATATTGCAAATTGAAAATTGAAAATTCCGTCAGGGCAAATTCTTACGTCTTTCAATTTGCAATCCAATGCGGCGTGTAGGCCATGCGCATTGGATTTGCCGGGTAGGGTTGAGCGCAAGTGACGATCAATGCGCAACGACTTCGGCGCGGCCCAAATTCTCCAACTCGCCGCAAACGACGACGCTTTTATCAGGCCAGCCGCGGACTAATAACGGTTCCGCGTCGAAAACGACTGCCCCACGGTGGGCGTCAGCGGCGGGGACGCCGCCATGGTCGATTGACCGAGTTGCGGCATCGAGAGTTGCAGCGTCGCCACGCGGGCGGCCACCTCAGGCTGCTGCTGGTTGTAATACAGCGATCGCTTGTAGTCGGCCAGGGCCTGGCTGTAGTCACCCTGTCGCTCGTGCAAACTTCCCAGCGCGGCCAGCGCTCGGGGGTCGTTGGGCTCCAGCTTCAAAGCTTCCATCAGCTTTTCCTTGGCCGGTTCCAACTCATTAAATTCTTCGTACAGCCGGGCCCATTCCACGCGGGGCTCGGCCAACTTGGGGCTTCGCATCGCCCAGCGTTCCATCAGCGAAAACGCCTGGTCGGAGCGGTCCTCTTCAATCAACATCACCGCCAAGGCCCGATAGCAATCGCGATTGTCGCCATCGTGATCCAGGGCCAGGTGATAGTAGCTCTCCGCTTTTTCCAGATCTGGTTTGCTTTGCAACTGTTTCCCGCGCTGGTGGTGAACCCGCGCCAAGTTGTAATACACGTTGGAATTCTGCGGTTCGTGCGCTAGCGCCTGCTGAAAGGCCACCTGGGCGGCGTCTAAATTTCCCTGCTGATAAAGCTGCACGCCCTGGCCGTTCAACCGCTTGCCTTGAAACCCGCAGCCCGAGGCAAGCAACAGTGCCAGCAGACCCAGCGCCAACCGTTGCCAACGACTAAACCCGCCCGGCCCCGGACCAGGTTTTGCCGACGATTGTATGTTTGCAGCCACCATGCCAACTCCGACCGCTATCACCGCGGGAAACGGCGGCCCTGAGGTCCGCCGGAGAAAGGTGTGGGGACCATAGCGAGGCAAGCCGGGGCGGGCAAGAGCAGTTGCGCCCACAAAAGCCCTCCCCCCGCGCAGCGAGGAACGAGCGGAGTGCGGGGGAGGGTTGGGTG
>CAYUMU010000008.1:45218-135915 GCA_964445985.1 uncultured Pirellulales bacterium | reverse complement strand
CTTTTTCGTGCCAAGATCAATTGGCTACGGTGTCAGACGATCCCCTAAAGTGCAGATCTTAACGTGGGTAAACCGCAAACGACCGCTGGGGCATTAAAGTTCTCCGCGGCTTGCAGAGATGTTAACGAGCAAGAAACTATTGGAAATGCCTGCCATGCTTCGTCTCAGAGTTTGTGCGACGCCGACCGTGATGGGGTTGTGCGCCGCTTTGATGTTGAGTGCGCCGTGTTCGACGACCTCCGCGGAAGATGGGCCGCCGCGGTTTGAGTTCAGCCGCATGGTGGCTCACTGGTCCGATTATGGCGATCCAGGCTATTTGCCGTTTATCGACGCCGCGCAGCCGGAGGTGGCTCAGATTGGGTTCTACGGCGGCCACTTTTGGAGCCTGGCGCATACGCCATTCTACAAGGGCTACCCGGCCCACTTTCCCGTGCAGGGCATTGAGGAATGCGGGGAGTGGTTCGCCAACATGAACCGCGAGTTGCACAAGCGAGACGTGAAAGTGATTGGGCACTTCAACACCAAGTTTTTGGTGGGCGACCCCGATGGGCCGGAGGGGCCGCGGGGGTTCTTCAAGTTTTACCGCGACCTGTGGGATGAGAAGGTGCTGGGACCCAAGCCGACGGCCGATCCGCTGACGTTGCTGGAACGCAATCGCGATGGTTCGCTGCTAACCAACGATACCTACAGCATCGGCAAGATGAAGGAATACTGGGGCTGCCTGAGCAACCCCCTCTGGCGGCAGGTGATGAAAGCCTGGGTGAAATTTGCGGTGGATCAGGGCGTGGATGGGCTGATTGCCAATTACTTCTATCGCCACGATTGCCACTGCGAGCATTGCGTGGCCGGCTTCAAAGGCTATTTGAAAGAGCGGCATACGGCGGAGCAACTCAAGGAGAAGTTTGCGATTGCCGATCTGGCGAAGCATCAGTTCGACGAGATTGTGTGTTGGCACAAGCCAGAGGAATCGACGCCGCTGCGGCGCGAGATGCTGGCCTGGTCGCAGATCGCCAACAAGCAGGCGTTCGACGATGTATTCATCAAGTACGGCCGGTCGTTGAAGCCGGACCTGCGGGTGGCGCAGTGGAACCACTTGAGCTTCTTTAGCCAAATCAGTGGCGATGAGCGATGCCTGCTGCCGGCCGAGATGTGGGGACGCGGCGAAGACTACTTGTGGTATAGCTCGGGGGCGGCGGCTCACTTCTCGGATATTCCGGAGGGTTTGCTGGGGGAGATCACGCTGCAAGCCAGGTATGTGCGCGGGGCGTTTGACGACAAGCCTTTCACGTTTGGCAAGTACGAAAGCACGCGGACGCGGATGGCGATTGCCGAGTTGGCTGCCAACGGCGGGGCGCCGATGGGCTTTTACACGCGGTTCAAAGATCCGTTGGCCGCTGCTGAGATTGCCCGCTATTACCAGTTCATGAAACGGTACAACGCGCTGTACGACGGCAACCGGCCGCATGCCGAAGCGGCGCTGCTCTATCCGCGGAGCCATGTGCATCAGGGCAATCTGGAACCGCTGGCCCGATTCAAGGAATTGGGGGTGGAACTGCTGAACCGGCATGTGCTGTTTGACGTGATTCCCGACGACATCGACGCGGCCGAGCGGTTGCAGGGGTACGACCTGGTGATCAACCCGGCGGAAAGCGCCGTGGACGTGGACAATTTGCCGAAAAGCCTGAGCAAGTTCGCAGGGCCGGCCACGGTGCGCGTTTCGGTCAACCGGCCTAAGAACAGCGATGAGCTGGATTTGCACGTGGTGAATTACAATCGGATTGAGCCGGAGAAGAAGCGGAGCGCGGGGGGCGGCATCAAGGACGAGCAGCCGATTGCCGTGCCGAAGTTCGGCGTTGATTTGCGATTGCCCCAGGGTTTTGAGCCGGGCAAGGTGAGCTTTATTTCGCCAGAGAGCCCTGAGCCGGTTGCCGTAAAGTTCGAGAACAAGGCAGGCCGGTTGACGTGCGAGCTGCCGGAGTTTTTGGTGTATGGCGTGCTGCGGGTGGAGCCGGCGGGGAAGTGAGACATGCTGGGACTTCCTCGCTGACGCTTCGGGTTGAAAGCGTTGGTGGCGAGTTTAATTTTGCTTGGCCAGGTTCTTCTGGGGGGGGCAAGTTGTGGACGGCGCTTGTGAAGCCTACTGAGCTTGGTTAGCCACAACTTGACCCCAGCCACCCATATCGGTGTGATCTATGTCTGAACTGACCCATTTTGATGATCAGGGCGCCAGTCGGATGGTCGATGTGGGGGGCAAGTCGGCCACGCGGCGGGTAGCGCGGGCGAGTGGGCTGGTGGTGATGCAGCCGGCCACGCTCAAGCTGGTGCTAGATCGCTCGCTAGCCAAGGGGCACGTGCTGGAGGTGGCTCGGTTGGCGGGCATCATGGCCGCCAAGAAGACGGGCGAGCTGATTCCGCTATGCCATCCGCTGCCGCTGGAAAGCGTGCAAATCGATTTCACGTTCCCCACGGAAGGAAGCGTGCGAATTGAAGCCACCACGGCCATTACCGCCAAAACGGGCGTGGAAATGGAAGCGCTGACGGCCGTGTCGGTGGCCGCGCTCACCATTTACGACATGTGCAAGGCCGTGGACAAGGCGATGCGGATTGCCGAGATCCAGCTGGAAGAAAAGACCGGCGGCAAGAGCGGGCATTTTCGGCGCACGCCGGATGAGGCGACCGCGGGCGGGTAGCCGCGGCGTTAGCTGGCAGGCGGATCGCGATCGATCGCTTAAAGCGGCGACTTTAACTGGTCGCCTTTTGCCGCGCGAAAGGTATGCGCTTTCGCCAAACGAACGCCGACTTTCTTGGTCGTGCAATCTTAAACGACAGCGTCGAAGCCTTCGCCTTTGCCGGCCTCGCGGGAGAGGTTGGCCGCGGCGTCGATGAGCGCTACGACCGCTTCGCCCTGCTGGCTGATGGCGTCAAGTTGTTTGCTGGCCACGGCGATCGAGATTTGATTCGATACCGAAGCTTGCTGGGCAAGCAACACGGAAGCGATGGCGGGATCGGTCATAACGATCGTAGGGAATGAAGAACGCGAGAGTGTGAGTCCTTTCGCGGAGCGAAAGGCGACTTTGGCAGCAGTTATTCTTTAGTTCATCGGCCGGTTGAGGCGCCGACCTGGTGTCTTCCTACTGCCAGCGAGCCAAAATCCAGCGAAAGAGCCACGGGCAATTCCGATTACTCCAGGTAATGAACCAGGCCGGAAAGCTGGCAAAGATTTCCTTCTTGTTCTTGCGGATGGCTTTGATGGTGCGGCGGGCGACGGCTTCGGCCGAGGTGGGGCGCGAGGCACGCCAGGGCGTGTTGCCTTGGGTTTCGATCATCACATCGAAGATTTCGGTGGCCGTGGTGGCGGGGCTGACCACCAGCACGTCGACGCCGCCCTGGTGGGCTTGCTCGGCCCGAAAAGCGTCGCTGAAACCGCGCAGGGCGAACTTGGAGGCGCTGTATTCCGAAAGCTTGGGCAGGCCAACGTGAGCCAGCGTGGAGGCCACATTCACGACCATGGGCCGCTGGCTGGCTTGCAGGTCGGGCAGGGCTTCGCGGATGAAGGCCAGGGGGGCGAAGAAGTTGACCTCGAAAATGCGGCGAGCCCGCTCGGGGTCGGCCGTTTCAAACCGGCCCATGGCGCCGATGCCGGCGTTATTGATCAACAGGTCGAGGCCCCCCAGGTCGGTGCGGGCCAGGTCGAGGGCTTGGGTGCGGGTGTCGGGGTCGGTGACATCGCCCACCACGTAGCGAAACCGGCCGGGCAGGTTTTCGCACTCGGCGGCCAGAGCCTCAAGGCGTTCTTGGCGACGGGCGAGGGCGACCACCTGTCCGCCCTGTTGTACCAGTTGCAACGATAGTTGCCGGCCGATGCCGCTGGATGCGCCGGTCACGATCGCCCGGATTCCTTCAATGCTGCGCTTGGCCATGCTGAATGTTAGAACCAGGATGGGAGAGTCGAGCCCGCGGGGGGCAGGAATGTTTCCGGCGGGGGCAGTGGTGTGGAGCCGGCGAGTGGCGTGGCCGGCTACCCAAAGGTAGTCCACAAACGCTCGAAACGCTGGCGGTAGGCGTGGCAAAGCCGGGCGTCGTGGGTAATCAAAAAGTTCTCTTCGTTGAACCGCGCGGCGCCCCGAGTCCAGTTGTAACTGCCGGTGAGCAGCACGGCGTCGTCGAAGATGGCGAATTTGTGGTGCATGTGGTAGGAACTGCGATCGATGCGGAGCGGAATGCCTGCCAGTTGAAACCGATCGATATCGGAGCCGCGATCGAAAGCTTTATCGTTATCGGTGAGAATTCGCAGTTGAACTCCTCGGCGGTGGGCATCGAGGATGGCTTCGCTGACGTCGTCGTCGGTGATGGTGAACACGCAGATATCGGCCTGGCGGACCACGCGGCGAAACTGCTGCACAATGCGATGGGCGCAGTTGTCGTCGGGGCTGAAGAAAACCTCGGGCGGCGGCGTTTCGGCCAGCACGGCGGGTTGCAGCAACTTGATGACGTCTTCGAGCCAGGCGAATACGGCCTTGGATTGAGGGCCGGCGAGTTCGGATCGCGCGATCTCAAACGCCCGACTTCGCAGCCATCCCAAGCGGTTATCGTCCAATCCTTGATCCTGAATCAACTGCGCAAGCGCCCGCTTCTCGCCGCGCGACAGGCGATAATCTTCGAGCGTTTGCCGCAGGGCCAGATCGAATGGGTCGGACGACACGGGCTAGTGAACCTGCGGGCATGTGGATGAGGGAATATGATTGCGAATGTGAAGATTATCCCCCGATATTGTGCGAATGTGCAAGTGGGCCGGTTCAACACCCAAGCTTCCAGAGGGGAGTCCCCAAACGCTCATCAATTCACGGCCCCCGTGGCGGCTTCCATGATGGTTTCTTCGCGGAACTGGTCGCGGCCGAATTCGCCCACCAGGCGGCCTTCCCGAAGCACGAGGATGCGGTCGGAGACGGCGAACAGTTCGGGCAGTTCGCTCGAGGTGACGATGATGCCGAGGCCGGCGCGGCAGAACTCGTCGATGATGCGATAGAGCTCGGCCTTGGCGCCCACGTCGACGCCACGGGTGGGGTCGTCGAGGAGCAGGATTTGCGGCCTGGTGAGCAGCCAGCGGGCGAGGATGCACTTTTGCTGGTTGCCGCCGCTAAGGCTGGTGATGGCCGCTTCGAGGCCGGCCGCTTTGACGGCCAGTTCTTGCATCGAACTTACGGCCAGTTGCCGTTCGCGGCCGGAATGCACCCAAAGCGCCGTGGCCGCGGATGGCAGCGAACCCACGGTGATGTTCTCGCGAACGGAAAGTTGTGGAAACAGGCCCAGGCGTTTGCGGTCCTCGGTAACGAGGGCCACGCCGGCCTGGCAGGCTTCGGCCGGGTGATGAAAGGTTGCCGGCTGGCCACTGAGCACGATCTGGCCGGTGGGTGGCAGCGGGCTGGCCCCGAAGAGGGCTTCGAGCAGTTCAGTGCGGCCGGCGCCCATCAGGCCGGCGATGCCGAGCACTTCACCCCGGCGGAGCGAGAATGAAATATGGCTGAGGCGCGCCGAGCCATCGGCGCGGGGCAAGTTCAAGTCACTTACGTCGAGGATGACGTCGCCCGGCGTGCGCGGGGCGTGCTGGCTGGCGGCCTCGATTTCGCGGCCAACCATCAGGTGGGCAATTTCGCGAGGGCCGGTTTGCTGGCGGGGGAGCGAGCGCACCCAGCGGCCGTCGCGGAGCACGGTGATGGTATCGGCCTGGCGGAAGACCTCGTCCATTTTGTGCGAAATGTAGAGGATGGTCACGCCGCGGGCGCGCAGGTGGCCGATGGTCTGATCGAGCCGCGCGACTTCCGTCTCGGTGAGCGCGCTGGTGGGCTCGTCCATGATGACGATGTTTGCCTGAAGCGAGAGGGCCTTGGCGATTTCCACCAATTGGCGATCGCCCACGCGTAGATCGCGAACGAGGGCCCGCGGGCTAATCTGGCATTGCAGTTCGGCAAAGATGGCGGCCGCTTCGCTCTCCATTTGCTGGTGGTTGAGGAACCAACCCCGGCGGCGTTCGCGGCCTAAGAAAATGTTGGCCGCCGCGGAGAGGCTATCCACCAGGTTGAGTTCTTGGTGAATGATGCTGACGCCCGCCGCTTCGGCGTCGCGGGTCGATTGAAACCGGACGGGGGCGCCGTGGAGGCGCAGCGTGCCATCGTACTGGGTGATCACGCCCGCGAGCACCTTCATCAGCGTGCTCTTGCCGGCCCCGTTCTCGCCAACGATGGCATGGAACTCGCCAGCGGCGATGTTGAACGAAACATCGTCCAGGGCAGTGACGCCGGGGAACCGCTTGGTGATGTGCTGGATTTCGATCTGGGGCGGCTCGGTCATGGCGGGGCGGTAACGGGGAGATGGCCAGCGGTTGAGGTTGGGAGCGATGGTTAGTCTAACGTGGCTGGCGGCGATTTGCGTGCTTCGCCAGGGCAGCCTCGTCATGTCTGCCACGGTTCCGGGAGGCACCGATAAGTGTCGCGGAACTCGCCGGACGCATTAGTTTGGCGACCATGCTATCACCCTTTCAGGGTGAAGATCCAAACTACAATGATTCGACCAGGGGTAGCGCTGCGCTCAACCCCTGGCCATGGGCTGACACCCCTTCAGGGTGAAGATGGCCGGATCGCCGCGATGAGGCTGCGTGCATAGGGCTCCCCTCTACAAATGGCCGGGAAAAGAATACACTCGGGGGCCGCACGATTCATTGGAGGAGGGACCACACATGAACCGTTTTGTCGACATCACGTTCGATTGCCTGCCGCTGCGCACGATTAGCCGGGTAGACATCCCCATCGATGCGTCGCCCAAGTATCGTGCCCGCTGCGAGCGGATTTTGAAGGCCATGGAAGCCCACGGCACCTTCAACACGTATTACCTATACAACACGCGGTGCACGTATCGGCTGACCAATCGCGACGACGTGGGCATGCTCGAGTTTCACTTCGAAGGCACGGTGATGACCGATGCCAGCGACAAGCACACCGAGCGGGCCGATCTGCAGGTGGAGCTGGCGCGCGAAACCTGCGAGTGGCTGACCGAGCCGGTCGTGGCCTGGTTCATTGAGACGGTGCGGCGGGCGGTGTTGGTGGAGTTCGATCGCTACATTGCCGCGGGCGATCTGGAACAGGCCGTGCAGCGGGTGGAACGCATGCAAAAAGAATCGGACAAGTCGGGCGGTTTTGTGGGCATGTATTTGTGAGTTGTAAGGGTTCTTTGCTGTTAGTTTCTTGCTCGTTACCATCTCTGCAAGCTGCGGAAAACTTTAATGCCTCGACGTCCGTTTGCGGTTTACCCGCGTTAAGGTGGAGAGCTTCCTTTCCACCCTCTTCACCGTTCAAGCTGTCTCTCCTGTGCACTGGATCCCCGCCTTCGCGGGGATGACGAAACAAACCAACCGGCCCCCCCATGCCGGTTGATGCTATTTCTCTTCCCCGCGAGCGGCATGCGTTCCATTTATCTTGATTACAACGCCACGACCCCGCTGGCTCCGGCCGCGCAAGAAAGCATGCTGCCTTTTCTGGCCGAGCAGTTTGGCAGCCCCACGCGGGGGTATGCGCTGGGTCTGGCGGCGCAAGGCGCGGTGCAAGATGCGCGGGGAAAGGTGGCGCGGATGCTGGGAGCGGCCGCGGACGAGATTGTGTTTACCTCGGGCGGCACGGAGAGCAACAACCTGGCGCTGAAGGGGGCGGCCATTCTGCGCGGGCTGGGGCATGGGCATGTGGTGATTTCTGCCCTGGAGCATGCCTCGGTGCATCAGCCGGCGGTGTTTCTGGAGCGATTGGGTTACGACTTGACCGTGGTGGGCTGCGATTCGAGCGGGGTGGTGAGTCCCGCGGACGTGCTCAACGCCCTGCGGCCCGACACGCTGCTGGTCAGCATCGTGCATGCCAACCACGAAATCGGCACGGTACAGCCGCTACGAGAAATCGCCGAGATTTGCCGCCGGCGGGAAATCTTGCTGCATAGCGACGCTTCGCAAAGCGTGGGCAAGCTGCCAGTGAACGTGGCCGAATTGGGCGTGGACTTGCTCAGCATCGCCGGGCACAAAATGTATGCCCCCAAAGGCATCGGCGCTCTGTACGTGCGAAGAGAAGTGGCCTTGGAGCCGGTGCTGCACGGAGAGGGCCAAGAACGAGGGCTGCGGGCGGGCATGGAAAACGTGCCGGCGATTGCGGCCCTGGGGGCGGCGGCTCACGTGGTGGAGCTGGATATTGTGGCGGCCAGCGGGCGGTTGGGCATGCTCCGCGAGCGGCTGTGGGAACGGCTGGCGGGCGGGATTGGGGCTAGGCTCGGTCGCAATGGCCCCGAGGCGCGAACGCTTCCCAACACGCTATCGGTGAATTTTCCGGGGGTAAATGGGGCTGAGCTCTTGGCCCGCTGCCCCGAGGTGCTGGCGACCACCGGCGCGGCGGCGGGCAACGCCGACTCGCCGCGTTCGCCGGCGCTGCAAGCCATCGGCCTGCCTGCGGCCGTGGCCGCAGGGACGATCCGGCTGAGCTTGGGCTGGTACTCCAGCGAAGACGAGATCGATCGCGCGGCCGATTCCCTGGTTTATGGCTGGGAAAACTTGCATTAAGCGCAGGCTGGGGGTGGTTCTGTCTTTTGGGTGAAGCGCACGGCCACCCTTCCACCGCTGGCTATTTTGGCCGACGGCGGTGCTGCCGATTTCTGCGTTCTGAGACGCAAATTTGCGTGCAATTTGCGGAACCGATCCCTAGAATCAATCAACTTGGATTGGTTGGCTGGCGCCAGGACGGGAGATTTGCGACCCATGGATCAAAAGTTCGAAGGCACGCCCGAGGCTGAAATTCGGCTGGAGGGCCAAAAGGTTATCCGTAGCGACGTGAAGAACGATTGGGCTTCGCGGCTGCAGTGGCAGATCAAGCGGAATGGCGAGGTGG
This sequence comes from uncultured Pirellulales bacterium, assembly GCA_964445985.1. Lineage (GTDB taxonomy): Bacteria > Planctomycetota > Planctomycetia > Pirellulales > S012-138 > CAYUMU01. Next base: position 127,003 of record CAYUMU010000008.1, on the reverse strand, counting down.
TCGCCACGCCCGCGGCAAGGGGCGCCATGTCGTACGAGCATCCCGACCCCACCCCCGGCGACTACGAGGTGGTGCTGCAGATGTGGAAGTACATCAACTACAAGAAGAACAAAGACGGCGAGTTTGTCGACAGCAAGTACGTGGACATCTCCAACACGATCAAGTTCCGCGTCTAACAGCCGCCGAAGAATAACTTTTCGGTTCAGACTTCAGTTTCGCGGTAGTCAAAGCAATTGCCTCGAATCCGCCGCAACTGGATTCCCGCCTTCGCGGGAATGACGGACTAGAAAGGGAAAGACAACAGACCGGTTGGAATCCTGGAAATAAATAATCGACGCACCTTAATGACCCCCTGGCTCTCGCTGCCGACAGGCGGCATCCCGCCTGCAATTTGTTAGCCCTCCCTCCCTGCTTAAGGAATCTGTCCGTGCTTCATGTGGGAAAAGAGCGTGTTCCCGTTTGCACGGGTTTCACCCGCCGAAGCTTTCTGCAGGCTGGCGCCACGGGCCTGGCCGGCCTTTCGCTGCCATCGCTGCTGAGCATGCAAGCGGCCGGGGCGATCGACCCTTCCAAGGCCAAGATCCGCAATTGCATCACGATTTTTCTGGTGGGGTCGCCGGGCCATCTCGATACCTGGGACATGAAGCCCGACGCGCCGGAAGACATTCGCGGCAAGTTCTCCCCGATCGACACCAACGTGCCGGGGGTGCAAATTTGCGAGCATTTTCCGCTGATGGCGCGGCGGATGGACAAGATTGCCCTGGTCCGCAGCTTGCACCACAACTCGGGCTCGTCGCACGAGAACGGCCAGCGGTGGATGATGACGGGCCACGATTTCAACGCCAACAGCATCCAGCCGCACTCCGGTTCGGTGGTGTCGCGCGTGTTTGGCCAGAAGAGCGAACTGCCGGCCAGCATGGTGCTGCCGGGCAAGATTGGCAACACGGGCGCCGGGCCGCTGCACGGTCAAACGGCCGCCTACCTGGGGAGCGCGCACGAGCCGTTCTTTTTGGGCGCCGATCCGGCCAACAGCGATTTCAAGGTTTCGGACCTGGCGCCTCCCGCCGGCCAAAGCGAGCTGCGGCTCGATAGTCGCCGCAAACTGCTGGTGCAACTCGACGAACTACAGCGGCGGGCAGAAACCAAGAGCACGCTCGATTACGACACCGCCTACGCGCGGGCGTTCAACCTTTTGACCTCGCCGCGCACCAAGCAGGCGTTTGAGTTGGCCAGCGAGCCCGACAATCTTCGCGACCGCTACGGTCGCAATACGTTTGGCCAAAGCTGCCTGATGGCGCGGCGGCTGGTCGAACACGGGGCTCGGTATATTACCGTGAACCACTTCGATACCGTGTTCAATCTCACCTGCTGGGACATGCACGCCGATGGCGGCGGATTGAATAACACCTACCTGGATTACGAACGGCACCTTTGCCCGCAGTTCGACCAGGGCTTTACCGCGCTGATTGATGATTTGGAAGAGCGGGGCCTGTTGCAAGAGACGGTGGTGGCCGTGCTGAGCGAGATGGGCCGCACGCCAAAGATCAATGCCCGCGGCGGTCGCGACCATTATCCGCCGGCGTGGACCAACTTCCTCTGCGGCGGCAATATTCGCGGTGGGCAGGTGGTGGGTTCGACCGACAAGATTGGGGCTGCTCCGCACGACCGGCCCGTGCAGCCGCCGGAACTGCTGGCTTCCATCTACGCCGGCATGGGGATCGACCTCGAAACCACGATGATGCCCGGGCCGGGGAGCCGCCCGATTCGGTTGGTCGACGCCGAGCCGATCGGCGAACTGTTCTCTGGTTGATCTTTTCGTTTCGCTCAGCAATCAACTCTCAGGCGTTTGAAGCGCTCCGAGCAATCCACGATGAAGCCCCCACCGCAGTTCGTTCTCCCGTCGCTTTGGAACGCTGAAAAGTCGTTCCCGCTTGCGTGCATTGTTGCCGCGACCATGCTGTTGGCGTGCGCGGCCAGCGCCCAGGCCGCGGCCCCCACCATTCGCAACATCAGCGTGCGAGGTTTGCAGATTGGCGGCGCGACTCGGGTCGTGATCGACGGCGCCGATCTGCTTCCCAGCCCTCAGTTGCTGCTTTCGATTCCGCTAAAAGAGCAAACCCTGGCTCCCAAGGCCACGGTGACGCGCGTGGAGTTTGAAGTGGCCCTGCCGGATAACGCTGAGCCGGGGCTGATCCACTTGCGGGTGGTGACTCCGGGTGGCGTTTCCGCCCCCGTGGTGTGCGCTGTGGATGGCCTCCCTCAACTACCGCTGGCGGCCGAGGTTGCCAGTTTGCCGGTGGCTTTGCACGGCGCCGTTTCGGGCAGCAGTCGCGTGCAAACCACCTTCCAGGGCAAGGCCGGCCAGGAGATTGTGTGTGACGTGCAGGCCCAACGGCTGGGCGGCAAGCTGCGGCCGGTGCTGCACTTGCTCGATAGCAAGCAGCAACAGATTGCCTGGTCGCTGCCCAACCTGGCCTTGGCCGGCGATGCGCGAGTAACGGCCACGCTGCCCGCCGACGGGGCGTACACGGTGGTCGTGCACGACCTGCAATACGCGGCGCCGACGCCTAATTTTTTTCGGCTGACGATTGGTTCGTTCGCGCCGGTTGACGCTGTTTTTCCAGCCGCGGTTCAGCGCGGTATCGAAGCCGATATTGCGTTGCTAGGGCCTGACGGTGAAATTCGCACGCTCCATGTGCAAGCGGCTTCCGATCGCCAGAAGCAAGTTTTGCCGGCCGGCGATGGTTCATTCGCCATGATCCATCCTCAACTTTTGGTGAGCGATCTGCCCGAGATTGTGGAGCAAGCCACCGCAAAACCTGCTCCGGCGGAAAAACCGCCAGCCAAGGGTTCGCCGGCGGAAGGTTTGCAACAGGTGGCGGCCATTCCCGTTGGCATCAACGGCCGGCTGTCTCACGCGGATGAAGAGGATCGCTACCTGCTCACGGTGACGCCGGGCGAGACCTTGCGGTTTGACGTGTACGCCGCGCGGTTGGGGTCGCCAGTCGATGCCGTGCTGCGGCTGCTTGGTGATACGGGGACCCAACTGGCCAGCAACGACGACGCGAACGGCTCGGCCGACCCGAGCCTGGAATACAAGGTGCCGGCCGACGTGCAGCGGCTGGTTGTGGCTATTAAAGACGTCAATGGGACGGACGACCCCAGGGCCGTGTATCGCATTGCCGTGCAGCGCCAGAACGAAATCGCGCCCGACTTCTCGCTTGCGGTGGAGGCCAGTGAGTGCCATCTGGCGGCCGGCGGGCGGCTCGTGCTGAAGGTGCTGGTCAAACGGAGCGGATACGCAGGGCCAATTCAGCTGGCATTGGATCCGCTTCCCGGCGGCGTAAAGCTGGCAGGCGACCTGATTCCGGCGGACGCCGATTCCACCCTGCTCACTCTCACGGGGCTGAAGCCGACGGAGTTGGCCGCGGTTTGCCGGCTGCGGGGAACGAGCATGGGCAAGGAGCCTCCGCTGGTGCGAATGGCTCAGCTAAGCACCCATCCTTTAATCACTACCCAACCTGGGCTGGCCGAAGAGTTGGCGATGTTGGTCACTGCTCCGCCCTCCGTGGAGTTCAGTCCCGATTGGGGAGCGAGCTCGGAGGATGCGAGGCTGGTCTTGGGAGGCAGCGTGGACTTGCCGCTGGGTTTCCGTCACTCGTTGGGCGACTATGGGGCGGCCCGCTTCTTTCTGCTGGCGAGCCAACAGCCGCCCCTGGCGAACAACCGGCCCGACCCCAACCAGGCGCTTCGCAAAGATAGTGGCGACTCGTTGGAAGTGGCCGTCGATGCCAAGGTGCTCAAAGCCCACGATGCTTGGGTGGCCGCGGAGAAGGCGCTGAACGCGGCCGAGGCCGAATACCAACAGCTGCGCGGTGTTGCTGAGAAGGCTGCTGATCAGGCTGAGGGCGACAAGCCTGCCGAGCAAGCCAAGCAAACCGCTGCCGCGGAGGCGCTGGAGAAGGCCAAAACGCAAGCGGCAACGGCCAAGGCCGAGGCCACGCAGGCGCTCGAAGCGGCGCAGCCCCAGGCGATGTTCAAACTGCTCGTTCCGCCGACGCTGGCTGCCAGCGAATACGCTTTGGCATTCCGCGTGGAATTGCTCAGCCGCGACAAGAAAACGGTTGTCGCCACCGCGTACACGCCTGTTCGCCGGCTGAAAACGCTGAACCCCTTGGCGTTGGAACTGGCGGCCGATTCGCCCAGCGACGTGGTGCTCGATCCCAAGCAGGGCGCTACCGTTAAGGTGGCGGGACGAGTCGATCGCCGCGCCGGCTTCCAGGGCGATGTCACGGTGGCCCTGGCGCAAACGCCGCCTGGCGTGACCGCGGCGCCGGTGATTCTCAAGCCAGACAAGTCTGACTTTGAGCTGCAACTCAAGTTGCCGGCTGGTTTTTCCCCGACCGAGCCAACGCTCAAACTGGTCGCCACGGGCAAGCTCGATCCGAAGAGCACGCTGCTCAACCGCAGTGACGAGCTACCCCTCTCGCTCAACATTTTGCCTGCTCCGGCCGCGGACGCAGCTTCCCTCAAATAACGATAAGCTCAGCCATGCATCAACCCATTCAACGCCGGCCTGACTTACACCGCGCGGGGTGGTGGTTCCTCCGGAGCCTACTGGTCCTTGGCGGCTGGTTTTGCGGAATCGGCGGTTCGATTTCCCTGGCTGCTGAACCGGGCACTGGTCCGCTGGCCGCGGAGCTTAAGGTACAGCCGGCTTCGATTCGGCTCACGCACCGCAAGCAGCCCTGGTCGATTGTGGTCACCGGCAAAACGGTCGACGGCTATGATCGCGACCTGACTTCGCAGGCAACCTTTACCAGCACCCAGCCGCAAGTGGCCACGGTGGATTTGCTCGGCTGGGTCAGCCCCGTGGCCAACGGCAAAACAGAAATCAAGATTGCCGCCGAGGGCAAGACTTCGGTGGTGGCGGTCGAAGTGCAACTGAACGATCATCCGCTGGACTACAGCTTTCTGCACGACGTGATGCCGGTGCTTTCCAAGGCGGGCTGCAACGCGGGGGCCTGCCATGGCTATTCGCTCGGCAAGAACGGCTTCAAGCTCTCCCTGCGGGGCTCCGATGCGGCGCCCGATTTTGCGGCCCTCACCGATGAATTTCTGGCGCGTCGCATCAATTTGCACAATCCGCCGGCCAGCTTGCTGCTGACCAAGCCGCTGGGCGACGTGCCGCACAAAGGCGGCATTCGGTTCGATCACGGCGGGCTGCTCCACAAAACCCTGTTGGGCTGGATTGAGCAGGGCGCCCAGGGCGATCTCGATAATCCAGCCAGGCTGGAGTCGATTCAGATTTTTCCGGAGAACGTGGTGCTTCCGCCCGGCGGTCAGCATCAAATGCAGCTCGTCGCCAGCTATTCCGACGGCAGCCAGCGCGATGTCTCGCATCTGGCGGTCTTCACGGCCAATACGGAGAGCGTGGCCACGGTGGACGACGTCGGCCTGGTCACCACGCTGGCTCCTGGTGAAACGCCGATGGTAGGCCGGTTTGAACGGATCTTTGCCACCGCTAATTTTATTGTGCTGCCGCCGAATCCGGGGTTTCAGCCGAACGCTGTGCCGACGGAAAACCTGATCGACCAGTATGTGATTCGCAAGCTGAACGACCTGCGGATTACGCCTTCGGAACTTGCGCCCGACGCTCGTTTTCTCCGCCGGGTGTACTTGGACTTGATCGGGGTGCAGCCCACGCCGGATGAACTGTTGGCGTTTGTGAAAGACAGTAACCCTGCTAAGCGCGAGCAGGTGGTCGACCGGCTGTTTGCGCGGCCGGAGTTTGTGGATTGGTGGTCGCTGAAGTGGGGGGACCTGCTGCAGAACAGCCGCAACCAGGTGAGCGAGCCGGCGATGTTCGCGTTCCGCGAATGGATTCGCGCGGCCGTGGCCGAGAACAAACCGCTCGATGCGTTTACGCGTGAAATCCTGACCAGCCGCGGCAGCTACACCCGCAGCGCCCCCGGGGCGTTTTTCGCGGTGAGCAAAGACACCGACGAGACCCTGCAAAGGGCTACCCAGGTGTTTTGCGGCGTGCGGATGCTGTGCGCCCAGTGCCACCCGCATCCGTTCGAAAACTGGACGCAGGGCGACTATTACGGCCTGCACAGCTTCTTCAACCAGGTGGCGACCAAGGCCGATCCGGCTTTGCCAGGCGTGGCCAACGCCAAGACCGTGTTGCTGAACGTGTCCTCAGGCTTTTCCACCAATCCTCGCACCGGCCGGCCGCAACCTCCCCGGTACTTGGGCGGTGGCGAGCCGGAACTGCCCGCTGGCATCGATCGCCGCGAAGCCTACGCCGCATGGCTGACCTCGGCCGAGAATCCGTTCTTTGCCCGGAGTATGACGAATCGCATTTGGAGTTACTTTTTCCACCGCGGCATCATCGAGCCTGTGGACGATTTGCGGACGACCAATCCGCCGATCAATCCGCCGCTGCTCGACGCGCTGACGGCCGATTTTGTGGAGCACGATTTCGACGTTCGCCACCTGATGCGGCGAATCGTTACCTCAGACACCTATCAGCGGAGCACGATCGCCAACGGCAGCAACGCCCATGATGATCTGAATTTCAGCAGGGCCATTCCCCGCCGGTTGTCGGCCGAATCGATGCTCGATTCGCTGATCCAGGCGACCGGCGTGCCGGAGAACTTTCCCGGGGCTCCGGCCGGCTTCACCGCGGCCCAACTCCCGGACGCGAACATTCAGAGCGAGTTCCTCGCCCTGTTTGGCAAGCCGCAGCGAATGGAAGCCTGCGAGTGCGAACGGGACAGCGGCTCCAACATGCTGCAGGCGCTGCACTTTATTAACGGCAAGTCGATCCTCGGCCGCGTGGCGGCTCCCAATGGCCGGCTGGCGAAGCTGCTGCAGCAGAAGGACCTCGGCAACGAGCAGTTGGTGGAGCAGCTTTACTTGTGGTCGCTGGCGCGGCAGCCAACCTCGGAAGAGGCGGCCGTGGGCGTGGAGTTCCTCGGCAGCCAGCCAGACAAGCGAGCCGAAGCGGCCCAAGACCTGATGTGGGCCTTGCTCAATAGCCGGGACTTTATGCTGGTGCATTAGCCGAAGCAGGGCGAAGGATCGCTCATTTCGCGGAGCGAAAGGCGACTTATTTGGTTTCCACCGGCACCGGCTGCCGGTCGTGTAGCAGTTTGCCGTCGGGCACCGAGTAAACCTGCACCAGGCCTGACCGGGCGCCGATGGCCAGCAGCGTGCCGTCGTGATTGAGGGCCACGGCATAAACAGGCGAGGGCACTTTGCTGATCGTGGCCACGGCTTTGCGGTCGGCCAGGCTGTAGACGCGCACGTCGCCGTAGTTTCCGGCCAGGGCCAACCGTTGGCGGTCGCCGCTGCTGGCCATGTCGAGCACTTCGCCCGGCTGGCTCTCGAAGTTCTGCGCGTATTGAGCCCGCTTGCTGATGGGGCGGGCGCCGTTCCCGGCGCCGGTGACTTCCACGCCGCTGAGGGCGATATCGAACTGATAGCTCAATACGGCCCGAGCCTTGCCGGTGGCTACCGCGAACTTGTCATCGGCGATTACGCAGTTGAACATTTCGTTGGAGGTATCCACCGTGCGCAGCAGTTGGCCCGTTTCCACGCTGCTGACCTTGACCGATTTGTCCCGCCCTCCGCTGACCAGCCGCTGGCCGTCAGGCGTGTAGGCCACGTCGAGCACCCAGTCGCTGTGCAAATCGATCAAGCGGATTGCGGCGGTTTCGTCCACCGGCACCACGTGAACCGCGCCATCGGCGCCGCCCAACGCAATGGCCTTGCCATCGGGGGCGAAGTTGCCACGGAAGAGGGTATCGTGGCCCGAGCGGCGACGGGCCACTGTCTTGCCGCTAGCCACATCAAAGAATTGCACTTCGCCGAACACCGCCGGCGTTCCCCCGGCCGCGGCGAGCAGTTTGCCATCGGGGCTGAATTCCACGTGCGTGAGCAGATCGCACGCGGTGGGCAGGCGGCGCGGCGGCTGGTCGCTGGCCAGTTCGATCAGCACCACCTCGCTGCGGCAGGCCGCCGCCAACTGCTGGCCGTCGGGCGAAAACGCCACGCTGGTCACGGCGGGAGCGAACCGGTATTTTTCGGGGATCTGCACGACCGATCCGGCGGCTTCAGCTCGCGAGTCGTCCTTGGCGCCGGCCAGGATCCAGTGTCGCAGAATCTGGATTTTCTCCTCGGAAAGCGGCGGTTGCTGCTTGGGCATGTCGGGCGAATCGCCAATGGTCATGGCGATCAGCAGGCTGTCGTCGGGCTTGCCGGGCTCAAACAGCGATCCGCTATCGCCGCCGCGAAGCATATCGGCCACGGAGTCCATGCTGAGCCCACCCTGGGCGTCTCCGCCGGAGTGGCAACCCCAGCAGTGCCGCTTGACGATGGGCCAGACGTCGCGGCGAAAGCTCACCTGCTGGGCCGCCTTGGCATCGAGGGCGGGCAGTTCGGCGGCGACGGCGCGCCGGACCCCGCTCCCCGCGGCGCCGGCCAGCAAAAACCACCCGGCCAACGCCGCCAGATATGCATACCGAATCATGAGAAGCGACTCGCAGTCAATAAGATGCTTTGGGGAATGCCAAGCAATCACGGTCAATCCGGGAAGTAACGGATCGTCGTCACCTTCGCCCCTACCCGAACAAATCGAGCAATGGTTCGCCGGTGGTAATGGGCCGCGAAATGCCGGTGTTATTCTGCGGTGCGTTCAGCGGAATATCGAGGGCGTGGTAGATCGTGGCCGCCAGTTCTTCGGGGCGGACAGGGTTGTGGGTGGGGTACTCGCCGTACTTGTTGGACTTGCCATACACGGCGCCGCCACGAATGCCGCAGCCGGCCATGATGGAAGAGAAGCACTTGGGCCAGTGCTGACGACCGGGAGGCTCTTGGGTCAAGATTTTGGGCGTGCGCCCGAACTCACCGGTGACCACCACCAGCGTGTTCTCGAGCATACCCCGTTCTTTGAGATCGGAAAGCAGCCCCGCCAGGGCCTGATCCAATCGCGGCAGACAGAAGCCCATGCCGTAGGAGCCGTCGCCGAAGGCGTTGCCCATGCCCATGTTTCCGCCGTGCATATCCCAGCTGCTGCTGGGCGGACCCTTCTTATCGTGCTCGGCCTGGCCGGTCCAACCGTTGACGGTGACGAACCGTACGCCCGACTCGACCATTCTTCGCGCGAGCAACAGGTTTTGCCCGAGCGGATGCATGCCATACCGCTCTCGCAGTTTCGTCGGCTCGCGGCTCAGGTCAAATGCCTGCCGGCCTTCGGGCCGCGTCATCACTTCGTAGGCTTTCACGCGCAGGTCGGACCAATCTTTGCCCACGGGATCGCTCGCGAGTTCGTGGGACTCGATGCGGCTGAGCAGTTCCTTGCGTCGCGCCAGGGCGTTCGGGTCGCCCAGATCGTAGATTTCGGGCAAGGCAAAGTTCTTCATGGCCGGGTGGTTTTCGGCCGAGCCGACAAACACGGGCGCGTAGGCCGAACCGAGGTAACCGCCAATGCCGATGTTGGGCGCGCAAAACACGGGCGGCCCCACGCATTTGATCAGCCAGGCATTGGATACCAGATTGCGTTCGCTGGGTTTGTGCTTGGCGACAACCGAGCCCAGGTAGGGCAAGTCATCGGCCACGCCTTGTTGCACGCGCTGGGTCGATTGCCCGCTGAGCAGGTTGTGCATCGCGTCGAAGTGATTGCTGATCGCGGCCGGGTGCGTCATCGAATTGATGAGCGTGAACTGGTCAGTGAGCGTGGCCAGTTGCGTGTGCATTTCGTTGATCCGCATCCCCGGCACCTTGGTGGCGATGGGCTGGTAGGGTCCGCGGATGCTGGTCGGCGCCTCGGGCTTCATGTCCCAGGTATCAACATGGCTGGGGCCGCCGCAGAGCAGCACGAAGATGCACGACTTCTCCGCGGCCACGGCATTGCCCTGCGAGTCGACCTGGTCGCTGCCAATCACCGATCCTGGCATGCCAAGGCTGAGTGCGCCTAAGCCACCGGCGATGAGCGCTTGCCGCCGGTTCATCTGGAAATCGTACATCGCGGGACTCCGTTGACCGAATGGATTGACAGCACTGGACTTGGGAAACGCCGCCGGGGAGGGCGCTGGCAGCCTTCAAGATAGGCTGCCGCCGGCCGGCGGGGTCGGGTTTCCCTGGTTCCAGGCAATAAAGGCTCTGATTCTCGTTGGGTTCAATTCTCAGGTTCGGCGGGCGCGTTGTCAAAGATTAATAAACAAAGCTTGTCATTGGTGGCTGGTAGCTAGTGGCTAGGGGCTGCGCGTTGTCAAAGATTAATAGCCAAAGCTTGTCATGCTCAGGCAATCGCACTCCACGCGTTTAGAGCCTATCCGGAGAACCCTATTTCCCCTTCACCTCAACTCTCTCCCGCGAGGTGCGCGGGTTCCCATGGGATTGACCTTTAGTGCATTTCGGTTTCGCACGTGCCCAGGCCGTGGCGGTAGAAGTTGAACTGCACGTTGGGGTGATCGGCCAGCAGCGACATGGGGACCGAGGTGTCGGGCAGGTTTTTGGCGATCATCAGCGTGGAGAGCCGCATGCCGAAGGGGTTGTCGTGGTTGCCGGCTTGCCAGATGGAGACCTTTTCGGCCTGCCAGGTTTCCACCGGACCCACCGTGATGGCCTGGGTGGGAATGCCGGCCACGTAGCCGCCGCCGCTGGTGCGGGCGTTTTGAATGAGTGTCATGGGGTGCAGATCGACAACGCGGGTGCCGAGCTTGCGGAACTCGGCCGGCGGGGGCGGTTCGTCGATCCAGCGGCCTTCCCGCTTGGGCGGGTCGTTGAAGGCCCAATGTTTGACCTCGCCCTGGCCGCCCTGCATGACGGCACAGCGCACGCCATCCCAGCTGCGGATGTACGCGGCCGTATCGGCCTTGGGGAAGTGCAGCTGGCTGTCGGGCATCCGCAGGCGGGGATGGATGCGGTCGAAGCACAGGTCACGGTCGGCCTTTTCGAACGACAGCGGATGGCTCGCCGGCAATTCTTGGCCGTCGGCGTACCATTCGTCCATGCCCCAGAAGTGGGCGCTGCGGACATCGAGATTCAGCTCGTTCACAATCCGGGCCACCAGCGGCAATTGCTCGGTGGGGCCGATCGGGCCGCAAATGCCGACGGGGTTGTCGGGGGTGGATTGCTGCCACGCCTGGATGTATTCGAGGGCTTCGGCCAGGTAGAACTCGGCGAGTGTATCGTGGAATTTGACCTGAAAGCCCGGGCGGGAAAGCTGCAAGATTTGCTCGGGCGTGAGCGCGGCGGCATCGGCCATGAGCTCGTGATCCAAGGTGGTGTAGTCCCACCAGCCGGCGGCGACCGTGCTTTCCCGTCGGGCCATGTGCGGTTCCTTTCGATTGCGAATTCGCGAGGTAAATCACCGATGGATTGGTCGGATTCTGCCGACCGTTGTACCACGCTCGGGTCGGGCATTCGAGTAGCTTGCCGCCGATGCCGCAGGCACCGCTGCCAGGCGTCGGTTCTCGGGCCGGGGGCGCGCCATGTTCTGGAAACCATTCGCGTGGCCCCAAGTTGGTTGCATTCCGCGCCCTCAGCGAGTGTATTTGTGTGCGTGTGCTGGACCGGCGCGATCTTTACCCCTCTGCTTCACCTCAACGACAAGCGGCCATGGAACATCATTTTCAACCAAGCCAGTATCATCGCTGTTTAGGCCCTTATGAGCCGGTGCTGAAGCTGGCCGACGGCGACACCTTGGTGACCACCACGGTGGACGCCCGAGGTTACGACCACCAGCGCGAACAGGTTACGCCGCGGGGCAACCCACAGACGGGTCCGTTCTATGTGGAGGGGGCCGAACCGGGCGATACGCTGCAGGTGGTGCTGGAATCGATCGTGCCCAATCGGAGCTACGGCTGGTGCGGTTCGTCGGTGGCGCCAAACGTGGTCGATCCAACTTATGTGCGCGAACTGCCCGAGGCGCCGCTGGCGGAATGGCACGTGGATACCGACGCCTGGACCGCGCGGCTGGTCGGGCCGCCTTCAAAGTTGGGCGAGTTGACCATCCCCCTGGAGCCCATGCTGGGGTGCTTTGGGGTGGCGCCCCCGCGCAGCCAGGCCATATCCACCGCCACCAGCGGAGAGCACGGCGGCAATATGGACTACCGCGGATTTTGCCAGGGGGCGGTGGTATACTTCCCCGTGTTTGAGCCGGGGGCGCTATTCTTTTTGGGCGATGGGCACGCCGCGCAAGGGGACGGCGAGATTGTGGGCTCGGGCATTGAGATTTCGATGGACGCGCGAGTGCGGCTGAACGTGCTCAAGGGCAAAGAGAGCTACTGGCCGCGGGGCGAGAACGAGGAGTTCATTTTCACGGTGGGCAACGCCCGGCCGCTCGATCAGGCGGTGCAGCACGCCACCACGGAAATGCTGCGGTGGTTGCAACAGGACTTTGGCCTGGATGCGCTGGGGGCGAACCTGCTACTCGCGCAATGCGTGCGGTACGACCTGGGCAATATCTTCGACCCGGCCTTCACCATGGTTTGCAAGGTGGCCAAGCGCTGGTTGCGGCGGGGCTGATCGCGGGGGGGCTTGGGAAAGGAAACGAAAAAGGGGAGCAAAGGGTACGAAAAAGGGGAGCAGCGCCTGAACGCTACTCCCCTGGGGTGATGTTTTTCCGCAGTCGCAGCGGGCCGCCCAGGCCAAACGTTTAGAGTTTGACGTTGGGCCGTTTGGGTTTGGCCATCATGCGATTGGGGTTGTTGGGATTGGGGTTGGCATTGCCGTTGCCCATGGCGGGCGGGGGATCGTTGACGCCGGTGTGGCTTTCGGTCCAATCCCAGCCCATGGGTGTTTTGAGCTCGCGCTCGGCGATGAGAGCCCAGGGGGTGCCGGGGTGTTCATCGACGACGCGCCGCAGATAAACCTTGGCCTTTTCGGCCAGCTTTTCCAGTGAACTGCCGGCGTAATTCTCGGCCGGTTGGAGCACCCAGGTATCGCTTTCCTTGCTGGTGAAGGCGCGACCACCCTTCATGACGGCGAGCATGTTGTTGTAGGACTCGGTGCGAACCTTCACGGCGCAAACGCGACCCAGCGCCAGGTCGTAACCGGCCTGCCAGCGGGGCTCGATCACCTTGGGCCGGTCTTTTTCGCCTTGCACGAGAATCTGGTACAGCTCTTCCACCTTGGGTTCCAACTTGGCAGCGCTCCTTTGGGCCGCGTCCAAGAGATTTTTGAGAGCGCCTTCGTTTTGCTTGGGGAAAGTTAGCGTGGGGTTTTCCATCGGAGAAACCCAGGATACTTGGGCGGCCTGAATGAGCGAACGGCGGGCAGCATTCTGGCTGACCATTTTCTGGTACTCTTCGATCGGCTTATAGTCTGGCCGGTAGCGGCGCATGATGCCTGGATCGAAGAAGTGCTGGATTCGCGAGGCCATCACGGGGGTTTCGTTGCGACCCACGGCCCGACCCGCGGCGCTGTTGTTGGCGTGCACCGCAAAGTAAATGCCGCCGGTTTCGTAGCACAGCCGGGTGAGAGCAAAGGGGCCAAAGCCCGAATCCATTTCTTCCAGATCCTGGTCGCCTTCGCCGCCGAAAGCCAGCTTGAGGCGTTCGGGGTACACGGTTTCGGGGCCTTGGCGAACGGAGATCCATTGCACCGATTGGTCAAACGCGGGATCGGGATCGACGTACTTGATCTTCAGCTCGGTGCGGCCAAAGGGCGCCGGCACGCCGATCACGTAAATCGGGATTTCCGAGCGGCGGCACTTGGCCACGCACATATCCAGGGCCGATTCGTCGTCGCCCACTTCATCGCTGACGACCACAAACATGACATTGCGGCGGGGAGCCTGGGTGCGGAATTTTTGGTAGGTGTCGACCGAGAGCATCACCGATTGGAACACGTTTTCCACGCCGGTAGGATCGTTTTGAATGGACTGGATGGCCTTTTTGATTTCAGCCAGGTCGTCGGTGGGATCTTTGGTGAGGAAGTTGCATTTCTGCCCAAAGGCCACGACGGAAGTCAGCAACGGTTGTTCGTCGTGCTTGGCAAAGGCCTCGTGACCCGATTTCTTGACCAGGCCGAGCTCTTCGTAAATGCGATCGAAGCGATCGTAAATTTCGGCACGGGTACGATCGAGGCTGCCCGACTGATCGAACAGCCAAACCACCAGGGTTTTGCGTTTTTGCAGTGACTGCAAGATTTCGTGCGTAATGCCATCAATGGCGCCCGAGGCTCCCGTGGCGCCCACGCCGACGGCCCCCTTCACCATTTGCGAGTCGCTATAGGCCAAGCCCGTGGGAATGTCGGCGTTGAGCCGCACATTCACGGTGGGGTTGATGTCAGACACTTCTACCGGAACGTCGGAAATGTCGCTGACCGTGGGGGCCAACGACATGGCCGCCGTCAGACCTTGTATGCTGTTGGCCCCGATGTCGGGCTGAGCGTCTTTGGCGGTAAAGAATTCCTGCGCCATGGGCTCGATCATTTCGTCTTGTTCTTCGAGCGGCAGCGTTAGCTGCAAGTCTTCTTTGGGGGAATAGCTCAAGAGCAGGGCGAGGCCGACGATCACGCCCACATGGACCAGCAGGCTCACCACCCAAGCCGGCGCGTCACCGTCGAACGGGGTTTCTTCTTCGCCGGTTCGGACCTGCCACCAACGCTTGAGGGAATTGAGCATGGGGTCTTTCTCCTTAACCCAGCATGAGGCACTGATGAGTTGACTCTGCTCGCAGAGACCCACCGCTGGGAACTGACGGGTGCGAGACGAACCCGGCAAAACGCCACCCAGGCCCGTCCATTTACGCGTATTCTCTCCCCGAAGTGCGGGGAATGCAAGCTGATTTTGATGCGAACGACAATCTTCTCAAGTCTTTGGCTCACGATACTTTGCGATCGAAAGCTTCTCCTGCTAGCACCGGCCGGCCACGGGGGGGTGGTTTTGAGCCTGGCCAGAGAAGGGTGGGCCGAGCCATGGGCGAGGTCCCAGCCCCTGGATTGGGACCTCGCCCCCCGATTCTGTTCCAACTGAAAAACTGGCTGGAGATTATTCGCGTGGCAGCAATGGGATTATTCCCGGTCGGCGGAAGAAAATATGGGGAGCCAACCACACGACGCGGAAAACAACCCATCTAACTCAGTCAACCTAATTTCACAGCCGAGAGGGCTGGAGACTCTCACCGGCCGGCCCATCCAGTGGAATGAGGGCGGCGATATTCGTCTCGACAGCAGGCCGAGAAATGGCTAACGATGCTGACAAATCCAGGGGAGGGGGAATTCTAGCCCGGCGTTGATTTCGACTGGAAAAGGAAACGAATGCCATGCTCATTTCTGCCCTGTTGTTGACGCTGGGGGTGCTCGGCGGCGATGCCGCGGCGCCAGCCGCTCCGGACGCCACGAATCGATCGCGGGAAGAGCTCATAAGCCGGTGGTGTTCCGCGGGCGAGTGCTGGCAGTCGATGGAAGGCGATATCGAATGCTGGATTTATGACGAAGTTTTTCGAACCCGAGAGATTCAGAATGGGCGTTTTGTTCTAGAAAAGCCGAAATGCGGGTTCTTGGAATTGGACGACGAACGGTGGGTATGGATCGATGGCCAGCGCCATACGGTCCGTCTTGGCAAGAGGGGGAGCGTGGTTGAAACGTCGCAGATGGTCACGCCGCAACTTCGCAAAGCCGCGAGTGAAGGTGACTGGTTCGGGGAGATGTTATTGCTCATCATCGAGGGCGAAAGAATGACAGAATACATCATCTCGTTGGTAATGTGTCCCGACCACGCCAGCCTCTTGAAGAACTTTGACATAACGATATCGGATCATGATGAAAGCACACTGCTCACCTTGCGTCCGAGGTTGGAAACGGATCAACGTCATATGAAGCAACTCGAACTGCTGTTCGACCCGGCGGGCGATCTACCCTACGCTTGCCGCATAACCGGTGCCAATGGCAAGTCGCAAACGGTTTGGGAGGTGCGGAATCTCAAGTTGGACGGGGCGGCGCCCGATCGGGCAAGCTGGCTCGACCCCAAAGTGCGGATGAAGCAGTTAGCCCCGATGAATTAACGCGGCGGTCGAAGAATCACCTCCGGCAATGCTGTTTGTGCCAAGCCGATGTTGTTGATTGCCGAGTCGTATCCGCCGCAAATGGATCCCCGCCTGCGCGGGGATGACGAACTTTTGGACGTGCTGACAGGGCAATTCCTCGCTCGGCTCACACCACCTGGCGGATCGAAGTTCGTTTGGCTTCGGCCGTTAATTCGCCCAAGCGTTCAAATGCCGAGTCCGCGAGCATGTCCCAGGTGAAGCGCCAGTTCCAGTTGCCTTCGGCCTGGCCGGGGACGTTCATCCGGGCCATGCCATCCAGGTTCAAGATGTCTTGCAGGGGAGTAATAGCCAGGGCCGAGGCCGAGAGCCAGGCCAGGCGGATAAACTCCCAAGCCACGTGCGATTCGTCAGCCGGCTCGCGCTGCAGTTGGTCCCACACGAGTTTCCGGTGCGACTCGGCGAGCAATTGATACCAGCCGCGGGTGGTGTCGTTATCGTGGGTGCCGGTATAGGCCACGCTGTTGTGCGAGTAGTTTTGCGGCAGGAACGGGTTTTCGGTGTCGCCATCGAAGGCGAATTGCAAAACCACCATGCCAGGCAGGTCGAACTGCTTGCGCAGGGCGCGGACGTCGTCGGTGATCATGCCGAGGTCTTCGGCGACGAACGGCAGACCTCCGAGTGCTTCGCCAACGGAGGTGAAGAATTCGGCGCCAGGCCCGGGCCGCCATTCGCCGGTTCTGGCGGTGGGCGCATCGACGGGGATGTGCCAGGCCGCGGCGAAGGCCCGAAAGTGATCCAGCCGGAGGGCATCGACCTGCGAGAGCAAAGCGCGGAGGCGATCCACCCACCAGCGATAGGTGGTGCGATGGAGCACTTCCCAGTCGTAAACCGGGTTCCCCCACCGTTGGCCATCGGCGCTAAAGTAGTCGGGCGGAACGCCCCCCACCATCACGGGCCGTTGGTGCTCGTCGAGCAAGAAGAGTTCGGGGTTAGCCCACACGTCGGCGGAATCGGAAGAAACAAAGAACGGCAGGTCGCCCATGATTTGCACGCCCCGCTGATGGGCGTACTGTTTGAGCCGATCGACTTGCCGGAACAACAAGAATTGCTCGAAGCGAAAACGATCGAGCAGTTCGCTCAGCTCCACACGAGCCTGGGCCAGCGCGGCCGAATCGCGGTGAACCAGTTCGGCGGGCCACTCCAAGTAATAGGCGTCGTGATAGACTACCTTGAGCGCGCTGAATAGCACGTAGTCTTCCAGCCAGTGGGCCTGATCGTTGCAAAAGTGCTCCAGCTCTAGCCGCAGGTGGTCGGCAGCGCCCGACTGAAATCGCTCCCAGGCCAGCGACAGCAAATTGTGCTTGAACAGGGCAACCGGCCCATAATCGACATGGTTCTCCGGAAAGTTGGCGTTTTGCACGTCGGCGGGCTGAAGCAAGCCTTCTTCCAGCAGCCGATCGGGGCTAATCAGCAGAGGATTGAGGGCGAATGTGGAAATGGATTGATAGGGGGAGTTTCCGAGTCCCGTGGTTCCCAGCGGCAGCAGTTGCCACCAGGCCTGGCCAGCTTCCACCAGCCGATCGATCCAGGCGAAGGCGGCGGGGCCCAAGTCGCCAATTCCATAGGGAGAAGGGAGCGAAGTGATGTGCAGCAGCACTCCCGAAGCCCGATAGTCGGCAGGAAATGGAATGGCAGGCGACAAACTAGGCTCCACAGTCATAGGGCGTTTCATCGTAGGAGGGGGCTGCTGCAACCGGGTTGCTTCAACGGGTTGCGTTACGGGGCTACATTTCTGAGGAACGGCTTCAAGCGGGCTGGGGGCGATGCCTGGCGATAACTTCGTCGCCGTCTTGAATGAGCACGGTGTCGGCCATGTTCAGGAACAGCCCTGTGCCCACCACGCCCGGCATGGCTTGCAGTTCGGCTTCCAGGGCTGGGGGTTGTTCGAGGCAGGGAATGCTGCAATCGAGAATCACGTTGCCGTTGTCGGTGAGTTTCAACTCCCCTGCCTGCCGCCGGGGCTCGGCGGGAAAGCCCCGCTGGGCCAGTCGGCGCTGGCACAATTCGAGGGCGAAGGGAACCACCTCAATCGGCAACCGGCCGCGGCTGCCGAGGGTAGGCACCAGTTTTTCCGCGCCGACCAGGATGATCAGCCGCCGCGAAGCACTGGCGACGATCTTCTCGCGAACCAAGGCGCCACCATAGCCTTTGATCAAATTGCAGGCGGGGTCGACTTCGTCAGCGCCGTCCACATCGACGTCAATCTGGTCGATCTCCTGGAAATTGGTGAGGGGGATTCCTAGCTGTTGGGCCAATTCGGCCGACCGGTGGGAGGTGGGCACGCCGCGGACGCGAAAGCCTGCCTGCACGCGCTTTCCCAGTTCTTCAATAAAGCGCGAGGCCGCGCGGCCGGTCCCCAGCCCCACCACGTTCCCTTCGGCAATGTATTCCAACGCTTTGGCGGCGATCGCGTTTAAGGAATCGGTTTCAAACGTCATGGGGTGTCGCTGGGATCGAGTCGTGGAGCCAAGAGAGGAGGTTCGAGTGTTCGCGATCGGGCCGCGCCAATGCGGCCGGAATTGCCGCGAGGGGCGAGAAACGTGTCCCTCGGAGAAAATTCGACCAGCCAGGCATGAAACGCAGGGGCGGCAAACGAGGCCTCCCCCCTGCGAAGTGCCTGCTGGTGATTGAGAAAATTTCTGAGGGTTACACCGCGTATCAGCGTACCATTGCCGCGCCGGTTCTGCGATGGGCTCCCGCGGCTGAACCTGGCCCGGAGCCAATCGACGCTGGCGGATCGGCACGCGCTCCATTACTTTAATCCCTAGATTGTGTGCTTTACGGGAACGGGGGGGCTGCTGTCGGCAGCCCACGTGCCCCCGTTCGGATTCATCCAAGGGCGTTTTGTGAACTTCGCCTATTTTGAGTACTACCTCTCGGTCGGCTTGCTTTGCTCGTCGATGATCGGCATGGGCGCCACGTTGCGTCCGCGGGAATTCCAGACCGTGTTTCGCTCGCCGTGGGGCATAGCCGCGGTGCTATTGGCTCAAATTGTGGTGACGCCGCTGGTGGCCTTGGGATTGAGCATCGCCCTGGGGTTGCCGCAGGGCATTGCGTTTGGACTGCTGATGATCGCCGCGTTGCCGGGGGGGTCGTTTTCGAACCTGCTAACCTTTTTGGGCCGCGGAAATGTGCCCCTCTCGATCGTGGCCACCGCGTTCTCGACCCTGCTCAGCCTGGTATCGACATCGTTCCTGCTGGGCGTGTATGGGTCGCAGCACCTGCCGGCGAACTTTCGCATGCCAGTGGGGCAGATCGTGCTGGAGATTGGCTGCTACCTGTTAACTCCCCTAGCGCTGGGCATGCTGATTCACCGGCTTTGGCCCCAGTGGTCTCCGCGGATCAGCAAAGTTTGCATTCAATTGAGCACCGTTCTGCTGTTGGTGTTCGTGGCAGGCGCTCTCAGCAGCGGTCGATTGCAGGTGCTGAGCTACGGTTGGCGGGCACCCTTGGCGATGATCTTGTTTGGCGTGTGCTCGATGTGGACCGGCGTGGGGGCCGCCACGTTGTTTCGTCTTTCGCCCAACGATCGGTTCACGGTGGCGATTGAGGTGGTGGTTCGCAACGGCAATTTGGGTTTGCTGTTGAAGGCTGCCCTGCTGCCGGTCGTGGCCGGTCAGTCGAATGCCGTGGGCGACGGCGTGCTGTTCGTGGTGCTATTTTATTCGGGACTTTCGCTGCTTCTCGGCGGATTGGAAGTTATTCTCAAACGGTTGCAGATGGGCGTGCTGTACGCGCCGCCCAAGCCCAGCAAGAAGCCAGCTTGAGTGGCCTTTCACGCCGCGCCCCCCTCAACCGACCGGGCCGGCCACCACGATCCCACGATTGCTTCCTCTTTACTCTGTGAGTCGAACCGCCATGCGAAAAAGATATTGCTGGAGCCTGGCTTTGTTGCCCTGGCTGCTCACGGGCGCGGCGCTGGCCGATGGGCCTCAAGACAATGTGGCCGACCAGGTGCGGTCGGTTCCGCCGGTGGGTCTTGAGTTGAGCCCGGCCGATCACGACGAATTGATGGCGGGCCTGACTGAGTTGGACCGGGCAGTGGCCGGTTTGAAGAAGAAATCGGACGCTTTCACGCGAACGATGCTGCCCGACGTGGAGATCTTTGCCCGCGCGGTTCGGCAGGGGGTGAAGCATCGGGAGCTATATTCGCCCAAAGACGTGGAGAACGCCAAACAGCTGCTCGCGGAAGGTCAAAGCCGGGCCGCGGCCCTGCAAGGCGGCGAAGCCCCCTGGCTTACCGCGAAGGGGTTGGTGGTTCGCGGTTATCGTTCGAAGCTTGACCAAACCGTGCAGCCTTACGGCCTGGTGATTCCGGAGTCGTACGTGCCGGGAGGAAAGGATCGGTATCGGCTCGATCTGTGGTTCCATGGCCGGGGCGAGCGCTCGACCGAAGCCGTGTTCATTGCCGAGCGCATGAACCAGGTGGGCCGCATCTCGCCGGACGACACGATCGTATTGCACCCCTATGGTCGCTACAGCAACGCCTTCAAGTTTGCCGGCGAGGTGGACGTGCTCGAAGCGCTGGAGCATGCCAAACGGAATTATCGCGTGGACGAAGACCGCATTGCGGTGCGCGGCTTCTCGATGGGCGGGGCCGGTTGCTGGCAAATGGCCGTGCACTACCCCGACCTGTTCTTCGCCGCCAACCCCGGGGCTGGTTTTTCGGAAACGCCGGAGTTCCTGAAGTCGTTTCAGAAGGAAACGCTCACGCCCACCTGGTACGAAGAGAAGCTGTGGCAGCTATACGACTGCCCCGGCTATTCGGCCAACCTGTACACGCTGCCCACCATTGCTTACAGCGGCGAGCTCGATATCCAAAAACAAGCAGCCGACGTGATGGAGCAGAAATTGGCGCAAGACGGCTTGCGTCTCACGCACATTATCGGCCCAGAAACCAAACACGCCATTCACCCCGACTCGCTCCGGCTGATCGAAACCAAGCTGGCCAGCCTGGCGGGCAAGGGCCGCTCTCAACTGCCGCTCGAGGTGCGATTCGCCACGTACACGCTCAAGTACAACCGTAGTCATTGGCTAACCGTGACCGGCTTGGGCGAGCATTGGAAGCAGGCGAAGGTCGGCGCCCGGCTTGTGCCGGATAAGAATACGGTGTTGCTCTCCACCAGCAATGTTACCGGCCTGGAATTGAAAATTCCGGCTGGCCACAGCCCCTTTGCCGCCGACCGGCCTGTCGCGATTGTGTTATCGAACCCATCCACGAGCATCTCCGAGCTATCGCAACCGCCACCGCAATCGGTGCTGGCCATGAAGCCTGGCACCGATGGCTCCTGGGCAGTCAGACTCCACCATGACGGCAAAGCGTGGCAACTGGGAGCGGCTAGCGAAGCAGGTTCTGCTTCCAGCACTTTCCCCCCGCGGAAACAGCACGACCTGCAAGGGCCAATCGACGATGCATTCATGGATTCGTTCATTGTGGTGCGGCCCACCGGCAAAGCCCGCCATGCCGTGGTGGATGCCTGGGCGAACGCGGAGTTGGACCATTTGGTGAAAGAATGGCGGCGACAGTTCCGCGGCGACGCCGTGGTGAAGAACGACAACGAGTTGACCGAGACCGACATTGCCAACAGCAACTTGATCTTGTTCGGCGATCCGGCCAGCAACGCCGTGCTGCAATCGATCATCGATCGACTCCCCATCCAGTGGAACGCCGAGAACATCGTGGTGGGCGATAAGACCTACGCTGCCCAGGACCATGCCCCGGTACTGATCTACCCCAACCCCGCGAACCCGGAGCGGTACGTGGTGCTGGGAAGCGGATTTACCTATCGCGAATACGCTTACCTGAACAATGCCAGGCAGGTGCCCAAGTTGCCCGACTGGGCGGTGGTGGACCTGCGGACGCCGCCCAATGCGCTGTGGCCGGGCAAGATTGTCGAAGCCGGCTTTTTCGATGAGAACTGGCAGCTCAAGTAGTCGTTTTTTTGAGCGTGCTTATGCAACGGATGGCCGTTTAGAATGGCGCCGTCGTACGTGTTGGAACTAACTCGGAGAATTGCTCGCATGAAGAATCGCCCCATCGAACGCCGTGACTTTCTCAAGGCCAGCGCGGTTGTGTTGGCGCTGCCCACGCTGTCGTCGGCACTGCGCGCGGCCAGCCCTAACGGTAAACTGCGCACGGCCCATATTGGCGTGGGCGGCATGGGGGGCGCCGATTTGGGTTCGATCGCTTCGCATAAGCAGGTCGAAGTCGCCGCGCTGTGCGACGTGGACCTCACGCGGCTGGAGTCCGCCCAAGCCAAACATCCCGGCGCGCAAACCTTCCGCGACTACCGCGAGCTGTTCGCCAAGCTGGGCGACAAGATCGATGCCGTGGTGGTTTCGACGCCCGACCACACGCACGCCCCGGCGGCCTTGACGGCGCTGAACAACAACAAGCCGGTCTACTGCCAAAAGCCGCTCACGCACGAAGTGTTCGAAGCCCGGCAACTGCGGCTGCTGGCCGAGCAGAAGAAGCTGCCGACACAGATGGGCATTCAGGTTCATTCCAGTGCCCCCTATCGCCGGGCGGTGAAGTTGATTCAGTCGGGCGTGATCGGCAAAGTGAGTCAGGTGCATGCCTGGTCGAACAAGAACTGGGGCTACGACGGCCCGGCCTTCCAAGGCACGGATCAAGTGCCCAGCACGCTCGATTGGAACCTGTGGCTAGGGACCGCCGCCGAGCGGCCCTTCACGCCGGGCGTGTATCATCCCGGCAATTGGCGCAAGCTGATCGACTTTGGCACCGGCACGCTGGGCGACATGGGCGTGCATATTTTCGATACGCCCTACGCGGCCTTGGAACTCACGGCGCCCCATTGGGCCAAGACCAGTTGCCGCAAACCGACCGGCGTGGGACACCCTGAAAAAAATATTGTGGAGTACGAGTTCCCGGGCACCAAGCACACCACCGATACGCTGCTGTGGAAGTGGTACGATGGCGGCTTTGCCCCGCCTGCCAGCGAAGAACTGAAATTGCCGGCCGATCTCAAGTTGCCCGGCCAGGGCTCGCTGTTCGTGGGCGAAGAAGGCTACCTGCTGCTGCCCCACGTGGCCGAGGCGCTACTCTTCCCACAGGACAAGTTCAGCAAGTATCAGCGACCCGAAGTGGATAGTCAGAACCACTACCATCAATGGGTCGATGCCTGCCTGGGCCAGGGCGAAACCAGCGCCAGCTTTAGTTACGCGGGTCCGCTGACCGAAGCCCTGCTGCTGGGCGTGGTGGCCAACCGCTTCCCCGACACCAAGCTGATGTGGGATGCCGAGAAGATCGCGGTGACCAATCTGCCCGAGGCCAACGCCTTGCTGAAACGCAAGTACCGCGACGGCTTTGAAGTGGCCGGGCTGGGCTAAGGGTTGGTTTTTTATAGCTTCCCCTGTTTGGATTGAGCAACGGGAAGCTGCAGCGGCACGAAACGCTTTTCTCCCCTCTCCCCGGTATTTCCGAGGGAGAAGGGAGCAAGAAAATTTGCCTGGAATTCGATTGAGTCTTGCCAAACCCGACGCGTTGGCGTCTTCATGGTGTTGAAATGGGCGGCGTTACTTTGCGATCTGATCCACCTTGGCCTTCAAGAAGTGAACGCCGTCGCGGTTCATGAAGACCGTGCCTACGTGGTTATCGTCGATCTGCGTGGTGCGGGCCGAATAGTAGCGGGCAATGGCGTGTGTTTTGGGCAGCAGCGTGACGGTGCTGTCGTTGTTCCAGGTCAAACCATCGTCGGTCGAGAAGTTGTAGCGGAGGCCGAGGTTGTCGTTGCCCACGCCCCAGGTAACCAGCACGCGACCGTCGGAGAGCGTCGTCAGGTAGCGGCCCTCGGCGGTATCGCCGAGGGGCGCTACCGCAAAGTTGGGCACTTCGGCCCAAGTGCGTCCTTCATTGGTCGACCGCAGAAAGACCGGTCCCATGGCCAGCAGGGTGCCTTTGGCGGTGCGCACAATCTGCTGATAAGAGTGGGTTTTGCCGTCGGGTCCTACCAGCGGGAAGACGGTGAGCTTGCCCGTGTGGGGATCGTAGATTCGCGGCGGCCCCACCCTTAGCGGCAACAGCCATTGGCCATTTGCCCAGGGCAGAACATTGTGCCGCACGGCGCCCAGGTGCGTGCCATCGACGGGTCCAATCAATTTCTGCTCGGTCCACGTTCGTCCTCCATCGGAACTGAGCGTGTAGAGCAAAGCCCTTTCGTAATAGCCGTCGTTGGCTTTGTCGTCGGCAATGTAGTTCCAGGTGACGAGCACCCGGCCGTCGGGCAGGGTATCGGCAGTGCCGGGGTAGACCTCGAACTTTTTCACTTCGCGAATCACCTCGGGCCGCTGGTCGGAGGTGGGAATCAGTGCCGGCGGATCCCAGGTTGCGCCTCCATCGGTGGAGCGGGCGGCCATCAGGCCCCCGCCGCCTTTATAAACGGCGACCAGCGTGCCGTCTTGGGTGCAGCAGATGGAAGGGTGGATGTGTCCGCCAATTTTCGCGGCGAGGATCGAAACTGCCTGGTCTTCGGCGGTGGCTCTGTTTGCCTGCATTGCCATCGGCAACACGAACAGGGCAATCGCCGCGATCCTCCGAACCGACGCTGACAAGTAAAGCTGCATGCGAGACTCCCGAGAAGAAATATGGCTTCGCCCGTGTTGGTAAGCTGTGATGAATTTAACATTCGCGCGGGCGGTTCGCGCCTGTTTTATGGACGCGAATCGCTCCCATGCGACTGTTCGCCATGTGCGACTCCCAAGTACGGCCGGCCGCGCCACCCGCGCCAAACTTGTGGTATCGGACCCGCTCGGTGGTTATGAATAGAACTCTGGCGGATTCGGCTTCGCCGACGATACTTCCCCTCAAGAGTTCTCATGATGTTGCGCGCCCTCCTTGTACTTTGCCTGTCTTGCGTCGGCACGAATTTGCGTGCCGCGGACGACGCCGATTACCTGCCGGCCGAGCCCGACCTCAAGATTGTGCGGCTCGATTCATCGCCCGACGAATCCTTCCTATCAGTGCGGCTCGACACCCTGGGCCGGATGTTCGTGGGTGGGCGCGAGGCCCTGTTCGTTTACGAGCCCCAAGCGGATGGAACCTATGCGGCCCGGCAAGAGCTGTATCGCTTTCCGGCCGATACCTGGATCAACGATATCGCGATCCGCGGCCACGACATCTATGTCGCCACGGTGGCCGCCATTTATGTGCTGCCCGGGGCGGTAACCAAGCGTGAAGGCGTGAAGGCCGAGCGGCTGTTGTGGGGCGTTCCGCTAGGGCACGTGCATCAGTGTTTCCACGGTTTGGCGTTCGGTCCCGAAGGCGATCTCTACATTTCGATGGGCGACCCGCTCTGGTACTACGGCGACTTCACCCGCCCCGACCACTGGGGGCATTGGTCGTTTTTCTATAAACCAAGTGGGGAAGAGCAAGAAGCGACTACCGAAGTCAATGGCCGCCGCTGGGCTCGCACGCCTTACAACGGGGTGGGGGGAGTCTTCCGCATTCGCCCTGATGGCAGCCGTTTTCGGGTGGTGGCCCGCGGACTTCGCAATAGCTGTGGGCTGGTGTTCGACCATGACTGGAATCTGTTCACCAACGACAACGACCACGAAGGCATGCCGGCCGAATACGTGCCGGGGCGGCTGCTGCACGTGGTTCCGCATGCCTATTACAGTTGGCCGCGGGGTTGGTTGAAGAGCAAATCGCCCGAGCGGGCCGACCTGCTCGATACGCTCAACGACAACCTCGGCCGGTTTGTGCCGGTGGGTCAGGCTTACTACGACGAAGACTTTTTGCCGCCCCGCTTTCGCCATAACTTGCTGGTGGCCCGATGGTGTATCAAGAGCGTGACGCGCTATCCGCTCAAGGAGCATGGCGCCACCTTCAAGGCCGAAGAGCTCGACCTGCTGGATGGCCAAGATCAGGCCCGACCGGTGGGCGTAAGCGTGGGCCGTGGGGGGCGGATTTTTGCCACCATTTGTTACATGGCTCAAAATGAAGGGTCGCCGGTCTACAAGAGCGACATTGTGATGATCACCCGGAAGGATGATCCCTCGACCGCGCCGTTCGAGGCGTACGACATTACCACGCGCTCCGAGAAGGATCTTTACCTGGACCTGGCCAGTCGATCGTGGCAGCGGCGCTATGCCGCCACCGTTGAACTGCAGCGGCGCGGCAAGCCGGCTGACCCGCCCGTCGCCCAAGTCCTGACCGCCGGCCCCGCTGCTCGGCTCCGCGCACTTCTGGACCTGTTCGATGAGGAAGGCCCCGCCAGCTTCGACGACGTGATTACCACGGCCGGTTCCGAGGATAGTTACCTTCGCCATGTGGCCTGCATGTTCTTGGCCGAGCGCGCTCCGCGGACGGTGCTGGCCGACATGCTCAAGGCGGGCGACCGCCGCCGGCGTCTGGCAGGCGTGCTCGCCACGGGGTTTCGCCTGACCTTGCCGACAACCGACGCGGCCGTTCCGCCTGGTTGCCAGCTCGACAAGCTGCAAAGTGAGACCGCCTACACCGTGCAATATGCCAGCGAGCAGATCGACCTCCGTTCGCTGGGACCGGTGGGCAATTACACCGTGGCCGATCATTGGAAACAGGGCACGCCCAGCGACGACCAGCAGCGTCTGTTTGAGATGTTGCTGGCCAGCACCCGAGACGCCGACCGTGGCGTGCGGTTGCAGGCGGCCTATTTTCTCTCGCTGCTCAACGACCCTCGTAGCGAGCCGGTTGTGAACAAGGTTGTTACGGCGGACCAGGAACGCCGGCTGAATATTGCCCGACTGAGCAATGTCACCACGGCCTGGCTGGTTGGCCCCTTCGACGATGGCGACCAGGGCTTTTCGCGGAAGCACGCGCCGCAAGAGGGCGCCGTGGACCTGGCCGCGAAGTACACCGAGGGCGACCAGGAGCTTTCATGGCAACAGCAACAGACGCAGCGGCAGTTCGATCTGGCCGCGCTGTACGGCAATGTCGATCGGCGCTCGGTGTACGCGTACTTCCGCATGGAAAGCGGCCAGAAGCAGCGGGCTCACCTGCTCCTCGGCAGCGACGACGGCATCGAAGCCTGGCACAACGGACGGCAGATTTGGAGCAACGATGTCGAACGTGGCGCCCTGCCGTATCAAGACACGGTGGTGCTGGAATTGCAGCCTGGGTCGAACGACATTTTGCTTCGCGTGCGTAATCGCACGGGCGCCAGCCAACTCTATATCAGCTACCGCGCGCTGGCCGAAGTGGCGATTGTGCTGCCCGACAAGGTGGAGGGCCCCAGCCTGGCGGAACGGTTGGCGACCGCCGGCGGCGGCGATTACAAAATACCGCCGGAGTTTTTGGAGCGCGATTGGAAGCAGGCGGTGACCCAAGGCAACCCCGAGCAAGGCCGGAAGCTATTCGAATCGATGGGCTGCGCCAAATGCCACGCCATATCGGCCGAAGCGGCCGGCATGGGGGGACCGAGCCTGGCCGACGCGGCCAAGCGGTTCACGGTTCCTTACCTGGTGGAATCGGTGCTGGCGCCCAACCGGCAGATTTCGCCCGTGTTTCGGGCCACGCAGGTGATCACCAGCGATGGCCGGCCCCTGGTGGGGCTGTTGATCGCCGAAACGGCCGACCGAATTGAGTTGCTGCTGCCCGACACCAAGAAGGTGGTGATTGAGAAGAAGGATATCGAACAGCGAGCGCTGCAAAATCTGTCGCCCATGCCGCAGGGCATTGTGAAGCAGCCTGAGGAACTGCAGGATTTGATCTCCTACCTGCTCCAGGGCCGTCATCCCCGCGAAGGCGGGGATCCAGTTGCACGAGAGCAAAAGCATGAATGATCCTTGGATCGAAACGACACCGCCGCTTCAGACTTCCTTGCGATGCTATCTGGGGTTCGCCCCTTAATACCGCAGCCCGCTCTTGCGCACGTGCAGCATCGGCTCGACTTCGTTCAGTAGTTGGCCATGGACGACCTGGGCCAGAAAGATGCGGTGGTCGCCGGAGTCGAGATGGGCTTCCGGCCGGCATTCCAGGTAACCCAGCGAGTCGGCCAACCAGGGGAGGCCGTCGGCGGTGCGTTCGATATTCAGGCCATCGAAGGCGGGCTCGTCGGGCGCGAATCCCCGGCCAAAATGCTTGAGAAACTGGGTTTGCCCCGCGCCCACCACATTCACCACAAACGGGGCGCCGGCGGTCAACCAGTCCGAAACGTAGCGACCGGCCTTCACGGCGACCGAAACCATGGGGGGGTCGAAGCCGGCCTGCTGCACCCAACTGGTGAGCATGCCTGTCTCTTCGGCGCCGCCGCGGACGGTAAGAATGAAAATGCCACTGGAAACGCGGCCCAAAGGGGCCACCCAGGAGTTTTCAGGGGGAAGGCTCATGCTGCTGCTCGCAAAATATCGGACCAACCCAGGAGGCATCGAACGATTGCTTCCCGAATGGTCACTGACAATTTGCTCGCACACTTACCCGTCATTCCCGCGCATGCGGGAATCCAGGAAGCGGCGGATTCGACCCTGTCATCCAGAGATCGGCTGGCACAGTGAATCGCAATCGGGAAGTTATTACGCGTCGCCCCTCTTATACCGTGGTATCCACCGCGCCGGAGCGAGCCTGCTGAAACTCCCTTAGAAAGTCCAACTGCCGCGCCACGCGATCGGCCGCCTCATTATAGTCCGAAGCCGATAGTGAAGGCGACGTTCCGCCGGCTGGGGCTGCCAACTGTCCTTGCAGACGCTGCTGCTTGGTTTCCAAAAATGCCAGCACGTCCACAGGCTTGCCCGGAGGCAATTCCGCCAGGTCGAGTTCCAATCGCACCGCGGCCAGGTCCTGCAGTTCGCGATCGTTAATCACCCCGGCCTGATGCAACTGCCGCGCCAGGGCTGAAAAGTCTTCGGGCGAGATCTTGGTCAGGTCGTGGCGCGAGGCCAATTCTTGGAGTGCGCTTTCGCTGGACAAACTGGCCAACGGGTCGGCCGGGGCCGGCTCGGTGGCTTTGGCGGCTTCCACGGAACCCGACCGCCGGAACAGAGACCCGACTGTACTCAATCCAGTTAAAATGCTGGCGACCGGCAACATGCAACCTCCTGTTTGCAAAAACACTCTGACGGCCTGTCGTTCATTCACGGTTGCTAGCGCGCTGCCCCATCTGGCCGTTGCCGAGCACTGGCTGGGGGCAACAAGGCAAGTTTGATACCAGGCGTGAGCCTACTGCTCACAACCGACACAGGTTCATGCCCAGCCTGGGCTTGGGCGGAGACCGCGTTACGTTCGGCAGCTGATCATGCGGAAGTGATAGCGGCGAGATCCGCCGGGGATCTGGCAAAACCTGCCGGTTAAGAAAAGTATGCGAAGGGTGCGCGACCCTTGGCGCGCAAGTTCAAGCTGTTCTCTAGCACACGCCCGGCGGGAGGCTGATGCGGCGCCGCGTCCGCGGTGAACGTGGCCCGCTGGAGGGTGAGCCCCCGCGGCGCGCTACGTGTACCGCACTTGGCTTGGGCCGGACATCTAGCAGACCGGCAGGCGCCAACCTCCGCGGACGGTTAATACTCGAGCAAAGCTACCGGTTCTTCCACGGTATCCAAAGCATTTTGGCAAGCTTCGGTCGCCGAGTCGCCACTGGCAACGAGCCGGCATTCCAGCTCATGTTGGGTGCGACGATCCACGCGGAAACTCCAGACTTGCCAGGCATACAAGCCATGCTTCTGGTTTCGCGCGGGCCGCAGAAACCAAAAGCAGTCCCAGCGAGGATCGCTCATCAAGTGGTCTACTGATTCAAACGAACTCATAACAGACGACGTCCTTCCGTCTACGGCGCCCCTGAGGCCGAAGAGCAATTTCCAAAGGGCGGAGAAAGCACAACCGAACACTCGGGCTGGTTCAGATCGCGAGGCCACCGCGAACCAACTCAAATGCTTCTTAACCACATCAACGCAAGCTGGACCGCATCAATCGCGGTCTGTTGCGAAACCATTCCGAAGGGAACGGCAACATCGAGCGAACTGCTCAGGCGCATTTTGCACCTGCCTGCCAAAGCGTGCAAGGCGAATCGACTACCATCAGGGAACTTCCCCATAGACGCCGGCCGCAAACTCGCTCTCCGCTGCGCAGCTTCCAACTTCTTGGCGCCACGGCGGCGCCAACAAGGGTTAACTGTGCGCGACCGAGGCAAAAGCGGACACGATTTTCTAAAGATTTTCCCCGAAGCTGCCGCCGCGGTGGCGCGGAGCGGGGAAAGCCCCCCAGTCCTCCACGGGCCGGGCGGTTCAGCCGGCTGAAGCTTAACGAGGTTGCTGCTGGGTGATGCAGTGGATGGCGCCCAAGCCGAGGATCAGGTCGACCGAGGGGAGGGGGCGGATTTGCCGATCGGGAAAGCAGCGAGCTAGCGTGGCCAGCGCCGCGGCATCGGCCGGATCGTCGTAGGTAGGCGCCACCACCACGCCGTTGGCGATGTAGAAGTTGGCGTAGCCTGCCGGCAGCCGCTGACCATCGAAATAAACGGGGCGTGGCATCGGCAGCGGGATCACTTCCAACGGTTGGCCATCCTGGTCCGTCATTTGCTTCAGGCGGGCAAAGTTTTCGCGGAGCGGCTCAAAGTTGTCTTCGGTAGGATCGTCTTCCAGCGGGGCTAGCACCGTTCGCGGCCCCACAAACCGTGCCAGCTGGTCGATATGCCCATCGGTGTCGTCGCCAGCAATGCCGCGCGCGAGCCACAACACTTTGCGGGCGCCGCAGTAGCGGCGCAGGTAGTCCTCAATGGCTTCGCGATCCAAGTGAGGATTGCGGTTGGGATTGAGCAGGCATTCCTCGGTGGTGAGAATCGTGCCTAGCCCATTGCCGTCGACCGCGCCCCCTTCCAGCACAATGCCAGGCTTGAAGCGGCGATAGCCTAGCCGCGGCGCCAGCAAGCCGGGCACGCGATTGTCGTCGTCGAAGGGGGGATACTTGCCGCCCCAGGCGTTGTATTCCCAGTCGATCAGCGCCGGGGGAGCCCCCGCGGGGGCCTGCAAGAACATGGGACCATGGTCGCGGGTCCAGGCATCGTTGGTGGGCACGTCCCAAAGGGTTACATGGGAGGCATCGCCCACCAGGGAGGTCGCTTCCGCCATCACTTCGCCGCCGCCTGCCAGAATGTTGACGGGCTCGAACTCGGCGAGCAGGCGCGCCAGGCGGGCCCAAATGCCGGGCACCGGCGCAAACTTTCCAGGCCAGCTCTCGCGATTGTGTGGCCAAGAAAGCCAGGTGGCCAGGTGGGGCTCCCACTCGGCCGGAAAACGGTAGCCAAGCTCGGCCGGAGCGGAAGTGTCGGTTTCGGTCATTCTTGATCTGGGGAATGGGTTGCGGGGGTTGGCTAGCAGTGGCAGTCTGGAGGGCCTGCGCCGGGGGGAGCGATTATTCGGAATGTTCCTGGCGAATTGACTTGAGCCGACGCGAGAACTGTGCCGATCAACACGAATAGCAAGAATTGACGTAGTCCCAAGTCAGGTCAATCGGTAATATCACCACGGATTTTGCTCGCGGTTTTCTGACTGGGGACAACGATCCGCATTGGTTTGACTAGAAAAAGACGCCGGACATGGCCGCGATTACGGCCGCGACACCCAACAGGCCCATCACGATCCACCACGTGGGTCGGCCGCCCAGAGGGCTCGTATCCGCGACCACATAATCCCCGCACAGGGGGCAGCGCTCAGCATCTTCATAGATCTGCTCGCCGCAACTTGGGCACGGGATCGTGTCCAGTTCGTCGTCACCTGTCTCTCGTTCGTCTGAGTCGTCGTTCCACACGGTAGTTGTTGTTCCCGCGGTTGCTAATCCAAAAGCGGCCGGAATACAGCGTTTGGCCGTGCCAAGCCTGCGAAGGATCGCTGGTTTTGGAACCCGGCCCATGGCCATTATCGCAGCACAAAGCACGGAAAGCGTCAAGGAGGACGGCCGTGAAGTTGTTCAAGTCGTTTGTCCTGACTGGTCTGATGGCCGTGGTCGCCTATGGCGTTTACGCCACCATTGTGAAGGGACCCGGCACACATACGGCCAGCGGACCCCCGCCTCTCTGGGGAACCGACCCGCCGCCCGGCCCTGTCGATATAACCCCTGGCGAACCGATGTTGCCACCCCAACCGCTCCCTCATCAACCTGAGGAGCCGGGGATGAGCTCGCCGCCGCCGTTCAAACCATTTCCGTTGCCGCCGACCAACGCTGGCAACGAGCTGTCGCCGGCAACTCCAACAAGTAGTACGCAACCGGTCGATCCGGCGGCTGCCAATGTTGCGCCGGCCGGGGGCGCCAGTCCCGTCGTGCCGGAGTCGGTTTCCACCGCGGCCGTGCCGGCCAACCCGGCGCCGAATCCCCACGCGGGGCCGAGCGCCGACGCCAGCGGCAACCAGGCGGCCTTCGACGCCGTGCTGGCCACGGCGCAAAAGCAAATGAATGAAGGGCAGTACGCCGACGTTCACATGCAACTTTCCCGCTGGTACACCAATCGCGGCCAGTTGGGCGCCGAGCGGGAGCACGTGCTGCTTGAATTGCTCGACCGGCTGGCGGCCCAAGTGGTCTACTCGCCGGTTCCCTATCTCGACCAGCCGCACATGGTGCAGCAGGGCGAAACCTTGGAAACCATCGCTGCCCGCTACGGTGTCACGTCGCGGCTGTTGGAAAAGATCAATGGCATCCAAGACCCCGCCCAGGTTTTACCCGGTTCGCAACTCAAAGTGCTTCGAGGCCCTTTCCACGCCGACGTGGTTTTGAGCAAATACGAACTGACGCTATTCCTCAACGACGGCCGGTACGCGGGGCGGTTTCCGATTGGAATCGGCAGCGAAGTGCCCGCCAAAGAAGGCAAGTATGTGGTGACAAGCAAGCAGTACGATCCGCCTTACAGCTTTGAGACGGGCGGCGGATGGCAAGAGGTTCGAGGCGGCGACCCCAACAATCCGCTTGGCAACCGCCTGGTGGAATTGGGAACGCAGGTGGATCAACCGGGCGAGTTGGCCATCCACAGCACCAACAACCCGGCCACGATCGGCGGCACGGCCCGCGAAGGCTGCATCCGCCTCCAACCGCGCGACGCCGACGACGTGTACGACATTCTTTCGAAGAACACCTCGGAAGTGATCATTCGGCGGTAGGGTACGCACCCCGTGCGTACCTTCCGGGTGGAGGATCACAAGGCCGCCACCGTTGCGCACGCCTTTGCCGGAAAAGGGGGAGGCGCCGTCAAACGATCAACGGCGCGGGTTGTACGCAGAGGGCTGCGTACCCTATCCCATTACGTGGCCGGGGGCGTCCTCGCCCAAGAATCCGCCTTAGCTCGAAAGCGGCGAGTGATTGCGCTTGATGTTGTAGCGGCGAATCTTGCGGTCGAGCGTGGAACGCTCAATTCCTAGGATGCTGGCCGACTGGCTCTTGTTCCAA
Organism: uncultured Pirellulales bacterium; assembly: GCA_964445985.1. Lineage (GTDB taxonomy): Bacteria > Planctomycetota > Planctomycetia > Pirellulales > S012-138 > CAYUMU01. The sequence goes on along the minus strand of CAYUMU010000008.1, from coordinate 93,586 downwards.
CCGGTGGCTTCCAGCGTGGCTTGAATGTGGCGCTGTTCCAGGTCGGCCAGCGAGAGGGGGCTGTACTCGTTGGAAGGGGGGCTGGTTTCCGTGGTTTCGCCCGCGGTGGCCAGCTTGGATAGCATCAGGTCGCCCGTATCGATCGTGTCTTTCTCGCAAAGCACGATCGCGCGCTCGACCACGTTCTTGAGCTCGCGCACATTGCCGGGCCAGCGGTAGCGAATCATTTGATCCATGGCTTCTTGGGTGTAGCCGCGAATCTTGCGGCCTGTTTCGGCCTTGAACCGCTCCAGGAAGTAATTCGCCAGCACCGAAATATCTTCGGGGCGCTTCCGCAGACCGGGCACCGTGATCTCCACCACCCGCAACCGAAAGTAAAGGTCGCGGCGGAAATTGCCCCGCTCCACTTCGCGTTCCAGATCGCGATTGGTGGCGGCAATCACCCGCACATCGACCTTGATGGGCTCGCTGCCGCCCACGCGTTCGAACGGGTGGCCTTCGAGCACGCGCAGGAACTTGGCCTGCAAGTGAGGGCTCATTTCGCCAATTTCATCGAGCATGAGCGTGCCGCCATGCGCGGCTTCAAACTTGCCGATCTTGCGATCGGTGGCCCCGGTAAAGGCCCCCTTCTCATGTCCAAACAGTTCGCTTTCCAGCAGGCTTTCGGTCAGGGCGGCGCAGTTCAAGCAAATGAAGACATTCTTGGCGCGAGGGCTGGAAAAATGCACGGCTCGCGCCACGAGCTCTTTGCCCACGCCGCTTTCGCCGCGAATCAACACCGTGGCTTTGCTGGGCGCCGCTCGGGAAATCTGTTCGGTGATCTGGCGGATGACGCCGCTCTTGCCCACAATCTCGCTTTGCACGCCGAGCTTCTGACGAAGCTCTTGGTTTTCGCCCAAGATTTGATCGAGATTCTCGGCCAGGGCTTGTCGCTGATTCAGGTTTTCAATCGCCACGGCCACGGTGTCGGCCACGGCCAGCGTGAACTCCAGATCGTCGGGATCGGGCACGCGCTCGGGGTGGGTGGAATACAAATGGATCACGCCAAACACCCGCAAGTTGCGGCGGATCGGCGCGCACATCACGCTCGTGGCGTGAATCTCGCCTTTGCTGTCGCGCGTGCCCAGCGTGCTGTCGCCCAAGATATTTCGGGCCAGCACCGCTTCGCCTTCCCGCAACACGGTGGCAGCCAGGAAGGGCGAAATGCGATGGTAGCGAATATCGGTATCGCTGCGCGAGGCCGTTACTTGTAGTTGATCTCCCGACTGGGGGTGCTCGCTCTCTTTCAAAAACAGCAGCACGGCGCCGGCGTCGATCTGGGTGCCTTCAAACAGGCCATCGAGGGCCAGCTTGGCCATGGTTTCGAGATCGGGGCACTTGGCCAACTCGAAGGCCAGGCGGCAGAGCTTGGTTGCCGCGCGGCCCACCTTGGGAATGCCGCTTTCGTCGGGCTCGGCCGGTTCAAAGAATTTGGTGGAGAACTTGCGATGGGTAATCGTGGTGGGCTCGCCTTCGGTGAGCACGCTGATGCCATCGTACGTTTCGTCTTCGTGGTTGATCACTCCGCCGTCGCCCACGCGGGTGCCCGACCCCGAGTCGGGAAAGGCTCGGGAAAGATCGTGGACAAACACCAACTGCGAACGCCCGATGCGCACAATCTCGCCGGGAGTCAGCGGATAATCGCGCTCCACGATTTGATCGCCCACCGCGGTGCCGTTGCGGCTGCCGAGGTCGCGCAGCACCCAGTCGCCCTGCGAGAAGAAGAGCTCGGCGTGCGAACGGCTGCATCGATCGTCTTTGATGACGATCTGATTGGTGGGGGCGCGGCCGATCCGTACCGACTCGCCGGGAACCAGCCGGAAAACATCGGTCCACTTGGAACCTTCACGAATCACCAAATATGCCAGCATCCTGTCCCAGGCGCCTCTCGTAGGACGAACTCGTTGCAGCCAGAGAATGTGCGCTGCGTCCACGCACGCCCCCCCAGCTTCTCATCATAAGCGTTGCCCCCTGCGGGAACCACAGCCAAACGCGAACGCAGAGCGCAATTGGCGGGTGAAAGTGTCGTGAAGAGGCGGCTGGTGAGGCAATCGACCGCGCCCGGCCGCCCCCCCCGCGTTGGCCCCGCGCCCAATTTGTGGATTTAAAGCGGCGAGCAGGACGATACCGTCATTACCCGCGTTATCGTTCTAACCGTTGCCAAGGGTGCGAATGAATCCATTCCCTTGGCTGGGAGATCCGACCCATGCATGCAGCCGTGTTGATGCTGGCGCTGACAGCCCCCTCGCAGCATCCCATCAAACTAGATGCCACACTGCTCTGGCATGAGTTGAAGTTGTTTGGCGATGGCTACCAGCGTGGCTGTGGGCCGGACTGCTATCGCTGCCGCGGCTGCAACGGCCTGGGGCGTTGCTACGACTACCGCCGCGAATTCGGCTACCCCTGGCAACCACGCACCAGTTCGTGCGCGGTGCAAAAAGGGTGGGCAGCGTCGGCCCCGCCGGCCATGTATCCGACGCCGGCAGAAATGTACCCAGGCTACTCAACCACGCCGCCTCCACGTGCCCCGGCCAACCTGCCACCACCGCTGCCCCAGCCCATCTACCCACCCGACTAACAACCAGAATTCCCCAGCAACCAACTACCAGTCCCCAGCCCCGATCCCCCAGCCCCGCCCCTCAAGGTTCCGCCACAAACGGCAACTGCATCATTCGCTGGAGGCCGCCTTGCTCGGCAATGCGAACGGAGAATCGCTGGCCAATCAGTTGGCTGCCGCCTGGCAGCAGGTAGCGGTGGATCCGCGGATCGGGGCCGACGTCGCGCACGGTGTGGCTTTGGATGCGCCGTTGCGGCACGATCAATTGGCAATGGAAGGGAGTCGGCGAGGGCTCTTGTTGGCTCAACCGCTGCTCCACGACCAGGTTGTCGTTTTCATCGAGCCAGGTGAATACCACCAGGTCCACGCCCGCGGCGCCGACCTTCACTTCTCGATAGACGCGGAACTGATAGCGGCGGTCGGTCGTGACATCGAAATCAAACGCGAACAACTGCCGTCCGCCTTCGGCGTTGAAAGGGGGGCGGGTACTGAACGCCGCCTGAAAGCGTTCACCCGGCGCCAGCCGCAGATCGATGGTGCTGGGCCGCACGCGCCAACGGTCAGGCCCTCGCAGGGTGACTCGCCCGCTGACATCGTCGGGGAAATAGCTTTCAAAGCTGACTTCATTCGGGTGAGGCCGCCCGAACTCCGCCGGCAGGTCGGAGTGCTGGAGCGTGAGGGCGACCCGGGTTCGCGCCACGGTAGGCTCCAACCCCACCAGGAATATCGGAATGGGGCCCGACTGGAAGCGCGTTTCGCCGGCCTGCGCCGAGAGGGTGGCTCTTTGCCCCCAGATATCGATCGCTTCGACCTCATCGCCCAGCCACAGGTTCTCGGCCGTGGGGCGGGCATTCCATACGGCCATCACAATCACGCCATGCCGAACGAACACCGCGTTCTCGCTCCCGCCAGGCAAGGTGATGCTGCCGAGGTGCTTGGCGCCGGCCAGCAGGCGCGAAGTCGTTCGCCAAGGCACGAACATTTCCGTGGGCAGGCCCTCCGGCGTGCAAAGCCCACCTCGGTGGTGGAACGGATCGGGGACCACGATCGCTTGCACTTGGCTGGCGCTGCAGGTCACCAGTCGGCGAACCAGGTCGGCCAGCCGCGTTGGCAAATCGTAGCGCCGATCGAGGGGTTCAATCACCACTTCTCGACCGGTGGGGCCGGTGGACACCCGCTTCAGGTAGCTGCCCAATTCGTCGGCAGCCAGGGGAGGCGATGCCGAGAACACCAGCGCGTGCCAGGGGGGCTTGGCCGTCGCTGGCAACGGTTGCAACCAATCCCAGCCCATCGACAGCCTCACCACCATTCCGCATTGCAAAGCGGCCAGCCGGATGTTTTCCACGCGCTGGTCAATGTCGCCGAACTCTGCCAGGAACCGTTCGCGGTCTCGCCCCAACTGCCAACGGGGTACGGCCACGGCCAGTCGAGCCATGGTCGGCGCCAGGCTGGGAAACCAGTCTTCCACCGGCTTGAACAGCAGATCGACCGCGTTTACCTGCTCGGGCCAGCCGAGTTTTTCTTGAAGACTGGCCGGCGGATCGGCCATTAACCCGGTTACTTCGATTCCCATTCCGCCGAGTCGCTGGATGGCGATCGCCATCCGATCCAATTCCCGGTCGTCGCTGGAATCCAGCCAGAGCGGCATTTTCAATCGCTGCACGCCAGCTTCTCTCAGCAGCGGCTCCAGTTCCGCCAGGCGGGCTCGGTCGCTAGCGCTGGGTAGTGTCCAACAGAAGTTGCCCTCGCTCGACCGCGGCAACTTGGCCAGCACGGCCAGCGTGGTTTCTTCATGCGTTATCGCGCGCTGCTGGTAACTCAGGGTCGCCCGCAATCGATAGAACCCAGGCGGGAGCACCCCCGGCGACCACGTGTAGGCGTCCCCCGTGTAAGCGTCTCCCGTGTTCTCGGTGCTTGCACTTGTGTTCAACAGGGAGCCGACCAGGCCCGCGGGCGAACCGTTAGCGGCGGTGGTTACCGGCTGCTCGAAGCGGCCGAGCTCTTGCCCGGCGACGTTGAATAATTGCCACTGCAAACGAAGCGGAGGCGAAGTATCCGCGGCAGGGAAAGCGATCGACGGGGCATCGAGAATACCACAAACGCGGCAGGCGGCGTTCACGCTTTCACCCACGCGATGTAACTGAAATGGCGCGGCGGTGGAGACATCCAACCGCGGAAACCGCTGCAACACGAGCCCGCGGAAGTCGGCGCCGCCGGTGATGTCGCCGGGCTCTTCGCGAGGCTCCACATGCAGCCCAACGATGGCTTCCACCGCGCCCTGGGGCGGCATCAGCGACGACAACTCGATGGCGGTCCAAGGGCGCGTGCCGGTGAATCGTTCGCTCGACCGCTCCCCCACGGTTTGGCCGGCCGCGTTGCGAAAGATGACATTCACCCAACAGTCGTCGCGCTTCAAGTCACGAGTGCGAAGTTCCAATCGCAACACGTAACCATGGAAGGCATCGATGGCAACGTGCGGCGAAAATGCGGCGGCTGCGCCGCCATCGAGCTGAACCGAAAAGTACCGCCCACCCGCGGCATCGCTCTGAATGGTCATTTCCACAAAGTGGGGATAGCGAGGCCCGCGGCGTCGTGTCCAACCGTCGGGCCAGCCATCGTAATTCAGGTCTTCGTCCTCGAAAAAGTTGGCGGCGAATACCACCTTTTGCAGCGACGCTTCGCCGGTTTCGGCCGGCGTGAGTTGCCGTGCCACCTCGGCGGCCGAACCAACCCACCAACCCCAGGCCATTTCCGCGGCGCAAGCCTGAACCCCGCTGGTAGCCACCAGGAAGGCCGTTAGAATCGTAAAGACTGTTACGAAGCTCATGCCCGGAACGATCCATGCCAGAATTAAAGATTGCCATCGCTCTCCGCAGTTTGCGGGAGCCGTTCAAGAAAGCCTTGCACACGGCGGCGCGCCTCGGCGCGACTGGAGTGGAAATCGACGCCCGGGACGAGCTAAAACCAGCCGAATTTTCCAGCACGGCCCGGCGGCAACTGCGAAAACTGCTGGACGACCTGGGTTTGCGGATTTCAGCCGTCAGTTTTTTAACCCGCCGCGGCTACGACACGCTGGAAGAACTCGAGCGCCGGGTGACCGCCACCAAGGCGGCCATGGACTTCGCTTACTCCCTTGGCTCTTCCATCGTGGTGAATCACGTCGGCCGTGTGCCCGAAGATACCGCCGCGCCCGAGTGGCAAATCCTCACCGACGTGCTCCGTGACCTGGGCAATCACGCCCAAAAGGCCGGGGCCTGGCTGGCCGCGAAAACAGGCAGCGAATCGGCCACCGATCTGAAACGCCTGCTGGACGCCCTGCCCGAGGGCTCGCTGGGCGTCGATCTCGACCCAGGCAACCTCATCATCAACGGCTACTCGCCGGCCCAGGCCATCGAACTCTTGGGCCAGCACATCATGCACGTGCATGCCCGCGATGGCGTGCGCGACAAGTCGCAAGGCCGAGGCATGGAAGTCCCCCTCGGCCGCGGTTCGGCCGACATCCCCCAACTGCTCGGCCTGCTCGAAGAGCGTGAATACCGCGGCTGGTTCACCCTGCTGCGCGAACGGAGCGACGACCCCGTGAACGAATTGGCCAGTGGGGTGGAATACTTGAAGCAGCTCTAGGCAACCGGCAGGCAATCGGGCCAAGCACGCGTTAGAATGAATGTCGATCTTGATGCCACCCTAGCTTGCCGCCGATGGTCACCATGGAACCACACCCACCCACTTCAACCGGGCGACGCGCCTTTCTCAGGCAGGCAGCCACCACGCTCGCCAGCGCGCCTTTGGCGGCCATGGCGGTAGCGGGCGGCGGCGCGGGCCGAACCGCCACAGCTGCCGAGGCAGCGCAAGACCAACCCTCGCCCCCCGCAACCCCGTCCGATGCTCCCCGTTATTCTGGGGCGCGGCGCGCGGAACCCGCTCCGCTTCCACAACAAGGAAAATTCCCGGTGAAGGCGATTTCGTCGCACAACGGATTGGAGGCGACCCGCCGTGCCTACGCGTTGATGCTGCAAGGCGAAGACACGCTCAAGGCGGCCGTGAGTGGAGTGACCATCGTCGAAGACGATCCCGACGACTTGACCGTGGGCTATGGCGGACTTCCCAACGAAGACGGCGAGGTGGAACTCGACGCCGCCGTGATGCACGGCCCCACCCATCGGGCTGGCGCCGTGGCCGCCCTGCGCAAGGTTCGGCACCCTTCGCGGTTGGCCATGCTGGTGATGGAGCAGACCGATCACGTGCTGCTGGTGGGCGAAGGCGCCCTCAAGTTCGCCCGAGCGCAGGGCTTTACCGAAGAAAACCTGCTGACGGAAAAAGCCCGCAAGATCTGGCTGTATTGGAAACAAACCCGTAGCGACAACGACGATTGGCTGCCGCCGCCCGACGATCAACTCGATCCGGCGGTAAGAAAATTCTTTGGGCGGCCCACCGGCACCATCCACGTGGCGGCCATGAACGCGGCCGGCGATATTTCGTGCGTGACCAGCACCAGCGGATTGGCATTCAAACTGCCCGGCCGAGTGGGCGATTCGCCGATTGTGGGGGCGGGGCTGTATGTGGATAACACCATCGGCTCGTGCGACAGCACGGGCCGTGGCGAAGCCAACCTGCAGAACATGTGCAGCTTTGCCGCCGTGGAACTGATGCGCGGCGGCATGTCGCCGCCAGAGGCAGGGCTGGAAGTTCTGCGACGCGTTGCCAAGACCACGCCCGATCGGCTGCGCGACAGCGAGGGCCGGCCCGACTTCAATCTCAAGTTTTACGTGCTGGCCAAAGACGGTCGCCACGCCGGACTGAGCATGTGGGGACCGGACAAGTTCGCCGTGACCGACGCGGCCGGCACGCGCCACGAAGACTGCGTCGCGCTGTACCAGCGGGCCGTGGCCGGGGCGTCCCGCCCGTGAATCCGCGCCGCTACAATAACCATGGCCGAGCCTAATCCCGGCCCCAATCGCCTTTGCAGTCTTGGCCGAGACGCCAGCCACCGGGGGAGTTCCCAAACATTGGCGGCCTGGGGTACAACTGAGTTTGGTCGGCGCGATGGGCTGCTGGCAAAACGCTTGATCGGCCGCCTTTTCCCTGCATCATTTCCCCTTTGACAGATTTTTGTCGCTCATGATAGAACCTCGTTCGGCGCCCGAACCCAAGGCCCCCTGGTATCAAGACGGCTTGCAATTCACCTGCACCGAGTGCGGCGATTGCTGCACCGGCGCGCCCGGTTACGTGTGGGTGAGCGACGATGAAATCGCGGCGCTCGCCGAGCGAATGAAGCTGGCGGTGGAAGACTTCTCGCGGCGTTATGTGCGGCTGGTTGGCCGCCGCAAGAGTTTGATCGAGCACGCCAACGGCGATTGCTGTTTCTTGGTGGATCGCAAATGCACGGTCTACGAGCAACGGCCCATCCAGTGCAAAACCTGGCCCTTCTGGGACTCCAACCTGCGGAGCAAGAAGGCCTGGAAAGAAACCTGCGAAGTTTGCCCCGGGGCAGGGCAAGGCGAGTTGGTGCCCCTGGAGAGCATCCAGTTGCAAATGAAGCAGCGGAAGGTTTAGCTTCGTTACACTTGGGCGTCGCCGATCAGCGAATGCGATCCTTCTACGAATTCGGCTTCCAAACTGCCGCTGCTGTTGCCCTTTAATGAAGGCGAAGGGAGAATCATTATGAGAGCAAACTCATACTGCCGCTTACTCTGGTCGCTGATCGCGATGTTGGCGCCAATCGCTGCGGGATGTGGGCAGTCCCAAGAACCTGCTCCCGCGGTATCGGGCAATGAGCTTACCCAGAGCGGATCTGCGCAAGCCGGAACTTCCCAGCATACTGGCTCGACCTCCGACGATGAACGGCACGAGTCGCCGCCGGCTACCACGGGGGGCGATTCAAACACCACGTCTGCAACGACGATCGCGGTTCGCCCCTGGCAGGCGACACCGGAACTGACCGCCACCTTTCAGCAGCTCGATGCGATTCAAGCAGCCGGGAGAGGGGAGCTCAGCGACGATGATTTTGCCGGAGCATGGGATGGAGTCTTCTTTGAATATCCCTATGCAATCCGCGTCTCGCTGCAGTTGCAGGCTACAGGCGTGGTGGAGATGGCTCCCGACAAAGCGATACCAGCTGGCGGCTCGGTACGCGGCGGCTTCGCTTTTGGCGGAGGCACAGGGCGACGGCAAACACCGCCGCCAATCGATCCGCAGTCCAAAGCGATCTTGCATGGATTAAGCGGCGAGATGTCTCAAGCGGCGGTCTATCCAACGCAATTTCGAGGCCAGATTAGCGAAGGCAAAATCGCGATGACCGGTGCGTACGATCCGGTCTCCGGGCGCTTCTGGCTCGCTCCCGATGCTGCTGATAAGAACCAGGACCGCATCAAGCCGCTGAACATCACGGGCGTGCACGTGGCCGACAACGATGGACAACCGGAAACGCTCGTGGGAACGTTTGCACCCAATCGGTACGGCGTATCTCTGGTTGCGTTGACGCGTCCGCAGGCCGCCGAGCAGCGGTACTTCCAACCCGTTCGCGACGCAAAGGGATACCTGCCCAAAGGACCGAGCGAATATATCAACACGCCGCCTGTGGGACTGCCGGTCTATGAAAAGACAGGTCCGTACAATCAACCGGGACCCAACAATCCTTTTTACACGGCGCTCGTCGGTTGGATGCAGAGAATCTCGGACGAGTATCCCGAATTGGATTTAAATCGAACCGACTCGGCAATTGTCGGCGCCAAGGGGCTCAACCTGCTTGAGGACGAGCACTTCAAGAAACACTTCGGGACGACCTACTTTGACTTGACCGAAAATGAATCAGGCTGGATGTACTATCCGGCCACCGATGATCGTTCCCCCGATAAGTTGTGGCACGATCGCAAAGGGGTCTCGTTATACTTCGGACGGGCTTTCTCCGTCTCCGGCTCGTTCGGTCGGCTCGAAAACATCTCTAAACTCCTGGCGTTTCGCGAACTGCGGCGTTACAAGGCGGCCAAGATCAAACAGCTATTGGAAATGTCCCCGTCGCTCGACGCACTTGAACAGGTTGCGGGCGTTGAAAAACTGGCGGCTGACCAGCTCCAAGTGCTCTGGCCTGGCGAACAGCGAGAAGTGGCTCAGGCGATCGAGATGGCTCGGCGTCGCCTGGCTGGACCGTCGCTGCGGTTGGTTGCAGCCGACGCAGTGCGCAAGGCTCAAGGAATGGAAGGCGCTCAACTCCTGGCCCAGTGGCCTGAAAAACATGCCGCTGGCTTGCAATGGGCGCAACCCTCCGAACGCGAGCAAATTCAAGTCTGGGTGCAAGACAAACTGAATTCGCTGGCTGCCCAGGCTGCCGCTGCCAAGCTCCCGGAACTTGAGACGTTCGGGCGAGGACGCGATGGCTTGCGCCAAATGACCGACTGGTGGCGGCAAATGGCCCGGGACTATGGAATGGTGCTGCAGAGCGAACCCTTTCGCCAATTGCGGGGGGCGTTCGATGTGCAGCGTAACGGCGCCCTCAGCCGAGTCCGGCCGGAGATCGAGACCGAGCTGGCCGCGGCGTCGTCAATTCGAGAGGTCGATGCGGTGGTGATGGACTATCTTGTACTCGCCGGCGATCGGGATTGTGAAGCAGGACGGGCGATCGTCGATTTCGCCAACCGTCGCAAGTACGAGATTGATGAGTCGTTGCGGCTCGCGAAGTTCTCCCCGCGCGAACGCGTTTGGCTCACGGAGGGGGTTCCGACCGAACTTTTCGAAGGCCCTAGCTCCGAAGAAATCCGCCTGGCGATCCTCCGTGAGATCGCCGCCCTGGGCGGCGAGATTGTCGATCCCTACACGGCGCATGCTTCGTATCCGCAGATGCGGCAGTTCGGGCTGTACATGATCGTTCGCATTGACAAGATCGAGCTAGTCGGGACGCCGCGGCGCACGGGAACTGGTTTCCGCTGCACCTGGCGGGGGACGGTGCGCATGAACTATCCCGACGATTTTCGTAAGAACTTCGGCGATTCCCCGGCGATGACTTGGCTCGAACTGATCTTGAAGACGGCCGCCTCGACCGCTTCGGAAGTGACCGATGATTTTGTGCCGACGCCCGATGGCTGGAGGTCACCTACGGCTCAGGCCCGGCGGATGGAAGGAATGTTCGGCGGCGGCCAATGACGCCGGGAGCGGCTGCGCCACCCTCCCCGCTCGCCGGATGGGCGTGCAACCCTGAGGGTGGTTGGCGAGCAAGCCGTTACGTTGGTGAAAATGTCCACTTTGCCCGCGCTTTCTGCTGGCGATCAAAGGCCGTGAGGCGGATTTTGCCCGGCGGCGCCGCGGTGCGGATTAGCAGCACGTTGCGAGCCGTGGTGAGCCAGGCTCGGGTTTCTTCGTCGAGCGATTCCAGGGGGAGTTGTCCGCTGGCCAACAGAGCTTGCAGCGAACTGCGCGTGGTTCGCAGGAACACAAAGTCGGGCAGGTTCAGCCGGGCGTCTTCCAGGCTGACCACGCCCAGCCGCGGTTGGCCGGGAAGTTCGCTCGCTGCTATGCCCCCGATAGGCAAGTCAGCAATGGCCGCCTTGAGATTTTGAAACGTATCCTTATCGAGCCAGTGGAACTGATGCATCTTTCTCAGCCGGGCTTGAGCCAGCGAACGGCTGAAGGCCACGTACGACAGCAGCGGCGTATCGTCCACCATATCGGGCGCGCGCAGCGCGCCCAGCGGTCGATCGAGAAACAGAGCCTCGCCGAGCAGACGTTGGCCGGCCGCGGTTTGCAGATCACCAGCGGCCGCGGCCAACAGCTCTTTATGCCCTTCGCTACGGGGAACTTCCCAGGCGTCATCGGCAAACAGCCGTTTGCTCCGCAGGCGGGGCTCCATGATTTCGGCATCGTCCACGTGAATCAGCGGCGCAGGCAGCACCCGCTGGTTTTCGCCAGGCGAAGTGGGCGCCTCGGGCACCCGCAAGCCTTCGTGCTCTTTGCGAAGCAGCGAGGCCAACAACCAGGCCAGGCGGCGCTGTGCCTGCTGGCGATCTTCGCAGCCCGCGGAGGACGCTTGCGGAGGATTCACAGCGCTGGGGAACACCATCTCCGGCAGACGCTCAAGCCAGCTATCGTAAACACGCAGCAACGCATCGAGCAGCAGCAGGTCGGGGTAGTCGGCTCCGAAGTTGTGAAACAGCCGCAAGTCGAAGGCCGCCAGATGTCGGGCCAGTTGCAAGAGCAGCAAGGCCACCAGGTCGATCAGTTCGCTCCGCTGGGCAGAGTCTTCTGCCTGAGCCTCGTGATGCTGCATCAACCGATTAAGAAACAGGGCCAGCCGCGTTTCGATGGGAATGTAAGGTGTGAGTCCGAGATGGTTGAACAGCCTGGTTACCACAGAAACCAAATTTGATTCGCCATTCGCGTGGGCCTGACCCGGCTCGTGCCACAGTTCGGCCAGGGCGACCACCCGATCGGTCGGCGTTGCCCTGAGGGCCGCTTCGAGCAGTTTGGCACGTTCGAGGCGAGGAAGTTCCGGTCGCAAAGCCAGTTTTAATAGTTGCTCGGGCTGCCGTAGCGGAATGTCTGGTAGGTTGCGTTGCTCGGCTCGGTTGGCGGAAATGGCGGCGGCCAACGACGGCCAATACCCGAGCTCGCCTACCGCGAACGCCGGCAATTGCGATTCGTGCGAAGCCACTGGCAATCGGCTGGCGCCGCAGACGGCCTGAAACAACAGTCGCCGACAACCGGCGGCGATTTGATCCTCGGAAATCGCCGCGTCGCCCCGCGCCACATCGACCCAGCCGGCGAGTTCGCGGGTCCATTTTCGCACGGCGCGGGTTTCGATCACATGGGGGGCGCTTTCATAGGCTTCATGCCCATAAACTTGGATATGTCGAACGACATACAGCCGATTTTCCTCCGCCTGATAGAGAATACTGAGACGGGGTTGAAACTCGCCGGCGTCGTCCGCCTGGTGAACATGCCAGGCGGCAAATTCGGCTTCGTTACGGGTGAGCGCCGGATCGAGCAGGCGGCCTGAGATAATTTCCCAACGCCAGCAGAGCGATGGCACAAAACTGAATCGGATCGCTCTCGGTTCGGGGGCGAAGAATGCGCCCGGAACAAGGCTCGCTTCCGCGGCTTGCTTCACATGCTCTGGAACCATTGTCAGTTAGCTCGCGCGGAATCGGAGGACACCCATGAGGCAACCTTGGAACCGGAGGACTTTGGAGCGACGGCCTGGGACGAGACGGAAGGGAAAGCAGTGACGGACACTCGGCGACGTTGCCGTTTTTCTTGGTGTCGGCACGTTTTGTGACCGATTGCGCGAGGCACGACCACCGCGGTCGATTAAGGACTAGCGGAACTGGCGGCCGGAGGGATGAGTTTTGCCGGCGAATTCCGAGGCAGGTTCATTGGCAACGTGGCCTTGAGCGCTGGCTGCATTTCACTCGCCAAGGGGATGGTCGGTAAACGTGAGAATTGCATGCCCACCGGGCCTTCGTCACTCGCGGGGTGGTCAACTTCAAACTGGGATTGGATCTGATATTCGAGTGCCTGATGGTGGTCCAAAGAGACATTCGCCCCCAGGGGCGAACCTCCGCGCCATTGCACCGGACCAAAAAAGGCTTGCTGTTCGCGATCCGTGCCCCAGTATTCCTGCCACAGCGAAGCGTTCAAATCATGCGAGGGCTCGTTGACGGTGCGATCGCGCAAACTCCACAGCGTCGAGAAACCATCGTAGACGTTGTGAATGCCTTGCCACGATAGCTGCCCTTGCTGCAGACCGACCGGTTCGGCCGCGGAGACATCGATCAGCGGTCGGCCGCCCGACCCCACCAGGATACTGTTGCTGCAACGAACATCGAGCGGCACCAGGCGAGGATAGTCGTCACTGGTTTCCAGCACGCACAGCCCTCCGGGAATGAGCGCCGTGAGATGATCGAGATTCAAGGTGATGCGAGAACTGCCTTGCTCCATCACACCGCCGCTGGCTTTCAGCAGCGACTCCATGCTTGCGAACAGTCCGTTCTGCCACTCCAGGAGCAAGGGCGCCATTTGCTCGGCAAACACCAGCACGGCTTCTCCCCGCGCAATGCAGTTGACCAGCCGCACTCGCCCAACGCTGGCGCGTCGAACCACGGGCTCGATCATCGCGGGGTTCATCATCATGGACTCTGCCCGCTGATCCGCCCGCACGCAGAAGAAACTCGGCGTCTCGTGTCCTAAAGGACGCGTGAGACTGAAGACACACTGTTCCGCTTCCAGTTCTCCCTGTTGCAACTCGGCCATGGTCCACGCGCCGTTCAACCCTCCCAGGGGAAGGTTCATTTCAACCACCACGTTCCGCAGCGAGAGTTTCACGCCAGCAATGCTGAACATGCTGCGGGCCGTGTCGGTTTCGTCGGGCGAAAACACGAGCACCGGTCGATGCGGTTCGCCGGTTGGCCGAGTGCCAGCTCGAATGGTCACGGCGCGCGTCACCCGCACGGCCGGTTCTATCTGACGCCCCGTGTAGCGAAGTTCGATCACGTCGCCGGCATCCGCGGCATTGCAAGCTTCGGCGAGGGTGGCGAACTCGTATGGGTGCATCGGAGGCGCGCCGGGACGAACCACCAGCAAGCCGGGCGGATGCGGTTCGGCGGCCGGCGGAAGTTCTACCGCCGGCACGTCTTCAAATCGAAGGGCGACACTGGTGGGCAAGGTTGATCCAGAGTTCCAGGTTAGATGGGCGTCGAACGCGGCGACCTGAACGCCCGACCCGCCCGACGACGCTGCCAGGCTGGCCGAATCCGTCGACGCGGGATCGCTTGCAGCCGCGGACGACACCGCGGCGACTCGCAGCGCGGTCATATCGGGGCGAGTTATCGCCACGGGAGACGTTCCCGGTTGACTTGTGGATTCGACCGCGGGAGACGGAGAAAGGTTTTCCGGCAATGATTGGACCGGAGGGCCAAATCGCGAGGACGGCCTCCAGTTTTCGGCGGGAGGCTGTTTGCGAGACCAAACGCTGTCGAGCACCAGCAAGGCAACGCCGAGCGCCAACACCGGGGCGAGCCACGGCAGATTGCGCTGCAACCATCGACTCCAAGCCGCGGGCTCCTGAGCCACATAGGCCGCGCCCAAGTTCGAGAGGTCGATGCCCAACTGCTCCGCTAGCCGAGACAAATCGACAATCAGAGCGCCGGCGTCCTGGTAACGCCGGCCCGGTTCTTTGACCAACATGCGCCGCAATACCCGAACAACCTCTTCGGGGATGCCAGGATTGGTGTCGCGCGGATCGGGCGGCGTATCGCCCTGGTGCTGCAACAACTTCTGCAGCACGTTGCCATTCGGAAACGGCGGACGCCCCGTCAGCATGAAATAGAACGTGCAACCCAGGGAGTAAATGTCGCTGCGAACGTCGGCGGAGCGAGGGTCGCGGGCCTGCTCGGGAGAAATGTAATCAAATGTTCCCAACGTTACGCCGCTGGCCGTAAGATCATCTGTGTGCTGAACTTGCGACAATCGAGCCAGCCCCATATCCACCAACTTCACCCTCCCATTGCGGGTGACCAGCACGTTGGACGGCTTAATGTCGCGGTGAATCACATTGCGGCCGCTGGCGTGCGACAGCGCGTGGGCCAGCTGCATCATGTAATCGACGGCTTCGGCCACGGGAAGCGGACCCCGCTCCACGACCAGGTCCCGCATGTTCGTGCCGTCGACATATTCGAAGGCAATGTAGTTCAGCCCTCGATCTTCTCCCACGTAGTACACGCGGGCAATATTGTCGTGGTCGAGCCGGGCCGCCGATTGAGCCTCGTTGCGGAACCGTCGAACGGTTTCACGGTCGCGCGCCCGGTCGGAAGACAAAATCTTCAGGGCCACGGTTCGGTCGAGCCGAGAATCGCGGGCTCGAAAGACCACGCCCATTCCACCCCCGCCCACAAACTCCAGCAGCTGAAAATGGTCGAGCCATTCGCCGAGCAAGCTTTCGGTGGCCGCGGGGCTGGCGGTGGTGCCCGGCACGGGAACGGGGGGATCTTGTGAAATGACGGTATGGTCGCCCGCGGGAGCCTGCGAAGCAGAACTGCCCGAGAGGGGCCGCTCCGCGGCGCGCTGCTCGACCGCGGCTATTTCGCCTGGCAGAACCGAGGGAGCCATGTCTCGGGTGGCCGAAGATCCACTCGAACGCGAGCCGGAAGGGCTATCGAGATGGGAGGTTCCCTTCACCGGCAGCCCACCGCCTTCGGAGATTGCCGTGCGATCGGATTCCAAGACGTTGGACACCTTCAGAGATATATCGCGATCGCTGTGCCCACCCCGGGGCGGTTGATCAGCATTCTGGTCCTTCGAAAGTGGACCGGATGTGGATGACTGCGCCATGATCCCGACAGGTCCCTCCACGACCTTTCCCGGCTCATCGGTGTTTTGATGAATGGTAGCTGGAATACGAGCCCCACTGACCCTTCAGAACTTGCTGCCGTTGACCCTCCTGAAACGGGGCAAATCCGACTCCCTAAAGACGTGCGATGTCGGGGAGTACGACGTGATCCACTATAGGTAGACAATCCCCAAGGGTCAACCGGCAGGTTGACTCGTTGTCTGGCGGCAAATCCTGGCTTGCTCAGCCCAACATCCGTAGGACTTGTCCGGATTCATTCGACGGTTACCCAGATTTCAGCCTCCGCGGTTTGTACCCCACTTCCAACTTACTCCATTGCGGCCCCGAGGGTGGGGCGACAAGCTCGCCCAAAGTGCCTGGTCTCCGGCCCGATCCTCCCCGTCGAACCGGGGCCGCCGCCCATTTTTCTCACCGCCCGGCCCAGTGGGCTCGTGGTTTGGCAACCAACGATGCTGTATGGTCTTACGGCGAACCATCCCGACACCCCTCGTCAGCAAACCGTAACCGTTTCGGCATTTTCTACAAATCTATGGCAACAAACCTAGGCGACAACAGCGAATGGTAAAACCTGCCCATTTCAGGTCGCATCCATCCCACCAATGGGAGGTTGCGTACCGCAACCGGGTTTAAGTTGCCCAGATTTTCACAACAAATTTCTTTCGTACGGATCGACTCTCGATTATCAATAAGCATCAGCCTGATGGGGGGCTAGTTTGGCTACTCGTCGGGTGCCTGGTTGGCTGGCACGATTGGCGTTGTTGGCCCCCCGCAGTGCATCATGGAAAGGAGCAGCAGGTGATTCATCGTCGATGGAGAGGTTTCGCAACCTCCCAATTGGTGGGAGCTTTGGTTGTTTTTGCCTCAACCGCAGCTCTGGCAGCCGAGTATCAGGCTCCCACTCCCCAGGCGGTTGCCGCCCAGCTCGATGAAGTCTTGAAATCGGAGAACGAAGGCCGCGGGGCAGAAGTCGCCCCTCTGGTCGACGACGCCGCTTTCCTGCGACGCGCCACGGTGGACCTGATCGGACGCATTCCGACCGTCGACGAATACAAGCAGTTTTTCGCGATGCCGGCCGCCGACCGTCGGGCCAAGCTGATCGACCGACTGCTCAGCGATGAACGCTTTACGGATCGCTGGACGGTCTTCATGTCGGACCTGCTGCGGATTCGCAGCAACGCGGATGGCGGATCGCAGCTGCAAGCCTATATCTACCAAGCCGTTCGAGACAACGTGCCCTACGACGAGATTTGCCGCCGGTTGATTTCCGCCAGCGGCAAGCCGGGCACCACTCCCGAAGTTGGCTTCATTCTCGGCGACAATGCCGACCCCATGGCCCTGGCGGGTTCTGCCTCGCAAATGCTTATGGGTATTCGCATTGCGTGTGCCGAGTGTCACGATCACCCGTTCGATGTGTGGACGCGGGAAGAGTTCTACAGCTTTGCCGCCTACTTCGGCAAGACCAGGCGTGTGGAGAGTGAGCTGACGGGCGTGGTCTACACCACCGAGATGGCGACCACCGCCGTTCTCTGGCCGCCCGCCGACATGGCCCGCAACGGCGAGCCGAGAGCTCCCATGACGCCGTCCTTCCCGTTCGCCACCGTGGGCAAGGATGAAACTCCGCAATACATGGCCCGGCTGCAAATGATGCGGAATGCCCAAGCCCAGGCCAAGAATCGACCGGAGGGGCCTTCGCTGGACGACTTGTTGGCTGCCTCGGAAACGACCGTTAAAAAAGCCGCCAATGGGCAGGGCAAAGAGTTCTTTGACATTGCCTCCGAGGCCAAACAGGAGCGGTCGAAGATCGATGTCCAAGGCGACCTCTACAAGATGAGCCAGCTTCGGATTGATGTTGCCAATTTGATCACCAGCCCACGCAATCGTTATTTCTCGCGGTCGTTTGTGAATCGGGTTTGGGCCGACCTGATCGGTCACGGTTTTGTGGAACCGGTAGACGACTTCAGCGAAGCGAATCCTCCCAGCCATCCGGAAACGCTCGACTTGCTCGCGGACGAATTCGTGGCGGGCGGTTACGACATTCGCCGCCTGGTGGCAACCATCGTGGCGACGGAAGCCTACCAACGGGGACGCCTCTACAACGTGGCTCCGGGAATTCGCGAAGAGGCAGAAGCTGCCTTTACCTCGTCGCCCGTCCGCCGCATGATCGCCGAGTCGCTGTACGACAGCATTGTGCAAGCGGGCCACTTGTTCGACTTCAAGTACCCTCAAGGCGCCAACACCAAAACGGTCAGCCAACTGGTTCGCGTCGCTGTTCCCCGCGAGGGTGGCGATCTGGCTTCCATCGGAACGCCCCAGGCCGGAGCGGGCGGCGAAATGGCCATGTCGAAGCCCATGATGGTGGGTGGCGGCTACGATTTGGAATCCGCGATCGAAGTCAACTTTGCCGCCGTGCTCGCCGCGGACAGCATGGCTCCGAAGGTGGACCAAATGAAGGTGATGTCGAACGAGGAACTCGAGGCCATGCGGATGATGCAAGAGGAGAAGCGTCCGCAGAGTCCTCGCATGCGATACGTCGAGCGTTACCAGGACGTGGTCATCGACGACAACCCCAAGTTTGTGAGCGCCACCCGCATGGCGTCGCCCGCGCCGCAAGCGCACTTCCTCCGCGTGTTCGGTCAGCCGGGCCGCGTGGATTTGGGCGATCACCGCGAAGAGACCGCTTCCATGCGGCAGGCCCTGATGATGCTCAATGGCAAGCTGACCCACGAAGCCGCTCGGGTGGGCGATTTCGAGCCGATCTACCCGCTGGTTGTCGGCGAGAAGGCCAATGTCAAGAGTGCCATTCAATTCGCCTACCAGGAGATCCTCACGCGCGATCCCTCCACGGAGGAACTGGCCGAGGCGGAAGAAATCGTAGCTTTGGCCGAGAGCACCCGCGAAGGTGTCGCCGACCTGCGATGGGTTCTCTTCAATTGCCATGAATTTCGGTTCCTGCCGTAGCCAACTTCGAGAGAGGGCCGCAACAGAGTTGCCCTCGCGCCCAACTTCACTTTTCAATCTTCAACGCAATCGTTCGTGAGTAACCGCTAAGGAGTAGAGCATGAATTCGAAGCCGTGTGCTGGGTACAAAGTGTCGCGTCGCGCCATGCTCGGAGCGACCGGCGCCACCCTGTTGGGCATGCAGGTCCGCGACCTGCTGGCATTTTCGGGCAAAGATCGCAAGGCAACTGCCGAACACGTGATCTTGTTCTGGAATGGCGGCGGCATGAGCCATCTGGATACTTGGGATCCCAAACCGGGCCGTCCCACGCAGGGTGAATTCCAGCCGATCCATACCTCGGCTCCCGGCGTGACCATCAGCGAGATATTCCCGCTGCTGTCGCGACAGATGCACCATGCCGCCATCATCCGCTCCATTGCCGGTCAAAACGGCGACCACGGCCGGGCCAGCTACCAGCTGCAGACCAGCTACAACCAGGCTGGCAATCTTCGTCACCCTGGCATCGGTTCGGTGATTGCCCACGAGCGCGACAAACTTGGCGATTTGCCGGCGTTTGTGTCGATCAGCGGCCAGGCCCGCGGCGCCAGCTACCTGGGGCAACGCTGCGAAGCCTACTATGTAGGACGTCCGGGCGAAAAGGATCCTTACTTGGCCTTCCCCTCGGGCATTGCCGAGGTTCGCGGCAACAAGCGTTTGGACATCCTGGCTCGCGTCAACAATCGTTACGCGGCTCGCGTGCCCAGCGACAAGTTTGACGCCGCCAGCACCTCGGTGAACGAGGCCGTGGCCCTGATGCGGAGCCCCGCTTTGGAGGCTTTCGACCTGCAGAGCATGGATCAGCGGATCGTGCAACGTTACGGCGAAACCGAGTTCGGTCGCGGCGCCCTGATGGCGCGCCGGCTGGTCGAAAACGGTGTCCGTTTCGTGCAGGTGAATCGCGGCGGGTTTGATACCCACAGCAACAACTTCACGGCCATGCGGAATCATGGTGAAACCATGGATCCGGCCCTGTCGTCGTTGATTCAAGATCTTTCCGAAAGCGGACTGCTGGAGAAGACCTTGATCGTGATGCTGAGCGAGTTCGGCCGCACGCCCAAGATCAACCCCGACGCTGGTCGCGACCACCACCCGGGCGTGTTCAGCTGCTTCATGGCTGGCGGCGGCATCGCCGGCGGCCAGGTCATCGGTTCGTCGGACGAAGACGGCTATCGTCCCAAGGATCGTCCCGTGGAAGTGCCAAGCCTGCACGCCAGCATTTGCCACGCTCTTGGTATTGATTACACCAAGGAAGTGATGACGCCTCTCCAACGTCCGATGAAGTTGGTGGACGGCGCCCAGCCGGTGCAAGAATTGTTCTCGTAATTGGGATTTGCAGCTCGCAAACCCCAAGTGATTGAGAGAAATGAATAAGAGAGAATTGAAAATGGATCAGACGCTGCCGGGGGGGTGTGAAATCTCCCCCGGCGGCGGGCTGCCAAGAGGCTTTTGGCCCAGGATGGCCTTCTTTGCGAGAAAACATGTCGAATAGCGTTTGCCGCAGCCGCTCCCCTCGGCTTCGCCAACGTGTTTGCGATGACTTTTCTCTCTCGAACTGAGCATGAAGCTCCCCCACCGTCTGTGGCAGTCCAAGCAGAGACGCACCCTCCCGCCGGGCGCATCTTTCTTGGTGGGATATGCGCGTGGTGTACGCTGAAAGAGGCAACTGTCATGTTGCGCGCTCTTTGCCCTCCCGCCCCCTCCATCCCAATTTCGCCTTTCCTTATTGCTGGAGATGTCGAATTACCGGAGTCAGGCATTTGCCCACATGTCTTCGGGCAATTAGTCTGGATTACTTACCGTCCTGGTCGTTCTTGGCAGCAGGCCTCAGATACATGATTGCATACCACGCGTTTTCTCAGCGACTTTCCCGAGTTTTGCTGATGGCGGCGGCCCTGTTCGGGGTAACGACCTTGTTCGGTGGCGAAGGCCTGTTTTTGTCGTCGGCCGCGGCCCAAGAGGCCGACGAGGAAGGAGCAGGCGGCGCCATTCGCGGGTCGTTGGTCGAAGATCGCGCGGCCCGAAAGTTGGTGGAAGCCGGCGATTCGCGGTACGACGCCGATGAAACAGCCAAAGCCGTGGAAATCTGGCAGTCGGTGATCGAGCGATACCCCCGCAGCCGAGTGCGGTTCGAGGCCCACATGCGATTGGGCAATTACTTCCTCGAACGCGATCGGGCTTACGACCGTGCCCGCGGCCATTTTGCTGCTTCGGCCGATGAAGAAAACCGCGACGACGAGCAACGGGCCGAGGCCACGCTCAAAATGGGAGTCTGCTTTTACGAAGCGCGAAATTTCGGAAAGTGTTTCCAAGTCATGCGCGACGTGATCGAAGGTTTTCCCGTCAGCCAGCAAGTAAATGAAGCCTATTACTACATCGGCTTGGGACACTTCCAGCTCGGGCACTACAGCCGGGCGATCGAAGCCCTGCAAAAGGTCGGCACGGCATTTTCCAGCGACGACGCTTCGGTGGAGAAAGTCGAAGCGGGCAAACGAATCTTTGTGAAAGTCGAAGACGCCGATCTTGCCGCCCTCGATGCCGGGACGTCGATCAAGGTGATTTGCGAAACGAAAGAGGGCGACCGCGAGGAGGTGATCTGCCATCCCGTGGGGCGCAACGTGCGCGTGATCTTGGGCTCGATCGTTACCGAGTTGGGCAAGCCCCAACCCGGCAATGGCGTGCTCGAAGTTCAGGGCGAAACAGAAATCATTGTCAACTACGTCGACGCCCACACAGCCGATCGAGAATTTGACCGTGAACGCAAGAAGTCGATTCCCGTTGTCGGCAACGCCATTGTTACGGTGACCGACGGCGCCTTTCGCGATGCGCTGCAAGGCGTGGTGCTGGGCCGAGAAGTCAACATTCAAATCACCGATGCCGATCTGGATCTGACCGATCAAGCCGACGAACTGAAGGCAGTCGTGGGCGTGTTCCGCGAAAAGTCGCAGGAAGAGATCGAGACGGAAACCTCTGCCGCGCAGGCCAAAGCGGCTCTCGAAGGGATCGACGCGGAGACCCTCGGTCTGAGGATCGATCGCTATCAAGAAATCGATCGCGTGGAACTGGTGCTGAAAGAAGTGCCTGTGCCGCGAGGCAATTCTCTGTCGGCTCCCAGCATGTCGGGCTTCTTGCCCAAGCCGGTCGACCCCGCGGCCGACGAACCCACCGAACCCACCCCGAATTCTGCCGCTGGCAACGAAGTTCTGGCGGAGAGCTCGCCTGATCGTGCTGTTCCCGCCCAACCCAACGCCCATGCGGGAACCCCCTCCGCGGCCGACGACTCCGTGCATTCGGGCATCTTCCGCGTTTCGGTGTCGCTCGCCAAAGCCGAGGAACCGACGGCGGGCGATCATGTTCTGCAGGGCCTCCCCGGCGATGTGGTGCGGGTGCTGTACCTGGACGAGCGTCACCGCGGCGAAGGCTCCCGCAGCCTGGTTACGGAAGTCCGCTGCGTGGAAGGTAATCTGGGAGCGGTTCGTGTTACGCGATCCGAAATTTCCGATCAAGAACTGCTGGTGCGAACCAAGTTGAAAACGGCAAGTGCCCTCACCAACATTGGCAACCGGTACAAAGAATTTGGCCTCAAGACCAATGCCGATGGCAAGTATCAGGAAGCCCTCGCCGTGTGCGAGGAAATCAGCACCCTGTCCCGACAATTGGGCGGCCGGTTGTTGGAAGAAACCTATGTGCAACTGTGGCAGATTTACTATGAGATGGACCGTTTGCCGCTAGCGGCCGCCATGGCCCAACGGCTGCAATCCGAGTTTCCCAATAGTGCGTATGTAGACGACGCGCTGCTGCAGTTGGCCGATGTCTCCCGAACCCAGGGCGACTACGGCCGAGCGATCTCGATCTATCAGCGCCTGGTGGCCATGAAGACCAGCTTGTTGCGAGGCGAGGCCCAGTTTGGCGTGGCCCTGTGCTACGAAGCCATGGCCGAAAAAGCGGGAGGCAGCGCGGGAGCGCCGCAACTGTATGACCGGGCATTCCAAGAATACAAGAAGGTTTTCGACCAATTCCCCGATAGCGGCCGAGTGGGCGAGGCCGTGTCGAAGATGGCCAACTACTACTATCAACAACGCGATTTCTCCCGCGCGATCGACACCTTTGAAACCGTCCTCAACAATCACCCCGACGCTCAGTACTTGGATGTGATTCTGTTTAACTATGGTCGCTGCTTGTATCGCATGGAGCGGTTGGGCGAAGCCCGTCGGCAATTCGACCAACTTATCGCCGACTTTCCCGAGAGCCCCCTGGCCGCCGACGCCAAGAAAATTTCGGAAGCCTTGGCCAAAGCGGGCGGTTGATTGGCGAGCGTTTCCAACGTAGCAGCTTTTTGCGGCATTCCATACGAAGCGAATTCCAGACCTCATGCCATCCGCCGATCCTCAAATTTTGGCCCTGGTCCGCGGCAATTCTGCTTCCCACCGATAGCACACGCTTCCCTCGAGGGACGAACGAACATGGTTTGTTTTCGATTGACAATTCCTTCGCTGCTGCTGATGTCGTGGGCACTTGCACTAGCTCCGGCCGCGAGCCACGCGCAAGAACCGGCCGACGGGAAAGCGGCCGACCAAGCCAATTTAGCCGACAAGGCCAATTCAACCGACGAAGCCAACCGTCAAGCGTCGCAGCTTGAAGCCGAGCTTGGCAAGGTCAAGGAAACCTCGCCGGAAGCCGCGGAGTTGCTGCTGCAACTGATCGACAACTACCACGAGCAGGGCCGGTTGTTCGGCCTGATCCGCTCGGGTCAGCTCTTCATTACCACGCACGCCACGCATCCGCGGCACTCGGCAGCCATGCTGAAGCTGCTCGACGGCTTGGAAGCCGCTTCTCGAAACACCGATACCGTGGCCATGTGTCGGCAGTTCTTGGATCGCTACCCCGAACACGCCGCCTGCGCCCGTGTGGAAGAGCGATTGGCGCGAACCCTCGAACAAATGGGCGATCGCCAGAAAACCGCCGCGGCCCAGGCTACCGTCTGGCAACGGGATCCGAAGTCCGACGCCGGACTTGCCGCCGGCGTGCGCGCGATCACCCTGTACAACTCGCTGCAAAACAAGGCGGGCTATTCCGCCGCCGCCGACCTGGCCGAAGCCATCTTTGCCACGCTGCCGCCCGGCGAAAAGGCCTCGCATATTGGCTGGCAGGCTGTGCTCAACTGGAACTACGCCAGCGAGTGGGCCAAGAGCAACCAGGCCGGCAACAAACTGCTGGCCGTCAAGTTGCCCACCGATCCCAAGATTACTCGGCAGCTTCACACCTACATGGCGGAAAACTACGCCCGCATTGGTCAGCGGGCCAACGCCGTGGAAAGCTGGAAAGCAGCCCGCAAGCTTGAAGATTCCTCGTACCTGCACGGCCGGCAAATTCAAGAAATGTATTCCGCCAACGCCAAGGGCTCCGACATCGAGGCCGAAACCGAAGCTTATGCCAAAAACTACCCCAACCGGGAAGATCGGCATCTGTTCGCAGGTTACGCAGCCCAGGCTTACCTGCGAGAAGAAGGCAACAAGCCCCTGGGTCTGGCCCTGATCGAGAAGATCCTGCCTCACGATGCCCAGTCGCACAGTCTCGCCAGCATCTATGTGCGAAATTCCGCGACCGAGCCCGATGCGCTGGCGCACGTTGAGAAAGTGCTGACAGCCGCCGTGAAAGCCAACCCCAAACACGGGGCCTATCTCCGCTACGCCCTGGGCTTGGACCTGTATCGCGACCGGATTAAAGATTTGGACAAATGCCGGGCAACCCTCCGCGATCTGGTGGCCGAAACTCCCAGCAACGACAGCCATACCCAGCAAGCCGCCTATTGGTTGCTCTATAACTCGCCCGACGACGCCCAGCTCAAAGTGGATACGGAGCGTCTGTTGAGCACGCGGCTCAACTACCTGCACTGGACCACGTACCGTGGGATCGTGGCCGGTTGGATCAAAGAGGCCCGGCAAAACAAGGATCACCGCGACCGCGCTGCCGCGCTGCAAGATGTTCTGGCCCAAGCCGATAAAGATCCGCTCCACGCCGCCTGGCTAGAAATGGAAGAGGCCAAGACAACCCAGCAGGAAGCTCTGATCGAGAAATTGCTGGTATCGAACCAGGCGCCGCGATTGTCGGCCGATTCGCTCCGTAGTTTGATGTCGCGGCTGGCAAGCAGCTATCTGTCGCACAATAGCACCGAATCGCGTGCCCGCGGCGCGGGCGTTTATGGCCGCATGGTCAAACAGTTCCCCGACGATTTTTCGTTGGCGGTGCAGTACGCCAACACCGCGGCCAGCTATAGCCCCGTGGAAGTCGCCGTCGAAGCCGTGCAGCATTTGCTGCGGCATGATCCGCAACAAAACGATTACTTGTACGAGGCCTATTACCGACTGATTACTACCGCCGATAAAGCCAAAGATGTGGAACTACTGAAGCGGGCACTCGCCTGGATTCAAAAATCTCAAGCGCAGTACGGCTACGAGGCCCGCTATTCCGATAGCATTGGCGACATGCTCAAGAAGCACGAACTGCCAGAGGAGGCCGTGGCTTATTGGCAGAATATCGTCGATCGAGAACCCAACAATTACTACGCCCGCAGTTGTGCCGAGCGGGTCATGAATACGCTCGACCCCATGGATATCGCCGCGCGACGAGCCTATCTGCGGAAACTGCTTGCCACGCCCTCCGACTACCAGGGCACGTACAGCATGTGGCTGGCCGAAAGTCACGTGCAAAAAAACGAACTGTCAGAATTCCAAAAGGTTCTGAAAGACAGTCAGGCCGTCCAGCGGGAACGCCCCTTCCGCAATTGGGGGATTGAGGAATATCTTCCTGGCCAGTGGGTTTCGCGATATCGCGCTTCCAACGAAGCCAGCGAAACCGACAAGCGACTGGTGTTCGCCACCGTGCGCGACCTGGCGATCGGCCGCCCTTCGGCCGCCGCTCAACTGGCGCTGCTGGAATTGCCCGAAGAAAAAGAGACCTCGGCCATTGCCCGCTCGTTGGCCTACCAGCGCTCCACCACCATGCTGGGCGAAAGCTCGAACGACTGGGATTGGTTGATCGGCTACGGTCAAGCCGCCATGGCTCGCAAGGATTATCAAGCGGTTTCGGTGCTGGTCAGCGGCATGCTGGAAAACCTGACCCAGGTGGACGGCAATCGCCGCAAGACGGGTAGCGATATGGTTGCCCAAAGCTACGCCCGCATGGGCTCGGTGGGCCTGGCCATCGACGAGAGCCGGCCGGTGGCTCCGCTGCTCAAGGCGGCTCTGTATCTCCGGCTTGGCGATCGTCGCCTGGCCTACGACACCTATGTTGAGAACCGGGCGCTGTTCGATCGTCATCGCGAAGAGATCCCCGTCGATTTGATCCTGTTCGTTTGCGAAAGCCACATGGCGGCCGGCGGCGACGAGAACCACGACCGCGTGGAAGACATTCTCCGCAATTGGATCGTCAAGTTCAGCGAAGCCCCCGATGTGGAGGCGGAAACCAAAGCTCAAGTGCAATTGATGCTGGCCCGCAACTACTTCAAGGCTCAGCGGTACGACGTGGCCCGCGGCGAATTCCTGACCGTCAAGAACCGCTACGCCGATACCCCGCAAGCCATCGAAGCCGAGTTCGGCATCGGCGAGTGCTTCATGGCTCAGAAGGTTTACGATCAGGCCGAAGCCGTCTTCGAAACGCTGGCCAACAGCCGCGAGCGCGAGATCGTCATTCGTGCCGAGTTCTTGCGGGGCGTGCTGGCCAATCGTCGTGGCGATCGTGACGAAGCCCGCGACATTTTCCGCCGCGTGCTCGAAATGGTTCCCACGGTGGAACTGGCAAACGAGGCCCTGTTTAACCTGTCCGAAGTCTACGGCGCCGAAGAACGCTACATCGACCAGTTGGAGTTGCTTCGCACCGTGGGTCGGCTGGGCCGCACCAGCAAACGCTGGCACGCTCCGGGCACTTCGCTCTCGATCGTGGTTTACGACCCCGACCTCGGCGTCAGCCGAGGCAACAGTCGGATTCCGGTGAGGGTGACCACCGAGCCCGGTGGCGATCAAGAATTGGTCTATCTGTACACCACGCCCGGCGGAAAAGGTTTGTTCCGCGTCGATCTAGAAACCCGTCTCGGCTCGGTCGTCAAAGACGACAACATCCTGCAGCTCACCGGCCAGGATGTCATTCACTGTGATTACCCCGAGGCGTTCAAGCAGGAGTTCCGCTCGGCGCCGATTTCCGACGCCGAAATCCGCGTGGCCGCCAACGCCAAGCTGGAAATTGCCAGCAGCAAGATCGTGGATGTGAAGGAGGAAACCTTCACCGAACGCATCGAGCGTGAAACACGCGAGGAAGAAGAGGCCGACAGCCGCCGTTCGCAGAACCGTCCCACCAATCAGATCAAGCCAGGCAATATGGTTTATCTGCGCGTGCAAGACGCCGACCGCGATTTGAGTGACCAGCGCGATACCATCACCGTCAAGCTCAGCGCGACGAGCGGCGATCAGGTCCAAATCGTGCTGTCCGAATCCGAAGGGCATTCCGGCGTATTCGCTGGCGTGGTGCAGACCGCGGAACTGCCGGCCGGTGCCTTGGCCAGCGATACTTCGATCGACCACAGCCCCCTGATGGCGATCGACCAGGATCCCGATTCAGCCTGGGTCAGCGAGCCCGATGGCGCCACCCCCAAGTGGCTGAGCGTGGACATGAAGGACTTGCGGTACGTCGATCGAGTGACGATTGCCAGTCCTGACCCCACGGCCCGCGTTCCGCTCCGGGGCGATTTGATGGGCAGCCACGACGGTCGCTTCTGGTTCCGCATTGCCAGCAATCCGCCCGACCCGGTGTTCACACCCCTCAAGCTGGAACCGGGGCGCATGACACAGCGGGTGTATGCCGGCCGGCACGCGGGCTTCACCACCTGGCAAGAAATCGTCAATCTGGCCGCCAACGCTCAACCCATCAGCACCGATGTGGTGGATGTGCTGGAGTGGAGCTTGCCTGCCACCGTCGAAGACGCCAACACCGCTTACCACTCGGTCATTTGGAATGGCAAGTTCGTGCAGCCGCGAAGCGGCGCCGTGCGATTCCATGTCGACGGCGTCACGACCGCGCTGGCGGTCGATGGCCGGCTAGAACTGCCGCCCGGCAAGGGCGGCCGCGCCGTCGATGTATGGTTGGATCGCGGCGCCCACGACCTGTCCATCTTTGCCGCCACCAGCAACTCGCAAGTGGGCGTCAAAGCGACCCGCGCTCGCGAAGATCACAACTCCAACGAGGTCCTGCTCACCACCTTCCGCCTGGCCGATTTCGACCTCGAACAGCCAGGGGTGGGCGCATCCGTGCCTCGCAAGCTGCCCGTGGTCACCGCCGACAACGGCGTTTGGGACTTCCAATTCGATAGCTATGAATTGCGCCACGCCAAGCTGGTCGTGCATGAGTATTTGGGCGAAGCGATCGCCATCAATCATATTGAGATCACGGGCGACGAAGGCCGGGAACGTCATATTCCCACCGAAGCCGACATTCTCAAACTTTCGGGCAACGAGATTCTGGAGATTGCCGCCGGCGATGTCCTCCAAGCCACCTATGCCGATGAATTCACCCAAGTGGCGTCTGGCGGCAGCCAGTTGCTCACAGCGCAACTAACCGCCACCTACTACAACGCCAATATTGAATCGATTGCTTACGACTTTGTGCGGCAAACCAACGGCGCCGTGGCGCCGGTTCGCAAAGAGTTGATCCGGATCGATCCAGGCGAAAAGTTCGTGCTCGAGATTGTCGATTACGATCTCGATCAAACCGGTGAACCCGACAAGCTGCGGCTGCAGGTTGCGGTGAACGATGGCGAACCGATCGAACTGGTCGCTCAAGAAACCGAGCCCTACAGCGGCCTGTTCACCAAAGAGGTGGAAACCAGCAGCAAGCCCGAAGAAGGCAAGCTGATGGTCAAGCCTGGCGATCGCATCTACTGCACTTATACCGATGCTCAGAATACCTTCCCGGGCCACGCCGTGCCGCGGGAAACGGTGGTGTATGTCAACGAGCCCACGCTCGGCCGGGTTCGCGTGGTCGAATCCAGAATCGTTCGTCCGCCGGCAGGCAGCACCGCGCCCATTCAAACCCTGCTCCTGCCCACCTCGGGACGTACCGACGACGACGTGGCCAAGGTGGCGTTTGAAGTGCCGTTTACCGTGGAGGTGTATGACCGCGATGCCGCCAAGGACAGCCGCAGCCGCGTGACGGTCACGCTGCAAACCAGCGACGGCGCCACGGTGGATGTGGAGTGCCTGGTCTCGGAGCTTTTTGGCGTTCCTACCGTGGCCGAAAACAATTGGGCTCTGGCAGAAGGACGCTTCATCGGCCAGGTGATCATCCAACTGGGCGGTCAAACCAGTCCGACCCTGGTCCCGCTGTCGTCAGAAATGCCCCGCAACCTGATCGGCGGCCCCGTGCTTTCCGAAGCAGAAACCGGCTCGCAAGGCGGGTTGCTCACCAAGGTCCTCAACCTCACCGGTAAAGACATCGTCACCGCCGTGTATCAAGACGAGCTTCGTCCCGGTGGCGCGGCGCGCGAACTGCAAAATCGCGGCCGACTGATTGCCAACGGCGCCTTGGCCTGCACCGATCGCGATTACAACGAACCGGTGACCCAGTTGCACGTGGGCGAGAAGCTCTTCATCCGCGTGGTCGATGCCGACCTCGACGTGAGCGACGCGCGTGACTTTGCCGTGGTGACCATCTCTTCCGACCGGGGCGAACGCGAATCGATTCAACTGGAAGAATCTCTGGCCCACAGTGGCGTTTTCACGGGCTCCGTAACGCTCAAGCCCTCGGATGCGCCCACGCCGGGCAATCTGGAGCCGGGCCAGCCCATGATCGAAGCCTTCTTCGGCGACTCGCTGAAGTTGGAGTATCTCGATCAAGCCGCCAGCACCGAAACGGGCGAATTGGCCCTCTCGATCGAGGTTCCGGTGGTCGTGGGCACCGACGGACTCGTGATGGCGTTCAGCAAAACCTTCAGCGATGAAACGCTGGCGGTCGAAACCCAGTTCCGCATTGCCGAAAGCTATTTCGAGCTGTTCAAGAGCCACAAGGCTCTCGCTCGCGCCGAGGAAGAAAAGGCCGACCTGCAATCGGGACGGCGCGTGCTTCGCGAAGTGATGGAGGATTATCCCAATCCAAAGTACACCCCCCGCATCGCTTACCTGCTGGGGCAATTCGCTCAAGAGCTCAGCCAATGGGAAGAAGCCATCGAGTCCTACCGCTTGATTGTGCGACAATATCCCGATCACAGCCTTGCCGCCGATTCTCAATACAAAATGGCGCAATGCTTCGAAGAAGCAGGCGAGTTCGATCAGGCCCTCGAGGCCTACGTGACTCTGGCGGCCACCTATCCCAAGAGTCCGCTGATTGCCAATGTGATGATTCGCATTAGCGAGCACTTCTATAAAGATGAGAACTACCTGGTCGCCGCCCAGGTGGGCGAGAAGTTCCTGGAAAAGTTTGACGGTCACGAATGGGCGCCGCGAATGGCGTTCCGCGTGGGCCAATGCTACTACAAAGATGAAAAGTACCAACCGGCCTCCGCTGCCTTCGATCGATTTGTGAAAGAGTTCCCCGACGATGGCCTCGGCCCCGATGCCTTGTTCTGGGCCGGTGAAAGCCTGCGGCAAGGGAACAACAACCGCGAGGCCTTCCGGCGTTACAATATGTGCCACTGGAAGTATCCCTCCAGCGAAGCGGCCAAGTATGCCCGCGGCCGATTGGCTCTGCCTGAAATGATTCAGCAGTTTGAAGCCGAAGCC
The DNA here is from genome assembly GCA_964445985.1 of uncultured Pirellulales bacterium. Classification (GTDB taxonomy): domain Bacteria; phylum Planctomycetota; class Planctomycetia; order Pirellulales; family S012-138; genus CAYUMU01. The sequence goes on along the minus strand of CAYUMU010000008.1, from coordinate 62,897 downwards.
CGCGCGCTCGATAACCCCTAGTTCCCGTTCAACGCTCGCTCGGGGGGGATCGCCAAACGGTGGCGACCCCTGCACCGATCTTGAACTCAAAACTAACTCACACCTACGCCATTCACAGGATTCCGGCGGCGGCCCGTTTGCTTTCACCCGCTGCAAGAAGCCGCCACCGAAACCTGTCCTGCCAACCTCTCCCCCTAAGAAAGACTGATAGGCGCAAATATGTTCTTGTTGTTTGCCCAGGCCGCGGCAGACGTGGCGACGGAGGCGGCGCCGGCTGCAACCGATGCGGCCTCCACGGCAGCTTCTGCCGCGGCCAGCGCGGCGCCGGCCGCGGCAGAAGCGGCTCAAGCACCCGCCACCTTCGACTTTTTCAGCCAGTTGGCCTCCAGCCCTCCCTTATCTTGGCTCATCGACGGCGGCCTGTTCATGTGGCCGCTGCTGATCATGGGCATCGTCGTGATCGGCGTGATGATCGAGCGGTATCGCAGTCTGAAAATGCTCTCCTCCGATTCCGGTAAAATCCGCGAGGAAGTGCTGGAGCTGCTGCAGCAAGATCGGGTTGAGGAAGCGTTGGCCCGTTGCGACCGTGAACAGGGTCCCGTGCCCGCTATCTTGGCGGCAGGACTGCGAAAGTACCTGGTGCTTCGCAAACTGAACTACGATCCGGCCGCGATTGAAGAGCAGGTCGTCAAGTCCATGGACGACTACAGCGTGCATATCGTGGCGGCGTTGGAGCGGCACTTGCCCGTGCTCGCCACCCTGGCTAGCGTGGCGCCCATGGTGGGCTTCTTAGGCACGGTGCAAGGCATGATCGTCTCGTTCGCGGCCATCGTCGAGCAGTTTGGCGAGCAGCCAATCGTGATCGCGGCGGCTGGCGGCATCATGGTGGCTCTCTATACCACCTGCCTGGGCCTGATCGTCGGCATCCCCGCCTTCATGGCCTTCAATTATTTCTCTGGCGTCATCAACCGATTCGTGCTCGATGTCGAAGAAGCCGGCACCGACCTGATGGAAGCCGTCACGCTGGAACTGGCCATGTCGCAAGGCATCGTCTCACAGGGCGCGGCCTCACAAGGTAGTGCGGCGGCCCCCGCGGCGGAGAATGTTCCATGAAGATCCGCCGCCGCAGCCGTCTGCTGGTGGAACCGCCAGCCCACGCCACGGGCGATATCGCCTTCAACCTGATTGTGTTCTTTCTGGTGTGCGCTTCGGTGCAGCCAGAAAACGGCCGCAAACAGGAGATTCCGAGGGCCGATCCCAAGGAAGAAAAAAGTCAGCAAAGCGAAAACATCGAGGTCGCCCTGACCCGCACCACGGTGGCCATCAACGGCGCCCTGGTGCGGCAGGAAAAGTTTCAAGAACAACTCAAGTCGCTCCTGGCAGGCAAGCGCAACGCCTCCGAACGAATTGTGGTGGTGAAGAGCAAGCCCGAAACGCCCTACGAGTTCTGGATTCAGGTCACCGACCTGATCGAACAGTCGGGCGGAATCATCACCTTGCTGCTCGAAGAAGAACGCACGGTCACCCTGCAATAAAACTGTCACTTTACAATGAACCCGTCCGGCAACAGGCAGTTGCTCCCGCAAACCATTACCGGGCCACGTCCCCGCTTGACTGAATCATGAAGCTCAAACGACGATCCCTCGCCGCCGAAGTCCCCTCCATGGCCATGGGCGATATCGCATTCAACCTGCTGATCTTCTTTTTCATTCTCGCCAGGGCTCAAGACGACAGCCACCAGCAATGGAAGCCGGCGACAACTTCCAGGACCGATGCCGCGACCAATGTGCGCGCGGTGGTGCTCGTGGATGTTGAGAATAAGCTGTACCTGAACAATCAGGAAATTGGAGTAGGACAACTGGGGCCGAAACTGGAGACGATTTTGGAAGGCGCGCCTCCCGGCCAACGCACGGTGTTGCTCAAAATCAACAAAGAGGCCCCGGCCAGCCGGTTCGAACCCATCCTGGCCGCCGTGAGCGAGGTGGGAGGCGAACTGTTGCATGTGCTCGAAAAACAGCGAGACTAAAGAGGGCGATCGCCGTATGCGCTGATCAGCTCTCCCCGTCCCCTGATTACCATTCAGTGAAAACAAGCGTCTCCCCTTTGGGTAGCCCAACCTTGTTCTTCGATCGATAGGACCAGCGTCATGGCAGATACCAACCACCGCCCCGAAACCCCGCGCGGTTTGCGGCGGCAATTGAATACGCATGGCACCGCCACCATGCTTGAGCTCCGCGAATTCCTGGGGAAAATGAAGGGCCGCCGCCCTCAAGAGGTACTCGGCCTGATCGCCCAAAGCAGCCTGGTGCAAGGCATGCTCTGGTCCACCGCCTTGGTGCTTGTCCTCCTGGTGGGCGCCACGTTCACGGTTTGGGGAGTCAAGAAAGCCCAAGGCGATTTCGAACCGGTCGCCAATAAGACAGTAGCACCCGCCGCGGCGGCCGCGCCTCAGGCGGACTCGGCCGCGGCCAACGCCTCGGACCCCAATGCGGCAACTCCGCCTGGCACGCCGGGGGCCGCCAACACAGCCAACAATAATTCGCCGATGACTCCGACCGACCCGGCCACGGCCTCGCAGCCCCCCCTCGATCCGCTAGGCATTGGTGAAACCAAGGTGGCCGATCCTCGCCGCAATCCGCTGGAAAATCGCGGCGACGACATTCTCAACGAGCTCAACAAGCGCTAGCGAATTCCCGGCAAGCCAGTCGTAAAGTTAGAGTCCCCCCAACCCAACCGCCGTGCCGACACGAACCCTCGCCAATGCTTGCCGCCCCCGGCGGCTCGACTGTTCCTGATCGAAATCGAACATGCGTGGACGATCTCCCCAATTTTGGACTGCCGCCGCGCTGGTCGCCTTGCTGGCGATCGCCTGGCTGATCGTCATCGCTGATTGGCTTTGGTTCCGTCAACTCGATGGCACGACCGGCAACGTGACGAAGTGGGTCGTGTTTGCCTCCGCGGCAGCATTGGCGGCTGCCGCGGCAATTCTCGCTGGCCTGCAGTGGAAGGGCCAACAGTGGAAAGGCTGGCAGCGGAACGCGGTTTGGACCGTGGCCTTTGTGCCGCTCTGGCAGTTTTCGGTGTTCGCGGCTGATGCCTTCATTTTCGACAGCCTGCGGGTCTGGCTGGCCCAAGCGGGGCTGTTCACGCTATTCGCCATCGGCCTGTTTTGGACCGTTTGGGCCCTGGAAATCGCCGCCGTCTACTACGCCCGCCTGCGCTACGAAGCACGGCCCGCCCCCGACGCCATGGTGGCCGCCTACAGTTCAGGGCACGCGGCGGCCGCGCCGGGCAATATTTGGAATCCTCTCGATTTAGACGCTTGGTATTACGGCGGCCAAAGCGGCCGCTTGCGTCAATCGACCGCGGGCCTGTGTACCTACACGCTCTTGTTCGTGCTGGTGGTCTTCCTGTCTTCGCAAGTCGGCGGCTGTCAGGAAGTGTTCGAGCTCCCAGCCGGCGGCGGCGAACAACAGCAAATGACCCAGCAGGTCAAAATTCAAAAGGTCATCAAGAAAAAGTACGTGATCAATCCGGCCAGCGTGGTGGTCTTCAATCCGCCGCCGATCGATGACGTCGATACCCAGCTGCTCGAGGTCACCAAGCATCAATACAAGGTCGGCTACGGCGATGGCGATGGCGCCGGTTACGCCGGAGGGACCGCCCGGGGCAAGATTCGCTTCGTGCGCTTGGAGTATGCCGGCGGCGACTGGAACCAGGATTTTGGCATCGGCGCCGACCTGAATATGCTCATCGAGTACGGGGCGCGCACCAGCCAGCCCGTGGCCGAGCGAACCGAAAGCCGCACCGTCGGCCAGTTGGCGAACATTACCGGCCTGCCGCTGGTGTATCTCACCGGCCAGGGAAACATCTCGCTCTCCAAGAGTGAAATTGGCATCCTCCGCGACTATCTGATCACCAAACACGGCATGTTGTTTGGCGACAATGGCGGCAGCAGTCACTTTCACAATCAGTTTTTTGCCATGATGCGACAAACGCTCCCCCACGTGGAGCCGGTGCGCATTCCTTACGACGACCTCATTCATAGCGTTCCGTTCAAGATCGATAGCCTACCCTACGTGGCGCCGCACGGCGGGCGCGACGCCTGGGGTTGGAAGGTCGATGGACGCTGGGTCTGCTATTACCACCCGGGCGATATTGGCGACGCCTGGACCGACGATCATGCCGGTGTGCCTGCCGATATTTGGCAGAATTGCTACAACCTGGGCGTGAACGTCATCAACTACGCGAACGTGGAGTACAGCAAATGGTTGCAAGCTCAATCCAAGAAAAAGTAAGCCCTCGCCACCCGGCGCGCGTCGGCGGTTACCGTGGTCCGCTCACGCTGGCTCTGCTCGTGGCGCTGCTGGGAACATCGGTCGCCACGGCCGGCCCGCTCGACGAAATGTCGCTCGACCGCTGGGCCAAACTTCGCGAGGCGGAGCGTTACCAGCTCAACATTGCCGAGAAGTACTTCCGCGAGAAGGACTATAAAGTCGCCCAGAGCGAGTATGAAAAATTCCTCACCCTATATGAGCAGAGTGAGGGCGCCAGCTACGCCCAGCTCAAGTGGAGCTTGTGCCAGGTAGAACGCCGCAACCTCAACACGGCCATCAAAGACGGCTTTCAATCGGTCATCGATTACTGGCCGGAGTCGCCCGAGTCGCAAAGCTCGGCCTACCTCATCGCCCGCACCTACAAAGACATGGGCGAGGTCGCCAAGGCCAAGAAAGCCTACAGCGAAGTGATGGCCCGCCACAGTCAACAACTGGTGGGCGTGCTGGCCCGGGTTGACCTGGCGGAGATTGCCCGCGTGGAAGGCGATGCCGAGCGGCGCGTGGCCCTCTGGAAGTCGCTCACGTTCGATATTCCCCGCCAGGGCGAGGCCGCGCGTTATTGCATGGCCGCCTCGCGCGACCTGGCGCAGTACTACATGAACAAGGCCGCCTTCAACGAAGCCGTGAAGGCCCTGGCGACCACGTACACGCCCGAGCAGCTTCCCGCGCAAGTGGTGGCCTACGTGCAAACGCCCATTTCCACCCTGGTCAAAGAATCCACAACCAAATCCCAGGGCGAGCAGCTAGCCGACCAGGCGATTGCCTACCTTCGCAAAGAAATGCCCACCGACCTGGCCGTGGAAGCGGAGAAGGCGCGTGCCCGCGAGTATTGGTTCGCCATCGCCAATCTTCAAGATCGCTCCGGACGCACCGACGAAGTACCCAAGCTTTACGACCAAATGGAAAAGATTTTCGGCGTCGACGATGGAATTCTGGGCAACCTGGCCTCCTTTTATAAATCGCACGAACAGCGCGAGCGCGCCCGGGCGACCTATGGCCGGTTTGCCGACAAGACGGTGGGGCTCAGCAACGTGGCCCAAATGGATCGCGAAGAAAAGAAGTACGAGTCGGCGATTGCGATTTACCGTCAACTGGCAGGCAGGGATGAAAAGAAGCCCGGTAACTGGCTGAACCAGGTGGCTTCAACCTACCGCGAGGCAGGCAAGTGCGACGAGGCCGTGGCCGTTTATCAGCAACTGATCAAAGAAGCACCGGAACAAGCCGATCAATGGCTCTGGAACACCGCCGATACCTATCAGCATTTCGGCAAGTATAAAGAAGCCATCGGCGCCTATCGGCAAAGCGACAACTTCCCCGCGGCCTACCAGCGCATGGCCGACTGCCATCTGCATTTGAAAGAGTGGGGCGAAGCCTATAGCCTGTACACGCAAATTCGAGACGCGCACGAACCTCTCTCCAGTTGGGCCCAACTGCAAATGGCCTATACCTTGGAGCGAGGGGGCGACAAGGAAAAAGCCATCTCGGCCTTCCAGCGGGTTTGCGAACGCTACTCGAAAACCTCGCACGCTAGCGTCGCGCATGCGCACTTGCAAACCAAGTACAAGATCAACGTCACCCTCGGCGGCGCCACGGAGTCGGCGGATAAATAGCGCAATAAAAAACGCGGCGGTTGAGGGCTGCCGTTCGTGGCTGCCGTTCACCGCCGCGGTTAAAAACGCGTGCTTGTTAAAAAGCGTTCGCTACTTCTCAAAGCCTTGAGAAAGTTAGGGGGGGGACTGCCAGGGCGCCTTCGGGATAAGGCGCGGGGGTCGGAGTGTTTGCCGTTCCGGCGATTCCTCCGGGTGCTTTGCCTTTTGGCCGCGCGGTGGGGTTCCTCCCCAATCGTCACCGCCCCAGGCACATTTGCCGTTAGCGAGGGTTAATGCGGCCCAGGCTGGACATCGGCAGGGTGGCCCGACCGGAGATCACTTGAGCCCGAGGGCTCTCGTAAGCCCGCGACGACTCTCGCGAGTTCCCCGTCATCTGCATCCGATGATCGGCCGGATTGAACGACTCGCGTCGGTCGCCGCGATCCTCGGTCTGGAAGGCATCCACCCGCACGCGCTCGGTCACGGCGGCTACTTTGCTTTTCAGGCTGCTAGCGGTTCGCGGCTGACCCGCGTCGCGACTTTCGGCGGAGTTAGAAACGGCCGCTTCCTGGCTTTCATTCTCCGATTCCACTTCCAGGCTCAACTCACCGTCAAATTGCAACTCTCCGCGAATCACCCGCACGTCTTGCGGAGCTTCGATGCCGACGCGCACCGACTGTCCCTTGACCCGCACGATGGTAATGACGATGTTGTTGCCGATTTGAATCTGCTGTTGAGCTTTGCGAGTGAGAACCAACATGAGCAATCTCCTTTGCGAGGTGTTGAATGATCTCCGTTTCGGTAGGGCCATAAAGCACCCGCCGTGCCAATTCAAAACCCGCCGGCCCATAATTTCAGCAACCGCCACCTGCCAAAGGACTTAACGATTTCGCTTTCATTTTCGGCCTGTTTGGGGAGCAGAATAACTTTCAAAATCGTTGCAAGCCCAATTTTTGCTAAAGATCGCAGCCAATCTGGCCGAGGACGACATTGGTGGCGGTGCATGCCCTGCTGGGACTGTCTCCAGGAAGCCTCGCCCTCAATAATTGCCGTGCCAGCCCGTCTCTGAGAAGATGGCGCGGCAGCCACGCGCTTGCTTCTCCCAGATGAATCGGAGAAAAGCAGGCCCCCCACCCACCGGGCACCTACTTTCCAGGCGGAGTCGAAACAGGATGAGCAACACCGACCGCGAGAAACAGATCCAGCAAGCCGAGGAGATGTTCGGCGATTCGCTCAAGCAGGTAGGCTTTGCCAAAGGGCTTTATTTCGGCCGATACCTGGGCAAGAAGTTGCTCCCCTACCCCGATCTGCAGGGCAACGCCACCACCAACCACATGGTGGAGCAGCTCCAGCAATTCTGCCGCGATGAGATCAACCCCGAGCTGATCGATCGCCAGGAGGATATTCCGCGGAGTGTCATCTCCGGCTTAGGGCAACTGGGAATCCTCGGGGCCTGCCTGCCCACCGAGTCGGGAGGACGCGGACTCAGCCAAGTGTCCTATTGTCGAATTCTTGAAGTGCTGGGAGGACACTGCGCAAGTACGGCCCTGTTTGTGAATGCCCACCACTCGATCGGCCCTCGGGCGGTGGTGCTGTTCGGCACGCCCGAACAGAAACTCAAGTGGCTGCCCAAAATGAGCACGGGCGAATGGATCAGCGCCTTCGCCCTCACCGAGCCCGAGGCCGGCAGCGACGCCGGAAATGTGCAAACCATGGCCGAGCCCAAGGCCGATGGCAGCGGTTGGGTGCTCAATGGACAAAAGCGTTACATCACCAACGGCGCTCTGGCGAGCGTGCTCACGGTGATGGCCCGCACGCCGGTGCCCGGCAGCCAAGATACAAAGATCAGCGCCTTCATTGTCACCCCCGATATGCCTGGCTTTGAGGTCACCGAGGCCCGCATGCCCAAGTGCGGCGTCCGCGGCACCGCGACCAGTCGCCTGGCATTCCACAACATGTTTGTGCCCAAGGAAAACCTGCTGGGCCAACTTGGCCGCGGGCTCAAGGTCGCCCTCACGGTGCTCGATTTTGGCCGCACCACCTTCGGGGCCAGTTGCACGGGGGCGGCCAAGTTCTGCCTGCAACACAGCGCCGCCCACGCCAATACGCGGGTGCAGTTCGACGAAACGCTGGGCAAATTCGAACAGGTGAAAGAGAAGCTGGCCTTCATGGCCGCCTCGGTTTTCGCCATGGAGGCGGCAACCTATCAAACCGCCGCCCTCATGGACTCCGGCGCCGACGACTACATGCTCGAAACGGCCATGCTCAAGGTGTTCTCCACCGAGCGGCTCTGGCGAATTGTGAACGACGCCCTGCAGATCCATGGCGGCGCCGGCTACTTCAACGACCTCCCCTTCGAACGCATGATGCGCGATCACCGCATCGACTTGATCGGCGAGGGGGCCAACGACGTGTTGAGGGCGTTCATCGCCCTGGTTGGGATGCGCGACGTCGGCCTGGAGTTGGAGGGCATCCTCAACGCCATCAAGAGCCCGCTCGGCAACTTCAGCCGCATTGGCAGCTTTGCCGCCCGGCGTCTCAGTTCGCTGATCCTCAGCCCCGAAGTCACCGTTCGCACCACCGCGCTCGAAGACGAAGCCTCGCAGTTGGGCCGCCTGGTCGGCGCCTTCGGCAACCAGGTCGATCGCTTGCTACGGCATTACCAGCAAGAGATTCTCGATCGCCAGTATCAACAGGCACGGATCGCTAACGCGGCGTGCGAGCTGTACGCGGCCAGTTGCGTCCTCTCGCGGCTCGACGCGCTGCTGAGGGATCATCACGTCAGCGAGGAAGAGCAGCTACGAGGGCTCAAGCTGGGACGTTACTACTTGCGCACCGCCGATCGCACGGTTCGCCGCTGCCTGGCCGAGCTCTGGGAAAACGACGACGACGCAACCACCGCCGCCGCCAATCAGGTTCTCCAATGGCAGCGGCAAGGCTTGCTCGATATCTAGCATCAACTACGGCTGTTACTTGGGGATATATCGTTTCGACGTTGGTTGCAATTCAGACGGCTAATCTCGTGCCCGTCATCCCCGCCTTCGCGGGGATGACGGGATGCTATTAAATCCTTGATCCTTAGCCGCCATCGCGGGCCAATTTCCACAACGGCGTGGGATCGCTGAGATCGGCCAGCAGCAGGTCGGGCTTGGTTGCCGCCAATTGCTCCATGGTGTAATGACCGGTTGCCACGGCCACCGCTTGGGCGCCGATGGCTCGGGCGCATGCGACATCGAGCGGCGTATCGCCCACCACAAACACGCGATCCAAGGACGCATCTTTTCCGCAACGCTCGTGCACGGCCTGAAGTGCTTCGCGGGCAACATCATCGCGCAGCAAGTGCTTGTCGCCGAAGGCTCCGAAGGCGAAGAACTCGGCCAGGCCAAAATAGCCCAACTTGACCTGGGCGCCGCGGGGCAGGTTGCCCGTCAGCAGACCCACGCGGACCTTGGTTCGGGTGGTCATGAACTTGAGCGTATCCATCACGCCTGGCAGGATCGTCCCCTGGCACTCAATAAGTTTTTCAGGCAAGAACCGCAGATAAGACTTGATGAAACGCTCCCAGTTTTCGGGCGTATTGGGAATGTTGTGCAACGCGAATTGATCGCCGGCAATCCCGCGATCGGTGCGGCCTGTCATGGTGGAATACACAATCGGCGTATGAATTCCGAACTCGGCCGCCAAAGCCGCATCCATGGCCGCCTTGCCGGCTCCGCCGCTGGCCAAAAGAGTTCCGTCAATATCCCACAGGCAGGCAATCATAGGTGTTGTTTCCGAAGGATGGAACATGGAATTCTGGACGTCCAGAAGATACAGAGGACGCAAATTGTTAGTTTCTTGCTCGTTAACATCTCTGCAAGCCGCAGAGAACTTTAATGCCTCCCGCGTTCGTTTGCGGTTTACCCGCGTTAAGGTCCGTCGAACAATAACTTCCCGCTATGCTATTCGTGTCCAAACCGATGTTGATAGCAAAATCGCATCCGCCGCAACTGGATTCCTGCCTTCGCGGGAATGACGGTTCGCGACGGATTAAAAAATGTCAATGCCTATCCGGAAGTCAAACGATTGGCGGCCTGTTAACCAAGCTGCTGCCACCATTTTCCCTGGCTGCCCAACGGTTCCGGAAATAGTTCAGGATGAATGAGCCAGGCCAGCAGTTCTAAACTATCGACGAGCCGTGGTCCCGAGCGGTTGAAGTAAGCGTTCCCATCCACGGCGTACACTCGGCCTTGTCGCACGGCGGGCACGCTTTGCCAGGCGGGGTGCTTTTGATGTTGGTTCCATTCCGAGATGGCGCGGGCCAGATCGAAACCGCATGGGCCGATGACGGCCACCTGGGGCTGGGCTTCGATGAGAGCTTGCCAATTGCCGTAGGGGCTGTGTTCACCCGCGGTGGTGAGCAGGTTCTCGCCGCCAGCCAGGCGAATCATTTCGGGCGTCCAGTTGCCGGCCAGCATGAGGGGTTCCAACCATTCCACAAACGCCACGCGCGGGCGGGCCGACGCCGGAGCACCGCCAGCAATGTTGCGGACCATCTCAACGCGGTTGTGGAGCGACTGAAGATAGCTGGCCCCCCCGTCATGGCAGCCGGTTGCTCGTGCCACGCTCGCGATGTCGGCGAACACTTCTTCTAAATTGCGCGGATTGAGGGCCAGCACCTGGGCGGCCTGGAGGGCGGGCTCTTGCGCTACCGCCGCCACCACGTCGGCATACCGCACGGCGCACACGTCGCACTGGGCCTGGGTGATGATCAAATCGGGGGCCAGTAAAGCCAATGTTGCCGTGTCGATGGAGTACAAGGCCTGGCCCGAGGCGAGCAGGCTATGAACCTGAGAATCGATTTGGCCGCTCGATGCTTCGGCATTGACATGCGTGAAGGTCAACCGAGGCTTGTCGAGGATTTCCGGAGGGAAATCGCACTCGTGGCTGATGCCCACCAGGTGGTGGCCGAGCCCCAGGCCGGCGACCATTTCGGTGGCGCTGGCCAAGAGAGAAACGATCCGTTTTGCCGCCATGCCAACCACCGCCAAAACATATGTTGCGGGCGGCGGGCTATCCGAACAACTCGTGAACGGGCTGGCCGCCATCGACGATCCGGATTGGCCGCCCGATGGAACTCATGTTCTCTTTGTGGCCATCGATCTTCAAGGCCTGGCAGAAAGTTTGGAACAAGTCGGGCACCTGAACCGCGCGTTCTTCGACCGAAGTACCGCTGGCATCGGTTCGGCCAATGACCTGCCCACCGCGGATGCCGGCGCCGGCGACCGCCACGTTGAAGGCGCGAGGGTAATGATCGCGGCCCGAGCGGGGATTGATCCGCGGCGTGCGACCGAACTCGCCCATCCAAACGACCAGCGTGCGGTCGAGCAGGCCGCGTTGACTCAAGTCGCGAATCAGGTGGGCGAACGGCTGATCGACCTGGGCAGAAAGCTGCTTGGAGCGCTCGAAGTTATTGTCGTGGGTGTCCCAGCCGTTGGCTTGCACTTCCACGAAGGTCACGCCCCCTTCCACCAACCGCCGAGCCAGCAGGCAACCGGCGCCAAAACTTCCCCGGCCGTAGGCGTCGCGGTCGGCGGCGGATTCGCGGGCCAGATCGAATGCCTGCATTTGAGGACTGAGAATCATCTTGCCGGCTTTGTCGTACAGGGCCTGGTGATCGGCGACGGCCTGGCGGGCGCCCTCGGCGGCGTATTGATCTTCGAGCCTGCCGAGCAGGCCCAGCCGTCGCTGGTAACGATTGCGATCGGTGGTCAATTCCGAATTGCTGGGCAAGCCACCTGCCTGGGCGACCACGAAGGGATCGTACGGCGCGCCCAAGAACCCACCGCCGCCATCGTCGAGGTTGCGGTTGGCGCCGACTTTTACATACGCCGGAAGGTGGCACTCGGGGTTGGGCAATTCTTTGGTGACCAGGGATCCGAACGAGGGGTATTTGACGCTGGCGGTCGGCAGGTAGCCGGTATGAAGGAGAGAAGTCGCCCGCGGGTGGCTGCCCTCGCGGCTGGTCATGCTGCGAATGACCGCCACGTGCTCCATGACCTGGGCCAGCTTGGGGAAGTTGTCGGAGAGTTCGATCCCGGGCACGTTGGTGGAGATGGCTTTGGTCTCGCCGCCGTTTTCGTGCTGGGGCTTGGGGCTGAAGGTTTCAAACTGGCTGGGACCGCCCTGCATCCAGAGCAAGATGCAGGCCATGCCTTGGCTGCGCAGTTCGGCCGCGTGGCCGCGAACGCGGTCGGAGAAGCCGAGGAGCCCGGTGGCGACACTCGCCAGGCCGGCCGCTTTGAGCATGTCGCGCCGCCGCACCACCTGCCCTCGCTTGATCGTCGCATGCACATGATGTTCCAGATTCATCGCAAGCCGCTCCAGGAATGGAGAAGGTGGAGAGCACAAAATTGGATGGCCGGGTGACGGCGTCCGCGGAGAAGGGGGCCGTCACGGGGCGCTACCGATCTACTTTCGATGCAAGAATTCGGTCGAATTGATCAGTGACCACTGCAGGTCTTCAAAGGCCTCGCCGCGATTGCCCACCTCGCGAATGTACTCGCGACAGATGGTCAGTTCGGAGTCTTTGGGCTCGCGGGCCAGGCACCGCAAGTACAGCTCGACCACGGCCTCTTCATCGTCGCTGATTTCCGCCAGCATTCGGCCCAGTGGGGTGCGGCTGGTGGCGCTCATTGCCGGTGTGAGCGTGCGCGAGTTCATCAGAAACAGGGCTTGGGGGATGGAGCCGGTGAGATCGGTTGGGGGCAAGCTGGGGTCGAATCCAAAGGTTTGGTTGAAGATGTCGCGGAGCGTGCCGCCGCCGTAAGGATTGCCGCGACCCATGGCGGGGTTGGCCGCGTCTGGCAAGCCGAGCGCCGCGGCCAACGCCGAGAACAGTTGGTCGCCCCGCAGCCGCTGGGCACAGTTGGCCGCGAATGGAGTTTGGTCAGGCGCGCGGCGATCGCGGCTGTCGCGGTTGTAAGCTTCGGTCGCCATGATCGTGGCAAACAGCCATTTCACGTCGTGGCCGCTGGCGGCAAACTGGGTGGCCAGCAGGTCGAATGTTTCGGGCGCGTCGCTGGGCCGATCGGGACCCAGGTCGTCCACCGGTTCCACAAAGCCTTCACCGACCAGCTCGGCCCACATGCGGTTCACGTAGGCTTTGGCAAACCAGGGGTTGCTGCCGGCGGTCATCCAATCGGCCAATTGGGCGCGCCGCTGTTGATCGCCGAGGCCGGTTTTCAGTTGCTGATCGGTCACAAAGAATTGGGGCTCGATGAGCTTGCCTTGGGCGCCCGGATTGTTGAGGTCGGTCATGTAGTGTTCCAGCGAACCGCCACGGCCTTGCGGGCGAAATCGCGAGGCACGATCCATCGACACCACCTCGAAGGTTCGCCGTTGACCGTCCATGACCGGCCGCAACGACATGCGGGGGAAGAAGGCGGCCAACTGGTGAAACTGCTCGCGTTTCCAGCGATCGGTGGGGTGATCGTGGCACTGGGCACATTGGATTTGAATGCCCAGGAAAATGCGTGAGACTTCGGCGGCCGTTTCCTCGGCCTTGGCTTCTTGGGCCATGAGCAGGCCGGTGGCTCCCTCTTCGCGAACATCGCCGGTGGCCGTGACCAGTTGCCGGGCCACTTCGCTCCAAGGGGTGCCGCTGTTTAACTGGGTGGTGAGGAAGGTTTCAAGCGAGGACGAGGCAATTTGAGCCCTCGGGTCGCTGCGGCGATACATGATTACGTCGCGCCAGTAGCGCCCCCAGTTGCGGCCAAAATCTTCGCTGGCCAGCAAGCGTTGGACAAGTTGGGCCCGCTTGTCGGCGGCCGGATCGAGGGCGAAGCGGGTGATTTCTGCCGCGGAGGGCTGCCGGCCGAGCAGGTCGAGCGTGGCCCTGCGGAGAAAGGTGGTATCGTCGCAAACGGCCGCCGGCCGATCTGCTTTGGTCAGGGGGAGTTCCGTCCGCAGCGAGCGATCGATGGCTTGAGCCGTCTGCTGGGATGGCGACGGCGCAGCGTGGGCAAACTGCGCAAGGATCGAAGTGCAGGCAACCGCGAGTGTGAGCAGAGTTCCCCGGGGCAATCGCATTTGGGCCTCTCCAACTTCAGAACGAAGCTTGAACCGGATTTAGCGGGCGAGGCGGCCAAAGGCTTGGGCCTCTGCTCCCCGCTAAGGAAGTAAACCCGGCAGCGGAAAGAAAGTTTCGGCCGGCGGAACAGGCGGCGGGAAATCCCGCGGCTTAGTTGGCTCATGGGGAGTGGCCGGCTAATGGGAGTGGCCGGAGTGGTCGTGGCCCGAATGGTCGTGCTGGCCGCTGGGGCTGGGAAGATCATGGTTGTGCATGCCGTGCTCGAGCTTGCCGATGCCGTAGGCCGCGGCGATTCCTAGAATCAGGCTCAGGGAGAGGCCCAGTCGGTCGTGGGAGTGAAATTGCACCTCGGGCAGCAAATCGCCCAGCGCGATGCACAAGAACGCTCCGGCGGCCAGGGCCAGGGCGCAGCCAATGACCTCATTTTGATCGGCGCCCACGCCCAGGTAGAACAGCAGCGCGCCCAGCGGGCACATCAGCGAGAAGCCCAGGTTGACGAACTGCCGGGCTCGGAACGACCAGCCACCGGCCGCCATGAGGGTGGTGATGGAGAGGGCGTCGAGCGGTTTGTGCAGAAAAATGACGAGAAATGTCGACAAACCAAACAAGGGGAGGGCGCTGTCGGAAAGCGACTCGGCCCTCACGCTGGCCGCCAGGGCAATGCCATCGATGGCCGTGTGCAGGCTCAACCCCAGCGCCACGCCGACCCAGCCCAAGCGGTGCTTGGCGGGATTGGGAAGCTCGTGCGCGTGACCATGGACGTGGCCGCCATGATCATGATCGTGATCATGGTCATGGTGGTGATGGCCGCCCCCGTGATCGTGGTGATGATCGGCATGGCTGGCCGCCACGCCGATGGGCGGTTCCACCGGTCCATGCTGGTGGAAATGGAAAGCCCTGACGAGGAAAAACATGCCGAGCAGGCCGCCGAGCATCCACATCACCGATTGGTCGATCGACCGCGTGTAGATCATGGAGTGTGGCAACAGATGCAGGATAGCCACGCCCAGCATGAGGCCGGCAACCAGACTGATCATGTATTGCATGCGGCGGTGCGTGAGCCGCAGCAGCGAGGGCAACCAGCCCCCTAGCAGCGACCCAGCCACGATAATCAAGCAGTAAATGACAAGGAGCAGGAGGGGGTGCATGGCTTCCAGCAGGAACGGAGTAAAAAACAGTTGTTCCTGCAAATGATATTCATTTTGGCCCGCCTCGCAATCCCCGACCTACTGGCGGATCGATTGCCGTTTTGGGGACGCCGGTAGCGCTCTTGCTTAGCTTTTGCCGGCGAGCTTCTTGAAGATCGGCACGTTGGCCTTCATGGCGGCGACCACATCGGTGGGCACTTTGCCTTCTTCAATGAGCGTCCAGCCTTGGTAGTCGATGCCGCGGAGCAGGCCGAAGAGCTCTTCCCAAGGGTAGGCGTCGTCCCGCAGGTCGTGAATGTGAACCGTGGAACCGAGGCGGTCTTTCACCAGGTTGAAGTTGGCCTTGAGGCCGGCGCCTGTCAGGTCGGTGGGGTTGCAGTTCCAGCAAGCGCCCACGCTGGGGTTATCGGCGACTTCGAGAATCTTTTTGATGATGGGGAGCTCAGCCGTTTGAGGGCCATGCACTTCCAAGCGAATATCCACGCCAAAGCCGGAGCCAAATTCGGCGACTTCGTTCAGGGCCTTGCCGATCTGTTCGATCGTTTTATTGATTGCCACGCCTTTGGGCAGGGCGTTGGGGCGAACCTTCACGCCGGTGCCGCCGATATCGTGGCACAACCGAATAAAGGCCAGGGTTTCATTGATGTTTTTCTTTAACACCGCCGGGTCGGGCGAATGGTATTCACAAGCGCTGCCGAGCCCTACCAGTTCCACGGGGCTGCTGGCGAATCGCATGGCGACCTCGCGCCGCTGAGCTTCGTTCAAACTGGGCTCCACGCCGTGTTTATGCGTGCTGCGAAGTTCCACGCCAAGCAAACCGGTGGCTTCGCAATTCTTGAGCAGCGTATCGAGGTCCCAATCCTTACCCCAGTTGTATGTGACCAGACCAAGTTGCATGGCGATGCTCCGAATGGAAGAGACGAAAATCGTGGCAATCACTGCCGGGGGGCAAGGTGAACGAACTTGTCCAAGTATATTTGACGATTCGGCGCTGCGTAAGCCGCACCGCGGTCATAATCCTGGCGAACCTGTTTTTTGGGGGCGACATTCGCCCGACTCGACAACCGAACGCGTGAAATCCAGGGGAGCCAACCGCCGGCTGGCGGAAGGTGTTTTGGCATCGCTCGGTTGCCAAAAGTCACCACCCGCCTGGCCGGCCCGGCGGAGAAGGCGGGGGTTCAGCCGCTCTTTGGCAGGACCTCCCTGGGGTTGCCAACTGTCTAGCGGGCGGACGATGTTCGGACAGGCTACCGCCCCTGATTTTTCCGCGGTTTTGCGGGGTTTCGCCCGCTGCCGGCCGCCGTATTTTGTTGCAATGCCCCGGCGACAGAAGTACCATCAATGGGGTCGATATTTCTTTTTTCGGTACTCGATTTGCGTGCTGACCCTGCTCGGTCAGAACCGTTCACAGGATTTTCCAGGGAGCCGACTTCCGATGCGAGCCTCCGTGTTTGTTCGTGGTACCGCGACGGTACTGTTGTGTGGCGCTTGTCTTGCCTCGCCCGTGTCTGCCGACGAAGGTCTGCTGACCGAGCTGTACGGCAGCGGCGCTCACGCCTATTTCTCCGGTCGCGCGCAAGATGCTTACCAATTGCTGAACACGGCGATTGAAAGTGGCAGCCAGGACCCTCGGATTTACTACTTCCGCGGCCTGTCGTTCCTGCAGTTGGGTCGTCCGGACGAAGCGCAAGCCGATTTTGAGAAAGGCGCGGCCGTCGAAGCCAACCAAAACGGCGGGTTCTATAATGTGGACCGCTCGTTGGAACGAGTTCAGGGTCAGGCCCGACTTTCGATCGAAAGCTACCGCACCAAGGCCAAGCTGGCCGCCTATCGTCGCGCCATGGATGCCTCGGCAGCCACGCAACGGCCCGCCAATCTGCCCCCGGTCAATCCGACCGAGCTGACGGAACCAGGCGAACCGGCCGCGTCGAACCCTATCGACAACCCATTCGAGAATACGGGCGGGGGGCTGCGACCGGTGCCAACGCGACCGAATCCGCTACCGCCAGCCGAGCCAATGCCGGCAGAACCAATGCCGGCCGAGCCGGCCCCCCTGCCGATGACTCCGGCAATTCCGCCATCGAACCCGTTCGAGCCAGCGACCGAACCGGCGCCGATGCCCAGCACGCCTACGACTCCTCCGGCGAACCCGTTCGAGCCTTCAACCGAGCCGGCACCCATGCCGAGCACGCCGACGCCGCCGCCCGCCAATCCGTTTGAGCCGGCGCCGATGCCCAGCGCTCCGGCAACGCCCACGACTCCGCCGGCGAATCCGTTTGAGCCTTCGACCGAGCCCGCTCCCATGCCGAGCACGCCAGCCAATCCCTTTGGATCGACGGAACCCGCGCCAGCCCCTGCTAATCCGGCCGTGCCTGCCGCGAATCCGTTCGAGCCGGCTCCGATGCCGAGCACGCCGTCGGCGAATCCGTTTGAGCCGTCGACCGAGCCTGCTCCAACGCCGACTACCCCGGCCAATCCTTTTGGATCGACGGAACCCGCGCCAGCCCCTGCTAATCCGGCCGTGCCTGCCGCGA
>CAYUMU010000008.1:0-45118 GCA_964445985.1 uncultured Pirellulales bacterium | reverse complement strand
ATCCGTTCGAGCCGGCTCCGATGCCGAGCACGCCGGCAACTCCGCCTGCCAATCCGTTTGGTGAGAGCGATCCGGATGATGCCGGGCCGGAATCGACTCCCGCGGCCCCAGCCACGCCATCTGAGCCCGCTAACGATCCGCTACCCAATCCGTTTAACATGTAACCACTCGTCCGGCCGATATAGGGTAGCTTCGTGGGTAACAACCGGAGCATTCCGCTGGCGAATTGGCGCCGCGGACAGTGACCTGCGGACTAGGTCTTTTTGAACAGGTCTAGGAATCGGTCCTCGTAGTCTTTGAAGATATCGAGGCTGTCGAGTTCGCGTTTGAGTTCGTAGGCTTTGGTCCGGTTGTTTTCGGCCTGGGCAAAGAGATGCTCAATTCGCAATTCGTCTTCCGGGCTGAGGCGGCGCTCGTTGGCTACCGGGAATTCGGGTTCGTCTTCTTCCTCGCTGGCTTGCTGGCCCATGGCTCGTTCGACATCGGCCATGAGTTCGCTGAGTTTCTCGTCCATCACGCGAACCTGTTCCGCCAGTTCGGTCAGATCGAGTTCGATATTGGCCAGGTTGGCAAAGGTTTCGAGCACGGCCTTCGAAGCCTTGGGGAAGGGCAACTGCGCCAGGATGTGGGGCATCTCCCCCAGCAAACAGGCGCCGTGCAAGCCTTGCTCCAGGGCGGCGCCGAGGAGCACGCCATTCAGGCCGCCGATATTGCCGTCTTCCAGCACGTCGAGTCCTAGTTCCTTGAGCCGCTGCAGGGTTTCTTCGTTGGTGGCCGCGGCAAATACGCGCGAGGGATGATCGGGGTGCATTTGCGTGGCCATGGCGGCGAAGGTAAACACGCGCTCCACGCCCAAGTCTTGCGCGTACTGAATCAACTTGCGGCAGAATGTATATTTGCCCAGCGGCGGCTGGGCCTCGCCGATGAACACCACCACGTCGTGCTGTTGGGAGGGGTCGTGCCAAACAAAGAAGCGATTGCGCGGCATGCGGCCCGGCCGGATCAGGCCGTTGCGGACCTCGATATGTTCGATATCGAACAGTTCATCGGCCGTCAGTTCCGCCAGGCCGTGCATGTTGAGCTTGGCCATGAGGTAGTAGCCGGCACTCATGGCCACGTTTCCCATGCCGGGCCAAACGGCCAGCAGCCAGGGTCGATTGAGCTTGGGTTCTGCCATGATGATTTCCGGAGTTAAGCGGCTGGTTTCTTACGTGCTGACGTGTTGAGACGTTATTCGATTCTCACTCCCCTACACCTGAGCGGGAGGATGCGGCGCCAAGATGCCTTGCGCCAGACCGGCTTCCACCGTCTGCCAAAAGTCATCGTACTGACCCCGCTTGGGCAATTCCCGATGTTCAAAAACCACGTCGCGGATTTCTTTGCGCTGCGAAAGAAAGCTGCCAAACTCACGGGGATCGTCGGGGTGAAACACGGGCGCCGTGCGGTCATAAACGATCGTCGCCCCGGGGCACGCCTCGAAGCCTTCTTCCCGCCATTGCCAGTATTGCGATAAGCCGATGACGCGATCGGCGACGTAGATGGCTTCGTTCAGCTCGTGCGTGACCATCAGAATGGTATGGGGGGGCTGGGCGCCCTGTCGCCGCGCGGTCAAGTTTTCCTGATACAGCCCTAGCAGCAGGCCCTGCAGGTCTTCGCGCGTGGCTTCGTCGAGCGCTCCGAAGGGCTCATCAAGCAACAACAGGCTGGGCTTCATGATCAGCGCCTGGGCAATGGCCACTCGCTGCCGCATCCCGCCGGAGAGTTGCTCGGGATAGCGACCGAAGGCGTGCGCGAGCCCCAGGCGTTGAAGCATTTGCACGGATTCTTGAATGTGCTGCTTCCGCGTTTCGCGCCAATGGAAGGGATGGAAGAAACGCGAGGCCAGGCTGGTTTGATCGAACATGGGCCCGATGGCCACGTTTTTTTCGGCCGTGAGAAAGGGGAACAGCGAATATCGCTGATACACGATCCCACGTTCGCGGCTGGGGCCGGCATACGGCTGGCCGTTCATGAGCACCTGGCCCTGGGAAGGCGCGTGCGTGCCCAAGATGGCTTGCAAGAGGGTGCTTTTTCCGCAGCCGCTGGGGCCCACCAGGGCCACGATTTCGCCGCGCACGATGCGCAGGTTCACATCGAACAGAACCTTGTTCGCGCCATACCAATGATGAATGCCGCGGCATTCCAGCACGATGTCGTGCATGCTGAATCCGGTAAGTGAAAGCCTGCAGGGCAAGCGAGTTTAACGCACGATCACCCACCGGGGCGGCAGGTGTTGCGGCGCTATTGTGACGGATGACAAGCGTGCAAGGCAACTGGGAGAATTCGGCCTGAGCGAGGTTCTTCTGGGGGCTGGTTGTCGGCCGCGGGTTGGGAAGAGGCAGGCGTTGTTTGCGACAACCAGTCCCCAGCCACCCGTCGAGCTTATGCCAAGATCTCGTCGTACACCGCGGCCACGCCGGCGGCCACGCTGGTATCGGAGTATTGCTGACGCTGTAACGTGTAGGCGGCGGCGCGGATTCGTTGCCAATCGGCTTGGCCCGCGATGACGGACGCGAGTTGCGTGGCGAGTGCCTGGGGATCGGCGGGCGGAACCAGCCAGGCGGTTTGATCGTGCCGCAAAATATCGGTGACGCCATCGACCTTCGAAGCCAGCACCGGCACGCCAGCACCCATGGCTTCCAGCACCACCATGGGCATGCCTTCGGGCAAGATGCTGGGAAACACAAAGAGGTCGAGCCCGGCCAGCGCCGCCGGCACGTCGGCACAGAACCCGGTCCAGTCCACGCAGTCGGCGAGGTGCAATCGATCGACCGTGCGGAGAATCTCGGCCTCGTAGGCGGGAGTTTCGAACGGGCCAATTCCCTGCCAGTGAAGTTGGATCGAGCGCGATTTGAGCAGGGCCAAGGCTTCGAGCAGGGTTTCCAAGCCCTTGCGAGGGCGGAACAGCCCTACCGTGCCAAGGTTCCATGATTGCGACGGCGCCGCCCGCTGGGAGAGCGTGGTGGGGGACGGCACGCCATTGGGCACCACCGCGACTTGGCTCGCGGGCACGCCCAAGCGGAGCAGGTATTGCCGGGAAGTCTCCGAAACGGCGATCACCTTGCGGGCGCGCGCGAAGCATCGTTTCTCCAGTCGGGCGTAGAAGCGCGTCTTCCACGATCCGCGAACTTCGGTGGCCGTTTGCCCATGCAGGTGATGCACCAGCGGCACGCAGGCCAGGGCGGCCGCCAGGCTTCCCACCATGACCGTGCGCGGCGTGTGGGTGTGCAAGCAGCAGAAGTTCCCCTGCTTGAGGAGTTTGGCCAGGCGAAACGCGGGGCGGAAGTCGAACTTGCTGCCCATCGGCATAAAGTGCAGCGGCACTTGCCGCGAGTGGCGAGCCTGCGCGAAGCGGCCTGCGAGCAAGGTGGCGAATTCCACCTGAAAGCCTTGGGAGGGGAGCGCTAGCGCCAACAGATCTTGCACGCGCTCGGCGCCGGCGAAGTGTTCACCATTCACCAGGTGCAACACCTTCCGGCTATGGCGAGCGTGGACCGCGGGCGCCGCTTCGCGCGGCAATGCCTGTGGTGGGATGGCCGGCGCAATGTTCGGGTCGGGCAGGGTGGCCGTGTCTGGCATGGCAAAACACTTCAATGAAGGAGCAACGCAGTTGCTTCGCATGCCCGTTTTAGAACGGAAGGCAGCGGAGCTAGCGAGGAAAGCATGCTGCTTCAAGAATAGCTTACCGGGCGGAGAATTCTGGTGGCAGCGCTAGTGCCGACAGCGTTGCCAGCGGCCTGTTTTTGCAGGGTTTGGAGCATTCAGGCTTCTCGGGGTTTTGTTTTTTCACATTTCGTTGTATCGATTTTGCCGATTGCGCCGATTATGGGGAGCAGCGCCCCGACAGAACCACGTGGACTCTAGGCAAAGGATGGCAGCGGTGGCAAAACGGAAACGAAATTCCTTCTCCGTGGGGGCCTCCCCCGTGATTTGGGGAGCGGTCCTCACGGTTGGTTTTTTTGCCTTGCTCTTTGGCGGCGTGACCGAGACGCTGCTGGGGACGGAGACCCACCAGTTCTTGTTGCGGTATGCCGGCGGGCACCCGATCGAATACTGGGAAGTCGGGATGTTCTTCGTGGCGATTGTCGCGCTGATGATGAAGCGAGGGCAAGTCGCCGCTCAACTTTCGCGGGTTGGCCAGCAACTGCTTGGCCCGATTCCCGCTGAAGGGCAGACCTCGGCCGATTGCGCCAGCCTCCTGGCACGTTTGGATGAACTGCCTTCCAAACAGCAGGGAGACTACCTGACGAGCCGGCTGAAAGAAGGGCTGGTTCACGTGCAGCAGAAAGGGGGCGCCGACGCGCTGGACGAAGAACTAAAGTATCTCAACGATCAAGATATCGATCGCGCCTACGGCAGCTACGCCCTGACCAACGTGGTGATTTGGGCCATTCCGATCTTGGGTTTCTTGGGAACCGTGGTCGGCATCACCATGGCCATCGCCAATTTGGATCCAGCATCGCTGGAGGAGTCGATGAGCGAAGTGGTGGCGGCGCTGGGCGTGGCATTCGACACCACGGCCTTGGCTCTTTCGCTCTCCATGGTGCTCATGTTCACCAAGTTTGCCGTGGAGAAGCAAGAGACACGACTGCTCGAACAAGTGAACGAACGCGCGGCCGAGGAACTGATGGGCCGGTTCCAAGATTCGGGAACCGGCGGCGATCCGCAAGTGCTGGCCGTGCGGCGCATGGCCGAAACCATGATTCAAGCAAGCCAACGGTTGGTGGAGCGGCAGGCTCAGCTATGGGAAGAATCGATGCAGCGGGCCGAAGAACGCTGGCAAGAAGCGCAGTCCGCGAGCCGCAACGAACTTCAAGCGGCACTCGGCGCCGCGCTGACCGACGGCCTGATCACGCATGCGCGGGTGGTCGCCGAGGGAACCGAAGCCTTGGCCCAGCGCAATCATGAGCACTGGGACCAGGTATGCCACGCGCTGACCTTGGCCGCCGAAGCTTCGGCGGCCGAGCGACAAGCTCAGGCCGAGCAAAGCCAGATGCTGCAGCGCGTGGTCGATGGCCTGGGCGAATTGAACCGTCTGGAGCACGCTCTCGATCGCAACCTGGGCACCATTTCCAATGGCTTTAACTTTGAGAGCACGTTGGAAAGCCTGTCGGCGGTGATTCACCTGTTGAATGCGAGGCTGAACCACACCTTGCCCGGTCGGGCGGGCAAGCACGACAACGAGCTGGGGCACGCCGCATGAGAGGTTCCGCACGCTCGCGAAACACGGCAAATGTGTCGCTGTTTCCCTTCCTGGCCGTGTTGTTATGCACCATGGGCGCCCTGATTGTGGTGCTGGTGGTGATTGCGCAGCAGGCAAGATCGGAAGCAGAGCGCCGCGAGTCTTCGCAGTTGGAAACCCTGGCTGCCCAGCGCGCGGCGGCCATGGCCAAGGCGGCCGAACTCGATACGCAACGGCAAGAGCTTAGCCGCCATCGCGACGTATTGCTTTCCGAAATTGAAACGCGGCAAAGCGAACTTGATAAGCTCACCGAGCAGCGGCAAGGCCTGGAACGAGGTTTGCAAGAACTGGCAACGCAACAACCGAGCCTGCCCAAGGCCGACTTCGAGGCGAGAAAGCAAGAGCTGGATCGAAAGCTCGATTGGTACCGAGAGCGGATTGCCAAAACCGAAGAGCAAATTCGCGAAGCCAATCAGCGGCGAGGAAACGGCAAGACCTACGCCGTGCTTCCTTACCGCGGCCGCAATGGCACGGGGCGCCGCCCTATCTATTTGGAATGCCGCGCCGACCGAGTGGTGTTGCAGCCCGAAGGCATTGAGCTGTTGGCGACCGACTTTATGCCGGGCCGAGCGTTGAGCCCGCTTTCGGCGGCGCTGCTGGCCACGGTGGACTATTACCATCGAGGCGACCCCACCGAGAAGGAAAAGCCCTATCCCATGCTGCTGGTGCGGCCCGACGGGATCGAGGCTTACTACAAGGTGGTGGAGACCTTGCAAAACTGGCGGAGTGAGTTTGGCTACGAGTTCATTGAACAAGACTGGGAGCTGCAGTTGCCGCCGGCCGACAAAGTGCTGGGCACGGCCCAACTGGAAGCCGTGGAAATGGCGCGGAAGCAAATGCTGCGCGAACTGCGGACGCGCCCCAGTTTGGTTCGCGGCGCGCCGCCTTCGTTCTCGGTGACTTCGAGCGGCGGGCTGAAGATGGTGGATCCCGGAGATTCTCCCAGCGGTGGTCTACCCGATCGCTATGGGGCCGATCCTCGCGGAAATGCCCGAGAAACCACGCGCGGCCCCGGTTATCCCGAGCAACCGTTCGCTTCCAACAGCGGCGATGGCTTTGGGCGGGGTGGAAGTGGCGGAACGAGCATGACAGGCAACGGTTCGGGCAATGGGGGAAGCTTGACGGGCGAGAGTGCCCAAGGCGGCGGACGAACACCCTACGACCAATTCGCCGGCAACTCCATCGGCGCCGGCCCTCGCTACGACACCAGCTATAACACGGGCACAAACTCGGGATCGCGATATCCCGAGCTGGGCTCCCCAGGCCGTACGCCCGGCGGCGCCGCGGCCGCAGACGGCTACGCTGCCGGCGGCTATCCACCCAATCTCACCGGTCCAGGCGCGGCCGCATCGGGGGCGCCTGGCACAGGCTCGGCGGCCATGGGTTACCCCGGCGCGGAATATTCCTCGGCAGGTGGATCGGGCATGGGTAACACCCCAGGATCTGCCCAGCGCTCGCCCGGCACCGGAGGGCAAGCCAATCAACCGGGCGGATCTGGCAGCGGCTTTGGCTGGGGCAGCGGTCAGCAGGGCAGTGGTCAACAACGTGGCGGCGAAACGGTAAATCCCTACGCCCATATCGAAGTGCCCGGTCAAGGTGGCCTCGGCACGGGTGGTCCGACGCTGAATGCGCCCGGCTCCGAACAAGCAAGCAATTTGGGCACCAACGGCGGGGCGCCGAACTCGTCGCCTGGCGATGCTCAGACAACGCTGGGAGCGGCGGGCTCTCCAGGCACACCTGGGGGGACGTCATCCCAACACAAGCCTGGGGCCAGCTCACCGTCGGGCGGATCGCCATCGGGCTTGGCCCAATCGGGCAATTCGCAATCGCCGGGCGGCGGGGCCATGGCAGGACAAACGTCGAGCGGTGGGCAGCCCTCGGCGGGTTCGTCCAGCGGCGCTTCGGGGTCGGCATCGGACGGCGCCTCGCAGTCGTCATCGAGCGGAGGCGGCGGGGGTTCGCCTGGTTCGTCGCAACCTGCCGGAGCAGGCGCGCCCTCGATGTCGTTCCAGCGCTCGCCCGCCAAACACAGCGTGGCCAGCCAGGCCGGATCGAACTGGGCACTTCCGAGCGCCAGTCAACGATCGGTCGCCGTATTGCGAAATGTGCGGGCACAGCTCGATGACGAGCGACTATTGTTGCTTTCGGAGACGGGCCGCGTAACGCAATTGGTTCCTCTGCGCGAAACCACCGCGGCTTCGGCATATGAAATTCGCAACGCCGTGTGGCAAGAAATGGAAAACTGGGGCATGGCCGGCTACGGCATGCATTGGCAGCCCAGCCTGCAGATCGAAGTTCAACCGGGCGGGGAACATCGCTTCCGCGACATGGAAACCTTGTTCGACAACAGTGGGTTCGCCATCCGCAACAAGCAGCGGGCTGCGAGCCCCGCCGTGCAACCTCGTCGCTAGGTGTTGCATCACCCCAGCGACTCGACCATTTTGCCGAAACATTGCACCCGATGGCAAAACGCAACCAAAACGAAAACCTCGACTTAGGCAACGATTCCTTTTTGGACGTCGTGGCGAACATCGTGGGCATTCTGATCATTCTGGTGATGGTTACGGGCGTGCGCGTGAAGCACCAGCCGGTGGAGGTCGAGGTAACCCAGGCTCCCCTGCCCGACCTGGAAGCTTCGCATCGCGAAATCGAAGGCCTCATCGCCGAGCAGTCACGCCTGGCCAACCAGGCGGCGTTACTCAAGGATCGGCAGCGCGAACAATTGTCCCAGTTGGAAAGCGCGCAGGGCCGGGTGGCCTCGCTGCGGAGCTCCATCGCCGAGCAGCTTTCCGAGGCCGAGCTTCAACGGCGACGAGCACTCCGCGCCGAACAAGAAACCGAGCAAGAGCTTCAACAACGCGAACAACGGCTGCAGTCGCTGCTCAGCGATTTGCAGGGCGTGGCCGACGAGCCTCGCAAAACGGTCGAGATTGACACCTACCCCACGCCCATTTCCAAGACAGTGAGCGGGCCAGAAGCCCACTTTCAACTGCTAGGGGGCCGAATCGCCTATGTGCCGCTCGATGAACTGGCCGGCCAGGTGAAGCGGGAGATTCGGGGGAAAGTCGATCTGTTGCGAACCTCGCCCGAGTTGACAGGCGTGGTTGGGCCGACCTATGGATTCAAGTTGAGATACGTGCTGGAGCGGGTCGATGTGC
The DNA here is from genome assembly GCA_964445985.1 of uncultured Pirellulales bacterium. GTDB lineage: Bacteria > Planctomycetota > Planctomycetia > Pirellulales > S012-138 > CAYUMU01. Next base: position 36,679 of record CAYUMU010000008.1, on the reverse strand, counting down.
CCACCGATCCGGCGATGGCGGCCATGGCAGGCCTGGCTCAAGTGACCCGCGTCACGTTCATTCCCGAATCGAACCAACTGGGAGACCCGTTGGCGACCAGTTTGGAACGAGGGTCGCAATTTCGCCGGATGCTGATGCAATACGATCCGGCGCGAACCACCGTTACCCTCTGGACCTACCCAGATAGCTTTGCGGAATTCCGGCAGCTCAAGAAGGAGCTTTACCTGCTGGGCTTTTCGGTTGCCGGACGGCCCCTGCCGTTTGGGAAGCTGATCGAAGGCTCCCCGAACGGTTCGCGTTCCGCCGCCCAATAGGGCAAGCCGGGGTTGAATGACGAGATTGGCATGAGCCGCCCCCCTAAGGGGCGGCGGCTGGTTGGTCGCGGGCGCCGGGAGGGGGGGGCCGTTACTTCACGGCGTCTAACGCCTGTTGCAGGCGATTCTTGGGCTGCACGCCCACAAACCGCTGCACCACTTCGCCGCCTTTGAACACCATCAGCGTGGGAATGCTCGACACGCCGTATTCTTGGGCCGACCGGGGACTATCGTCGATATTGACCTTGGTCACCTTGACCGATCCGGAATACTCCGAGGCCAATTCTTCCACCAGGGGGGCAATTTGGCGGCAGGGTCCGCACCACGGGGCCCAAAAATCCACGAGAACCGGCTGATCGGCTTCGAGAACCTCTTGGCTGAACGTGGCATCGCTGATTTCGGCTACTTTGCCCATGAAAGTCTTCTCCGTCGGTTGGGGTCCGGTATCCCGTCCACGCGTGAAGCGGAACTTAAGATCCGGCGCCGGGGCGGGTGCATGCGGTGATTATAGAAGCTCGCCGCAACCGGACAAGGAGTGCTCGGAAAGCGATGGCCAGCAATGCTTTATCCATTGAAGGCCCAACCGCCCCGCAGTTACCGAGGAAACGGCTCGCGACGGCCCCCCTCGCCGGCTGCCGGCGAAGTGTTACTGGGAGCGATGCTTGCGGAGTTGTTTTTGAATGACGTCGAGCAACTGCACCTTGTTGATCGGCTTGGTTGCGTAGTCGTCGCAACCAGACTTCAGGCATTGCTCGCGATCCCCCTTCATGGCATGCGCGGTCAGCGCGATGATGGGTAGCCGGCAACCAATGTCCCGCAGAGTGCGCGTGGCCTGATAGCCATCGAGCACCGGCATCTGCATGTCCATCAGAATGACATCGAATTCGGCCCGCGGGGAATCCGTCGCCTCTTTCGCTGCCAGCACGGCATCGACGACTTCTTGCCCATTTTCCACGACGGTGACTTTGGCTTGGGCTCGGGAAAGAATCGCGGAAATCAGTCGGCGATTATCCAGGCTGTCTTCCGCCACCAGCACATGTGCCTGAAGTTTACCTTCTTCAGCGGCAGCGGCGGTTCCCCGTTCCGCGGAACCGCTGACGCGGACAATATCGCCGCTGGCGGTCGAATCTGGCTCCAATCGTTCGCGGCTCGTCAACGCGGGCAAGATGAGCCGAAACGTGCTGCCCTGGTTCAAATGGCTTTCAACCTCGATCCGGCCCCCGAGTCGTTCCGCAAGCCTTCGGCAGATACTCAGCCCTAGCCCCGTGCCGCCGAACTGCCGCGCCGTGGAGGTGTCGGCCTGCTCGAACGGTTCGAAAACCTTCCGCAGTTTGTCGGCGGGAATTCCGATCCCCGTATCTGCCACCGTAAAGGTGATGACACCCATCCGACTGCCGGGGGCATAGTCATACTGCGCCGAGAGCGTGACGCTGCCCACCGACGTGAACTTGACGGCGTTGCTCAGCAAATTGATCAGAATTTGTTGCAGTCGCGTGGCGTCGGTTTCGATCCAAAGCGGGAAGGAGTTCGATCTCCGCACGCGAAGTTCGACGGGTTTACCCTGGAGTCGCGGGGCGAAATTCTTCTCCAAGTCGGCGATCATTTCCAGTGGCGAGCAGCGGACGTTTTCCAATTCGAGCTTGCCGGCTTCGATCTTCGCGAGATCCAACACGTCGTTGATCAGGTTCAGCAAATGACTGCCGTTGCGTTCGATTACTCCCAGGGGTTCGACGAACGAACTGCCTGGGTCGACGTCTTCTTTCATGATCTCGCAATGCCCCAGGATCGCCGTCAACGGCGTGCGCAGCTCATGGCTCATATTCGCCAGAAACTCGCTCTTCGCCCGATTGGCGGCTTCCGCCGCGTGCGAGAACTCTTCGAGCGCTTGATTGGTGCTTTGCAGCGCCACGCTGTATCGCTCCAACTCTTCTTTCTGCGCCTGGGCTTCTTCCACGGCGTGCCGCAACGCCGCCGAGCGTTCCGCGACTTCGGTTTCGAGTTGTCGCGCGTACAACCGCTGAGCTTCGACCCGCTTCTGCTGTTCATCGAGCGCTTGGGTTACCGCGTTGGAATGCGCCAGCCGAATGGTTTGGTACTCTGCCCGCAACTGATGGTTTCGCGCTTCCACGCGATCGATATTCGCTTGTTGGTCGAGCACCCGCCACACCAGTCGGCCGGTCGACACGAGCGCCGGGGCAAGCTCTTCCAATCGGGTGGTGGCCTGGGGGTGATAAGCCACGAACCCGGCGAGCACGGCCCCGCGGGTTTCGAATGGCAAACGGGTCGCGAATGCCAATCGCTGCCCAAACTGGGTAACTTCGGGCCAGCAATGAAACCGGCGCGCGGCTAGTTTCTGGAGCAGCAAGTCTTCCAGCAGCACGATATCGAGCGGATCGATCTCCGAGTTGGCGGCATCGACCGCCAGCGCCTGGCCATCGTTGCGTGCCAGCACCATCAGCCCTGGCCCCAGGTCCGCTAACAATTCGGCCACGGATTGCAAGCTGCCGGTGCGATCCAGGGGTAGCGTGCTCTTCGGAAAGAGGCAGTCCAGGTCCAACATGCGTTCATCTCCCGATTACATGTTGAACAGTTCACTACAACGCTTGATCTCGTCATCCAAGTCGGCCAACAGCGCTTCCAGCCCTGGCTTCGATAGCCCCAGAGCGTTGACCGCCGTGACGGCCGGACGCAAGAGATTGACCCCCACCGACGAAATGCCCTTGAAAGTGCAGAGCATGTTCGCGACTTCGACACAGCGAATGGTGTCGATATATTCCCCGGCATAGTTAATGGAGGAATGATGATGCCGGATCGACTCCACCACCGCTGCCGGAAAGCGCCAGACCAACGCCACGGAAGCCCCCAGGTCCGTGTGGGCAAACCCCAGCAACTTTCGCTCGTTGGCTTCCAATGACACGTTCGTGTCTAAATTCTCCATCAGTTGGCGGAACTGGGCATGGCAATATTGATCGGTGAGCAGAATTCCGACATCGTGCAGCAAGCCTGCCAGGAATACGTCTTCAAAATAGCTAATCTGTTTGCGAACCGCGATCATTCGCGCGCAAATTCCCACCGACACCAGATGGCGCCAGAGGTTGGAGCGCTGATAGGCGCCGACCGTTGAATTCCCCTGGAAGAAATCGCTGATACAGGCAGTCAGGGCCAGGTTGCGTATTTGCCGGAAGCCTAGATAGGCAACCGCCGATTGCAGGTTGGTAACCGGGGTCCGCAAGCCATAAGCCGAGGAATTCACAATGCGCAGCACGCGCGCCGACAGCGAAACATCCGTTTCCATCGCGCTCTTGAGTTCCAACGCCCCGGCCTGGGGATCGTTCGTGACCTCGATCACCCGCAATGCCACATCTGGCAGCGTGGAAATCTCGTCGATCTGCTGAACGACCGTTTCCAGAGTCGATTGCGGGCTGGCTTTAATAGTTGACGGCATTGCCTCGTTGCTCTGTACAGAACGGGTGCGACGACAACGAAGGTCGCCCTCAATGTTAGGTCATGGCGTCGCGCTGGACCTTCTCCAAGGGCCATAATGATTTTTTTTTGCGCGTTAGATCTGCCAAAACGCTTTCCGTTTGCAAAGCAGGCCCAACCGACACGAGCGGGGGGGAGCGGTAAAGCCCGGATCATCGGCAGGGGCGTCAGCCCCGCCGCCCCACAGCAGGCGGAAACCCACGATCGTTCGCTGGCCAACGATGGGGAGGTGGAGGTGGCGGGGAGCGCGTTACTTTGGCGGCGCGTGTTCGCTCTCGACTGCCCCGTTCATTTCGGGGAGCGATTTGGCCAGCAATCGCCGCACATGCCGCTGCTGCGCCGGTGTCAGCTTTAGCCAGGCGGGCGGCTCGGGGCCCAGCACTTGGGTGAATCGCCTCGCGACGGCCGTCTTGGCAGCCGCTGGCAGAGATTGAAACACCTGGGTTTCTATCAAATAGCTAAGCGGCTGCTCAAACACACGATCTTTGAGATTCAGCCGCCGCAAATTGAAAGCTGGGCTGCCGGCATCGGTGTCATCGTCGGCGTGGCTGAGCGCCGCCTCAGCCGCCATGGTTCGCCGTTGCCAGCGCTGCGTGTATCCGCTGCTACCTTCCACGGCGCTATCCAGCGGGGGAGCATCTGCCAAAAGCAGATAGCGCGCCAACTGCTCGACCGTCTCATGGAGAGGCAGATTCAATTGCGATTCCAGATTCAAACGAATGCATAGATTCTGACCATGAACCTGATGATCGAGCACCAGCAGGGCGGCGATATCGCTATAGGGTGACAGATAGCGCTCGGTATCGAAGAACCCGGCCAGATTGCCCGGCAATTTCTTGAAGCCAGGCTGGGTGGCGTGAGCCCGATAGTCGGCGGCGCCGACCAAATTGCCGTGATGCACCAGATCGGTGGGCTTGCCCGAGACATACCAACCGCCCCAGCGATTTTCATAGGGCGTATCTTGGGTAACTCGCGAATAGCCGCTGACCAGCTTGCCGGTCTCCGTTGTTTCAAAGCTTTTTAACATGTGACCGGGCACTTGCAGGGTGCTTTGCGCCGCGTGACACACCACGCACCGCTCTTCACGCTGAAACCGCGGACGCTCCTGCTTGCCTTGCAACAGCGTATAGAATAGTGCCCCTTTGCTCCGGTCGATCGCCGACAATTCCAACGAGGCAGCGCCCGGCACAAAGGCCACGTAAACGTCGTCGTTAAAGTAAATAGCGCGCGGCGTCTGGGGGGTGATGAGTTGCTGATTGAGCGACGACTTGGAAAATACCAAGACCTGCGATTCGACGGGGATATCCAACGCCGCCAGCAGCGATGGCAGATAGCCATGCTGTGGATCAAACTCGAGTTGCCGTTTACCCGCAGCAAGTTCGGCCGCCAGATCAGCGATGCGGTTCTGCTCGGCAGGTCCGTAATAATCGATGGGGGATCGCCCAAAGGCGATCGCGTCTTCTGTAAACAGCGAAGATTGCGCCCGCGCCGGGCCTGCCATTCCCCAAGCCAGGCTAGCGAGAACCAACCAACGGGCAACGCGCGCGTTCGTTTGGCGGCAGTTCCGTTGAAGCACCACGATGACCACCCGTCTCCAATTCACTCGCTCTGAACAACGCCCAGAGCCCCTGATGGGCCGTTAACCTGAAGGGGGCGCCGCGCCCTGCGACGCCGGCAAGTGACGCCCGCAAGCGACTGGCGCCGTTCTCCCCCCTCCGATGCCGCCAAGACTGTTGCCGCCAAGACACACTATGTCTTGTGCGCAGGGTCGTTATACTAGAAAAATCTGTCGGCGTGGCTTTTTCTTCACTTCACCGGGGCGTTCTCCTTGGTTCACAAGGCACGATTCATCATGCGGCGATTTGCTTGGTTTCGCAATGGTCTGGCGATCTTGGTGTTGTTGCCTGCGATCGCGATCGCTCAAACCACGTTGGGCGAGGTGATCCCTCATCGGCAGGACAAGCTGCCGGGGCCGGCGCTTTCGCCCGCCGAGGCCATCGCCAAAATGCAAGTTCCGCCCGGATTCAGCGTGGAACTGGTGGCGGCCGAACCCGACCTGGTGAACCCCGTCGCCATGACCATCGATGAGCGAGGGCGGTTCTGGGTTTGCGAAAGTTTGGAATATCCGCGGCGATCGGCGGGCGAAGGCCGCGACCGCATTAAGATTCTGGAAGACACCACCGGCGATGGCCGCGCCGACAAAGTGACCATCTTCGCCGAGGGCCTCAACATTCCCTGCGGCATTGCCGTGGGCCACGGAGGCGTTTGGGTCTCGAACGCCCCCGATATTCTGTTTCTGCAAGACACCGACGGCGATGGCCAGGCCGACCGCCGCGAAGTGGTCGTTACCGGCTTTGGCCGCACCGATACCCATGAGTTGCCCAACTCGCTGGTCTGGGGACCCGATGGCTGGCTCTATGGGCTCAATGGCGTGTTCAATCATAGCCATGTGCGGTATCCGCCAGGCAGCCCGCACTTCACGGCCGATCATCCTGGGTGGAAGTTCACTTGCGCGTTGTTTCGCATCCATCCGCGCACCCGGCATTTTGAGTTGTTTGCCGAGGGAACCAGCAACCCTTGGGGAATTGCCTTCAATCACGATGGCGAAGCCTTTCTCAGCGCTTGCGTGATCGATCATCTCTGGCATATCACCCAAACGGGATACTACCACCGCCAGGGCGGCCCGTATCCTCCCCACACCTGGAAGATTGAATCGATCGTCAAGCACAAGCATCAGAAAGCGGCCTATTGCGGAATTCACTATTTCGATAGCGACGCCTATCCCGAGAAATATCGCAACCGGCTCTATATGGGCAACATTCATGGCAATTGCATCAATGTGGATACGGTCAAGCCGAGCGGCGCTACCTATTTTGGCACGCCTGAGCCCGACTTCTTTTCGGCGAACGACGCCTGGTTCATGCCCGTTTCACAAAAGACAGGCCCCGACGGCTGTCTATATGTTCTGGATTGGTATGACCGCTACCATTGTTATCAAGACGCCAACCGCGATCCGGCCGGCATCGACCGTCTCCGGGGACGACTCTATCGCATACGCTATCAAGATACGCCCCGAGCGAAAAAGTTCGATATCGCCCAAGAAACCGATGAACAACTCATTGCCCGGCTTGCGCAGGTCAACGACTACTTTCGCGGGACGGCCCAGCGCGTGCTGACCGAGCGCCTGGCCGGCGGGCAGGCTCAGCCTGGCACGCCCGAGGAGTTGGAGCGTTCCGTGCTCGATTCGTCGCGGCCACACTTCGCCAGGATGCACGCTTTATTCGCCTTGGGTTCCGCAAAACCGTTTACCACCGAGTTTCATCGCCAATTGTTGCAAGCCAATGATGCCAGCTTGCGCGCATGGGGTGTTCGGTTCGCGGCTGAGTTTGCCGCGTCGCCGCGGTCGCATCAACTCGATGCGGCCATTGTCGCCAGCGTGGCCGAACTTGCCAACGATCCGGCGCCTCAGGTAGCCTTGCAGGTGGCGATTGCTGCCCGCCGCATACCGGGGCTCGATGCTCCCGAAATTCTCGTGAAGGTGCTGCGGCAGCACGGCGACGATTCACTGATTCCGCGAATCATTTGGCAAAACCTCCAGCCCTTGCTCGACAAGCAGACCGATCGGGTGGTGGAGCTTTTGCATGACCAACCAGTGCTGGGAACCGCTGGGCCGCGGCAGATGGCGCCCTATCTTGTTGCACGATTGCTGACACAGCCCCAGTCTGCATCGCCGCTGGCGAAGCTTTTCGAATATTCCCTGGAGGGGAACCACGAATATCTGACACGAATCTGCCTGGATGGGCTGGCGGCGCAAACTCAATCGGGCGAACTGGCCGGAGATAAGCTGGCTCACTATCGCGAGGCGTTTTCGGCCCCGCTCAATAAGTTGCTCACGGGCGATGCCCAGCATGCAATGTATCTGGACGCCGCCATTTTGGCCGCCACTTGGAATAGCGCGCAGGGCATTGCCGCCGCGCGGCAAATTTTCACATCGCCCAACTACCCAGCGGAGCGGCGAGTGCAGGCCCTGGCCGCGCTGGTTTCTGCCGACACGAAAGAGCTCTTAAGCCTGGTCGACCAAGTCATTCGTCAATCGCGGCCACCGGAGAACTTCCGCGCGCAACTCCTCGCCACGCTCGGGCGATTCAACGATCCGGCCGTGGGCGACTTGGCGCTGCGGCATTGGCCAGAGTTTTCGGCCGACGAACAAGCCAAAGCCATCGAACTGCTCGCGCAGCGACCCATTTGGGCCGAGCAATTGCTGGAGGCCATCGCCGCCGCCAAGCTGCCCGCGGCTGCGCTCAATGTCAACCAGGCCAGACGAATCCACGCCATGGGCGTTCCCTCGCTACAGGAACGACTCGGCAAACATTGGGGAGTGATTCGCAGCGAACGAAACCCCGACCGCGAGCTCGTCGTCCAACAAATGCGCAAGCTCATTCGGCAGAACGAAGGCGATCCCCATCGCGGCTTGATCGTCTATAAAAAGCTCTGTGCGCAATGCCACAAACTTCATGGCGAAGGCCAGGAAGTCGGACCCGATATCACCTCCAACGGCCGCAATTCCTTTCCGCAACTGCTGTCCAACGTGTTCGATCCCAGCCTGGTGATTGGGTCCGCTTATCAGGCCCGCAGTGTCATCACGACCGACGGTCGCGCGCTCACCGGACTGCTGGCGGAAGAAGGCCCCGAGTACATTGTGCTGAAGATGCAGGGCGGAAAGTTGGAGCGGCTGTCCAAGAATCAAATCGACGAAATGGAAACGAGCAAGCTTTCGATGATGCCCGAGGGCGTGGAGAAACAGCTCGCGCCGGCCGAAATCGCCGACTTGTTCGCGCTGCTCACGCTCGACAGGCCGCCGAGCGATGCCGCCGCCCAGCGGCTAGCCGGCGTTTACAACGTGGAGCCTCGCCAATCCAACACCGCCAGCGAGTTTGCCCTACTCGTTGCGGAAGTGGCCCCCGGCTTTAGCACGCAGGCATCGGGCGAAGGGGGCCTTGCGATTCTGAAAGAGCACCGCGGCCGCCACGGCGTGCTGCAAACACATCCGGTTTCTCGCGGCCAGCCCTGCGTGCTTACGTCCCAGGTACAGGTTCCTACCGAAGGCCATCCGCGCCTACGTATTCAAGTATCGCATCATGCCCAAGGCGACTGGTTGCTGATTGCCCGAGTCAACGACGAAGTTTTGGGCGAAAACCTCATCAGCGGTAAAACCTCGCAAGACGGCTGGGTTGTGGTCGAATACGATCTGGAGAAGTGGGCCGGCCAGCGGGTTGCCATTCAACTTGAGAATGCCGCCAACGACTGGGCCTGGGAATTTGGATATTGGGGAGACGTGGATCTGATTACCGATCCCGTGCCGCCGGAAAAATGATATTCATGCCAAACAGAGTTTCATCGCCCTATAGAATAGAGTCATCCCGAGTTGCTGCCAGTATTTTTTGGTTAGTTTCATCTGTTGCCAGCATCCTCGCATTCTAACAGAACCCGCAAATGTTCCTTCCCCGTTTCTCTACCCGCACGGCGCTCATCATTCTGGCCGTGGCGGCGGTACTGTTCGCCATCCTATCTCAAGGACTACTCGGCGTGCAGGATCGCTGGCAGTCGGAGCGTGATGAGAATTTTGACCAATCCCCGTTTGTCCGCGGTGGCGATGTTGTCAGCACGTGGAGGCAAGTGTGCGCGGGCCTATCCGTGGCCGCCGTCGCTTTGGCCGTGCTAATGACGATCAATGGGCTGTTCTTCGTGGCAGCCTGGTTGGCTGGATTCGGCGGAAGAAATCCGGAAGCCATCGAAGCATTGTCCGTCCACGCGATCTCGCCTCCTCCCCCCTCCACGGTTGTCGGCCGCGTCAGCAGCGCAAGCCCCAGTGGCGAGCGAACACCGCCATCGGCATCGAGCCTTCCTGCTTCTCAAACAGAGTCCGTATCCCTTCCCAATCCAGCAGGGCCCCCCACTCATGATTAGCGCATCGTGCCGGCCTGCTGTTCTCTGCCTGCCGTTGTTGCTGGTGCTTGTGGCGTCGCCCAATTTAGAGGCGCAGGCGCCTGACCGCGAAGTCCCACCTCAGCGAGACGCCCAGGGCAAGCTGGTCAAGCAGGGCTATCGCCTGTGGATCGAGCGGTCGCAGCGCGAGAACGGCGGTTACATGCCCGTTCGCGTCAAACTCCAGGCCGTGCCCCCGTTGGCGACCGATTCCGTGGCTACCATTGAGCTCGACGACAACTTTGTTCACTGGAACGGTGGATCGTTACTCGTGGAACAAGATGCCACGTTGCCGGCGGGCCAAAGCGCGCCCATCAATGTCAACATCTTGCTGCCTATGCTCAATCCACATACGCAATGCGAGTTCCGTGTTTGGATCGACGGCGAGTTGGAACGCGGCTTGAATTCTTACTTGCCCAGTATTTCCCGTCATCAGTATTTCGGCACGCATGTCTTATCGGCAGGGGCCGCCACGGAAAGGACCAGGGCGTTTAACCTTCACGGAGGACCCGAAGGTTTCCATTTCGAACCGTTGGAAACCTTTCCTCAAACATGGCTGGGCTACACACCTAACGATATTGTTCATCTGCCGCTTGAGAAACTACAAGAGTTGTCCAGAAAACACCCCCAGGCTTTCCATGCCCTGGCAACCTGGGTTGCCGCCGGGGGCAACTTATGGATTGAGCAAGCCGGGTCGCAAATGAAAGAATTGCCCCAGCTCGACGAGTTGTTGAACTCGGCCATGGCTCCCGGCAATTCCACTGTTTCTTCTGACTGGCAACGTCCGACCTTGATTACTGGGATCTCAAATTTCGTTGATCCAAACTACTTGCAAGGTTCTCGTATTGAGCTGGATTCCCAATTGGGCGAAGCCATCGAAGCCGCTCCCCAGACGCCGTTTTCCAAAGAGGAGTCGGAGCAAATGCTGGACTCCATTCGCTCCCGCCCCCTGGGGTTTGGAATGGTGGTGGTCTTCCGAGATTCCGTCATCGACACCCTGCCCGCCATCCTGCCAAACGGCGTCCCCGAATTTGCCGACGTGTCTCGGGTTGACTGGATTGTTCGGAATGGCGTCGATCCTTTCGACCCCAATGAGGATTTTTGGGAATGGCTGATTCCTGGCGTGGGCCTGCCCCCGGTGCTCGAATTTCAAATTCTGATTACGCTATTTGTGATTGGCATTGGGCCGCTCAACTACTTTCTGCTCCGTCGCAAGCGGCGGCTGTATTTGCTGGTTGTCACGGTGCCCCTCTCGGCGCTGCTGATCACGGGTGGCTTGATCGGCTATGCCGTGGTGGCCGATGGCTTCCATGTGCGCGTTCGCGCTCGTAGCTTTACCGAGTTGGATCAGCGGTCGGGCCAGGCCGCGTGTTGGTCGCGGCAAACCTATTACGCGGGCGTGGCGCCCTCCGACGGCCTTCACTTTCCCACCGATATGGCCGTGTTTCCCAAGGAAGTGGGCGTTAACTCTCGTCATGAAAGCCGCAACGCGAGCCGCGTGCTGAAATGGGGGGATGATCAACACCTGGCCGAAGGCTGGCTCCGCTCGCGCACCACCACTCAGTTCATGTGCATCCGCGCCCGCCAGTCGCCCGCCGCCCTCCAGGTAACCAGCACGCCGGGCAAGCCGCCGGTGGTCACCAATCAACTGGGTTCGCGCATTTTGCAACTGGTGCTTCGCGACGCCGAGGGCAAGTATTTTGGCGCCGCCGATATTGATGCCGGCGGCACGATCACCCTCGATGCGGCCGCCGCGCAAACCGCCTCGGCCGCCGCCCGGTTGAGTATTCTCGAAGCCCGGCCGCAAGCGCTCTCGTCCAGCAACATTAGCCTTAGCCCAGGAAGGCCGTACTCTGGTTCATACATGCTAAGCGGTAATGAAAGCCGGTTGGAGGCATCCATCGAAGAAGCCCGCCTGGCGCTGGGCGGCAATCTCGATCTGCCTCCCAATTCCTACATAGCTATCGTCGAGAAATCGCCCGAAGTGGAATATGGTTGTAGCGCGCGTCAGGAAGGCAGTTTGCATGTCATTCGCGGCCGCTGGTAATTCATTCATCATGCTCCCATCGCGGTAAAATTGCACTCCGTGGGTTCGACCTCCATGCCTCCGATGATTCAGTTTCAGAATCTGCATCGCTCGTTCGGCCCCACCAAGGCCGTGGATGGGATTTCGTTTGAGGTCAATCAAGGGCAAGTGTTCGGCTACATTGGCCCCAATGGCGCCGGCAAAACCACCAGCATGCGGATTCTGGCCACGCTCGATATTCCCGATGCGGGAGATGCCTATATCGATGGCTTTTCCGTCATCGACGATCCCGACCGCGTGCGCCGCCGGCTCGGGTTCATGCCTGACTATTTTGGCACCTATGCCAATGTGAACGTGCGGGAGTACCTTGACTTTTTTGCCCGCTCTTATGGACTCAGAGGGCCGGGCCGGCTCACGGCCATCGACCGCACCATGCAGTTCACGCAGCTCGATGAGCTGGCGGAAAAGCCTATCAATGGCCTTTCCAAAGGCATGAAGCAACGGCTTTGCCTGGGCCGCACCATGATTCACGATCCGGCGGTGCTGGTGCTCGACGAACCGGCCGCCGGCCTCGACCCCAGGGCGCGCATCGAGTTGCGCATCATGATTCGGCAACTGGCCGATCAAGGCAAAACCGTGCTGGTCAGTTCGCACATTCTCACCGAACTGGCCGAGATGTGCGACGCGGTGGGCATTATCGAGCGGGGCCGGCTGTTGGCCGTGGGCACGGTGGAAGACATTCAAAAAGCGCATCCCGGACAGAATGCCGTCCGCGTGCGCGTGCTGGGTGACCCAACGCCGCTGATGGAGTGGTTGCAAGAGCGCACCGTGGTGCAAGAGTACCGCATCGATGGCGAATTGCTGCTGTTCGTCCACGAGGGCGACCGCGAGTCGGAGGCCGACCTGTTGCGCGAGATGATTCTCGCCGGCTTCCGCGTGGCCGCCTTCGGCAGCGATCGCCGCTCGTTGGAAGAGGTCTTTATGCAAGTTACCAAGGGGCGTGTCCAATGACCTCGGCCGACGAGTCGATACCCAACGTGAACCCAAACGTGAACCTTGCCGAGCGGCCGTTGTCGGCTGCCGTGCCTCGGGGCTGGGAACGCTTTGACCAGTGGTCCGTTCGCATGAGCGAATGGCTCAATCCTATTCTCGTTAAAGAAACGCGCCAGGCCCTCAAGAGCAAGCAGTTCCTCATCACCTTTGCCCTGGTGCTTATTTGCGGCTGGTCATGGTCCATCCTGGGCATGGCGCTTTCCAATCAGAGCTTTAGCGGAGGCGAAGCCGGCGCCGAAATGTTCATGGGCTACTTTGTCATCTTGAGTTTTCCGCTTCTGGTGATCGTGCCGTTCTCCGCCTATCGCTCGCTGGCCAGCGAGTGGGAAGACAACACCTACGAGTTGCTTTCGATCAGTGCCCTCAAGCCGCATCAAATTGTCAGCGGCAAACTCGGCAGCTCACTCTTACAAACGGCCCTGTATCTTTCGGCCGTTGCCCCCTGTTTGGCGTTCACCTATTTGCTGCGCGGGATCGATCTGCCGACCATTCTGTTCCTGATGTTCTGGCTGATCGTCAATTGTATTTCGAGCACGTTGTTGGCGCTTTGCCTGGCAACGCTCAGTCGCGCCAAGCATTGGCAAGTCATCATGTCGGTCGTTCTTATCGCCGGCTGCTTGATTAATTTCTCATCGTTTGGCATTGGCTTCGCCGGAGAATGCCTGCTTTCGTCTTACCGCATGCTCTACTTTGAGCGGGGCGAATTCTGGGCGGTGTGCGGCATGATTCTCACGGCCGCCATCGGTTACAATGTCATGTTTTTTCTGGTGGCCCGCGCCGCGCTCATGTTCAATAGCGAGAACCGCTCCACGGCGATTCGCATTTGCATGGTCGCCCAATACATGCTGTTCATGGCCTGGGCATTCTGGTTGTGGCTGTTCGCATTCCCCACCTACGAAGTCCTGGCATTTTTTGCGTTGTTGATCGGCATCCATTGGTGGGCGATGGGCATGTTCCTGATCGGCGAACGCCCTGAGCTTTCGCAACGGGCCAAACGCCGCCTGCCGCAAAGCTTTCTGGGCCGCATGTTCTGGACCACGTTCAACCCAGGCTCGGGCACGGGCTACCTGTTCGTGCTCGGCAACGCGGCCAGCGCGATCTTGGTTCTGCTAGCGGCGCCCGCCCTGTTCACGGCCATCGAGCCCCAGATCGGCGCCCGCCTGTCCAATCGGAGTCAGTTCTTCAATTACTCCCAATTGTCGCTCTTCGCAACCTTCGGGTTCTGCTATATGGCCATCTATCTGGGCCTTACCCGGTTGATCGTGCTACTGCTGCGGCGCGTGGCGCAAGTGACCATGATGCTGGCGGTGCTGATTCATATTTTGCTGGTGCTGGCCGGTACCCTGGTCCCGCTCACCATCCAACTCTCGCTCAACACCTACAACAACCGTTACTCGGCGCTGCAAATGTCTAACTTTTTTTGGACACTCGAAGAAGTGCTCGATAGCCGCGGCGGCGGTTTCCCCGAGCCGCTGCTGCTGGCGGTGCTTCCCGCCCTGGCCGCGCTGGTCATTTTCTTGAATTTGCGCAGCGTCGCTCGGGAACTCCGGCAGTCGCGCGTGGCGGCCCCCCAGCGCGTTCGCCAGGAAGACGAAGAGCTCCATCCCACGCCCGCGGCGCCGCAATACGTCAGCCCCTGGGACGATGAACCACCGACTGCTAACATGGGTTGATTCGTTCCCTGGCTTCCCACCATCCACTCCAGCCGCGTGCCCTAGCTCTATGTCTCAGCGTTGGCTTGCCGATCGCCTGGCCCAGTTCGATAGTTCCGGAATCCGCAAGGTGTTCGACCTGGCGGCCAAGCTCGAAAACCCCATCAATCTTTCGATAGGGCAGCCCGACTTCCCCGTTCCGCAAGGCATTAAAGACGCCGCCGCGAAGGCGATTGCCGAAGATCGCAACGGCTATTCCGTCACCCAGGGCATTGCTCCCCTGCGCGAACGGCTGCAGGCCGACATTCGCCGCGAATACAACCACGCCGACCGCCAGGCGTTTGTCACCAGCGGCACCAGCGGGGCGCTGGTGCTCGCCCTGATGGCGGTGGTCAATCCGGGCGACGAAGTCATTTTGTTCGATCCTTACTTTGTGATGTACCCTTCGCTGGTGGCGATGGTCGGCGGCAAGTCCGTGATCCTCGACACCTACCCCGACTTTCGGATCGACGTCAATCGCGTCGCCGACGCCATCACGCCCCGCACCAAGGCCATCTTGTTCAATAGCCCCGCCAATCCCACCGGCGTGGTCGCTGCCGAGCAAGAAGTTCGCGACCTGGCCCGCCTGGCCCAAGAGCGCGACGTGCTGCTCATCAGCGACGAAATCTACAAGGCGTTCTGCTACGACGGCGCCCTCGCTTCACCCGCCCAAGTGAACGACCAAACCCTGGTGATCGACGGCTTCAGCAAAACCTACGGCGTGACCGGCTGGCGGCTCGGCTATGCCCACGGCCCAGCCGCGCTGATCGATAGCATGATCAAGCTGCAGCAATACACGTTTGTGTGCGCGCCGCACCCGCTGCAATGGGCCGCCCTGGCCGCGCTCGATACCGATATCACTCCGCACGTGAACGACTATCGCCGCAAACGCGATCGACTGGTGGAAGGTCTCTCCGATCTCTACCCGCTCGCCGCGCCGGGCGGGGCGTTCTACGCCTTTCCGCAAGTGCCCGACAGCCGCGCCGCCACGGCCTTTGTGGAACAGGCCATCGCCAACCAACTGCTGATCATTCCCGGCAAAATCTTCAGCCACCGCGACACGCATTTTCGCATTTCGTACGCCGCGCCCGATGCCACGATTGAGCGTGGAATTGAAGTCTTGCGGCGCCTGGCGAAGTAAACGGCCGAATTGGCCACGGCCGGCTCTCAAGAATCGCGGCCCATCGCGAGCGTCTACCCGCCACGCGCGCAATTCGCATGGAAATCGTAGAGATCAAAAAACATCTCGCGGTAATTGCCGTTCTGCCGACGAAAGCAGCGAATTACCTCGGCGGTTGTCGGCGCGTCCAGAGGTTTCCCGAGCAGCCGCTCGGTCAACGCTAGCGCCTCCGCTTCATGGGGCGATGTTTGAAACAGTGTCGGCAATTTCACATCGACGTGCGAAGTTACCAGCAATCCCGCGCGGCGCCGCCGACATTGCCGCGCCAGGTTCCACCTCCGCGGTCGCGACAATTGCTCAAAACCATCAATGATGACGAGCGGTTGGTGGGTTCCGCCTGCCGCTTTCTCAGCCGCTGGGCAAGCAATATCGAGCGGCCCGTCCAGTCGTCGCTGACCGTCGCGAAGCGTGTGCAGCCGCGGCTGAATGCCCGGTGGAAGATGCTGGATCAGGGTCGCCAGCAACGTCGACTTGCCGCTGCCGTGAGGGCCAACGATTTGAGCTATCCAGCCCAGCGACGCGAACTTCTCAATCAACGATTGCGGGGAACTCCCGCGCGGCAAAGCAAACTCCAGTTGGCCCGGCCGGGTAAAGCGGGTCGAAAATGGATTCGACCGCGTGTCGGAAGAATTTTCGGTCTCAGAGGTTGGGTTGGTCACCGCTCAAATTGTCCCACGAACCGCGTTAAAAGGAATACGGCTCGCAGCGATGACGAAACTGCCATCGGCCGGCCGCCTGTCCAAACCGCCCTCACCTTACCATAATAGATAATCATTCCCGCGAAGTCGCCGCTCCGATTCGGCGCAGACTCCGAAACGGCACGCCTCAACACTTCTTGGATCCAATGGCACGTTATCGTTTATTGGCAATTGATATTGACGGCACCCTGGTCGATAGCCGCGATCAACTTCGCGATGAAACCCAGGCTGCCTTGGCCGAAGCCCGCCGGCGGGGAATAGAAGTGGTGCTGGCCACCGGCCGCAGATACGCCAGGGCCTTGCCGCTGGTGAAGCAACTCAAGCTCAATGTTCCGCTGATCTCGGCCAGCGGCGCCCTCGTCAAGCGCCCGGCCGATCATAGCACGCTGCACTGCGCCCAGTTCGCGGAGGGCGCCCTGCACCAGATGTTGGCCACGATTTCCCAGGCAGGCCTGGAAGCGGTGCTCTATGCCGACACCTATCATCATGGCTTCGACTACTACTGCCCGCGCGTGGACGTTTGCCAGCCCGAGCTGGCCGAATACTTTCGGCTCAATGCCGGCTGCGAGCGGCTCTGGCCCGAGTTGATGACCGCGCCTCCCGAAGGCATTTTCGCGGGCTTCGCCATGGGCACGCGCAACGCCATGCTCGATTTGGCCGCCGCGGTGCAAGAGCAATCGCCGCAACGGGTCGAAACCCACGTGCTCCGCAGCCCCATGTATTCTGGCTTCATGTGCGAACTGCTGCCGGCGGGAACCAGCAAGTGGTCGGCCATTTTGCAACTGGCCCAAGATTGGAAGATTGACCCCGCGGAAATCTGCGCGGTGGGCGACGACGTGAACGACATCCCCATGCTACTGGGGGCAGGGCTCGGCGTGGCCATGGGCAACGCCTGCGACGAAGTCAAACAGGCGGCCGACCGCGTCACCCTGCATCACGACGACCACGGCGTGGCCGAAGTGGTGCGGTGGCTGCTCGAAGATTACTAACAGCCGGCCATTCGCCCAATCATACCTCCCCTGCCAATCACTCCGCAGGCGCCCGCGTTTCCTCGCAAATCGCCGAGGACTCCGCCGCTTGGGCCGACTGCAACTCAGCCTGAAAAGAATGGAACGCCCTTTGCGCTGCGTACCGCCCCAAGCCGGGCAGCAGCCGGTCGATCAACCAAGCCACGCGCCACCGCCAGGGGTACACGATGATGGCGCGGTTCTTTTGCAGCAACGGCAGCGCCTTCGACACAAACCGTTCCGCGGTAATTGGCCGCAGGCGGTTCCAAAGCTTTTCGGCCAACGGCTCAGGAATCGCTTGCACTTGCCGGCCAAACACGCCTCCCTGCAAAATGGGCGTGCGGATGAAGCCGGGGCACAGCACGCTCACCCGCACCCCGTGGCCCGCGGCCTCGCAACGCAGCGCCGTCGATAGCCCCACCACCGCGTGTTTAGAAGCACCGTAACTCACCAGGCTGATTGCCGGCAGCAAGCCAGCGACGGAAGCCGTATTCACAATATGCCCAAACCCCTGCTCCACCATGGGCCGATACACGGCCTGAACTCCATTGGCCACGCCCGCCAGGTTCACGCTGAACACGGCGTGCCAATCGTTCAGATCATAATGCAAGGCGGCGCCGCAGTGCGCGATGCCGGCGTTGTTGAACAAGAAATCGAGGCGGCCCTCTTGCCGAAAAATACGGTCGACCAACGCCTGAAAGTCGGCCGCCTCGCGCACATCGAGCAGGGCAGCCTTGGCCCGACAACCTTGGCCGTTCAAGGTTTCGGCAAGTTCGGCGGATAATTCCAGTTGACGATCGGCGATAATGACCTTCGCGCCGCGGAGCGCCAGCGACGTCGACAATGCGGCGCCCAGCCCCGAAGCTCCGCCCGTCACCAAAGCCACCGCGTCTTGATAATACCGCAGACCAGCCATGTGCTTCCTCGAAGCTCCGCCTCCCAACCACCCAGGGCCTTTCCCACGCCACGCGCTTCGGTGGGGAAGCCTTGAATTCGACCCCACCAGCGATACATTGAACCCATTGGACCTAAGTTCAGGATTGAGCAATGTATAAACCGGGTGATCCCGTCGTCTACCGCATGCAGAAGTATAGCGGTCGGCCCGGTCCTCGGGCGGCCGATATTCAGCCAGAACCGCACGGTGAAAAATACGTTTACACCGTGGAAAAGTTCTGGAAGGTGGCGGAGATATTGCACGACGGCCAATTGGTGCTGATCACCCGCCGCGGCAAACGCCACGTGATCGCCCCCCAAGACCCCCAATTGCGCCGCGCCCGCTGGTGGGAAAGAATGCTGTACCGCTACCGCTTTCCCCAAATCTAGCCAGCGCTGTAAGGCGGCTCTCCCTCAACGAGCTCACCAGCAGGCAAGTTCAAACCCTGCAACCCACCGCAGGGCAATGGGGCGGGCTCGATCGGCGGCGGCTATTATATTGCCCACCGCGGGGGGCCTCGGAGTCATCTTCTAACAGTTCACGCAGGTTTCCATCGTCTCCTGCAACTGCTCCGGCAAGAATGGCTTGGTCACAAAATCGTGCGCGCCTTTGCGGATGGAGTCGGAGATCAGTTGCGTTTGGTTGAGCGCGCTGACCATCACCACCTTGGCCGCCGGATCAATTTCCCGAATGCCTTGCAGACCGTGGATGCCATCGAAACTCGGCATCACCAGGTCCATGGTGACCGCGTCGGGATGGACTTCCCGAAATCGCTCGATCGCTTGCTGCCCGTCCGTGGCTTCTCCGGCGATTTCCCAACCGGAGTCGATCAGCGTATCGGCCACCATTTTTCGCATGAGTAGCGAATCGTCACAAATCAGCACACGCTTGCCCATTATCGGGATTCCTCAGAAAAGCACGTTCCGATCGCCTCGGTCGCCGTCAGACCGCAACCCCTTTCGCCCGCGTGCGGCCAGGGGGCGGCGCTCCGCGACCGCCGGCTTGCCCAGCCCACTGGGTGCAAACCGTTTCCATAAACTTAGGATATTCCCCATCCCGTGCGCGCCACAGGCGGACAGAACCTAATAAAATAGCCGTTGAACTTCAAAGAGCTGACGAGTTGACTTTGTTCGGGGCCACACGGGGCCGCACGGGGGGCGTCGAGGGCCATACCGCCCGGCTCCCCGCGCGTGACGCCCCTCGCGCGCCGCCGGCCGGCGAATCAGTTGAAGCGCATCGTTTGGTTTAACATGCTCATTACGAAAGGTGGGAGGCCGATGATCCTAGCAATTCGAACGGTTTTGCCGGCCATGGCCCTGCTGACAATGGCCTGGGGCGATGGTGCGGCGCAAGCCCAAGCCCCGCTGCCGGCCAAGGCGCCTTCGGAACCAATGCCGTCCCAGCCGGTGCCCTCGGCTCAACCCAACCCAGCGAAAAGTCCGCCGCCAGAAATGACGCCGGCCAAACCCGTTTGGGTATCGATTGGGATCATGGGCTCTGGCAATGGCGGCGAAGGTTCGGAATATCTCGGGCGGATTCCCGCCAAAGTATTCGCCGGGTTGCTCGACGGGACCCACCACGGATTGGTTCCCGTGGAAAGTTGCTGCTATTTGGGCGAACAGGGGGAGCTGAACTACTTGGACGACTTGGACGCCGCCTACTCCTCGACGGCCTATTTTCCCGCGCAGAGGATAGAACGCATCATTCCGCTACGCCAGCCCACCATCGATCGCATTACGAACCGCAAACTATGACCGCGGGCAGTCGTCACTTTCGCGCGAGGTTCGCTTATACTCCAATGGTTGGAGGCTGCCTGATGTTCCTCGCCCCCTGACCACCGCGGTTTACCGTGGAAAGAATGGAGCGCAGGCAGTTCGCACGGCAAAGTTCAACCGCTGCCCTCAACCAGAGAGGACATCATGGCCAAGTTCGCTGTCATCTTGCCGGCGGCGGGAAAAAGCAGCCGGTTCAACAATCCCCAATACAAAAAGCCCTACATTCCCTTGGGAGACAGGGCCGTCTGGCTCCACGCCGCCGAACGGTTCGTCAATCGCTCCGATGTATGCCAGCTCATCCTGGTCGTCTCGCCCGAAGATCGCGAATACTTCGATAGCCGGTTTGCTTCCAACATTATTTTCCTGGGCATTCAAGTGGTCGAAGGCGGCGCGGAGCGAACCGATTCGGTGGAAAAGGCCCTGGCAACCGTTCCTGCCGAGACGGATTTCGTTTGCATTCACGACGCCGCTCGCCCCTGTCTTGCCAGCGAGTGGATCGACAGCGTGTTCGCCGCCGCCCGCGAACATGGCGCCGCCATTTTGGCCACGCCCATCGCCGGCACCATCAAACGCGTTGAGGGAAACGCCATTCGCGAAACCGTACCACGGGGCGGATTGTGGGAAGCCCAAACCCCGCAAGTATTTCGTACCGATTGGCTCCGAGCGGCCTATGCTCAAAGGCAAGGGCTAACCGCCACCGACGACGCCCAACTGGTTGAGCAACTGGGCAAGAAAGTCGTGGTCGTGCCAGGGAGCCCCTTGAATCTCAAGATCACCACTTCCGAAGACCTGCGGCTGGCCGAGCAGGCCCTGAAGGTGCTTCCCAAACCGCGATTCGATCGTCCAGCCCATCCCTTTGCCGACGACGACCTCTGGAAGTGAACTCGACTTACCCCCAGGCCATGCCGCGCGCAGGCGATCGGCGCCGTCCCATGCTTCCTTCTCTCTCATTTTAATCAGGTAGCTCGCCCACCATGTCTGTTCCCATCATGCCACGCAGACGGTTCCTGCAAACCAACCTGGGCGTTGCCGCCAGCGTTTTGGCCGGAGCGAGCGCCGGTGCGGTAAATTCCCTCTCTCTCCTCCATGCCGGCCAGGACCGCACAGCCATGGAAGCCCTGCCCATCGTCGACACGCATCAACACCTGTGGGATCTGAACAAACTGCGGCTGCCTTGGACGGCCGACGTGCCCGCGTTGAAAAAGAATTTTTTGATGTCTGACTACCTGGCGGCCGTCCGAGGGCTGAACGTGGTCCAAACCGTTTACATGGAGGTGGATGTCGATCCCCCCCTGCAGTCGGCCGAGGCCGACTACGTGATCGACCTGTGCCAGCAGGACAATAACCCCATGACCGCCGCCGTCATCGGGGGTCACCCCGCCAGCGAAGGATTTGCTGAGTACATCGCCAGATATCGCAAATCACCCTATGTGAAAGGGGTCCGCCAGGTTTTGCATGGCCCCGGCACGCCCCGCGGCTACTGCTTGCAAGACCCGTTTATCGCTGGCGTCCAAAAGTTGGGCGAGTTGGGACTCCGTTTCGATATCTGCATTCGTCCGGCGGAACTGGCCGACGCGGCTAAATTGATCGAACGCTGCCCCAACACGCGTTTCATTCTTGACCACTGCGGCAACGAGCCTCCAAAAACACGAGATCACTCCGCCTGGCAGCGGGCAATCGCCCAGGTCGCCAGGCAAAAGAACGTCGTTTGCAAAGTGTCCGGTATCGTCGACAAGGCCACCGACCATTGGGATGCCGAGGAACTGGCGCCGGTCGTGAATCACACCCTGGAAGTGTTCGGCCCCGACCGTGTCATGTTCGGAGGCGACTGGCCTGTTTGCAACCTGGGGGGGAGTTTGCAGCGCTGGGTGGAAACGCTCCAGGAGATCGTCAAGGAGCGTAGCGAGGTCGATCGCCGCAAGCTATTTGCCGAAAATGCCATCGCATTTTACGGGCTCAAACAGGCTCAACCTCGTTAACCATCCACACCAAAAGTAACCGGGAATCGCCTGCCGACACGCGGCCGCTGGCCCAATCGGCGGCAACTCGGCCAACCCACCCGCGGCTGCGCGCAAGCGAGCCTGCCCGCCCCCCGATTGGAGATTCGGTGCTAGCGGAGCAACCCCAACTTTTTTAAGGTCCGTGTTCACAAAACACTAGACCCGGCTTAGGACGTGAATAGAATGAGTCGTGGCGAGGGGACAAAGCGACCGCCAAACAGGAAAATCCTGCCGCAGTTGGTTTTGCAGTTTGCCCCCCACCGGCAAGAGGGGGGTGGCAGTTAGATTCCGGCCAACCGAAAGCACAATTTCAAAGAAACTTTCGGCAAGCTTTTGTCAATCCTCATTTGTAAACATTCACCCAAAACCCTCACGATCCTTTCCAGCCGTACCAGATAAATGGCCCAATAGGCCGCAAAGTATGGCTATAAAATGGTTTAGAAGTTTTGGGCCAAGGTACGAGTAGCAAAGCAGGTTGATGAGCAGCAAAGTCGGTTCAGTGCCCGGCAGTCAACATTTTGGGCATTTCACCAACGCTGGGTTGTCGCTCAGGCATTTTACCTATCCCCCTTAAATAACTTCACTTAACGGTCACGGGGGTAGGCAACTTCAGCATTCCTTCACGAACTATTTTTCCCCCAGCCTGAACGAGAATCGGAACTCGAACAAAGCCGTAAGTAGACTAGGCCAACGAAGCACGCCCGAGAGAACGCGGAGGAGCAGCCAACTATCCCGACCCTAACACCGTCCATCCAAACATCGGAGCCTTCGGATCATAGGGGGCAATCCGCTGGCGCTGGAAGGATGCGGTTGTTTTAAGGGTCAGAAAAGATTCGCGTTACGTGCTGGATACCCCCGCCATGGATAGCGCCTCATTTTTTACCATCTGCTGATTTCCCTCCGAGGTTGGGGAAACGAGTGGGTAGAGTTGTGTGGCGATTTTCTGAGTTACTGTTCGCAGCGAGAGCCCGCGTCGCAGAGTATGTTGGGAAGCGCATTCCCCACCAGCAGCTCCCACCTTTGCGACCCGTTCTAAAAGTAAGCGAATACCCTCACCCCTTGTGGGCTTGGTCCCCTGGGACTGAACTCACGGACATTTTTGCGTAGGAGTGGTGATTTGTACGATGCATTGTTAGACGATCTCGACGACGAACGGACCCCCTCCCCCGAGGACGCAGTCGAGTTGGCTGACAAGACGGACGAGGATGATCTGGACGACGACATAATCGATTCCGATGACGATTCTGACCGCGCCACCGACGAAGACTTGGCCGCGGAAGAACAGCTGGAAAGCGAGGAATCGGAGTCGTGGTCCGATGATCCGGTACGCATGTACCTGACGCAGATGGGCGAAATCCCGCTGCTCACCCGTCAACAGGAAATCGAGCTAGCCAAGCGAATCGAAATTACCCGCGCTAAATTCCGCCACAAGCTCTTGGAATGCGACTACGTCATTCAAGATGCCTTTAAGGTGCTGAAGCGCGTCGAGGCCAATGAGCTGCCCTTCGATCGCACGGTGCAAGTCTCGGTTACCGATCAGCTCGAAAAAGAGCAGATTCTCGGTCGGCTCCCTCACAACTTGCGAACCCTGGAATTGCTGCTCAAGCAAAACCAGGAGGACTACCGCCTGGCGATCAGTCGCAAGGCCAAAGCCAATGTTCGCAGGGCCGCCTGGATCCGCCTGGGCCTTCGCCGCCGGCGCGCGGTTCGTTTGATTGAAGAATTGGGCCTTCGCACCCATCGCATTGAGTCTCGCATTGATCTCATGGTGGAATTCAGCCGCCGGGTCGATGAACTGAAAACCAAAATCCAGCGCATGAAGCTGGAAAAAGCGCCAGCCGAAGAACTGCGGCCCCTCATCCGCGAGTACCGCTCGATCCTCCGGCAAACGCAAGAAACCCCCACCAGCCTCCGCAACCGCGTGCGGTACGTGCTCGAAGTGCACGCTCAGTACCAGCAAGCCAAGCGAGCGTTGTCCGAAGGCAATCTCCGTCTGGTGGTTTCCATTGCCAAGAAGTATCGCAATCGCGGCCTTAGCTTTTTGGATCTCATCCAGGAAGGCAATGCCGGTCTGATGCGGGCCGTCGATAAGTTTGAGTACCGTCGCGGGTTCAAGTTCTGCACCTACGCCACGTGGTGGATTCGCCAGGCGATCACCCGGGCCGTGGCCGACCAAAGCCGGACCATTCGGATTCCGGTCCACATGGTCGAAACCATGTCCAAAGTGCGAAATGTGTCGCGGCAACTGCTCCAACGCCTCGGCCGCGAGCCCACCATTGAAGAAACCGCCAACGAGGCGGGCTGTGCGGTCGACGAGGCGCGCCGGGTGATGGCCATGAGCCGTTATCCGATCAGCCTGGATCGGCCGGTCGGCAACAGCGAGGACAGCCACTTTGGCGACCTGCTGCCCGATAGCGGCGCCGAAAGCCCCGCCCACGGCGCCGCCCACGAGATGCTCCGCAGTCGCATCAACAAGGTGCTCAAAACCTTGAGCTACCGCGAACGCGAGATCATCCGCCTGCGCTATGGCTTGGGCGACGGTTACAGCTACACGCTCGAAGAGGTCGGCCACATTTTTAAGGTCACCCGCGAGCGCATCCGCCAGATTGAAGCCAAGGCGGTTCGCAAGCTGCAACAACCCAGCCGCAGCCAAGAACTAGCCGGATTTTTGGACTAAGGCCCTATCCAAATACTCCCTCGCCCCTGGCGGGAGATGTTGGATTGAGGGGAAAACAGGGTTCACGGATAGGCTCTAAGCCTTTTGGGAATAAGCCTTTGGGAATTTGCCTCACAATACGGTGGGGCTCGGGCTGAATCCGTGGACGATTAGCGAAACTTGATCGCTCAACCCTGGACAGGGCTCCCAGAGCGCACGAAAATTGTGGCCGGACAAGCACCTTGCTTGTCCGGCCATTTTTCGTGGATAGTCGTCCGGCTTTCCACTCGACGCTTTCAGCCATTTACAGGAGACCGATCGATGTCCCAATGGAAACGATTGCTGGTCATGTCTGTGGTTCTGGTGGGCGCGTTGGCGATTGCCAATCTGGATCGCAAGGCAGAGGCTCAATGGGGTTACCGAGTGGGCGTGCACTATCCCTCGTACGGCTACCCGGCCTACTACCCCACATACTCCACCTTCTATTCGTCGTATTACGGACCCGCCTATTACCCCACTTACTACCGCCCCAGCTACGGCGCCTACTATGGTGGTTATGGTGTTCGCTACGGCGCCTATTACCCAGGCTGCTGGTAACAACGCGCGGGCCAACAATGGCCGGACGAGCGACGGGGGGGGCTTGCTCCCCTCAGCTAGAAACTTAAGATGAGCAACAGAGGAGCGGCAGCGGCAACCACCGCTCGCCGCTCAAAGGCCGCGCCCGTGGCGCAATTGGATAGCGCATCGGTCTTCGGAACCGAGGGTTGGGGGTTCGAATCCCTCCGGGCGTACTAGACTTACGACGATCAAAACTGCCTGTGGCACGGAATTCCGGCCAGCGGCGGTAAATGGCCGCGATCTCCGCCCGCTTCTCGGCTTCCAATTGGGCACGCTGCGCGGCACTGCTTGGCAAACACAACACAAACGGCCGCGGTGTTGCCACCGCGGCCGTTTGCAAATACCTGCTACGCTCACCCAGTTTGCGTAACCAGCAGCGCGTTACTAGGCGCTTTTCTTCGGTTCTCCCATGGGGAACAGCTTGGTTCGGCCTCGCACCACGTCTTCGGTGATTCGATACCGCTGTCCGTGCCCCACTTCAGGCAGCTCGAACATGATGTCGAGCATAATGTCTTCCACAATCGATCGCAGGCCGCGGGCGCCCGTGTCTTTTTCCAACGCCCTTTCGGCAATGGCCTTGAGAGCCTCGTCTTCGAACTCGAGCTTGGCCTCTTCCATGTCGAACAGTTTTTGATACTGCTTGATCAGGGCGTTGCGAGGCTCGGTCAGCACCTTCACCATGGCATCAACGCTGAGCGGCAGCAGGGCCGACAGCACCGGCAACCGGCCCACGAGTTCGGGGATCAGACCGAATTCGAGGATGTCGTCGCTGGTGGCCTGGCTCAGCAGCTTGCTCATTTGAGCGTCGCCGGCGGCTTCGTCGCCCGATCCGGCGCTGAAACCAATCGCCCGGCGACCCAGTCGCTTGCCAATAATCTTATCGATCCCCACGAATGTTCCTCCGCAGATGAAGAGGATATTCGTGGTATCCATTTGAATGTACTGCTGCTCAGGGTGCTTGCGCCCCCCTTGCGGCGGCACGTTGGCCACGGTGCCTTCCAACATTTTGAGGAGCGCTTGCTGCACGCCCTCGCCGGAAACGTCTCGGGTAATGGAGACGTTGTGGCTCGTTTTGCCGATCTTGTCGATTTCGTCGATGTAGAGCACTCCACGCTGGGCGGCTTCGAGGTCGAAGTCGGCCGCGTGCAGCAGCTTGAGCAACAGGTTTTCGACATCCTCGCCCACGTAACCGGCTTCGGTCAGCGTGGTGGCGTCGCCAATGGCGAAGGGCACGTTCAAGATCCGGGCCAGGGTCTTGGCCAACAGCGTTTTGCCGCTGCCGGTGGGACCGATGAGCAGGATGTTGCTCTTGTCGATTTCCACATCGCCCGGCTCATGCTCAAGCATCAACCGTTTGTAATGACTATGCACGGCCACGGAGAGCACCTTTTTGGCGTGCTCTTGGCCAATCACATACTCGTTCAGTTGTGTAACAATTTCCCGAGGTGAGGGAACCTTTTTGAAAAGCTGTTTGTCGCTACCGCGACGACGCTTTTCCTGGTCCAGAATGGACTGGCACAACTCGATGCATTCACCGCAAATGTACACATCGCCGGGTCCCTCAACGAGCGGTCCCACTTCGCGATAGCTTTTGCGGCAGAACGAACAGAACGCGTTGCGTTTGTTGCCGCCAGTGCCTCGCTTACCAATATTCATGTCCCTGCCGGAGGGCATGCCTACTCCTTTCCGGTTGCCGAGTCTCGCTCCCACCAGGAAACGACACCGGGCCGACCATACAGTTCCCAGCACAATTATCGCTCGCGTGGCACGGGGAGGCACAGGCGCCTCTCCGCCAACGGGACATCCATGACCTCTGCGTCGAGCTGCTCGTGATGTCGCTGGCCTGGTTTCCAACCATCCTCGGAAGGTCTTCGTATCGAACCGCGAGGGCTCAACGCACCGGTTTTTGGAAGGCAAACCTCTCTGCCGGCACAGTCCGCAAGGACTACCCCGACCGCAAGATCCATCTCCCGCTAACTCTCGTTGCCTGCGTCTCTTAGTTCGTCTTGGAACTTCTTCGCCAGCTGCGTCTTTATAGTTCGGTATTCTTCGTCGGTCAGCTTACCTTGCGATCGCAAATCCCGAAAATGCGAGATGTGGTCACTGGCCGATGGTAGGTTGTCTTTGAGGCTGGAACGGAATTTTTGGATTACGTAAAACCCCATGGCCAATAAAGCGGCCATGCCGGCAAACAGCAACACGTATTTCGCCGTAGGGGTGGTGAGGAAGTCGAGCATCGCCTTCACGCTTCTGCTCGGCGGGGGGGCTCCTAATCACCAAGCGCCCACCGATGCTCTAGCTTTCTCAAATCCCCCCGTCCCCAATTATCTCGATCACCGGCAATTCCGTCCATCTTCTGCTCATGCTTCCAACACGCTGATTCTACCGGCCGAGCCGCTTCCCCCGCTGGGCCGAACTTACTCCCCAGGGGAAGGATCTCATCTGGACACTCCATCTTGTCAAAGTACCCAGCCGAGCAACGCTTGCAGTGCGTTGACACTCCCCAGGCCGGTTCCTAGGCTGTGCTTTTACGAGATCGTCTTATTGTGGCTTGCCGCCTTGGGTCTCGTCTACTACGAAACCTCGCTGCGGCTGGCCCATGGTATTTTTGCTTCTCGCGGCAAGTTTTGGGATTACCGTCGCCAAAGCTCAGGTGCCGGGCTAGCGCTGGCGATGAAACTACTTGCGTCGGCAGCGATACTGTCTACCCAACGCTTTGATTCTATGCGGAATACCCCGCTTCGCCAAAGGGCAATCTGGGAGGATTCATGACGGTGAAAGAAGACCCTTTGGCTCGCGTGTTGCGAACCGGTTTGGTGGCCATCCTGCGGGCCCCCAGCGGCGAACGCCTGGCCGATGCCGCCGAGGCTCTGCTGGCGGGAGGCGTGGAAGTGATCGAAGTCACCTTCACCGTGCCCAAGGCCGAAAAAGTGCTCGAAACCGTGGCCGACCGCCTGGGAGACCGCGTATTACTCGGGGCCGGCACGGTGCTCGACGAACCGACCGCCCGGATCGCCTTTTCCGCCGGCGCCCAGTTCCTGGTTTCCCCCACCGTGCAGTTGGACGTCATCCGGGCCTGCAAGCGCTACGGCAAGCTGGCCATGCCGGGGGCTTTTACCCCCACCGAAATCGTCGCCGCCTGGCAAGCCGGGGCCGATATCGTCAAGGTCTTTCCGTCGGACTGCGTGGGACCACAATACTTAAAGGCCCTCCGCGGCCCGCTCCCGCAAATTCGTCTGATGCCCACCGGCGGCGTCACCGCCGAAAACGCGGGCGACTTCCTCAAGGCGGGCGCCTGTGCCTTGGGCGTGGGCGGCGCCCTGGCCGAAACCAAGGCCCTGATGGAAGGCGACCTGAAACGCATCGAAAGCCAGGCCCGCAAGTTTGTGCAAGCGGTGGCAGCGGCCCGGGGGCAGTGAAGTCGTTTCCGCATCCAAAATTGGGACGTTCCGCTCCCCACAAAGACCTCGCGCCTTCTCCCTCAGTCATGCCGAACCTGAACATTACCCGCATCGACAGTTCCCGCGACGATCTCTCCGCCGCCCTCGCTCGCATTCGGGCTCAGCTCAGCCCCCAGGGCAATGTGGTCAGCGAGGCGGGCCGTCACCGCACGATTGAAGTTTTTGGCAAGCCGCTCACGCCGCAAGAAGTGGTCGCCACCATTCTGCATGACGTGCGCACCTTGGGCCTGCCCGCCGTGCTGGATTATGCGGTCCGGATTGATAAAGCCCAGCTCACGGCTGAAACCTTTCGGGTTCCGGCGGAGGAACTGGCGAAAGCCCACGCGGCCGCCGCTCCCCAATTCCTCGACGCCGTCAAACGCATCCGCGACAATGTGTTGCGATTCCAGCAGGCCATTCTGCACCGCGACGTCACGGTTCCCCTACCTGGCGGAGGTTACCTGGCCGAGCGTTATGTACCGCTGGCCCGGGTGGGCATTTGCGTGCCTGGCGGCGCGGCGTCTTATCCTTCCACGGTGTTGATGACGGCCGTGCCGGCCCAAGCGGCCGGGGTGCGCGAACTGGCCGTGGTGGCGCCCCCCACACCCTTTGGATCATATAACCGAGAACTGCTGGCAACCTGTCACGAGTTGGGCATTACGGAAGTCTACCGGTTGGGCGGCGCGCAAGCCGTGGCCGCCCTGGCTTATGGCGTGCAGGGCTTGCCACGGGTCGACAAGATCGTTGGCCCTGGCAATTTGTTCGTCGCCCTGGCCAAGCAGCAGGTTTACGGCCAGGTCGATATCGATTCCATCGCCGGCCCCAGCGAAGTGGTCGTGGTGGCCGACGAAACGGCCCAGGCCAGCCACACCGCGGCCGATCTCATCTCGCAGGCCGAACACTCGCCGGGCGCCAGCATCCTGGTTACCTGGCACGCGCTCTTGATCGACGAAGTGCTCGTTGAGCTGGAAAAACAACTGGGCCACTTGCAGCGGGGCGCGTTGGCGCGCGAATCGCTGGAAGCCTTTGGCGCCTTGATCCTGGTTCGCAATTCACAAGAAGCGGCCGAGGTGGCCAACGCCGTGGCCCCCGAGCATTTGCATCTGGCCGTGGAAAACCCGGAAGAACTGCTGGAGCAGATTCCCAACGCGGGCGCGGCCTTCCTAGGGCATTACAGCCCCGTGGCCTTGGGAGACTATGCGGCTGGCCCTTCGCACGTGCTGCCCACCGGCGGAACGGCCCGGTTTGCCAGCGGGCTAACTTCCAACCACTTCCAGCGGTCGCACAGCGTGATCGCCGCCAGCCGCGCGGACCTGGAGAACCTGGCCAACGACGTGCGGATCTTAGCCAACCAAGAAGGCCTCACCGCGCACCGCCACAGCGTGGATGTGCGGTTGCCAGATAGCGACATCGTGGCTCGGGCGTCTCGCCCGTGAAGCAGCGTTAGAAAGTCTGCTATTTCGCGATGGGAGAACCTGTGTGGGCGCCGGATTTTCCGTCGGGGCACCACCGCTCTCTTTGCGGGATTTGGCTCCGTGCACTCTTGGCCGAGACGGCCAGGCCACAAGCCAGGGGGGCTGCCGCTTACACGAGGACCGGAGCACTGGCCATGCCTACTTCCAACGTCAGCGGACCCCAGTCGCTTTCGTAGGGCACGCAAATCGGCGTCACGTTGCTGGGGAAGCAAATCTCGTGGCCTTCGCCGGTGATCACATTCGGCAGGCTGACCGATAGCTGAAACTCTTCCAGCTTGGCTTTCGCGGCGCCGGCGACCATGTTGGCCAGCTCGCCCACGGCATCCACGATTTCTTCTCGGGTCACCTGATCTTCGGTCGTCATCAACATCGCCGCCGTGGCCTTGAGGGCGACCGACGACGAAAGGCTTACAACCACCGTGCCGACGGCTTCGCCCGAAAGGCCGATCACGCCGCTATAGTCATGCGTGGCCATTTTCTTGCTGCTCAGCGTCAATGCTCCGCGCTGGACTTTGCAGCCAAGCATCATATCGAAGGCGTTAACGAGGGCGTCCAAGAACGGATTAATGTATTGAGCTTTCAAGGTGATAGCATCCAACCAGAGATCGACAACGTAAGGGCCAGCCGAAGAATAACTTCCCGTTTTGCAGTTTGCATCCACGCCGATGTTAATTGTGGAGTCGTATCCGCCGCGACTGGATTCCCGCCCCCGTCTTCACGAGGGCAGGTTCTGCGCGGGAATGACGGTGTTCTGGGTAGTGTTAGACCATCAGGCACATTCCGGGAAGTAAATGATCCGTCGGCCCTTGGTTGGGGACCGAACCGCGAATTGGGTTTAGAGCCTATCCGAAACCCTGTTTCCCCTTGCCCTCCGCCGCCCAGGGGCGAGGGAGTCATTGGATAGGCTCTTGGCCAGCTTCCCTCTGGGGAACCTTAGATCATGCCGCGCTCGGGTCAATCGGCTGTACGGCTATGAACCGTTAATCCCCCGGATAAATCGTAACGAAAGCGCGGAATACAACTCTGGTGGCGATTGCCCACATTCCCCGGCCGATTCGCACTCTCGTTGCCACTTACGGCAATGGCGGTGTTTTTCCCCGCTACTACTGAGACTTTGCCGCCAACTTGCTTGCAGCGCTGGGACCAAGCAGCCAAGATTGGGCCAAGCAGCCATCGTTGCTTTGATCGAGAACGCCTTAACGCGGGAGCTACGACCATGCGCGCGATAACCAGCGGGGCTTTTTGCACGGCGGCACTCTTGCTAGGCGCCATTACTTTCTTGCCGTCGGCCGCCGCGGCAGAGCCTACCGGCGCCAAGCCAGAAGCTCCCGTGCGCGTGGCCGATGTGATTGGAGGGCATATTCACCCCTCGCTGTGCCGCACCGCCCAAGGCGATTTGCTGGCGGTTTACAACATCAGCGGCGGAGGCGGCAAGGAACTGCTGCTCTGCCGGTCGACCGATGGCGGCAAGACCTGGAGCAAGCCTGAGGCGATCGCAGGCATTAACGACTGCTCCATTTACCCCGGTTCGCTGACCACGCTCCGCGACGGCCGGATCGTGCTGCACTGGTCGTGCTATCGGCAGGAAGGCGATCGTCGCTGGCGCACCCCGCAGTTCAGCATCAGCGAAGACTTTGGGCATACCTGGAGCAAACCGCTGGATCTGCCGCTGGAAGACCTCACCAACTACGCGTGCCTGCGTCACCCGGTGCTGGAACTGCCCGACGGACGTTGGGTCTGCCCTCTCTACGATCGCACCGTGGTTTATGATCCCAAGACGCATGCGTCGGCCACCTGGGGTGATGGCCGCAATCATGGCATGGTGCCGATCATCGCCACGCCCGGCGGCGCCATCCTCAGCGGAGCACCCCAGGCCGACTCGCAAGTGCCAGCCGGGCCGCCGGTCAAAATGGTTCGAGGGCTTCGCTCCAGCGACGGCGGCAAGTCGTGGCAGGCCTTGCAAACATTTCCCTATTTTGGCGTCGCCGGATATGACCTGCTGGCGTTGGCCGACGGACGGATCGTGCTTTCCAACATTGAATACGGCGTGGGCCGCGACGACGAGTGGGGATTTAGTCTAATTATCTCGCGCGACGACGGCCGCACTTGGGACTACGACGGGGCCGTGACCATCTACAACCCGGGCCGCAACATTCCCGGCCGCGGTTGGCCGCGAACCGTGCAAATCGACGACCACACCCTGGGAACGCTGTTCTTCGACCTGGATAAATCGCAGCCCGGCGGACCCGGCCTGTGGTTCGTGCGGACGCCGCTCGCGGCCTTATAGGGCAAACCAAGTAAGCTGCTGTCACTCCACATTCGCCATCGCCTGGCTGCGATCAGCACCCGAGCACCCGAGGGCGTTCGCGACTCAGCTTGACCAGCTTTCGAGGTTTTCCTATCGTGCCTGGGCGTTCCCGTTCCCACACGTTCGGGGAAATGGCACGATCTCGCCACCGCGGCGACCCGCTTGCTTGCAGTCGCCACCTCCGCTCACCTATATCGATGGGCCATGCAAGACCAACACCCTCCCGCGGGCTGGAAACAAGACCTCGCCATGATCTCCCGAGGCGTGGCGATGGGCGCCGCCGACGTGGTGCCAGGCGTGTCGGGCGGAACGGTCGCCCTGGTGCTCGGCATCTATCTCCGGCTGGTAACCGCCATCAGCCATGTGGACCTCACGCTGCTGGGGTACATTCGCGCCCGCCAGTGGCGGCAAGCGGCAGCCCATATCGACCTGCGGTTTTGCCTGGCGCTAGGGCTAGGAATCGGCACCGGCATTCTGGCATTGGTCAGGGTGATGAAATTCCTGCTCGACGAACACCCTCAGCCCACGCTCTCGGTATTTTTCGGCCTGATCGCGGTCTCCTGCCTGCTGGTGGCGCAAATCGTGCGGCGTTGGACGGCGCCGCGGATTGCCATGGCCATCGCAGGCGCGGTCTTCGCCTTCTGGCTTACCGGCCTGATCGAAACCAAGGTGGAAAACGTCGGCTATGGCTACTTGTTCTTTAGCGGCGTGATCGCGATCTGCGCGATGATCTTGCCCGGCATTAGCGGGGCATTCATTCTGGTGATCATGGGCATGTACCATCACGTGATTGGCGTGGTGAGTGAAGTGGCGCACGGCGCGATCACCCTGGACAACCTGATCTTTATGGCCGTATTTGCCTCGGGTTGCGTGATTGGATTGCTGGGCTTCACCAAGATCTTGCGGCTGCTGCTCACTCACTACGAGTCGGCCACCATGGCGGTGCTGTGCGGGTTCATGTTCGGCTCGCTCCGCAAAGTATGGCCCTTCCAAACCGAGGGCCGGTTGTGGCCCTTCCAAATGGAAGCCGGCGATCCCTGGCCCTCGGCTCTGGAAATCCTGGTGTCCGCCGTTCTGGCCATTGTGGCCGCCGGGGCGGTCTTGCTGGTGGAAGTGATCGCCCGCCGAGCCCATCCGCACCCCACCACGCCGGTCAGCAGCGAACAAGACCCCGGCGACAGCTCGGGGCCGACCTCGCCACGGTCCCGCGAAGTCATCCAGCTCTAACCCTTGCCGCTGGTTCACAAGGTCCATCGGCCAACGAGCTACGAGAAGCGCGGCGAGGATGGCCCCGGGCTCGATTTTGCCGACGAGCCATTGCCGGCCCGCTGCCCACGGTCGTTTGTCGCCTGCTGGCTGGCCTGAAGTTGTTCCCAGCGTTGAGGGCTGCGGAATCGCACGACCAGCACGGCGCCCTCCTCGCGGCATCCTCCGGCTTGAGCCGCTTCCAGCAGCCGGCCGCACGTATCGGTCGCCGCCAGATCCTCGCGCAGCAGATTGACGAGCCGCATTTCAGAGACCGCCTTGGCCAGGGGCGCCGTCATCATGATCAGCGCGTCGCCCAAGGTAAGCTGCGTTTGGGCGAACTCCGGCTCGGCATTGCGTTCCGTGCCCGTAATGGCATTCCACAACACGTCGCGCCAGCTCGGCGCCGGCCAATCCGAGTCGTTGGCCTGGGAACACTTCGCCCCCAGCGTGTGAATCGAGGTCAGGGCCTGCAACTTTCCGCGGCGGTAAAGCAAGCAACGGATGTCGCCCACGTGGGCAATCTGAACGTCGGGCCATTGAACCAACGCCATTGTTACCGAGGTGGCCGAAGAGTTGCTTTCTCGCGGCGATGCGCGGCGTTGCCGCAATTCTTGCTGGCTGGCGGCAAACGCGGCCGCCATTGCCGCTTGGGGGCCGTGCTCGCTGCCCAGCGGGTGCTCGAGCAAATACCGCGTGATCGATTCCACCGCCACCCGGCTGGCGGAGTTCCCTGCATGGGCATCGCCCAAACCGCCCGCCAGAATCAACACCTGGGCTTGCGAAGGCCCACAAATGCGATCCCCCAACGATTCCCAGGAATTGGAACACTCGATCGTCAAACCCGTTTGAAGCTCACCAACCAGGTAATGATCCCGCGCATATGCAGCGCTGCCGAGCCTTAGTGAACGAGCGTCGCAGTCGATCTTTCCTGGCTCGGATCGCGACATCTCGGAGAGGGGGCGGGGAACGTAGGACATAGGCGCTGAATGTTGACCTCCGTGGCCAACAACCTTTTTGGAGGGCTGAGAAAGTTTACGATTCTAGCGAAGTAGCGCCGCGGCATGCTGAGTGCTTCGCATCTCCAAATGCAGACAAGAGTTACTCTTACCGCATATAAATTCCCCGCCTGTCGATCCCAATAATACTGCAACAAACGTGCCGAAGCATAAAACTCGCCCAATCCAGCGCTACTTGCGTTGTTGCGCTCATGTGGGTGGTTGCCCCTGCCCCAAACTGTGTTTCTAGCGACCAAGCCGAGGGCAACCTTAAGGCGGGTAAACCGCAAACGGACGCTGAGGCATTAAAGTTCTCTGCGGCTTGCAGAGATGTTAACGAGCAAGAAACTAAGGCGATGAGTCAGGGGGCCACCGGCTCGACCCCACTTTTTTTCACCGTATACTTGAACATATCGGGGAAAACCAGTGGTTCGGTCGGATGTTCATCCCATGGAATTAAGTGACGAAATCTGCCTGTGCTTTCATGTCACCAAGCGGAAAGTCGTCAACTTTATCCGCGTGGAGCGTCCCCGTCGCGTGAGCCAAATTAGCGAGTGCTTTGGGGCGGGCACAGGCTGCGGGTGGTGTCGGCCGTTCTTGCAACGGTTTTTCGAGCGGGCCGCCGAGGCTGGCGAAGTGGCCGTGGATGAGCCCAGCCGCGAAGATTACGCGCTGCAGCGCACGCGCTATATTCTGGCCGGACATGGCACGCCCCCGCCGGGCGGAACGCCCCCCTCGCCGCCTAAGGAAGAGTCGCCATAAGCCAGCCGCCCGACGCGATCCGGCTTTTGGCTCCTCCCTGATCCCCTATCCCCTCCATTGAGTCCGCCCGCCATGCTTGCCAAACGTGTGATCCCTTGCCTGGACGTACACCAAGGCCGCGTGGTGAAGGGCACCAACTTCGTTCAACTGCGAGACGCGGGCGATCCCGTGGAAGTGGCCGCGCGTTACGAGGCCGAGGGGGCCGATGAACTGGTGTTCCTCGACATCACGGCCAGCCACGAAGCTCGGGCCATCATTCGCGACGTGGTGGCTCGGACGGCCGACGTGGTTTTTATGCCGCTCACGGTGGGCGGGGGCATTCGCACGCTCGAAGATATCCGCGACTTGCTGAACGCCGGCTGCGATAAAGTGAGCATCAACTCCGCGGCTCCGAAAGACCCCGAGTTTGTCCGCCAGGCGGCCAAGCGTTTTGGGAGCCAGTGCATTGTGGTCAATATCGACCCCAAACGGGTCGAGCGCGACGGCCAGGAATTTTGGGAGGTTCACATTAACGGCGGCCGGGTCGGAACGGGCTTGGAAGCCGTGGCCTGGGCCCGCGAGGTGGAACGACTCGGGGCTGGTGAAATCGTGCTCACCTCCATGGACGCCGACGGCACCAAGAACGGCTACGACCTCGAAATCACCGCCGCCGTGAGCCAGGCCGTGCAGATCCCCGTGGTGGCCAGCGGCGGGGCAGGGCACCCCCAGCACCTGGCGGACGCCATCTTGCATGGCCATGCCGACGCCGCCCTCGCCGCCAGCATTTTTCACTATGGCGAGTTCACCATCCGCGAAACCAAACAGGTCATGGCGGCCCGGGGGATCCCGGTGCGGATTTAACGCCAACGCGAATGGCCCCATTTCGCAAGCCCATCGTCAAGCCGCAATCACGCGGGGACCGAATGATTCCCGCAGGCATGGGAGCCAACGAAGAATAACTTCCCGATTTGCTGACTCTACCGTTTTCTAGGTGCGAGGGATGCTTGTGGGATTCCCTTGCTGACGCGTCGGGCGTAAGCAAGGCACGCGAG